>JANNEQ010000047.1:0-70039 GCA_031378885.1 Flavobacteriales bacterium
CCAGTGCCGATGGCTCTTGCTGGCTTTTAGCCAACAGGGCTTCCAATAAAAGGCTGCATTGTTTTTGACCTATTTCTCTTATTCTTAGCGCGTGATTTTTTTTTACCACATAAGGAACGAAGGATGTAAGGAAGTAAGAAATAACACCCTTAGTGCCTTACTTCCTTCGCTCCTTATGCGTTAATTTTTTCCAGCCACAATAGGCCTTCCAGAAATATTTTCACTTTTCTTTATCAAAAACGAAACTTTCCAAAACAGCCTCCCGTTCAAGACCCTGTAGAATGTTTCATTTTGGTTAATTAAGCAATCCGTTAAAAAAGCATTGAAGAAGCCTCCAAACGTGGAGGCTTCTTCGTTTTTATTCTGGCGCAGGATTAGCGAAGCGTATCCTGTGCCTTTCGCTTGAGCTGGTTTTTAACCAGCAAGGCCTCCAATAAAGGGCCGCATCGTTTTGACTCATTTCTCTTTTTCTTAGCGTATGTTTTTTTTACCACTTAAAGAACGAAGGACGTAAGGAAGTATGAAAAACTACCCTTCATGCCTTACTTCCTTATTGCTTATGTGGTAAATAACCCCTATTTTCTCTTAGATTTGCCGAATCATGACAGTGGACAAAAACATAGAAATAGCCAATCTTCAATCAGAAATAGGCAAATACATCGGGTTAGGACAAAATAGCCTGATCTTCAATTTCGAAGAGCAAAGCGGGCATGTGGTGTTGCGACTTATCACCGTGAATCCCCGGCACAACCAGAGTTTCCTCTTTCACACTACCGATGGTGCCAATAAAATTGAGGCCCTGAAACATCTGTTGGACTATGTGAAAGTGTACAAAGAGGAAGACAGCAGCTACACTATTCAGTGGACACTGAAGGGCGAAAACATTCTCCACACGTCTTACTTCAGAGCAAAGAACATCCTTGGAGCATTGGATAAACTCTACTACGATCGCGATCCCAATAGCATTACAGTTTTCAGTGTAATGATGAATCCGATTTCTTAAGTCCGGCCTTTACCATTGAGTAAGTCCTTCTATAAAACCATCGACAGAACAGGCGAGGGGCAGTATCGCGTTTTGGGTAGCCGCCATATTTCGCAAATCTTTCATGTAAAAGATGAAAAGGAAATAAAAGCGATTGTAGACACTCTCTGGAAAGAACACCATTCAGCCACACATATCTGTTATGCCTGGCGGTTGGGCTGGGACAAAAGCCGTTTCAGGATGAATGATGACGGAGAACCTTCAGGCACTGCGGGCAAGCCCATTTTCGGACAAATTCAGTCATTCGACCTTACCAACGTTCTCATCACAGTAATTCGTTATTATGGAGGAACCAAGTTGGGCACAGGTGGCTTGATTGACGCTTATAAAACGGCCTCAAAGCTCGCTATAGAAAATGCCAATGTTATTGAAAAGGAAGTAATGGATCATTTCAAGCTGCACTTTGATTACGCAGATATGCCTTCCATTATGAAAGTACTGAAAGATTTCGGCATGGAAAAAATCGACTCAGATTTTACAGAAAAATGTTGGATGGAATTTCTGTTGCCCATGGAGTATAATAGTGGCCTGGAAAATAAACTCGAAGACTGGACTTCTGCAAAGCTCGAGCATATTGGGCGGATGTAAAAACTGAAGAGGACGATCCGACAGTACAAGTTTGATGGGCATCCTCTACCGCCTACCTCTCCCCTGAAATGGCATTGAATGTCCGGTATAAACGCCGGATCGTTTTTCCTCAACAGATTTGATAGGTTAACTGTGGCATTTTTGAAATATTGTGTGGGTGATGAAGAGTGTAGTTCATTTAATGCAATCAATTGAAATAAAAAAGGGCAGATTATTGGTCTGCCCTGATAATTAAGTCACTTAAACGTTGCTATACTTTTTGCCTAAATGGAATAAGATGGATGAGGTACGCTACAATCAACGAACTTAGAATGCCACCTACAATATCAGTCATTGAAATGTTACCGTAATAAATAACAACGAAACTAATGACTGTAATCAGAAACAATAACACCACAACCAATACTTTGAAGTATAATATTCGGTCGAAAAGTGATCTTCTGTTTTGACTGGTACTTTCCATGCCTCCGGCTATGGCTAATGATCTTTGGCGTTTGATGATGAATGCTGTGCCTAGCGAGATAAGAAGGAGTAGAAGCAATACCATTCCCCATTGAGAAAGGGTTGGGACAGCTTTTTGAGCAGTAATTTTGATAGTTGTTGTACCCATTGATCCCGTTCCTCCGCTAACAGGAGGAGCACCCAGAGCTATAAATTGATAATCGGAGATCGTATATATATTTGATCCGATTGTTTGGCTCGTTGGAGAAAATGAAATCCCCGATTCAATAGTTGAGGCGAAACCCGCTTGGTAGCTTACCTGAAGATGGAAAGTTATATTGAATACTCGTGTAATTCCACTTTCTACGTCGGTAATCTCTAAATTCCATATTGCCATAGTGTCCAAGACATTCATTACCAATGCCTGCAAGGCAGTGGCCGACTCACAGGACTCCAAAACAACTGAAAGTGGGCTGCCACTTGCAGTTAATGGAGTTAATACATTATCTGTTGGGTCAAAACGAATATAATCGCCTGGGACACCAGGGTAATCCTGTATTACTCCATTCCCAAGTGAGTTTATCCCAGTTTTATAGGTGAACAATGTTTGCGAGGAACAAAAGGAAGTAACGCCAAATAGTAATATTTGTGTTACCAACAGGCGAACCCAATTTCGATTACAATCAATTGAATATTTCATAATGTTTTTTGTTAAAAGTGAATATGTATTTTAATTAATAATTACTATTATAAATTTGTTGATTTGCATTGAAATAGAGATAGTACTTAGAAGATAAATTGTTATAATTAATCCTTGATGATTTATTATTTTATTTTCTGATATTGATTGTTTTTTTGTGTTTTTAGTAGAGGAGTGAATTCACTTATGAAAAGCTTTCAGCAAACCCATTTTTTATCTGAAACCTCTCCACATCCACCCTCCTGAAAGTAACCATCAGCCATATAAACACCACGGTCATTAGTGTCGCGCCAGTAGGCATGATCATCCGCATGTACATCCCTTCGTTTAAATTCCGTTGAAAAGAGCTGAGATGGGTTAATTCAAGCCAGGCATTTTGATCGCAGATATAGGTGATGATAATCCATTGTTTGAAAAGCATGATTAGCGTGAAGAATGCAATACCTAGAGCAGTACCTGTCAGCTTTCTTTTCACACTTACAGGAGAAGCCCATATAAGCGCCAGCAACAGGGTCAGCGGAACAAAATCGGTCGATTTTGTCTCGATTTTTATCCACGCAAGCTTATTCTCTCCATGGGCAACGAACTTCTTTTTATTGCCCACGAGAACTTGTAACTTATCTGTCTCGTCACTCTGTTTGAACATTACCACGCCACTTGATTTAATGGTTCGGTAAAATTTATTTCCAAAATGAATGTAGTATTTCTCAAATACTTTATCCATTTTCAACTGTGGAATATTCAGCATGGAAAAGCAAATTACAATTTTCACCACAAAAAGTAAAATGACTTTATTGACCGACATAAGCATTCGTTTTAGGTTTTTGATAAATGGCCAGTATCCACAGGCAAAGTGCGCTGATGATGAAGATGATTTGCCAGACTACAGTATGCATCAGATCGAAAACTTTGGGATGAGAGGAGACAATCATAAAAAGTGAAATGATCCGCACCAGATTAAGGACAACCAGAAAGAGAATACCCTTGAAAAGATGAATCAACTTAAACTTTAATGGATTGGGAAAGGCCAGCATTACCGCAGTGAAAAGCGCCACGGCTTCAATGCCATCACATCCTCTGGCAATACTCAGTGATTGACTACTTGAAGTAATAAGCTCCTGACTCACTGTAACTTCATATCCAAACCAATTAAGTACAATTCCAGACAGCCAGGCATAACCATGCAATAAGTGTGGGTGGATATGTTGGTTGTACCAATCGGATAGCCAGACAGCGTAAAAAAGTATCATATAGAATGCTGTACCCAATACGAACGCTGCTATTGGAAAACGACTTGTAATCCGAACAAACCAGTTGCCTTTGACTTGGTGTGTGCTATTTGTTATTGTTGGAAGGGGCATGGTATTTTCGTTTGTGATTTACGAAATCAGTGCAGAATGTAGCTGCCGGTTGAAAAGCAGACTTTTCTTTCTCTGTAGTTGAACTTATCTTATTATGCGGACAGCCTGGCTGAATAGTTGGAGCGCTTTAATAAGAAGACAATGCCAAATAGGACCAGAGCAGCGGTCAGCAGAATAAGCCCCCATTCTGTAAGGGTGGGAATGGCAACTTCATTTTCGAAAATTGCATTGGGATCATAATAGCCAAATCCACCATGGTTGGCAGTTCGAACAGCCAGGCTATTGTCTGCATCGTCATAGGGTAACTGAAGCACCTTTTGAAGACCGACTACTGGCTCGATCTGGGTTACCATAAAGCCGGAAGCGTCCATTACTGTTGTTACAGTAAAGTCAGAAGGGCTTAGAAAACCGGTGGTATGGATTGCCCCATTTTCGATTCTTATACTTGCTTCCATCAGTACTTTTGAGGCGGACATTATGGAATCCTGCGCATTTTCACTTTTCCATATCAGTATTCTATAACAAGTACCAAACTGTGAGTTTACAGAGGCCGCAAGCCTCCCGGAAAATCCATTAATGGTTACTTCTGTATTGTTGCCTGTAGTATTAAAGGTTACTTCTTCTGTTATATCTCCTATTCCGATACCAAGGGTATCTGGCGAGACAACTGGTGGGTGAACAAATGAATTCCCTGCGTAATAAGGATAGTAGTAATAATGGTAGCGATAAGGGTTTGATCCAATTCTCACGTCTGCTCGAGCGTTCGGAATATATCCGTTGCAGGCAGCAGCGGCATAGCTGCAACCTTTGTCTGTTGCCGTGCACAATGTAACAGTTGAATTGCCTACGCGTTTCCAGATTGCAACTTTGACTTTGTACTTGGCGAGAATTGTGCAATTTTTTCTGTATTCTGTATCAATGCCCGCATTCGAAAGGTTTTGAGAAAATATTGCAATGAGTAATATAAGGTATTTTATATAAAATGTTTTCATCGGATAGTGTTTTTATTGGGTTTAGGTGAGTACTGTTTTACCGCGAATGTTTTGAGGTATGTTGGACAATTCCTTTAAATTAATTTTGAAAGCAAGGTGCGACGGCAAAGGAAACCCGCTATGGATGGGTACATAGTTTGTTTTGCCAGAAAAGAGCTTAGAAATATAATAAAGACTTGAATAGTAACTGATCTGACACGAAGTCAGTGTTGTGTGAAAGATTCAATTACTTTCATTTCTTGTGTTCGACGAGAACGAATTGCCACAAATTTATTTGTTTTACATTTATACAATGAACATCAAATGGCGAAGAAATTGTACAAATATTATCCCTGAAAAAAGTGCATAGTAAGGCCATATTCATAGTGCTATAAATTAAAATTAAACAAATAATTTAATTGCGATTCTCCAGACGAATCAATACTTGCAGGAATTGGAGCATACTGATGACATTACACTAATCATTGAGTGAAGTAACCAGACATTTTAAAAGAAAATTTAGATGAAAAAACAACGGATTCTGATTGTATTCAGAAAGTAAATGTAAGTTTGTTTGTTAAGGTAATGTAAAGATATGTCGAAATGGAATAATTGATTCCCCTCATTCGAAATTAATTTTGAATTTCGAACTTTTTTCGACCAATGCCAATATTATGCGAACTAAAGGTTAACATAATTCGATTTAAAGTGAGTTGTCAGACTATTTCATAATGGAATATTAGGTTGAAAAGCAAAATTACAGTGCCATCGTCCCTGGAATGGTTCTAATTGTGGACCATGAATTCTTGTTCCAGGACGACAGCCTCAGAAGCAAGCTGCACTCGAAATAACTAGGCTTAGAGATTACATTGCCCGATCTTGCTTTTTATCAGCATCGAAAATATCATTGGTGACGATAGCACTTCTCCCACAATTGCTTTGAAGTACTTAAATTGGTTTAATGCCTCAGGTGGCATATCTATCGACCAATTCTCCGAATAATTGTACGAATTCTAAGAAAACTAGCCCACTTACTCAATTGGGCTTGGATAATAATGCAGGGTAATCTCATATTTGTGAACTGAAATTAAAACTTCAGTTACACAACCTAAAACCTTTGGAACAATGAAAAAATAGCCCTTTTATTTACGCTTTTC
Source organism: Flavobacteriales bacterium (assembly GCA_031378885.1). Taxonomy (GTDB): domain Bacteria; phylum Bacteroidota; class Bacteroidia; order Flavobacteriales_D; family Sanyastnellaceae; genus JANNEQ01. Next base: position 6,261 of record JANNEQ010000047.1, read on the forward strand.
ATAAGCTGTCAATCTTTTGGGATTTCTTCTAAGTTCAATTCTATTGTAGATGAGCACGGTATGTTTGACACTGCCGGTTGCCTCGACCCCAACGCCTGCAACTACGATGCTTCTGCCACCGAAGACAACGGAAGCTGCGATTACACTTGTATTCCGGTATTCACGTCACCGGCCGATGCGAGTCCGGCTTCGCAAAGTGGGGTGAGCTCTTATACACTTCTCTCAAGAATATGTGAGAGCACTTCTATTACACATTGTATAGAAGCAAGTAGTTCAGGAACCACACATTCCATTATCAGCTTTAGTAATAATGATGGACTGATTGTGATTGAACCCAACATTGGCAGTGGTTTTCCTTGTTTCACTTATACGGCATCGGCTAGCTTCAGCGGGCTGGATATAGTGACATTTGTTGTTCAAGATGATCTTGGCATATCATCGACCGTTGATATTGGAATCTACGTTATAGGAGGTGACATAGTTGTTTACTCTTCTAGCCCGGCGCAAATTGTGTACGGCGATTCCTTCGCCACAATTACAGCATTCAATAACGACCCTTATTTATCTGGTTATTGGACTTATGAAGGAAGTGCCACAATTGATTCGATTACTCTGGCGACTACCGAAATTACTAATCTTCCTTTGGGGCCAACGATACTATATTGGAATCAGCAATATAATTGTGGTTTAGTTAAAAGCAAGCAAGCTGTAATTGTACTGGAATATGAACAAATCGCATTCAATGCAGAAAATACCACCAATGAATTCATTGAATTTGAAGGAGATGAAAATGCAATTATCGGAGCATGTCAGGCAGATTCACTCCCTTATCTTAATTTTTTTGACGGTTGTGGCGCTCAAGGAAATGTATCAATAACAATTGATACATTGAGCAATGATTTCTGCTCATTAACCACTGCTTCCCTTGGCAATAACTTATGTGGTTACCCCGCTCCGTGGTCATTTGCTATATTTACGTTGCCTAATTCCGATAAGTGGTATAAAGTGGTTAATCTTGAATCAAAATACTTTTCCGGCGGGCAGTTGCATGTATATGGCACCGTGGCCAATAATTTTAATGACAATGCTATCTTATATATTGATCTCTGGTTGTTTGACGAGATGAATTGGACAGAATGGTCAACTCAAAGCTTTCCAACTTTTTATAAGGCTGATTGTGGTTCTAGTCCAGAGAATCACGAAGATTGGAGTTATTACAAGGTGGCTTATGGTCAAGCCATTGGTCAGGGAGATCTTGCAGGGACAGTGCTTGATATTCACCATTCACCGACGAATTATGCTTATGGACTGCAATTAGGGATGGGAGCAAATAATTATAGCACCGGATTTGGTTTGGGTGGATGGCTTAATTGTAAAGGATACTTTTCGGACAGCGCTTCTGGGATTTCAACTACTTTGTTGACCAGCAATTGTGATATCGCGGTTGAAGCTACCTGTTGCACAGCTCCTGTATTACACGTAAATTATGAGGTGAATGACGGGTGTGGCCATACAGCCACATTTATTCAAAACATAGAGATCAGAGATTCATCCTGTGGCTTTGAATGCAGTGGCTGCACAGATCCTTTGGCGTGCAACTTCAATCCTCAAGCCAATGCAGATGATGGATCTTGTTTCTACTCTCCGCAAATCGCTACCAACGCCGGTCCCAATATTCAATTATGTGATGAGACAACAGCCATCCTCAATGCAGTCAATCCAGATCCATTGGCTTCAGGTTACTGGTATGTTTACTCTGGAACGGGTGTGCTCGCTGATCAATGGTCTCCTTCTACTACAATATCGAATCTGCAACTGGGAACTACCATCATTGGCTGGCATCAGGATTATTCGTGTGTTAACAACCTGGACCTGCTGACCATTAATAGCTACACTGGTGACCTGGTAGCAGCCGACGCTTCGACCTGCATTGAAGGCGACACCTTGTATTTGTGTAACCAAAACTCAGCAACGATGTGTGGAAGCGATCCACTCAATAGTGGTACAGGAATGTGGGATATTTTAAGTGGAGGAGCAATGATTTTCGATATCAATAGTCCGCTTGCCAGTGTTTTCAGTTTGGGTGAAGGCCTCAATTTATTGGAATGGACAATCGACAATGGCACATGCCCTGGAGAAGCATCTGCTGATACCTTATATATATATGTAGGCACAGGCAGTTGTACTTATGGCTGTACAGATAATCTTGCTTGTAATTACGATTCGGATGCTTCTTTTGAAAACGGCACTTGCGACTACTCTTGCCTGGGATGCACGGATTCACTCGCCTGCAATTACAATGCACTTGCTACAATCGACAATGGCTCCTGCCAATACGAATCATGCTTCGGTTGCATGGACGTTGAAGCAGTAAATTACAATCCATTGGCTATTTTTAATCAGGGTTGTCGATATAATTCTGACATCATTGTTTTCAATGATACCAATGGAGACGGATTACAACAGGCAGGTGAAGATGGTATTCAAAACTGGCCTTTGTTTATTAGTGCCATGGGCGTTACGGTATTTACCAATGAGTTCGGAATGATCGATTTGACATTGCCTGCATCTCCTTATATCATCGAACTGATTAACAACAGTGATAACTGGATCAATACCACACCACTCATTCAGAGTATAGTACTGCCCAACAGCCCCGGTGCATTGTTCGGGTTGCAAATTTCGGGCAATGCTGCATTTGCTGTAAATGGCCCATACGATGGTTATTGGGATATTATTCATTGCATAGATGGATATGAAGCAGGAGTTCATATTGCCAACACAGGTTCAGTATCCTTGCACGGAGTGCTCACCTTAAATTGTGATGCATCTTTCTTGCCGGAAGCCGATGTCTATTCTACCATAGCTCCGGATGTAACAACTGCGGGATATGCTGAATGGAATATTACCAATTTCTTATCGGGTTCAGTGGATCTTTTTTCATTCCATATTGACGGACCCGGGATGAATAATATCGGAGATGAGTATGTATTTAATTTTCATCTTTTACTTTATGATGAAAACAATGTATTGTTATACGACAATACCTGGAATACTTCACCTGTGATTGGTTGCTCGTTCGATCCCAACGATATTTCTGCAAGACCTGTTGGTTACGCTGAACCTCACTATATTCTGGCCGGCGAACGTATCGAATACCGAATTCGTTTTCAGAATATAGGCAATATTCCCGCTCAAAATATTCTGATTCACGATCCTCTTGAAGAAAGCGTATTCGACCTCTCTACTTTTGAACAGCTTTATGGCTCAGCTACCTTCACCGGATGCCTGCACGATGATGGAATGCTGGATTTTATGTTCAATGACATTAACTTGCCCAGCTCGGCCAATGATGAAGAGGGCTCTCATGGATTTGTAGTTTACGCCATTCGCGCAAGAGAAGATCTGCTGCCGGGTACCGTACTTTATAACAAAGCCTTTATTATATTCGATGAAAACGCACCCATTCAAACCAATGAGGTTTTCCATACTATATTCGATTGTGATAGTTTTAGCGGAATACAACCCAACGATGATATTTGTGCCGGCGATTCACTTCAATTAGATGCCTCACAGCAATACGTGGAGCAATACTCCTGGATGCTGGACGGAGAAATGGTTTCTGATGAATCTTCATTGAACACCGGGGCTTTAGCTCCAGGCATACATAATATAGCATTGCAATTGACTAACCCACTTTGCACCTATACAAGTCAGGATGAAATAGAAGTAATTGATTTGCCCGAAGTATTTGCAGGTGATGATATTGCTGTGTGCGCCGGAAATCCCATTACTCTTGAAGCAACCAGCGACTCGCCTGTTGTATGGAGCAATGGAACGACCAACGGTGGAAGCTATACACCTGCACAGAGTGAAACGCTCATCGCTCAGGCCACCAATGAATTGGTATGTGAAAATAATGACGCAATTAATATCGCCGTGAACGAACTTCCTGGCACAATTATTCTTCAAAATGGAGCGGAACTGAATGCTCCTGAAGGACAAAACTGGCAGTGGTATTACAATGGTGCGCCAATAGCTGGTGCCACTGCTCAAAATATTATCATGGTGCAATCGGGACAATATTATGTTATTACTTCCAGCGCAGATGACTGCACGGCACAAAGTGAAATGGTAAACTTTGTTGGCACGGATGAATCAGAAATTTTATCAATTGTTGTATACCCTAATCCCGTTTTGGATCGCCTGACTGTTATACTGCCCGATGGTAATTTCTCGATGAACCTCTATGACATAAGAGGTGTGTTATCCGGGACCTTCAGCAATTGTCAGGGAAATTTTGTGATTCAAAGAAAAGATATAGCCTCAGGGATTTATCAGTTAGAAATTTCAGATAACAATGGATTTAAAACAAGGTTTAAACTAGTGTTTGAATAATTCAGATTAGTTTAGTTTTAATTTAGCTCGAAAAGAACACCTGCAAACGTGCAGGTGTTCTTTTTTTTCTTTTTCTTTTCTACACTTTGGTTCAACTTTTTTATGTGTTTACATCGAGGCAGTATTTAAGATGTTTGCACGAGAAACATCAAATGCAACCAAAAGGAGATTTCAAAGTCTTATTTCTGGCATATTTTGTATTAAAGTCAGTTAGTTACTACTTAGATTTGCAACAAGTTGGCATACCAAACCTTAATTTCTTAACTCCTCTTCAAATGAAACAACTTTCCCTCCTTGTTTTATTAAGCATTGTGTTGGAATTACCTGCTCAAGTCAATTCCAACAACGATATGACAGCACCCGTAATCAACATCACCAATACATTAATTTTTGCCGATTGCGACGAAATTCCTCAACCTGATGCTTCGGTGTATGACAATCTTGATCCCAGCCCTGTTTTGAATGTGGCAATATCGAACACTGTGAATACCTGCAATCTGATCACCCCGTTGCGGCCACTTGAAAATCTTTGTAATTATGCTGTTGATTGGGCTTTGTATTTAGTCAATCAACCCATTTTCTCAAGGTATTATCAGGTAATTCAAGGAGAATTCGTAACGCTTGACAATGGAACTGCATACATATTTATGACAACCAGAAATCCCAACGACTCAACCGCAATATTAGAAGTTACTATTAATCTGGTGGAGAAAATGAACTGGTCCGAATGGTCGGCATTAGAGCGCGGGTATAAGCACGATTGCAACGTTATTGTTACAGAAGAATTCCCCAATTGGGATTATTATAAAATTGACCCCAGCTCTGTGGTAGTCGGACATGGTTCGCTGGAAGGAACTCAACTGAGTATTGCACATTCTCCAAGCACCCTGGCCTACGGCTATCAGGTAGGGATTCAATCGAACAACTACAATCCAGACTATGGTTCGGGTGGATGGTTCACGTACAGTGGCACTTTCGCACAAAATGGCGTTTCTTCCACTGTATCCGGAGCAGGAGATGTGGCTCTTAAGCATGATTGTGCAGTGTCCAATAGCAAGTATATCACCTACAATTATACAGCAACTGATGTATGTGGCAATACAAGCACAGAGCAGCAACTGGTTGTTCTTTGTGATGAACAAACTCCTTTTCTTACCAACTTGCCCTTGAAAAATAAAGTGGTGAAGTTTTGCGACCTTGAGTCCATTTTACAACCTATACAGTGGAATGTCCAATGCGAATCTTTTGAGGCACTTCCCAGCCAAAAGATCGTTTCTGCCACTGCAGATCCATCGGTTCAGCTCCTAAGTGTCAGTGCTTTTGTTCAGACTGATTGCAGCGGATTGGTTTCCCAATCTTATCAACTTAAGGTGAAGAACGGGCCCTCTGATGGTGAGTTAACAGGTTGTGCTGATCTGGTTGAAGATAATGAGGAATGCTCTTGCTGCGTGGGTGATATGAATGGAGATCGCATAGTTGGTACGACTGACCTGCTCTTACTTATTTCGAATTGGGGTTTGCAAAATTATCAATCGGATTTCGATTTAGACGGTATTGTTGGAACATCGGATCTGCTCAGATTGATTGCTGGTTTTGGAAATTCCTGCGATTAAAAAACTCATTTCCGCAAACTTCCGATCTTATGGCGTATTATCCTTCGCTCTTTTTCAGAAAGTGTGAGTTCAATTGCTTTTTCGTAGTAAATTCTGGCTTCAGGAATCTCGTTAAGTTTACTTGCTATTTCTCCCAAAAGACTATAATAAAGATAATAGGACTCAATTTTTTTCTTATCTGCAATTTCCTGTAGCTCCTGTCTGGCAGCTTCGGCTCCCAGGACTTGCATTGTAACAATCGCTTTATTTAAGCGGGTTATTACCGATGGATGAATGGCGCAGAGAGATTCGTAATAACGAAGAATCTGTGTCCAGTTTGTTTGCGAAAAATCTCTTGCTGAACAATGCTCAAAAGCAATTGCAGCTTCCAAATGATAAGATGATATTTCGCTGCCAATAGCAGATAGATTCAGATAACTATTGCCCAATTGAATCAACGACTGATTCCACTTTGATCTGTCTTGCTCAGCTAATAAAATTATTTCTCCCTCCGGTGTCAATCTGCTTTCACTTCTTGAAGAATGAAAACAAATCAATGCCATAAGCGCATAGACTTTCGGACTTTTTGTTGTCGGATTTTCACTTAAAAGGTTGGCTAGAAGAAACGATTCAGCAATGAGATCTTCGCGAATGAGTTGTGCAGCTTGAGCAGAATTGTAGCCTTCATTGAAAAGCAAATAAATGGCGTTCAGAACTACGTCACTTCTTTTTCCGATATCCGCCCCAGTGGGTATTACCAATTCAATTTTGTTTTTCCTGATCGTTTCTTTGGTGCGATACAATCTTTTGGAAATGGTCTCTTCACCGGTAATGAATGCCTTGGCAATTTCTGCCGTGCTGAATCCGCATAATGTTTTGAGTATAAGAGTGAGTTGACTTTCTTCTGAAAATTCAGGATGGCAACAGGCAAACATCATCCTCAACTGGCTGTCTTTTATTTCGTTGTCATTGAACATTTCATTCACAGACGGCACCAGGGTATATTCTGATTTGAGCAATGCGGCTCTTTCGTGCTCAATTTTGTAATGAAGTTTTTTTCTTCTAATCACGTCGATGGCTTTGTTCTTTGCCGCCGTGTAGAGCCATGCTTGCGGATTCTCCGGGATTTTTCCAAACTTCCAGGTTTCCAATGCTTTGAGTATTGTTTCCTGAACAATATCCTCCGCCTGTTCAATATTGGGAAAACCAAAAAGCCGAGTCAATACAGCGACCATCTTTCCCGCCTCATGGCGAAAAAGATGGTCAACTATAAGATTCAAATCTGGAGATTCGGAGCTCGACATGGTTACATTCCGGTGCGGCTGATGGCGCGAATTTCTATTTTGCCATCAAATTCAAGAATCGGACAACCCTTCGATATTTCTACTGCTTCAGCCATGTCTTTGGCATCTACCAGAAGATAGCCACCAACCATTTCTTTGCCTTCCATAAATGGTCCATCGATAACCATTTTACCGGAACCATTTACCTGCATTCCGGTAGAATGTAGTGGTTCGCCTTCTACATTATTTCCTTTGGCCATTAATCCACCCATCCAGGTCATCCACTCTTGCATGTGGGCCTGCATGGCTTCCGGTGAACGCTTTGATTCCGGCATGTCGCCGCCTCTGAATAAATAAAGAAACTTTTCCATTGTTTTGATTTTTTATAAATGTTTTTTTAAATGAATTACACCCTAATGACGATCGAACTTTTAGAATTGGGACAATGTATTGAATTTTTTTTTGCCCTAAACAAATTGAACAACAATTGCGGGTAAAAATCTTGAATAGGTAAGGAACGAAGGAGGTAAGATTATAAGAAAAAAGGGTTCAGGCATTCTTACAGCCTTACTTCCTTCGTTCCTTATATTGTTTGTCCATTGCAACTTGAACAATTAAGAAAGGCAGGAGGTAAAAATATATGAAAAAATAATTCATGTATTCTTACTGTCTTACTTTCTTCGTTCTTTATGTGTTCAATAAAAATACTGCGCGGCGGTATTCAAGTCCGGCGCAAGTGAGAAGTAGCAGGTTGATGAATCATTTTCTATTGGTCCTTTTCTGGTCCCGGCCTTTTGCGGGTGATCTGCAATTGGCCGCCCCAATTTGACCGCATCTCCAATCTGATCCGAACATAAAAGTTTTGTTCATTGCTTTTTATTCGCTGTTTTCTGCGATCTATATCCTGTTACACTAACGGTGTTACACTATTAATGTAACATAGTTAGTGTAACAGGATTCTATTTTCAAATTTTGTTACATTAATTTTGTTTCACTTGTAGTGTAACAGAATAAGTGTAACAGTTTTGGAAGAAAAAAAAAACCACCGCCTGAGCGATGGTTTTCAATAACCAAATCTGAAAGACTATTTGTCTGTCAGAGTTTTCGTGGGCTTAATTACCCTTTACTATCTTTTTGCTATATGTTTTGCCATTCTGAGATATCTGCAGATAATAGACACCATCCGCATTGGAAGAGATATCGATCTGATTGTTGTAACTACCTGATTTATTCGACACTTCCTCTTTGTAAACAATTGCACCTTCTGAAGAATAAACATGTATGGAGAACGGACTGGTGTCGGCAGAAGTGAAAGACAAATTAATCAAACCATTATTTGGGTTGGGGAAGAAGGCGATTTTGTCCAGAACAAGATTATTGTCTGTGGAAAGTTTAGGATTGGCGTTGGCATTTACTGAAGCTGCTTCTTCGGCAGTGATATCTTCAATTTCGATTGTGATATTAATGGTAGATTTTGAATTTCTCAATCTCTCCAATTCTTCTTTTACTCTTTCCTGCTCCTGCTGAAGTTCGATTTGCTGTTGATCCAATATCTCAAGCAATTCTTCCATGTGCTGTTCTACATCCTCCTGGTCCATATCAAACTCGTACTCATATGTGTGGTTACCGCCTTCATCCATTCCTTTATAGTCGTGGAATATTCTGAAGTCGCTATTGCTGCTCACCGATCTTTTTCCCAGTGGGCCTTCCAATTCCTTCGAACGACCATCGCGTTTAATTTTTAATTTAATTACCTGTTCAGGCTTACAATTGGAAATAACTTCAGCCAGTTCATCAAATTGATTGACAGATTTTCCATCTATTTCCATAATCACATCACCATCCTGGAGCCCCATTTTCTCTGCGGCAGTTCCGTTTTCAACCAGGATTTTAACACCATTATCTGTATTTTCAGTATCCCCTTCAATTTCTTCCATAAATATGGTAGAGCCATCGCCGGTTATAACTTCAACATTATTGGGAGTTACACCAAGGAAAGCTGTTTCTTCGGCAGTCATTCCGCTTGAATTCCAGCTAAATGGCTGGCAGATTCTGAAAGAACCATCCGGACATTCGCCGCAATCGGGGCTGTTGGGCATTGAAATGGTGATAGAGTCAGCATCGAAATTGAAATTAAAGTTGCGAAACTCTTCAGGGAAATTCCTTTCTTCTTCATTAAATTCAAAAGAATTGGCCTGCATTTCTTTTTCTCCAAGTGTGGCTTTCAAGTTCTTTTTCTTTCCATTGCGCAAAACCTTCAATTCAATTTTATCACCTGGAGACTTGGATTGAACGTATTCAATTACTTCTTGAAGGGAGTTCATGTCCTGATTGTCAATTTCCAAAATGATATCTCCGCTTTCAATTCCAGCAGTCATGGCTGGCGATTCCTCCATTACTTCTGTTACATAGGGTTTGCCTGTCTCAATATTTTCGCCATCCGTTTCTACAGAAGTTTTCAGCATTACGCCCAGGTAGGTTTTTGTCTCAGTAGTGTAGGAGTATGAACCCGGAAATGGAGGCATAGGTGGCATGGGGGACATCGGAGACATTGGTGCCATGGGCGCCATGGGTGGCATCGGAGACATTGGAGCTAAGCCGGGAGATCCGTAAAATTTAAGGTTGATTTCATCTTTATTATCCAGACTGTCGAACTTTTCGATACTGATCTCAAACTGCTGACCAGCTTTCAATTGGCCCAACTCATCCAAAACACCCATATCCTTAAGAATGTCTTCAACATCTACACCTTCTCCAATGACCACTTCTTTTGTTTCTTCGGTCTGAGTGCCATTCTGATTGCGCTTAATATTGATTTTAGCCTTGGTCTGCGCATGAAGCATAGATCCGAATGCCAGAAATAATCCAAGCATGGCCATAAAACGGAAGGTTTTTTTCATGAGAACTATTGTTGGTTTTGTTCCGGCTAAAGTAAGTTGACATTGACGCGTAGGCTGTTAAAGCAAGCAAAAGAGTGTTAATTGACCGCCAATGCTATATTCTGCTAAAGATTTTGCGGTTTCGGGCATAAAGTCCGGAGCTTTTTACTCTTGAAAAAACCAGATCATGTCCTTGGGCATCAAATGGACATCTGTATAATAATAGTGAATGATGTCTTCGAATTTTGTTCCACGTCGGGCCATTTGCATAGCTCCTTCCTGACACAATCCTACACCATGTCCAAAGCCCTGCCCGATAAAAGTCACGCTGTCTCCGATGCTTTGAATATTAAAAAAAGCCGATCTCAATTTCAGATCTTCCCGAATCACCCGCATGGGGATCTTAAAGGTGCTGTCGGCATAAAATACTTCCTTTTCTCCTGAGTAAAATGACATTCCCTCCTCAGTTTGGTCGGTCACCGGAAATCTTTTGCTTTGCAGATAATCCAGCCAATGATTTCGGGTAATTGTTTTCTCCCAATTGCTGTGCGGCATCTTCAAACAAAAAGTATCGGGTTTGCCTATCAGGTAGCTTGTTGGCTTGAGCCAGACATTTTCGGCATTCACAGTATGGCCGCCACAATTACTATGAAAGGCGGCAGTGATAAGGTTGATGTTCTGGTCGACAATTACAATTCCTATGGTGGCTTCTGCAGCAATGGCTGCCTTTAATTCTTTTCGGGGTTTGCCATGAAAAACCTGACAATGGGTAGCATCGCAGATCTGAAATCCTTCGCCGCTATGGCGGTTGAGGTTGTTCAGGGCATACGTTCTACTTATTACGGCCTGTACTTTATAATACTCTAATTCCTGACCGCTGCCGCTTTCGGCTTCTATTACACCGGCCACATAATTTTCAATGTCCTGCTCATTCACCATTTGAAGACGGCCCGAGTAAGAGAGTGCAATGAGATTTTGCTGGTAAATTCGGGAGTTCGCCTTTTGTCCGGCGGGTTGAATTCTGAATTCTGAAGTTTCGGCCTGCCTGAAAGTAACCTTGGAATAGCCTGCGTAATTTTTGCCTTTGTAAAAGACATTTACCTTTCCGCCAGAGGCCGTGATATCAGCAGTTTCACCATTTTTTATTGTAAAAATGGCTTGATCGCCCGACATCATATCATAACTTCCTTTGGCAATAGTCAATGTGGCGCGAACATGATTGGCACCATAGAAAAGTCCTGTCAGAATACGATTTGAAGCGCTGGCCCATGTGAAGGCCAGCAATAACAGAAAGGTGATGAAAAGTCTTTTGCGCACAGAGCGAAATTAAGTTTGCGGTGGTGGCTCCACAGAAGCGGATTCAAGAATTTTCAACATTTCATTGGCAGTTCTGGCAGAGGCGCCTGATCCACCGAGTTTTTGGTGCAATTCTTCATATTCGCGATTCAATTTCTGCAGGTGGTTTGAATCTTTCAACAACAGACAAAGTTCTGTTTTCAAGTTGGCTATGTTGAGTTGATCTTGTATCAGTTCAGTTACCGCTTTGCGATCGAGTATAAGATTGACCAATGAGATGTATTTCACTTTAATCAATCGTTTGGCGATGTAGTAAGAAATTTTATTTCCGGTGTAGCAAACTACTTGCGGCAATTTGAACAGTCCGGCTTCTAATGTGGCTGTTCCACTGGTGATGAGTCCTGCTTTCGAATAATTGAGCAAATCGTAGGTTGCACCAAATATTATTTTCCTGTTGGACATACCTGCTATTGCGCTATAAAAAGAAACTTCCTGACCGGGAGCACCTGCAACAATAAATTCATATTCCGGAAATTGATCTGTCATGCCCAACATCAATGGCAACATCCGTGCAATTTCCTGTTTTCTGCTTCCGGGCAAAAGAGCAATGAGTGGTTTGCTGCCCAGTTGGTGTTTTTGTCTGAAATTTTCTTCTTCGTTTTTTCTTTCGTGGATTACATCTAGTAATGGATGTCCTACGAATGAAACATCATAATCGAATTTTTTATAAAAGTCTTTTTCGAATGGAAGCACCACAAACATTCTGTCGACACATTCACGAATCTTATACACGCGATTTTGTTTCCAGGCCCAGATCTGTGGCGAAATATAATAAAACACTTTGATGCCGTTTTTTTTTGCCCATTCGGCAATGCGCAAATTAAATCCGGGATAATCAATGAGAATAATTGCATCGGGTTTGAATTGGAGAATATCTTCTTTACAAAATTTCAGGTTGTTGAGAATGGTACGCAGGTTCATAATCACTTCTGCGAAACCCATAAAGGCCAGATCGCGATAATGTTTTACCAGTTTTGCGCCAGCCTGTTCCATCATATCCCCGCCCCAGCAGCGCAGATCCAGATCATTGCGACTGGCTTTCAGTGCTTTGATAAGGTTGCTTCCGTGTAAGTCTCCGCTGGCTTCACCGGCAATGAGGTATAATTTCATAAGTCAAATATTCGTGGGGCCAAAAGTAGGGGAGGAGAAGAGAAATCAGATTATTAAGTGTGGATCAATTTTGTGTGTGATAAATGAGAGTCAATTCATTTTTTCATAGCCGAAAAAAATAATTAGAATTCGATTGCGATTTTTTCTTTTCAGAATTTATAAAGAATGCCAATTGTTGAAACTTATTTTTTGATTCAAGTGAATTTAAATTGTATTTTTGTGACCTGAAAAACAATTAATAATCTCTCAACATGAAAAATGTAAAAAGTCTATTCGACTTTCTTCAAATCCATCTGAAAACTCGCCTTGAATTTTATGCCAATGGAGGTTTTGAAAACACTACTGCTGAAGTTTCAGAAGGGCTTCCGGGTGAACCTGAATGGCGTGATGATGATGCTCTGACCAAATTAAGAGACGTTCTTAAACCGAATACTCAGGAGTGGCTTATTCTTGCATTGGCCCTTGCACCGCATTATATGCCAGGTTTTATGGAGGAAATTGCAAGGCCTTTTCTCAAATCTAACCCAGATCTTCCTTTATTAGGAGGCCAGAAAGATGCCGACCAAAGAATGATGCATCCTACGGGTGATACTGCACTCTTTTTAGTAGCAGGTACCAATATAATAGAACGCCTTAATGCCATGAGGTACTTTGATGTGGATCATTTTTTTCATGGTGAGAGTATGATCAAACTGGAAGAAAATACTTTGGGTGATTCTATTTACAGCGGAAGACTGATTATGCAAAGTGACTATGTGGAATTGTTTACACGCGACAAAGTGAGTCCTCCAAAATTCAGTACAACTTTCCCGGCACATTATCTTCACACAGAATTGAATTGGGAAGATTTGGTTGTAAGTGAGAGTATCAGCAGTCAATTGTTGGAAATCCAGAAATGGGCAAAACACCACAAGCAGTTATTGGTAGATTGGAAGACGCAGGGGCAGTTTAAACCTGGTTTTATGGCCTTGCTACACGGCCCATCTGGAACAGGTAAAACATTGGCTTGCACGCTTATGGGTAAATATACCGAACGTCAGGTTTACAGAGTAGATTTGTCGGCAGTTGTGTCGAAATATATTGGTGAGACTGAAAAAAATCTTGCGAATTTATTTGAAAAAGCTGAAAGTAAGAACTGGATTCTATTCTTCGATGAAGGAGATGCATTATTCGGAAAAAGAACCAATGTAAAAAGTTCCAACGATCGTTTTGCCAACCAGGAAGTAAGTTATCTTCTTCAGCGAATCGAATCTTTTGCTGGCCTTGTAGTGTTGGCTTCCAATAACAAGGGAAATATTGATGACGCCTTCCTTCGACGTTTCAATGCCGTGATTGAGTTTCCATTTCCAGATTATAATGAGCGTTTGCAAATATGGCGTAATTCCTTTCCTGTTGCTGTCGATTTTGGCAACATAGAAGATTATATAGCGAAAGCCGCTAGATATGAAATCTCCGGAGGAAGTATTGTAAATGTTGTTCAATTCGTTTGCATACAGAGCATTTCCAGAGGCGATGAGAGGATCCAGTTTGAGGATATGGAATTGGGAATCAGAAGAGAATTGGAAAAGGAAGGTAAAATATTCAGGCAAGTTTAATTCAGAAATCAATCGTGTTTTTGTGTTTTATTTTGAAAAATAAATTTCAATCGTAAATACATTACAATGGGCCATCGTTTATTTGTGACGTGATTTTTATGAAAGGTAATTTACTCTGAATCATTCAAAAGAAAAATAAAAAAGCTCTAATTGAAAAACTGTTAAAGCGAAAAATTCTTAACGTGCGTATTCACAACGATAGTGTAGAAAGGATTTTTGCCCCAATAGTGATTTGATTTTCTCCCGGGAATATTTGCTTTTATTTTGATAAATAGGATTTTTTTAAACGAAAACAATTTTGAAACGATCGGCCAATGGCTTAACTGAATAACTTAAAATCACAACGTATAGCAGTTTGTCCGCCTCGATGCAATCGACAATTACTGCGCTTAGTATTTCCTTTATCTATTTGGAATTCTTATAGAAGAAATGTGCGCACTTTCTTCTGCATCAATTCTAATTAGAACATGATTGCGCGATGAGCGAAAACATGCCCAATGTGCGTGCGGGGATGGTTTTGCTCAATCGAGTGAAACTGAAAAGAGGAAAAAATGAATTAATAAACAACAATTAAACTGTTTGAAAAAATGTCCTTCAAGTTAGCCACGATTCCGGTAGTTAGTTTAACTACCAGGGACAACAACAACAATTTAACCTGGAAGATTCCTGTGGCATCAAGTTATCCTGCTCCTCCAATGCGTGATTACTTTTATTTCGCTCCAACCGAAGAGTGTGAGATGCTATTGGCAAAACACCAAATGGTTTGCAGGCCTACTAAATCAGGGTTTAACCTTTTCTACAACCAGCGTCAATCGAATAATGTTGATGTGAATCCTGGATTATTGAATGGGATATTTAAGCGATTTACTTTTGCCATTTACCTCAATGATAAGGATATTGGAAAGAGATTTCCGGCTACTTCGGAACCCAAGGCGCTTCCAAACTTGTATTTGAACAATCTGAATCAGGGAACCCTCGATTATGGTCTGGACTTATCTGGATTATCAATCAAAGATAGTGATTCGAATCTTTGCCTGAGTGGAAGCAAATTATCGTCTGACAATTACATAACGTTTAGGCCATCCATAACAGGAGGAAAAGATACTTATGAAAGAATAGGCCCTGGTATTTCACCTCCCCCTTCTGATCCCAATGATGAACGTATTGTTTATAATCTAAGTAACAAATTCAGTTCGTCTAAACCCTATGGTGTACTGGATATTTTCTTAAAAGATGACCAGAGCACTTTTGATCTGAGAAACTATTTTATTAGTCTAATTTAAAAAACAAAAATTTATGTCAAGTTACAAAACTCCTGGCGTGTATATCGAAGAGATCAATTCACTGCCACCGGCCATAGCACCGGTATCAACTGCTATACCTGTTTTTATTGGTAAGAATGTACACAAAACATCAAGTGTTACAGGAAAGCCATATAGAGTAACTTCTCTTCTTGAGTATACAGCAATATTCGACGTCCCACAAGAGACATTTGAATATGATGTAACTTATGATCTTATTGATGGAAAGAGAGTAAGAAACTTAAAGATTATTCCATCAAAAGAGCCTGCACTAACTGGGGTGAATAAAATGAAGTCATTGATGTACTATTCAATGCAAATGTATTTTGCTAATGGTGGAGGACCCTGTTATGTTCTGTCATTGGGTAATGTGGATGCAGCGTCTGTGGATTATGTTGCGGCCTTTGCAACTTTGAAAACACTTGACGAACCAACTCTGATTGTTTGCACTGATTTGGCCTTAGAAGATGTTGCCACGGCTTCTGGAATTCAGAATCAAATGTTGGAGCACTGCCAGTTGATGCAAGACCGCTTTGCCATTCTTGATGTGATGAATGCTGTTCCCAATGGCGTATTTGACCAGACAGGAGTTGATTCTGGTTTTAGAAGTTCTGTTGGAACTACTCCTGAACAAAGCATGTATGGTGCGGCCTATTTCCCATATTTATTGTCATCTTTGCGTTACGCCTATAGCGAAGACGGATCAAATGCGGTAAAAATCAAGAGTATAGTAATTTCGAATTATGAAACGGTAAGTGGAGTGGTGACTGCTGCGACACCTGCAACAACAACAGATGCTGTCGCTAAAAATTTAGGTTCTAATGGCATCAAAAAAGATAAGAACTTTATTTATTCTGTCGTTAAGGAAAGACTCCTCAAAACTTTTGTAGTAATACCTCCATCTTCATCTATTGCCGGAGTTTATGCTATCACCGACAGAACAAGAGGTGTTTGGAAAGCCCCTGCAAATGTCGGATTGACAATGGTTCAAAAACCGATGGTGAATATAACACAAGATTTTAACGATAATTTGAATTCTCCTGATGGTGGCAAAGCTGTGAACGCTATTCGCAAATTTACCGGAAGAGGCAATCTCGTGTGGGGTGCCCGCACCCTAAATGCCAACGATCTCAACTGGCGTTTTGTAAGTGTTAGAAGAGAAGTTACCTGGATCGAAGAGTCGATTCAAAAGGCGCTTCAAAGTATGGTGTTCGAACCCAATACAGCCAATACCTGGGTAAAGGCCAAAGCCATGGTAGAAAATTTCCTTACCCTTGTTTGGCGCCAAGGTGGTTTAGCGGGAGCAAAGGCAGAGGATGCCTTTCAAGTCAACATCGGTCTGAATTCGACAATGTCTCCTGAAGATATTGCCATGGGGATTATGATTCTTGAAGTAACTCTGGTTCCACCACGTCCTGCTGAAGTAATTGTACTGCGCGTTTCTCAGAAACTTCAGGTGAGCTAATTCTTTGAACGAATAATATTTATAACCCATTAAGTATCATGTTTGATCAAGTCATCAAGGTCATTGCCGCTGAGCTCGGCATTAGCATATTCGAATCGGACAATTCTTTTGGCCCGGATAATGTGAAAATTAAGCGATTAAACGAGCTGGATGAAGGTGAGTCTTTATTAGCACTTTCGTTTATTCATTTCGAAATGGAAAATGCTTTGCGCAATCAGCCTGCCCATCGAAAAAGTGGAAGCAATATTGAACTAAAGGAACCTCCCGTTTTTATCAATGCGTATATGATGGTCGTTTCGAATTACAAGGACTACGAAAAACAATTGACCGTATTGAATTACGCCATGGAGTTTTTTCAAAGCAAGCCCTACCTGGATGCGTTCAATTTGCACATGCAAAATACGCTCCCGTGGCCTACCAGAGTGGAAAAGCTGGTTTTTGAATGGCACAATCTGGATTTTGATAAGCTCAATCAGATATGGTCGCTGAACGGCGGTAAATACATTCCCAGTTTCCTTTATAAAGTAAGAATGATGGTGGTAGAAAAAACAGAGAATGCTTCAAAAGCACCTGCAATAAACGATATCCAATTCAATTCTTCAATTCAATAAAATCAATAAAACAATTAATTAAAAAATGGTACAATATAAAACACCCGGTGTGTATATTGAAGAGATCAATTCTCTTCCTTCGGCGGTTGCCGCTGTGAATACCGCCGTTCCGGTCTTTATCGGATATACAGGTGCGCCTTCCGGATCTGCATTGCATCGCACGGCCACAAGAATAGCTTCGTGGTCGGAGTATCTGGCTAAGTTTGGTCAGTGTGCACCTACTAAACTAAAGCTTAATGTGAATGAAAGACGCAATTCTTCTGGTAGAACTGTGAGCTTAGTAGTTAGTAATGCTGAAAGTGGAAAAGTTAACCCCGCACTATATCTCTATTATTCAGTCCAACTTTATTTTTCGAATGGCGGCGGCCCTTGTTATATTTTTTCTGCAGGAAATGATGTAGAGGCTCTTTTTACCGGCACTGCTACAACCAACGAACAAAAATATGGAGCCATCAATATAAAACACTTTTTGGGTGGAACTATTAATGGATTGACTACTGCAACTAAGATTTTTAAATCAGTGTTCGAAATACTTGAAGAGTTCGATGAGCCTACGCTTATTTTAATTCCGGATGCCGTGGCTTTTAAGGGAACTGATTCAGTTGAGACAAAGGACATTTACAATGCGGCTTTGGCTCATTGTGCTAAAATGAAAGATCGATTCACTATCATGGATGTGCCTAGATCGGCTCCTGTTCTTTGGGACTATTATATTGGCACTCCGGCGGCTTATGCAGGAACTGACTTGGTTCAAAACAATGCAGATGTAGATAAGCACTTCAGAACTGGAGTGGGTTCATCGAGCAATGAGTTGACATATGGCGCGGCATATTTTCCTTATGTTAAATCATCTTTGGGTTTTGTTGCAAATGATGCTGATATTGCAATTGGAGTTTACGAAATTAGAGATTCGCAAGGCGTTATAGTTGCACCAGTAGATTCTCTGAATGGAAAGACACTTGCTGATAGCGTTGGCACACCAGCCATACCGATTAACAAGAAGTACAATTCAATTTACAAAGCAGTAAAGAATTTCGTTTCTTCGTTGTATCTTACTTTGCCACCTTCAGGAGGAGTTGCCGGAATTTACGCCGCTACAGATAAGACGCGCGGTGTTTGGAAGGCTCCTGCAAATGTTGGAATGACTCGGGTAATTGCGCCAGCTATTGCCATCAGCAACGATTTGAACGACAGCCTGAATGAGGATTCAACCGGGAAATCAGTAAACGCCATCAGAAGCTTTACAGGTAGGGGTACAATGGTATGGGGCGCAAGAACCCTTGACGCAAATAACCTGAACTGGAGGTTTGTAAACGTTCGCCGCAATGTAATTTTCATTGAAGAGTCTGTCAAGAAAGCAATGGAAAGTTTCGTATTCGAACCCAATACAGCCAATACTTGGACCAAAGTAAAAGCAATGGTTGAGAATTTCCTTACTCTGATCTGGAGACAAGGTGGTCTTGCAGGTGCAAAGGCAGAAGATGCCTTTGAAGTCAATATCGGCCTGAACTCTACGATGTCAGCAGAAGAAATCGCAATGGGTATAATGACGGTAGAAATCATTTTGGTTCCACCTCGTCCGGCTGAAGTAATTGTAATTCGAGTTTCTCAAAAATTACAGGAAAGTTAATATTCAAAAAAACAAATCAATCATTTTTTTAAAACAAAATCATTTAAATTATAAAAGTTATGGCAACATATCCATTATCCAAATTTCACTTTCAAGTTGATTGGGCAGGTACACGTATTGGTTTTACCGAAGTAACAGGACTTGAGTGGGAAATTGAAACAATTCAATTCCGTGATGGCGCTAGCCCGGAGTATCACAAACAAGCAATGCCTGGATTACAGAAATTCTCCCCGGTTACATTGAAGCGCGGTTTATTCCAGAGCGACAATGAATACTATACCTGGATGAATACTGTAAACCTCAATTCTATCGAGAAGCGTGATGTTACTATCAGCTTGTTGAACGAAGCGCATGAGCCAATTGTAACATGGCAGTTGAAACAAGCTTTTCCAACAAAGATTACATCAACTGATATGAAAGCTGATGCTAACGAGATTGCTATTGAAACACTTGTGTTGATGCATGAAGGAATCGTTATTGTAAATGATTAATCATGGCAACGCAAAATCCACCGGTTGGATTCCACTTCAAAGTGGAATTCGCCCTGGGCGGAGTAACTGATAGCGATGTCAGGTTTCAGGAGGTGAGTGGTATCAGCCGCGAGCTTGAGGTGGAACCCTACAAAGAAGGTGGTGAAAATCGATTCGTACACAAATTCCCCGTGCGTGCAAATTATCCAGACCTCGTTTTAAAAAGAGGATTGATGATGGACACAGCACTAAGGAAATGGTGCCACAAAGCAATCAACGATCTTGACATCGAACCTGTAACCGTCTATGTAAAACTATTGAACGATGCACACGAACCTTTGCAAACTTATGTTTTTCACAAAGCATGGCCGCGCAAATGGAGTGTGTCTGACTTGAACGCAGAAACAAGCGCTCTGGTGGTTGAAAGTCTGGAATTGAGTTATCAATATTTTAAAATTCAAAACTAATGGCTATCGAAATAAGAGAGCTCATAGTCCGTGCCGAGGTGGTAAGTAGGTCGAAAGACACTACTTCCGCCACTGGCGGCGGCCTGTCAGCACAAGAACGAGCATTGCTCATCGAAGAATGTGTAGAGCACGCTATGCGTGCATTTAACCGACAAAAAAATCGCTAATATGAGCCTTTTAGTAAAACTCAGTATTATTCCATTAATGGATCTCAAAAAGCCAATTCCAAGTGGCCCTCCATTTATAGTTCCCTTTAACCCTGAGACGTTCACTATTTCGAATGAAATAGAACATGCCGCTGAACCAGTTGCAGGCTCTAATGGAAGTGAAAACAAATTTCATAAGGTAAAAGAGAGAGAATTTTCCTTTGATATTTTTCTTGATGGAACTGGCGCCAGTGGTCCGAAGCTTCCTGTACAGGCGCTTATTAAGGCTTTCGAACTTTCGATGGGAGTGATCGGGAATTTGCACATGCCCAACTATTTTCTCATCAGTTGGGGACCTCGTGTCTTAAAGGCGGTACTCAATAAATATACTATCAATTATAAATTGTTTAGTCCCGAAGGAATGCCTTTACGCGCTGTCATTTCTACAGAATGGAAGGAATCTGTTTCGAAGGGTGGCAGAGAGATGTTATTGAATCTATTGTCGCCTGATGTTACACACCATCATACAGTGCTGGCTGATGAAAACCTTTCCCAATTGAGTTACGAAACTTACAAGGAAGAAAAGTACTACATGGAGGTGGCACGAACAAATGGCCTGGACAACGTGCGCAGTCTTACTCCAGGACAAAATTTAGAATTATACCCCTTAGCATAAGAACACTATGTCATTATTTGATTCAGTAGCATCCGCATTCAGTGCAGGAGGCTCAACAAATCCCACAACTTTCAAAATAAAAGTAGGAGGGAAGGCTGTAGAAGGCATTATCAATTTTCAAGTTGAATATGTTATCAATAGAATTCCTTTGGCGTACATTACTATTTCTGATGGGGATGTAGCCAAACAAGATTTCGAAAAAAGCGCAATGGATTCTATCGCTCCGGGAAAGAAAGTAGAAGTTTCAGTCGGATATGAGAGCCTGGAGGCCACTGTCTTTAAAGGTGTGGTAACTTCTCAAAGTATCAGCATATCCAGAGCTGGAAGTACTAGCCTGCAATTGGTTTGTAAGGATGTTTGCTACAAGATGACCATGGGAAATTTTTCTTCCTATTATTACAAAGTGACTGACAACGACATTTTCGATGAAGTCGTTGGAAGGTATTCTGGAATTAAGGCGGAAGTATCAGCTCTTTCAGGAGGTGGCATGGCAACTAAATATGCTTCTGTGGTTCAGCACAACATGAGTGACTGGGACTTTCTTCTGAGCCGCGCCGAACAAGCGGGCTATTACATCAGAGTGAGCGATGGTACCATCGAAGCTGCCAAACCCAAAAGCATGGGTATGGGCGATCTCAAAATTACTTATGGCAAGGATATTATTGACATGCAGTTGGATCTGTCTTCTGAATCTATTTACTCTGAGTATAAAGCCAACAGTTGGGATGACGAATCGTTAGAAATACTCGAAGAAGAAGCGGGCTCAGCAAGAAATCCTGATCCAGGCTCTATGAGTATGGATGATCTGGCTGGTATTGCTGACAAAGAAATGATACTCCGCCACGGAGGGAAAATCGACAATGAACAATTAAAGTCGTGGGCTTCTGCCAGAAAGATGCATTGCGAATTGTCTAAGATGAGAGGAACCATTACCATTGAAGGTAACGCCAAAGCGGTTCCCGGTGGCACAGTTCAACTGAAAGGATTGGGAGATCGATTCAGTGGAACTACAATGATCACAGGAGTATCGCATGAGTTGCGCAACAATGTTTGGTACACGCATGTACAGGTAGGAACAGACCCTGAATGGCACTTCGAAAAATTCAAAAGAGAAGCCGCTGCTGATCAGATAAATGCCGCATCCATTCGCGGATTGCAATCCGGAATTGTAAAACAAATTCATGATGACGAAGAAGGCCGTGAACGAATTTTGGTCAATCTGCCTCTGATTGATGAAGGCGCTGAGGGTGTGTGGATGAGATGGGTCTCGCCGGATGCAAGCGAAAGCAAAGGAATGGCTATCAGGCCTGATGTGGGTGACGAAGTAATTGTTGGCTTTTTGAATAATGACGCCAACCAGGGAGTTGTTTTAGGTTCGATGTACAGCAAGACTCGCCCGGGAAGTGAATTGCTGGCAGCGAACGAACAGAACAACAAAAAAGGTTGGGTTGTAAAAACAGATCTTCACTTGATCTTCGATACAGAGAATGATATTATTGAAGTTAAAACTCCCGCGGGAGTGATCATTACCATCTCTGATCAGGACAAGAAGATTTCTATTGTCGATGCCAATTCAAACGAAGTAGTGATGGATAATAATGGAATCGAATTTACTTCTTCGAAAGATTTCAAAGTATCAGCACAAGGCGATATTAAGATGGAAGGAATGAATATTGAGCTAACTGCTCAGACCGGTTTCAAAGCAAAAGGTACCACTACAGAACTCAATGGAAGTGGAATGACAACAATAAAAGGTAACCCTGTAAAAATAAATTAATATGCCACCAGCAGCCAGAGCCAGCGACATGCACACATGTCCGATGGCCAATCCCAACGGCAGCCCACATGTGGGCGGACCGATTCTTCCTCCTGGTCAACCTATGGTGCTTATCGGAGGACAACCCGCCGCAACAATGGGCGATATGTGTACCTGTGCCGGACCTCCCGATTCTATTGTGAAAGGTTCTGCTACAGTGATGATAGGAGGAAAACCAGCCGCAAGGCAAGGCGATTCTACCGCGCACGGTGGAACCATCGCTGCAGGATGTCCTACTGTACTAATTGGATGATAAATTAAAAGTAAAGCAATCAATATGAATCTCAACGATATACAACCGCATCATGGAATCGGGTGGAGTTTTCCACCCAACTTCACAAAAAAGAACGCCCAACTGGAAATGAGTCAGGGTGTGCAAGACATCAATGAAAGTCTCTACATTATCATCACAACAAATTTTGGTGAGCGTGTTATGAATGCCAACTTTGGCTGCGGTGTCTCCAAATATATTTTCGATGATTTGAACACGCCAACGCTCGCTCTAATCGAAGAAAATATAAGAAACTCAATTACATTGTACGAAGCCAGAGTGGATCTGGAAGAAATTGAATTCGATCTGAACGATGGATCAGGGCGATTGGATATTCATATTACGTATAAGCTAAGAAATGAAAATTCACGCTTCAATTATGTATTTCCTTATTACCTGAAGGAAGCTAACGCACAACAATAAAAACGGACAGAAATGACAAACAACAACTATTTAGTGCGAAGCGGCACATCGCAGGACGATCGATACAAAAATTTATTAGACCCAAAGAAGGTACTGATTGACGAAAGAACAATATCTGATTTTATTCTTTTTGCACAGAAATACAGTAAATACATAAAATACTACAATGAACAGAATACTGTTGATGGAAATTGGCAGGAATTCTGGCAGAACGACATCAGTGCTACTTTGGCAGGTGTTGTTGCATTCGATTTAAATGAATATCAGCAAGTCTACCAAAGCATACGAACGCATATTTTTGAACGCATTGCGGCTGGTAACATCACCGCTGCAAATACAACAGCGATAGGCGTCCATTTGAAACTGTTGTTTCATTTACCCCTTAAATTGGTTCAAAAATTGTCGGATACTTATGCGGCTCTTATTGAACGATCGGACCTTCAGATGCCGCTTGCCCGATTATTTGAAAGAGAAATAGTCCCGCACCTTAAGACTTTGATGAATTATTATAAGGCTGCTTCCCCTATTATTACAGATCCGAAGTTCATTTTTACAAGTGATCCTTTGACTTTGGCTGATTTTTCGGATCCTTTGTTGTCAATAGAATTGACGGATATGATTAAGGATGTTATTAACAATGGATCTGGATATGCATCGGCAGGGTATTTTGTGCCTGGACTCAACGAAAATTTGAATAGTTATTATAACAATCTAACTTTTATTCCGGGCGATTACACGCCTTTTTTAGACGGAAGTGGTGTGGCTGGAAAGGTCTATGACGCATTGAATTATAATTTATTAAGCAATGCTTTAGAAAGTATTTATAGGGCAATGGCAGGTGCTGCAAGATTATTTAGAACAGACCTTCAGAATAGTCTTACAAACTATCCGGAACACCCTGCTCATTTTGGTCTTTGGCTCGTGTTTATTCGATTATACGGTTACGGGCAAGAGGAATTAAACAAGTATGCCCAACGGCATCTCGAATACTATTACAAAGAAGTATTGCAAGAGAAACCCAGGAAGGCAAAGGCCAACAAAGTTCATCTCTTATTCGAAGCAGCGAAAGATGCGCCTAAGACTCTGCTGGAAGCGGGTATGCGATATAAAGCAGGAAAGGATAAATTAAACAAAACATTGTCTTATGAATTGAAAGAGGATTTTGTTCTTACTCAAGCCAAAATTGTCGAACTTAAATCATTTTATCACGAGCCAGGTAAATTTCCGGTAGCCGCTGTAAAAACAAATAGTGCGAATGGAATCGATTTGCCACTTACTGATGAATATCCATACTGGAGCGCTTTTTATAAAGGGACTTCTACACTTGTACCGCCTGCTGCTCGCTTAGGATTCGCTATTGCAGATAACAATTTATTTCTTAAAGAAGGTACCCGAACGATTCGAATTATTTTTGACAACGTCATTCCCCAAGCATTAAGAGGGGCAGAGAATTTTGTAGTATATTATACTTCTGAAAAAGGATGGGAATCTATTGATTACGATTTAGATCAGATATCTTCTCAGGTTCAATTCCAGCAACAGCAATATGACAGGATGCCAAATACCGGGGGCCTTAATAGATCATTGTCACCAATGGAAAATAGATCATTTATCAATTCCAATATGTCAAGTGTTGATATAGGTATTTATCCAGGTCCAAATGAAAATTTCTCTGCAGGTAGTTGTATTACTGTTGAAATTCCACCGGATAAACCTGCGGTAGTGCAATTTGACCCTAAAGTACACATAAATAAATTGCACAAGGATGATTTCCGAACATCAAGTCCTGTAATTAAAGTTATGATCAAAAGTAACTACGATGGATGGAGCAGCTTTAATACTGGTGAATTGCGTTTGGATGTTAAAGTAACTGGTGCAAAAGATTACACAATTTTGAATAGCGATGGATATGCAGATGCATCAAAGCCTTATTTTCTCTTTGGATCAACTCCAGACAATCTTCCGAATTTTACAATGGGAAGTAATGAATTTTTTAGTAAGAATCTGGCTCAGTTTAAATTGAATGTGGAATGGCAGGAAGAATGGACAACCTCGGGCTATTTTAATCCAACCGCAAAGGGAATAAATGACTTTACGCTGAAGGTTAAATATCTTGAAAATGGATTATGGAAGGACGGCACAACCAATGACCAGACTTTATTTGAGGCAGGGCAGAACACCAAGGTAATTGATTTAAGCACTGACGTTGCAATAATATCCTTCCTGGCTGAGCAAAAAATTGAGAACGATCTTTTAACACCAACTACCAGAAATGGATTTATAAAGGTAATATGCGATGACAACTTTTCTCATGAACGGTATCCGAATGATTATGCTGATTATGTAATTTGCGAAGCTAATCCAGCTTGTACAGAAAAGAAAATACTTCCGAAAAAGCCCTATTCAGCGAAAGTTGTGACCATAACGGTTGAGTACCATACTGAATTGGCTACACCGACGGCATTTTTCGAACTTCATCCATTTGGTATCAGGTTCGTTCAAGATCCAGATCGCGTTGTCCCAGTCTATACTAACCGAGGTGAATTGTATATTGGTATTAGCAATCTTGTTCCTCCAACGAATTTAACTACATTGTTTCAGGTGAGAACAGGAACTGCCAGCCCTCTTGCAGGGAAAGCTGATATTGAGTGGTCATATTTATCTGGCGATCAGTGGGAAAATACTATGGAGGTAGATGATAAAACGGATGAATTAGCAGGTTCAGAGATTATTGGTTTTGTGCTTCCTCCAAAAGCGAATTCAGCACATCGTATTATGCCTGATGGTTTGCATTGGATTAAAATGTCTATCAAGGAATTTACTGACGCAATTAATGATATAATCAGCATTGATGCACAGGCCGCAACTGTAGAATTTGTTGATCAGGAAAATGATCCACAGTTCTTAAATGGCCAGTTGGAAGCTGGAAGTATTTCGAAAGCAGAAATATCTAATGGCGCAATTAAAACCATTTTGCAGAAGTATGCGTCATTTGATGGCGCGCAGGAAGAATTTCCAAACGAATTTTATGTGAGAGTTGCAGAACGCTTAAGACACAAGGATAGAGCCATTACGCTTTGGGATTACGAACACTTAATCTTACAGGCATTCCCAAAAGTGTATATGGTGAAATGCATCAATCATACATCGCTGGATAATACGTCCAAACCAGGACATGTTACAATTGTTCCCATTCCAAGGTTACAGAGTATTTTCAAAGATCCATTGCGCCCTTATACAGACAAAAAAACTAGAATTGAAATTCTTAAATTCCTTGAAAAACGAATTTCTCCATTTGTTTGTTTGCATGTTGAACAGCCTAATCTGGAAGAAGTGCGAATCGAATGCTTTGTTAGCTTCAATGATAATATAGCCGATATCATTTTCTATGAAAAAATGCTGAACGATGACATTATCAGGCACTTATCACCCTGGGCTTTTGGCGATGGTAGAGATGTAAGTTTTGGAGGTAAGTGGCATAAGGCAGACCTGATCAATTTCATTGATGAACGTCCATATGTAAATTACATTACTGAAGTTCGAATGTATCACATCAAGGATATTACTGTTCCGAATCCTGCGGTGATTGATCTTGAAGTAGTAGAAGCTTCTACGGCAAGATCAATTCTGGTTTCGCATAGAAATCACAAGATTAAAACTCTTGCTAATAATAACAACCTTACTTCTACACAAGATAACTGTCAGTGTGTAGAATGCTAATGCGAAGAATAAAATAACTCAAACGAAAAAATGACCAATAATAGTAATCCCATATCGATTCCCCGTCAGCCCGAGATGACTTCGGCGGAGAATTATGCCTTTCTTCGCGAATTGGGCTTTCAGTACATACGCGAATTGTCCGGTAAAGTCTGGACAGACCACAATGCGCATGACCCAGGTATCACGATCATGGAGTTGCTCTGTTATGCCATTACAGATCTGGCATACAGAACCAACCATGACATAAAGGATCTAGTTGCGTTTTCACCTGATGAAAAAATAATTTATCAAAATGAGAAGCGCAGTGAACTTGAAATACTGGGAATGTTCGAAGCCCATGATGCGCTGACAACTGCACCTGTTACGGTGACAGATTATAGAAAACTCCTGCTTAAAATTGATGAACTTCAGAACGCATGGCTTTATCCCCGTTGTGGAGGACAAGAGGTGAAAATTTATAGAGACTGTCAAGACGGCAAGTTTTTTACCAATGCGTTAAAGGGAACGATTACAAATGCTATATTCAGTTTAGAAATTCCGGGAGTGGAATCTTTGAGTGCTAACCTCTATGATGGATTTACATACGGCGGTATTGTTGGTGATGTCATGAGAGTTGGAGTCTCTAAGTTATACAGCACAAAAATTACGCTTAATTCTCCACCGGGAGTTGCACCCATTACCGTTGATGTAATCATTCATTATATCGGAGTAGTAAGCGATTTGACGGCCTTTAAAAGCTCATTGGGCACAGCCCTTCAGGCGACTTCCACTACTGGTGCCTGGGCAACTTACTGGCAAAATCAAAAGCTTGCTGCAAGCGGTGAATATGACGAATTGAAAATTCATGGCTTATATGATGCAAGAATTGCATTAGAAATAGATCCTGTTCTTGGATCGCTTAATGAAAGATCATTGAGGTATCGAATCACTAAGGGCAATTTGAAAGGAGTAGAAATACTTTATATTCTTGATAACCCGGTGCCCGGGTTTCCGGTGCCATTAACTACTGTGCTAGGGTCTGTTGAAACTATTGCGCCTGGAGATACATCGGGATGGTGGAGGTTGAAAGTTACATTAAATGGTAATGCTTATTCGACTAATACGTGCAATGCCAAAGTGTATATTGTCAATAACAAACCGAATGGAGCTACGAATTCTATAGAGATAACAGATGCTTTTCTTAACGCTTCTATGCCCGAAATTAGTAATGCATTCTGGAAAAAGCAAGGCCTTATTAATGACGTTCTTAAAAAGGTGAAAGCCGTTTTAATGGCCAATAGAAATCTTTGTGAAGATTTTGTAAATGTCGATGTGATCGAAACTCAACCTATCGCTTTTTGTATGGATGTAGAAACAAAAACTGAAGCAGATATTGAGTTGTTGCAGGCCAAAATTACCCTGGCAATTGAAAAGTATTTGAATCCACCCATTCACAATTATTCGCTGAAGGAGTTGCTGGAAGAGGGGATTGAGGCGGATGAAATATTCAATGGACCTTATGTTGACTATGCTTTCCGCGCGGATGCAAACGTTCCTCCGAACACACTTGGAACCGTATTCAATAAACCTGGATTTACTAAAACAGAAGAAATCGATGCCGCTGATTTGAGAAGCCACGTTTATGTTTCGGATATTATCAATCTGGTTATGGATTTTGAAGAAGTCATTACAGTGAAGAATGTAGTGTTGAGGAATTTGGATCAGGGCGACAAAGCCATTGGCACAGAACAGAAGTGGGTACTTGAAATACCCACAGGAAAACTTCCTGTGCTGAACCTCGACCGTGCGAAAATTATCTTCTATAAAAACGAAATTCCATACAAAGCAAAGAAAAGTGAGTTTAAGGATACATTGAGTTTTCTTCGTGCGCAAGATGCAAAGAATGCTTACGTGCCCTACAATCAGGTACTCGAAATTGTTTCTGGCAGGTATAGAGATCTTGACCGGCATTATCCAATTCAACACGATTTGCCTGCTATATACGGAACTGGCCCTACAGGAGTTGATTCACATGTTGATCAGGAACAAAGAGCGAAAGTAAAAAATCTTAAAGCATATTTGATGCTCTTTGAACAAGTACTGGCAGATTACCTGGTGCAACTTAAAAACGCCAAGTGGTTGCTCTCCCCCAAGGATGATCTTTTGCGTTCTTATTACACTCAATTTCTGGGCGATGCAGCTATTGCACCTTTGGAAGCCGCCAGCTTTGAAAAGGAAATGTACGCACTGACAATTGAGCCAACAGGAACTCCATTGCTCGCTACAAATGAAGTACGGAATCAATTGTACGAATCAGATTTGCGTTTTCTTGATAGAAGAAACAGGTTTCTGGATCATTTGCTTGCGCGCTTTTCTGAAAATTTTTCTGATTATGCGCTTATGTTATATAGCTTTAATGGCGATGCAGTATCAACAGGAAAGGACCTCATTGTAGACAAGGCAAAGTATTTGGAAAATTACCCTGTGATGAGTCGTGGCCGTGGACTTGGATTTAACTACAGACCGATTTTGCCACAAATGATTTATGAAAATCCGGCTGAAGCCGCAGTTGGATTTGCAACTGTTAAGATGAACATTTCTGGTGTCGAGAAGCGCACCGGTTTGTTTCTTGGAATTCAAAATCTTCGACGCAGACTGCTTGGGTGCTATAAGGTTATTCAATCTACCGAAGTGGTATCTCTGGTAACAAGTGGTGGTGGAAAAGCAATCGGGTTGGTCAATGGAGGTTTTAAATCTGATGAAACAGTTAGCGCTGGTGTAGAAGAGGAAACAAGAACTTTGGTGGCTATGGCTTTGCGAAGTGGTTCGAATTATTCTATTAACAGTGCAAAAACGGCCGCTACATTAACCATTCCTATGGGTAAGGATGTTCCTAAGGTATTTACTTTTCCATTACCACTACCATTGAATAACATGGAAACTCCTGAACAACGCTATAATAGAATGCTGAAGACCATAATCACAAAGTATGATACTACAGTAACTCTTGAGACATGCGATTCAGAAGCAAACGAAGGGATGATATTGGTGGAACATAGCCTGCTGCGCCCTTTGGGCCCGGTTGCAGATGAACACCTCATGAGAATGTGCATCGAGACTGACCAGCAATGCGGCTGTCAGGATCCTTATTCTTTCAGAGTTTCTATTGTACTTCCCTTTTGGACTGGCAGATTCGACAATACACTATTCAGGGATCATTTTGAAAAGGTCATTCATGAAGAATTACCATCTCATATACTTCCTAAAATATGTTGGATCAGCAATGAACAAATGATCAATTTCGAATCTACCTACAGAAATTTTTTAATCAGCCGGTCGGCACCGATTATTGATCTTGTTGATTACCATAATAAACTTAAAGCATTTCTAGTGAATTTCGAAAGCTTAAGGAATGTTTATCCCGATGCTAAACTACACGACTGTGAAGAAGGAGGTTCAGATGCTCCTATTACTCTCGGTCAAACCAGTCTCGGTTCATTTTAATCAATCATTAAAGGCATCTTCAAAAAATTAAAAACAAAATGACAACAATTCAGAATTTCCCCGTCTTCGCAGGTAACCAAGTGCTGAGACACGACCACCTGAACAACCTGGTTAACTACCTCGAATCTCAATCCAGACTTACAAGAAACAAAACCATTGGAATTGGAATTGTAGCAGGATTTCTCACAGAGCTTGTGAGCAACAAACTTGTAATATCTGAGGGTGTAGGTATCACTTCAATGGGCTATCTAATTTACAGCAAACCTCTTGAGTATACTCATTATAAAGTCTATTCTACTGACCGTGAACTTTCGTCACTCGAAAAGGATTTTAAAAAGAGTGGAGCTGAGTTTGATACATTACGGAAAGGTTATGATCAGGATTATGTGGAGCTTTCAAAGGTTTATGAATTTATTTTAGGGCCCATCAATACTGTGGCCACAGGGGTTTATGAGCTCACTACAGACACTGTTGGGGCGACGCCACTTAGCTCTTTAAGTGCTAATGATTGGTCCACTAAAGTCCTCGTTGCATATTTGAATGCAGACATAAAATCACTCAAAAATTGTACAGGTGATAATTGTGACGACTCGGGTGCAACACTCGAATTCGATTTGCGATTTTTATTGGTAGAAAAGACTGTGGCAGATGCAATGCTTGATATACAAAAGAACCGTAAAAGCGTTACTCAGATTGCTATGGAAACAGGCAAAATGGCGTCTAATAGTGGTGGCACTGTGGCAACATCTAGTGACTTTATTGCGCCACCATTTATTGAGAGACTTTTATTTCCAGCGAATATTCCTGTTAATTTCGCCCAATTGGCGGATGTGTATAGGGTTGCGGTGATAGGTGCTATGAATAATGTGAGATCGAAAATTGATGAATCCAGATTTAAGTATCCATTAATACTTAACCATATCTATACGAATTGCATGTGGGATGAATTTAGAGATAATATCAATAATGTGATTAGCCTGGTTGATAATACCAGTGAATTCAACATACAGTATTACTACGATTTCGCTGCCCACCTGGTAGATGCTTTCAATGAGTTCAGAGAAAAAGTTTTGGAGTATGATGCCGTGTGTTATCCGGCCGAAAATGCTTTTCCAAGACATCTCATGCTCGGGATTTTGGCTAAAATTGGCGATGATATGTCAATGCCTGACGATTCAAAGTATGGCGCAAGGGAGACGCATATTATGACTGGTGGCGGATATTTCCCTTTGTCTGACATACATTTAAGTGAAAAGTACAGGACTGATTTTATTCCTGCTCCGCATCTTCAAAAGCAAACTGAACTTCGCGAAGAAATCTGGACTTTGCACTATAGAATGTTTGAAATGCTCAGGAAGTTCAACCCTGACCTTTCATTAGTTACATTGAAATATCTTCCGAGTAAAACTAAGGCTTACCCTCTTTCTTCAAGGAATGCTATTCCTTATTATTTTAATGCACTCAAGACTTATAACGATTCTCGCTCTCTTCTTTTCAGGTTGTGGTCCTACAGAAAAACCCGTAAAGATGAATTTCAAAATTTGGATTCATATCAAACAATCGGAGCGGAAACCTCTTTGACGGGTTCCTCTAATCCACTCAGGGCTCGTTTGACAGATCAAAATCTATACAGATTTGAAGGGCATATAGGAAGGGATGTTGAATACGTAATAACTCAGTTGGTTAAAAAGAGAAAGGATTATGGTCTGGATTTTAAAATCCGGGTTGCCAATCTCAATGAAAGATTGAGTTCTACTCAAGTCCTCGGTTATCCAATTGAACTTTTTAAAGACGTGTTGACTTCCGATCCTGGTATTGAGCCAATGGCTGGTGTGCCAAAGGGGGGAACTTTTGTCGTGCTTTTCGAAGAATATGGTTATGCCTCTGATGAATTAACTAGTGAGGAAATTAGTAGTGTCTTGGGAGTGATTGAATTGACTCAAGATAAATACAATTACGACAAGGCTAATTGGCAGGCGCTGTTTATCCGTACTTTAGAAATTCTGCGAGGACAGGCTAAGATACCTGGAACAACTTGGAAAGACTTGTTTAATATTCTTGATGGAGCTAACGCTGGCTTCGCGAATTTGGATTCCAGCGTAGAAACTATTGATGATGGCACCTTGAGTGCTGCACGAATGGCTCAATCAACGGTACAACCTTTTCAAGGCAAAACTACTTATATTAAGACAACTGCATACGAACCATTTATTACATTTACGATCAATTCATTTAATGAATTGATAGCAGATAGACCAGAACCTGAAGTGTCACGCACTGTTGTAGCCGATTTTGCACTTGATTACGCATGTTGTGAGAGCGCTCCAAAAGTGGTTACAGGTGGAGGCCCGGTGAGCTATGTGCAATGCGAATATGAAATCTTTGGTGTTGTTAGTATTGAAGATGTAAGGAAAAAACTGTTAGTTGTTAATGGAATTGAACTTACCATAACTCGATATACAATTCAAGACCAAGTTGTAGCTGGGTCTCCTAAAGTAATTACAGTTATGTTTAATCCAACCTGGACACTTGAACGAGTTATTGAAGAATGCTGCAGCGCTGTGAATGCTGCATTTCCAACGGGGCTGTTATTTTCAAGAAGTGTTAATAATAAGTTGCTTATTAAACGAATACAAAATCAGAAATTCGAATTTGTGGTTCATGCCAAATTGAGCACTCCAAGAGAAGGATTTGACTTGGTTTATATACCATATGTATATTTTGACAATATGACCGGTACTGATAAGTCAAATGGTGTTCAAACGGTTGTGAAATTTTACCCGGCTGCAGGTTGCGTTTTAAGTGGCTCTAATTATAATAAAGACGACTACTATAACTTGCAAACCACGCAAGTTAAAGGATCTATTTCATCTCCAGATGTCTTGCCTCAAGATGACACCGCTACTGCATAAATATTTGAAATGTAGAATTAGTCCATGCGGTAACTAAAATTAACTGAAGTTTTTTTTGACGCAATTTGTAAATGGAATCTAATATAACAAGAAGGTTAACTATCAATCCTGAATACTAATCCATATTGGTATTCAGGATTAAAATTTATTTTGTACTCAAGTGTATTCTTCTTGTGGCCAAATAAATTGAATTTATTACAAAAAACAAATCTCTCAACTCTTTATGAACCCATCCGCAGAACATATCATCCGAAGTGCAAAACTCATACTTGCACTCGATGAACAAAAGAACAGTATAGAACACCAAAATGCTATTTCGGCTCTGTTTAGCGGAATGCTCATCCCTGCCATGAATGCCATTTTCGATCGTTTAAGCAGTGATGAGCGGGTCATAAAAATTGATAAGATCGAAATAGACATTGGCGTAGTTGAATTTAAAGGCGATCCTGAATCATTGGGCTATTTTCAGAATGACTTCAATGAAATGATCAAAGATCCGGAAAAAATAAGGAGCCAGTTCGAAAGCGTTATTGAAGGAATCATCGAAAAGTATTTGCGCGTTGGAGAAGCTGAAGTAACTTCAACGGAAGACTCCAATGAGGAAATCCTGCTGTATTTTCTTGAATATGGCCGCTTGCCCTGGAATAGTCGGTACAAAGCAGTCAAAGAATTGTTTAGTGCAATTTCTGATTTGACTCTTTCCGATAAGTTTGGAGAAAAATTGAGACCTCTTCTTGAGAAGACCAATGTAAAGAGCCGTTTGTTTGGCTTGAAAGATTCAGGCATTCAGGCAAAAATAATTACAGCATTGCTGTTTCATTTTACACCAGATGATTGGTTCGGGCTATCCGATAACTTTGAAGAAAATATTAATCAACTGATTAGCAAGAACAAGGAAGAGCAAGCTGATTCACCTGATGCCGCAGCCGAAGATGTTGAGTTGAAAAATATTGAAGAATTACTCAGTGCATTTCAGGGTGAAATGGATGGTCTGATAAAAGAGCTCAACGAAACAATGACCGGTCTTGAAAGTGAATTACAACAATTCAGCAATGAGAATCCTAAGGAAGAAACCGCAAAAGACTTTTCTCAGGGTTATTGCGATGAAGCCATTTTATTGTATTTTATTCAGTACGGCAGACTACCTCAAAATGGACGCTATACTGCTACCGCAGAATTATACAAGAATTTATCAGAAACTACTTTTTCATTCGGATTTGGAATGAAGCTTATGGACCTTGTCAGACAGGAGAATGTCAGAAAACGTTTGATTGGTTTGACAGATACCAGAATACAGTTAAAAATAGCCAAGGTATTGCTCGGACAATTGCCCAAAGAAGATGATGTGTTGCGGCATGAAGAATTGCAAAATTTCGAAAAAAACGATGAAGCGACGCGAATCGAAGCACTCGATAAAATTTTCAAGAAATGTTTCAATGAACAAGAGGAGAAGTTAGGGGTGGACATGGCCGGAAATCTTTCATCTGGTTATGACGACAACGCCGATTATATTCATATCAAATATGCAGGGATTGTTCTGGCCCATCCTTTTCTGCTGCCTATGTTCAAAGATGTCGCTCTGATCGAAAACAAATCTTTTATCGGAGTGGAGCAGCAATGGCGTGCCATTTATATGCTCCATTATCTGGCCACTGGTGATACCGATCTTCAGGAAGAGGATTCTACACTGTATAAACTCCTTTGTGGCTTACAACCTGAAGACGCGATGCCTCAAGGAATTATACTTACAAATAAAGAACGCGATGCTTGTGCGGATGTATGGAACAGTGTCATCGAACATTGGACTGCTTTGCGCTCCACATCTCATGAAGCCTTGCGCGAAAACTTTTTTCAAAGAGAAGGTCTGTTGAATTATACTGATAGCGGTTTGTACCTAAAAGTTCAACAAGAAGCCATTGACATTCTCTTCAATTACAGCGGACCACCATGGAGTATGTCCATGGCAATGCTACCCTGGTTAAATAAACTTATAACAATTGATTGGGCCTCATGAACACACGAAACGAATCTCTCAAGATAAAACAAAGATCAACCAGGCCAAGACCTGCACAATTGATCAACCCCATATTAACCCAGCAAACCGCATACATAAGTGCGGTGCCGCAAAATAAGGTTACAGCTCCGGCTTTGACTCCGGCTCCTGCTCAGTTGCCTTACATTAAAAGTACTCCAGCCACTGAGAATATTCCTTCCAATGGGAATATTACTTCGGCAGAGAATATTTCTTTAAAGGATGATTCTCCAATTGAATATGCATCTACTGAATCCGCAGTTGGAGTTCAGGAGGCTGTTGTTTCTGTGAATGAGAACAAAGACGTACCGATTATTGAAGGTGAGAAGGTTGCTGATCCTTTGGCAACTGCAGGCATTGAAGCTCCGGTGGCAGTGGGTGAAGAAGGCTCTATTGCTGCCTCTGGCGCATCATTGGACAGTTTGAGTGCCGGATTTGTTTTTACCAATGTAAATAATCCTGAAATCGCTCCTTTCCCTCCTTTCGTTCCAGCCGAAGGTGTATCATCAACACCAAAAAGCGCTGATAGCGATCCGGCATTTAACCAAATGAAGAATCGCTCTCAGAATATTGCTAAAGTTGAGAAGACACATACTGAATCGAAAAAGAGCGCTCAAAATGCGCAAGCAGCTGCCCCTCTTGCTTCAAACGAAAAAATGGGTCAGGCACAGACTAAGCGTGCGGGTGTAATGGCTGAGCAAAAGCCTAAGACATTTAATGAAGAAGGCTTCAAAAAAATGCTGATGGACAAGATCATTGAGATCATGCCCAAAAACGCAGAGCAAGCAGACGATTTTGTTGAAGACAAAAAAATGAACTC
Source organism: Flavobacteriales bacterium (assembly GCA_031378885.1). Lineage (GTDB taxonomy): Bacteria > Bacteroidota > Bacteroidia > Flavobacteriales_D > Sanyastnellaceae > JANNEQ01. Next base: position 42,717 of record JANNEQ010000047.1, read on the forward strand.
TGTTTCGGCGGCTGCTACGCGTCAGGTGAATGTTGAAAAAACGAATTCTGGCGGTGCCATTGAATCAGCAAGTAAAGTTCCTCCCAATCCCAATGCTGAGCCTACTCGCCCTGTAGCCACTCTTAAAAGTGATGCCATCGGAAAACAACCAGGTGGATTAAATGCTGCTAAAGCGATGCCGCCGGCAAGAGGCGAGGGTGAAGTCTCTCAACCCATCAAAAAGAATGTGGAGCAAGTTGATCAGCAGATTGATTCAATCGGTGTTCCTAAAGAGGTGCTTCGCAATTCAGGTGAGCCACAGGTTGCAAAGGCAATGACTGAATATGATTCTGTAAAAGAAAGTGCTGCCGCGGCACCACAGAAATTCAGAACGGATGAAAGTAAGACCTTAAATGCAGCCAAAAAGGATTCAGCAACTGGCACAGAGAAGAAGCTGGCTGCAATGCATGCGAAACGCTCAGGCGTATTGAATCAGGTTGGCGATAAGCAAAAGGATACGGGCTCGAAGGATAGTAGCCAGCGGGAGAAAATTTCTAATCATATTAATGGAATATTCGAAAGCACCCAACAAGGTGTCAACAAAAGACTTGCCGCACTGGATAAGACAGTAAAAGATGATTTTAGTGCCGGCAATCAAAAAGCCACATCCAATTTCGAAAGATATGTGGATGCCGAAATGACCAAATACAAAGACGAACGCTACAGCGGCGCTATCGGTAAATTAAAATGGGTGAAGGATAAGCTATTGGGTTTGCCCAAAGCAGTAGATGCCTTCTACAAAGAAGCCCGCCGTCGTTTCATTCTGGAAATGGAAGGTGTGATTGGAAAAATAGCCAAAGTTGTTGCTACAGAACTTAATCAGGCAAAGGTTGATATTGATAATGGCAAAAAAGAGGTTACTAAATATGTTAGTGATCTGCCAAAGGATTTGCAAAAAATTGGCAACGAAGCTGCTCAGTCTTTCAGTGCTAAATTCGATGAACTCACAGAGTCTGTCAACAACAAAGAGAAGGAAATTGTAGACAGTGTTGCACAAATGTATGTTGAAAGCCTTCAAAAAATTGACGAACGTATCAAGCAGATGCAGGAAGAGAACAAAGGTTTTGTGCAAAAAGCTGTAGAATTTATACAGGACGTTTGGCAGACCATTGTGAACTTTAAGAACCAGTTCCTGGCGCTTATGTCAGAAGCCGCCGATGCTTTGTCCGGAATTCTTCTCGATCCGATCGGATTTCTCAAATTGCTTATTCAGGGATTAAAAGAAGGTTTCGATAAGTTCTCTGCTAACATCTGGACACACCTTACCAACGGCCTCGTATCATGGTTGACTGGTGCTATGCCAGGAGCGAATATTAAGATTCCGGATAACCTGGATACTTTGGGTGGAGTATTCAATCTTGCTGCACAGGTAATGGGTATATCATGGGATTTCTTCAAAGCTCGTGCTTCCAAAGTGATTAACCCTAAAGTGATTGAATTCATGGAGTCACAAGCGGGTATATTTAAGGCAGTAAAAGAAGGTGGTATCAACGGACTTTGGGAATACCTCAAAGAAGAATTTAATGACCTCAAAGAAACCATCATTGACGCCATTAAGACCATGCTGATGGAGCAGGTGATCAAAGCCGGTATCAAATGGATATTGAGTTTGCTCAATCCGGTCGCGGCTCTCTTCAAAGCTATTAAAGCCATCATTGACATTGTGATCTTCTTCGTGCAACGCGCCGCTCAGATCAAGGAATTGATTGTGGCATTTATCGAAGCCGTAAAAGCAGTTTCAAGCGGATCGCTTGGTAAAGTTGCCACAGCAGTAGAAGGCGCATTGGCTCGGGCTGTACCGGTTGTTATAGGTTTCCTTGCGGCATTCCTGGGTTTAAACAAAATAGCCGACAAGGCCATGGAAATCATCAAATCCATTCGCAAACGAGTAGAGAATGTGGTGGATAAATTGATCAATGGTATTGCGGGCACGGCGAAGAAACTCTTTGGTAATAAGGGGAGAGAAGGAAAGGACAGCAAATCTAAAGAGAAGAATGCCGCCGCAGTTCCAGCAAACAAATTGCAGGATTCAGAAGTGGGTCAGACAGAAACTTTCAAGGTGAAAGGAGAGAGCCATCAATTGTGGTTAAAACCTGTATCCGGCAGATTGGAGGTAATGGTGAGGAGTGAGGAAGATACTGTGGACAACAAGCTGGATAAATGGGAGAAGGGCATAACTTCAGATGATAAGGATGGAAAGTCTCTGATATCAATGGCTCGATCTCAAAATGCAGAACTTAAAAAAGAAGCTAAAGAAGCAGACAAATTAAAGAAGAAGCTAAAAACTTCCAAAGACGCAAAAGATAACGACGCGTTCACTAAGGCGGACAATATCGTTGAGTCAATTGAACATAAGCTGGCAAATACTTTAATCTCCTTATTTAAGCATTTCGGCGAAATTCCTGTAGATTTTAAAGATTTAAGGATAGTAGTGAAGGTAGCAAACCAAAAAGACATTATAATTGCCATCACAAATGATCTTGGTTTAAATGATCACGTCGCTATAAGACAAGGTACCCAAAAGTCTCTGATAGCGTATCTTGAAGCTATGGATATCAAACCTGAGGACAAAAAGAGGTCGGAGGCGAAAGCGAAATTAATAAAAATAGCTCGCGAGATAAACAAGATCATTGATGGTGGAAACGTTGAAGTACAATTGAAAGTTAAACAATTGCTCGATAGCATGACGGACGAAATACAAATTATACATAATGGAGGACAGGCAGGTGAATCTTCGGTTCCTGTATATGGTGCTTTGAGCAAAGGTGGTTTTGGAACTTCAATGGTAATTAGTCATTTAAACAGCACTCCACCACCTAGCGAAGCAAGTGGTCCGCCAAGTGAGACCAATGAAACATATAATGCACTCAATCAAAGAAGGTATAAGGATGGTTCATTCTACATACGAGGTCACTTGTTGAATGAAAATTTATATGGCCCTGGTAAATTTTTCAACATGACTCCAATTACTCCAAAGGCCAATTCGAATCACCTTCATAATGTTGAAAAGGAATTGAAGAAGGGCGTAGCTGAAGGAAAATCTTACTATTATGAAGTAAAAGCAGATACCTTATATGGCCATGCTAATTTGCTTAAGAAACTTCAAAGCCCGCAAGATGACCAGTTAATCAGTATAGTGAAGGCAGAAGCTTACGTTCCTAAGTTCTTGGCAATTAAAGCGTATGAATTGAATGATGACGGAAGTAAAAAGAAGGATATGGGATTCCCGAATATTAAGAATGAAATTGAACAAGATTCTGAAGCTAAATATCAGTTGGGTAAGGAAGCGTTTGAGACTGTTGTAATAAATAGTGCGACTGAGGATGAATTGATGACATTGCCAAATATGACAAAAACCTTGGCAAAGAAAATTGAATTTGAGACAAGTTCTGGTAACAATAGATTCTTAGAGTATAATGCGTTAAAAGATTTTATTCAGAAAAGCGATCCTAATTTTAACATTTCAAATTTTGATAATTGGGTAAAATCAAATAAAATTCAGCTTTACAATAAAAAATAGCTTTTATGCAAGATTTAATGTTGACATTGAAGAAGTTTTCATATAATTTAAGGAATACTTCAGGAAATATTGAAGCCACCGATTCTGCAAATGGTAAAGGCGCAAACAAGAAAGACATTGTTACTTTAAGGGAATTAGGAGTGCAAAGTGAATTCTTGAATAGTTATGATCTATTCTTTGGTTTTAAATTGCTTTGGACAGCGAAGCCTGAAACTGGAATAAAAGCCACTGGCAGCATTCGAATAATGGAATTACCAAAAGTTTTTGGTGACTGGGAAGGACATGCATATTTCTCACATAGTGAAGAAGATTCTTTACTACGAGATTTTAAGATTGTTGATTTTTATCAGAATGAGTATGCCGCAGGAATACTCTTCGGTAAAAGAAGAGATTTCACATTTTATAATATAGAAATTGGTGGCGAGGATCCAGTTAGCTTGGATCTTGATATCAATGGTTATATAGAAATGATGATGCAGTCTAAAGGATATACATATTGGCAAACTGTTATCGAATATTATCTGCACGGCGGATATCAAACTGATATCACCGAACAGTTCAAACACGACATGCCCATCCTTTTCCCCGACTGGACCTGGGAAGGATTCGTTCAAAAATTCGAAGAAATTCGTTTGCACAAAGTGAAATAAACTCACCCAAAATAGAAATAAAAAGAACCGCTAAGTTTGGCGGTTTTTTTCTGCTAAAATCGCAAATCCTCCGATGCTTCACCATGCCCATTCCAACAATAAAAACACCCATTTCTCACCTTTAAAAAAGATAAATCCCCCCAAAAAATCCCCCCATTGTAAATAGACTACAACCCAATTCCATTACTTAGTACCTCAATTGAAAAACAAGAAAACAACAACAAATTCATGAAATGTTTCCAGATCAAGCACCGATCAAAAACATTGGAAAACCCCAGCAGAGAAGGACCAGGCAACATGCAAAAAACTCGCGGAAGGTGATCAACTTAAATTTTTGATCCAAACGAAAGGCCCTCCAAAACCGAACTTGTAAACCAGGTGTACAATCCATTGTAAAATGGTGTTCTCCAATAAAACAACAAAATAACACAAAACAATTAAACGATTTTCTTTAAAAAAAAACTTAAACACTGAATTTAAGACTAAAATAAATATGGATATCACCACACAACAATGGTTCATTGCGGGGGCTGCAGTAGTAGTTTCTTTCTTCTTCGGGAAATCTGGGATTTTTCAAAAAGCAACTGATTTTCTTATAGGAAGATCAAAAGAAAAAGCGGAGCGCGAAGCCACCGATTTGAGAGAAAAGGCAGAACGTGAATCCAACGAACTGAACAAGAGAGCCAAACAAATTGAAGAGCTCAGCAAAGAAGTACTCGAATTGCATGGCATAACCTCTGAATTGAAAATTGAACTGGCCAAGGCCACCACCTATATGCAAACGTTGTTGGCCTATATGGAGGCATTTATGCCCGAAGGCTCTGCTAAATTTGTCCAGGAATTGGCCAAAGAAATTAGAGGAAATAAAACTAAAAAAGATTAAAAAAAAATGGAACCTAAAATGGCTATTATTCACGAAAACATTGTACTTAAAATGGGCGTAGCCCTTCTTTCATCTAAAACGAACTCATTACAAGAGCTAGGTGAGCTATTAGTGGAAACCTCTTCAGATTTATTGCCTACTGGCGGCCTTTGGCTATGGGACCATGCGTCCAACGAGGTATTTTATTCCCCAAAATTTTGTGAAACTCTGGGCTATAAGTACAAAGAACTAGGCACTGGATTCGACGGTTTTAATTTGGCAAACAAAGATCATCTTGACCATGGGTTGGAGATGATCAACAACCTGATCGAAACCAATAGCAATGATACTTTCATTAATTATATAGACTACACTACCAAAGATGGATCTGTTTTGCATATAATATGCCGTGGAACCGTTTTCTTTATGCATAACAAGCCAGAAATTATTTTAGGAACACATAAAATAGCCACTCCGGAATGAAGTGGCTACTAAGGTTCAATTTATAATTTTATTTATTGCGAAAAGAGTGAACTCAAATGCACGCCTTTTATCATCCTTGCTATTCTTTAATGCGCTGGTGCCGGCGCTCCGGGCCAGATAAATAATATTCCTGCCATTGTCACCATAGCCACCGCTATATATAAAGCGTTGATAAGAATGTACTTCCATCCGCGGTTTTCATAAAGGGCGTGCGTAATTCCCCACGGTATAGCCACAAAGATGGACAGCATAAACCCATGGAAGGCCCCATGAAAAAACTCGGGTAAATTTTCATCTTCATGAACCCAGGTCGATAGAAATGCAGCCACTACCAAAGCCATTACAAAAGCGAGCCCGAAGATAATTCCCATATTGGCTTTCTTGCCATCTTCGGGTGTCAGGCCAGCGCCTTTCATCCAGGTAGCGCCAAATACTTTCGGATGATACCATACAAAGCCTATGGCCATTGATGAAATTGCGGCCACAATCACGGCCATCCAGTTAGTTGATTCAAACATTTTGGTGTAGTATTAATTGGTTTGTAAATTCAAATGTAAAGAATCTCTCTTAATGTCACACCCAATTTCGACCTATCATTGTGATGCCAGTCAAGACTGGAACTACCAGAGGACAATAGAATTCTACTTCCAGTCTGTGGTTGACGGTTCTTTCTATTATTTTCTTCTTGTTAGTGATGATTTAACTGAGTATTCGTTTGAGCTAAGCATTGATTTTGTTGAATTCAAAGTATAAGATTACGTTTGGTTTTAGAGTGATGTTTGCTTCATCCACGGAGAGCTTATGATTACTGAGTTTGTTATCAATATAACCTTCGAAATAATTGTAAGTAATGCTGGTGAAGGTTATGTCCGCAATAACTTATTTCAACATTGCTTCTGAATACTTGATTTATGACCGACATTTGACAACACAATCAGTTTCACTTAATTTTACCATGTCCAAAGTTCAACCAATTTTCATCGCTCTTCTAAACTTGTTCTTGTCTTATCAATCGGTTGCCCAATGCGTCAACATTACCTGGCACAATCCAGATCCTCAAGCCAATAACCTCAACGACATTGAATTTTTATCTGACAGCGTTGTGGTGGCTATTGGCGATATGGGAGTGCTCATTCGTTCTGAAGATGCTGGTCTTACCTGGGATGCCTTACCGCAATTGCCGACTTATAATTATACTTCTCTCTTTTTCACTGACTCTCTTACCGGCTATGCCTGTGGCGCAATGAGTAATACTGGTATCATTATTAAGACTGTTGATGGAGGTCTTCATTGGACTGTTCTGGAAGAAGGTGGTGCTCCTGAAATTAGCACTACGCGCACACTTTGGTTTACCAATGATAGCGTTGGATATTGTGGTACTTTTCAAAAAATTCTCAAAACGACTGATGCGGGTGAGAACTGGACTGCTTATTCTTTTTCAGAGGCATATCCTCATCAGGATATAGAGTTTATCAACGAAAATATTGGCTTTTCTGTGGCTGGCGGCAGAATCTTCAGGACACTAAATGCAGGCTCTTCATGGACACAGGTTTTTTACGATTCGAATTATCTCTTGAATGAAATTAATTTTGTCAATGATACCCTTGGTTTTGTTTCCGTCTTTAGTTCTGTTACTAAAATGTATAAGACTATCGATGGTGGTTCTACGTGGGCTGTTTTTAATATCCCTGTTTCCTGGGTTGTAGATTCGTATGAATTTGTGAACGACAGCACTGGCTATCTGGCCGCCGGATCGAGCACCAATATTTATAAATCGGTTGATTATGGTTCTACCTGGTCAATTGTAGGTAACCTTAATTTGGGTAGCAATTTTTTGGGTTTCGCAACAAACGATTTGGGATATATTGTATCCGTTGGCGAAAATGGTATCATCTACCAAAGCTCTCAAGATGGAACACTCAACTCATGGACCAATAGAGTAGATGGCAGCCAATATTCGATTCGGTGTCTGGATATGACTGATGAAAATACTGGTTATTTTGCGGCTCCGGGATATATTCTCAAAACTACTGATGCTTGTGAAACGCTGGTTCCAACTAGCATCAGCAATACCAAAACTCCCAACTGTATCCATTTTCCAACACCTGATTTTGGCTTCGTGGTGGGTCAGGATGGTTTGCGTTATCGTACAACAAATGCCGGAACTATCTGGCAGAACCTAAGCATCAACACTGCGCTTGATACTTATGCCGTGTATTTTCTCAATGAACAAATTGGGTTTATGTGTGGCGAAGGTGGTTCTGTTCAAAAAACCATTGATGGTGGAACTACATGGACAACTATCGCAACTGGTCTGTCAACCTATTTACGCGATGTCTATTTTTTGAATTCCGATACCGGGTTTGTTTGTGGTTACAACAGCGTATTTAAAAAAACAGTCGATGGTGGAGTTACCTGGACTAATATTCCTACAGGAACAACAAGTCTGTCTTTGTATAAGATTCATTTTGCGAATGATAGTCTTGGATTTTGCACTGGCTCAAGTGGTTTCTATGCCCGCACTACAGATGGAGGTGCCAACTGGATAGTAAGCGGTGGATTTTGGGCTTCTGGTATTACAGATATTCAATTTGTCAACGATCTTGAAGGGTTCTATGTACTTTCAGGGTATAGTGGTGCAATTTACCGCACGTGGGATGCCGGCCTCACTTGGCAATTCTATGGTATAGTGAACAACGATGGTATCGAAGAAATTGACGCTATTAATGGCAATGCTGTGTTTGGTGTGGGTGGATATTATGGTGCGTTATGGGAATTTAATCCTGCCATTCCCGCTCCCAATCTCCCGGATACTATTGTTGCATGTGATGGTTTGTTTATTCAAAGTCAGGTGCCTCCAGGCTTTCATACAAGATGGATGTATTCCAATACTTTTGGTTCAATCATTAATGAAGAGGATTCACTGGATGTTAGTCTTCTTGCAGGTGATACTACTATTTGGGTTTTGTATTGGAATGAAGCATGTGAGAGCATTCACCGACCTGTATTTATTGATAAACAAAATATTCCCGATGCACCTCAAATTTTTGCAACTGACCTGGAATTGTGTACGGGTGAAACTTCTCTATTATCTTCTAATGCTACCGAAACAATTCATTGGAGCAATGGCGCCAGCAGTGCGTCTTTAGAAGTCAATCAGGCTGGAGATTATTTTGCTTTCTCTGGAAATGGTAATTGTCTTAGCATTTCATCTGATACCCTTCATATCATTTCTCTCGAAACTCCTGCGGCTCCCGTCATTGAAGTAATGCCTTTTGATCCGTGCTCTGCCGCTGTTGTCAGTATTAATGCCTCTGGTAATGGTGAAATTGTATGGTATGATTCTCAACAAAATCAGTTGCCTGTTCTCGATAGTATTCTGCTGACTAATGAATTGTCTGCTGACACAATCTTCTACGCATCTTTAATTAGTGCAGATGGTTGTGAAAGCAATAAGGTTGAAATTCCAGTTGAATTTATCGAAACACCTCCTGCACCTTTCATCACAGCCCTTTCACAAGTTGTTTGCGAAAATGAAACTACAACACTGAGTGTCGAAAATATTTATCCTTTGTATTGGTCAAATGATTCAGTTACTCAATCCATAAATGTTGGGGCAGGAACATATTCTGTATTTTATTCCAATGAAGGCTGTCAAAGTGATTCAGCACTAATTACCATCGAAGAAATAATTGTTCCAATGCCTGTTATTCAAGCCTCGACTCTTATATTCTGCGAAGGTGATTCTGCTATTCTTTCAACAGAACCTCTCTTCGATTTGTATTGGAGTACAAATGAAACAACGCCATCTATAGAAATTACGACAGCAGGAATTTACAATGTTTATTATCAAAATGAAATGTGTATTGGTGATACTGCCGAAATAGAAATAACAACCAGCGCGCTCCCTGATGTCCCTGTCATTTTGGAAGATTCGAATGGGACCTTTACCTTATCTACTTCAACGGGCTGGGCCAATTACGATTGGTATCTGGAGGGAGTTTTATTACCGGATAATCACACGTCAATATTTCCTACCAATGGTGTTATGGGAGCTTACCAGGTGGTGGTGTACAATGAAGATGGATGCTCATCTCCTTCTGAAGTCTTTGAGTACACTTACTTTGGCATTGATGAGGAAAATTCCACGCTGATTATTTATCCCAATCCTGTCAATGATATGCTTACCATTGACACCGGCACTTTTATAGCTGACGAATATAAAATATTAGACAATACCGGGAAGCTTGTTTACCATACAATAAATTCAAATCGCTCCAGTCTGTTTAATTTAGATCTGAGTAGTTTACCTTCCGGAAAATATACCATTGAATTAATCGCAAGAAATGGTGCTACACATAAAAGGGGATTTGTAAAACTTTGATTGCAGACTGGCTTTGTGGAGTAAGTGGTTGTCATCCTAACCAACACGACCCTGCAATCCTTTCACCTGCCATCTGCACAATCCGTTTATTATACTCGTTTTTATCCAATGCGTAAACAGCCCATTCATCTTTTGTAAAATGCCCCACAATTATCCCAATGATTTGATTCTTCAATGAAATTTGGTCTTTGATAAATTGAATTACACCAGACTTATAAATATCCTCTGTTTTGGCTTGATGCTTTATTGTATCGAAATGCGGATAATCGGCTACCAACCACAACAGAATTTCATGTTGCAATTTGAGTATTGGCCTCAAGGTTTTATTCTGGAATTCTTCCATGGGTGAAGAAAATGCAGTTTCCAGGTGCGACAGATCAGGGCGGATGGATAAAACTTTATTATTTCTCATGATTGATTTAACACTAAGCTACTCGTTTTGTTTCGGTGAGGTTTAGTCAATGTTATAATTTATCAAATAAATTTTTGTACAAGTTTTTTGCATACATTCGCATTGCAACTATTCTTTAATACAATACTATCTAATACAAAATCCAATGCCTAAAAACTGGAAACCCATTGTTGGCTTGAGTTTCAATGCTGCTGAATTTGACAACTATTGCCACTCTTTGCAATGGAATACATGGCGTCCTTCATTCATTACCCTGCACAATACTGCATCACCGAGTCTGGCCCAGCGTCCCAAAGGTCTTACCCGGACACATATCAATAACTTTGTCAGCTATTACCGCGATGAAAGGGGATGGAGTGCCGGTCCGCATTTATTTATTGACGACCTGCAGATCTGGGTATTTACGCCACTTACCATGTCCGGTGTTCATTCACCGTGCTTTAATAAGTTGGCACTCGGCTTCGAAATGCTGGGAGATTATGAAAAGGAAAGCTTTAAAACAGGAAGAGGACTGGCTGTCAGAAAAAATGCAGTGGCTGCATTAGCCACTTGTTGCGCAATTCTCGGACTGGATCCAACAACCATCAGACTTCACAAGGAAGATACTTGTACCACGCACAATTGCCCGGGTAAGAATGTCATCAAATCTGAAGTAATTGCCGAAGTTCAGGCTTTAATAATGGAAAGGCACGGTGGAGGACATTGAGAAGTATAATGGTCAGTACAAAGCGACCACCACTGGCACCGACAACACCATCACTGCCATCAATCCCTTACAAAACTTATTGTAATCTTTCTTTATAAACACAAAGAACAAGATCACATTGCCCAACATAGAAAAAGTCACAATCCGGCTTTGAAAATCCTGGACACCCAAAAAAGTATCTTTTAAAAATGAACCGAAGCTGCAATGGTTAAAAAGTGAAAACCCAATTCCGAATAATACAAAGGTCACTATGGCGCCCAGAACTCCTGTCGCCATTCCTACCCATACATGATCAATTTTTTCTTTTAGTCCGCTGTTCATATTGGTCTGGTTGATTGATGTCCGATTCAAAATTTCCATTGTTGTAAGTGTGATATCGCATGGTACGCTGTTAGGTCGTAGTGAACGGGAACTACCGACACATAATTGTGGTGCAGCGCAAATTCATCTGTATCCTCGCCTTTGTCGGAATTTTTGAATTCTCCGGTAAGCCAGAAATATTCCTTGCCGATGGGGTCCTTGCGCACATCAAAATTATCTTCCCAATACGCTTTGGCCTGTCTGCAAACCTTAATGCCTTTGATCTCTTCCGGTCGGCCCTTTGGAATATTTACATTCAAACAAATACCTTCAGGAAAATTATCTTTTACAGCATTACCAACAAGCGTTCTTGCCACTTGCATAGATGCGTCGAAGTCCGCATCAGGATCATGAGCCAGCAAAGAAAAACCAATGGAAGGAATTCCCGATACTGCGCCTTCAACTGCGGCTGACATTGTTCCACTGTATATCACATTAATAGAAGAGTTTGATCCATGATTAATTCCCGACAACAACAAATCGGGCTTGCGATCCAATACTTTAAATATCGCCATCTTCACGCAATCCACAGGAGTGCCCGTGCAAGAATAAGCACGTACATCAATGCCCATATTTTCTTCCTGCAATCTTATTATTCCATTGATCGTTACAGCATGGCCCATACCGGACTGAGGTTTGTCTGGCGCTACCACCACCACATCACCAAACTCCATGGCCACCGTCGCCAGCGATAGAATTCCTTTCGATGAAATACTATCGTCATTGGTTACCAATATCAAAGGTCTTTTTGTATTTGTCATGTGAGCAAACATAAATTGCTCAGGCAACATTTCGCATACGATTCTGTTAACTTTGTCACATATGAAAGTGGGTTATTTTTTCATCCTTTTATTTTTCAGTATTTCTGGTCTGGCACAGCAAGACTTTATCAGTGCTTTGCGGGCAGATCAGATGGGCAATCAGGTGCGCATCGAATTGGTGATCAGTGCAGGAATTTCCTATTGTGTTGGAATTGATCTCGAGCGCAGTACTGACGGAGAAAACTTTGATGTCATCGATCAGATCGCCGGAATTTGCGGTGGCAGCGAATTCGAAGAGGCATATTCTCTTTTCGATGAAACACCTATTCCCAACCAGCAAAGTTATTACAGGCTCAACCTCGGCACAATTGGGCGATCCGAAACGCTGCCTATCTTCTTTGTTCCATTAAAAGATGGCATTGTCACTTTCCCTAATCCCGCCAATACTTTGGTGCAATTCAAATTTGACAATCCCGAGAACAGAACTTTTCAAATCGAAGTCTTCAAAAATGATCAGTTGTATTATTTCAAAAGCACATTGGCCGGTAATGAGTACTCTCTCAACACAGAAAATTACCCTCAGGGAACCTACCATTTCAAAATTACCTTCGAATCCGGCAGTCAATTCAATGGCAAGTTTGTATTGGTAAAATCTTAAAAGCGTTATTAGCGGAGCGCCTCCATGGCGCTGGTTTCAGCGCAGCGTAACCAGTGCCTGCCGCTTGCGCTGGCTTTCAGCCAGCCATCAAGAACTTCTCAGTCGCTGACCCTCCATGGCGCTGGCTTTAGCGGAGCGGTAGCCCTACAGCTTGAGCTGGCTTGCAGCCAGCCATCCAGAACTCCTCCATGGCGCTGGCTTTAGCGGAGCGGTAGCCAGTGCCTACCGCTTGCGCTGGCTTTCAGCCAGCCATGATGAACCTATCTGGCGCTGGCTTTAGCGGAGCGGCAGGCAACCCACCATTTTCAATTCTTTTTCAATTTCCCCAAAAAGAACACCCCAACTCAACACATCTTTGCCCCTCAAATAAGAATATTATGAATGCATTTGTCTTAGAAGGCGTTAGAACGGCCATTGGAAATTTTGGTGGAACATTATCCCCCGTGCGGGCCGACGACCTGGCCTCCTTTGCCATAAAGGCTCTGATCGAAAAATGCTCAGGCCTTGACCCCGCTTCTATCGATGATGTAATTTTAGGCTGCGCCAATCAGGCAGGCGAAGACAACCGCAACGTAGCCCGCATGGCATCCTTGCTGGCCGGATTGCCCTTCTCTGTGCCCGGTGAAACAGTAAACAGATTGTGTGCATCTGGAATGTCAGCAGTGATCAATGCAGCTCGTGCTGCCCATGCAGGGGAAGGGGAGCTTTTCGTGGCGGGCGGCGTCGAACACATGACCAGAGGCCCATGGGTGATTTCCAAAACGAGTACACCATTTGGACGCGATGCCCAAATGTTCGATTCAAGCTTTGGTTGGAGATTTATCAATCCAAAAATGAAAGAATTATATGGTGCAGATGCCATGGGCGAAACTGCCGAAAATCTGGCTGAACTCTACAATATATCCAGAGAAGACCAGGATGCTTTTGCGCTATGGTCACAACAAAAGGCTGGTAGGGCAATTGCTTCAGGCAGATTGGCGCAGGAAATTATTCCGGTATCTATTCCTCAGAAAAAAGGAGATGTTATTCACTTTTCAAATGATGAATTTGCCCGACCCGAATCTACCATCGAAGCATTGGCTAAATTAAGACCAGCTTTCAGGAAAGATGGAACTGTAACCGCAGGAAATGCTTCCGGTTTAAATGATGGCGCCGCCGCTTTATTAATAGGATCTGAGGCAGGAGCGCTCAAGTCAGGACTTACGCCAAAAACCAGAATTATGTCTTCCGCAGTATCTGGAGTGGAACCCAGAATAATGGGCATTGGTCCCGTAGATGCTTCCAGATTGGCGCTGCTCAGAGCAGGCATCAGTTTGGATCAGGTAGATATTATCGAAATCAACGAAGCATTCGCGGCGCAGGTTCTTGCCTGCACGCGCAAACTTGGTCTTGAAGACAGAGACGAAAGAATCAACCGAAATGGTGGCGCTATTGCATTAGGACATCCGTTGGGAATGAGTGGAGCAAGGTTAATCCAGACCGCCACTATTCAGCTTCATAAGGAAAACAAAAAATACGCACTATGTACTATGTGCATAGGAGTGGGGCAGGGCTATGCGGTTGTATTGGAAAGAGTATAATATTATACTACTAAGATTATAAATAGTTTTTTATGGCCAATATTTTTGAGTTCAATGGTTTTATTCCTGTGGTACACGAATCTTCTTTTGTGCATCCCAATGCTACTGTTACAGGCAATGTTATTATAGGTAAAAAAGTGTATATCGGTCCTGGAGCGGCCATTCGTGGCGACTGGGGCCAAATCATTATCGAAGATGGGTGTAATGTGCAGGAGAATTGCACAGTACACATGTTTCCTGGTGTTACGGTGACGCTTCACGAAAATGCCCATATTGGTCACGGCGCTATAATACATGGCGCTGAAATAGGTAAAGATTGCCTGGTGGGTATGAACGCTGTTATTATGGATAGGGTAGTAGTGGGTGAAGGTTCTATTATAGGGGCTTTGAGTTTTGTAGCAGCCGATACCATTATACCCCCACGCAGTGTGGTCGTGGGCAATCCTGCCAAAGTGGTCAAAGAAGTTTCAGATGAGATGCTGAATTGGAAAAAAGAAGGCACCAGAATTTACCAGCAACTTCCGGCAGATTGTGAGGCCACACTCAAGCCCTGTGAACCGCTGAGAGAAGTTCCTTCTGATCGGAAAGTACAGGATTCATCTTTCAGGACATGGAATGAATCAAAAAAATAGCCCCGATTTAATTTTCATTGACTATCTTAGTTTTCAAATTGCTAATAGTTAATTGGCTTCGCATCTAAAAGAGGTAGTCAGTTAACCAGGGTTTTTATGACAATAGAAACAAACAAACCTTTTCGATTCAAACAATTTGAGGTGCATCAGGGGCGCAGTGCGATGAAAGTAGGCACGGACGCAGTGCTGCTGGGGTGTTGGGCAAATGTGGAAGGAATCAGGCACATACTTGATGTCGGAACGGGCACTGGCGTGATTGCGTTGATATGTGCACAACGCAACCAGAAAGCTTTGATCGAAGCAATAGAACTCGATGAAGGCAGTGCAGAGGATGCGCGCTGCAACTTCGAAATTGCACCATGGAAAGATCGGCTGAAAATGCACGAGGGTGACTTCCTTAAAATCGTTTCAGGCCAGAAATTTGATTTGATTATTTCGAATCCCCCATATTTTTCCCAGTCACTCAGAGCTGCCAATCCAAGTCGAAACGCCGCCAGACACGACGACTCACTTCCTGCTGACGCTTTTTTAAGACAATGTAAATCGTTGATAGAAGAGAAGGGGAGAATCGCCCTCATTTTACCCTATACACAATTAGAAAGATGGGTAGATGAAGCTGCTAAGTTTCGTTTTTTACCCAGTAGAATTTGTCACGTTTTTACTCTCGCTCATAAAGATCCGGCGCGGGTAATGATCGAGTTAACCAAAGATTTTGAAGAAGAGCCTAAAATGGAATCTTTTCTGGTACAAAAAAGTCCTGGCGAAAGTTCTGATGCCTATAGAGAGTTGGCCAAAGAATTTTATGCCAAATGGTAGTTTGAATCAAATTCAAATTTAGAATTATCCTCCAATATGGCGCTTTAATTCTTCTACGGCCTCATCCCAAAGCATTTTCTGGTCATCTTCCTCGCCTTCATCTGCAAAGTCAGTGACAATCAGGGCTACTTCTCCGGTCATATCATCCATTTTGATTCTTAGTTCGAAGAAATAATCTTCATCTTCCCAATCAAATTTTACAAATTGATCTTTCTTTTTGGATGAAAGTTTTGCAGAACGCTCTTCACCTTCCCACAAAAATGTAAATACTTCGCCTTTGATATGAACCTCTGGTGCAAACCATTCTTCTAATCCGCTAGGCGTGGACATACAATTGTATAATATATTTTCTGAAGTTCTGATGAGATATTCCAGCTCAATCTTTGTCTTAGTCATAATAATTGCTTAGGTTACTGTTTTGCAAGGATAACCATTATTTTCCATGAAACAAAGAAGAATTTTCCCAACTTGACAGATGGCTTTGAAATCTGTCTATATTTGCGCCCGCTTTACAAAAAGGAAAAGTACCCGGCGGGATAGCTCAGCTGGTTAGAGCGTGCGATTCATAATCGCAAGGTCGGGAGATCGTGCCTCCCTCCCGCTACAAAGAAGCCATTAAGTCTCAAAGATTTAATGGCTTTTTCTTTAAAACTCATTTCCAATTTTGTCCTCAAATAACCTCAACTGCGAACAATGTGCAGATATGGCGTGATTAGCGAAGCGTATCCCATGCCTGCTACTCTAACTGGTTTCCTCTCTGGCGCGTGATTAGCGAAGCGCATCCCGCGTGGCCCTTCGGGCTGTCCCGCTGCCGCTGGTTTGAGCGTAGCGGTAACAGCGTGGCCCTTTGGGCTGCCTCCCGCTTGAGCTGGTTTTCAACCAGCCATCAAAGACTTTTAGCACACAAAAAAAGCCGCATAAAGCGGCTTTTTAATTCTATAGTGAGATATCTTAGTATCTGTTACCGCGGTCGTATCCACCACCGCCACCACCGTTTCCACCATCACGGTTAAAACGTGGCTTGAATCCGCCCTCACGTTTGTTGCCGAAACTGTTTCTTGGACGATCTGATCCACCACCGCCACCAGTGCGCTGAGGACGATCCTCTGCTTCCTTAACGTTGATTTTTCTGCCCTTAACTTCTGCCTGGTCCAAAGCTGAAATCGCATTGCGACCTTCATCTGAATCAGACATTTCTACAAATCCAAATCCGCGTGAACGACCGGTAGCGCGGTCCATCACTACTTTGGCCGAAGCCACAGCACCATACTGAGAAAAAATTTCGGTGAGCTCTTCGCTCGAGAGGCTGTAATTCAGCCCGCTAACAAAAATGTTCATGAGTTTAAAAAAAAATTATTGGTTTTAACACACCATTCAGCTACAACTACATTCACTACGAAGAACACAGAAAACGACTTGTTGAAAGCATCGATGATTCGTCAAAGATATTCCACTTTGTGTCAAAACAATTTTAAAGTTGCATTTTTTTCAGACATTATCTGTTGACTATCAATTTCCAGCCACTCTTCTAATAGTGTTGCATAAATATCACGGAAGTCAATTTTGTACTTTAAGTCACCATCATCAAGATCGCCAAGATTAGGCAAACCTCCCGTAAAACCTGGCCTTTTTAATCCACCACCAATTAAAAAAGCACAATTGGCACTCCCATGATCAGTGCCTTTTCCAGCGTTTTCTTTTACCCGTCTTCCAAATTCAGAAAAAGTGAGAATTGCCACATCTTCAAGTTTTTGATGTGCCTTTAAGTCATCACAAAACACTTTTACGGCCTGGCTGTATTGTTCCAAAAGTCTGCTTTGGGTCCCGGGCTGCATAGCGTGCGTATCAAATCCACCCAACGAAACATAATAAACCATGGTCTCACATCCTGATTGAATCAATTCGGCCACCATTTTCAGGTGACGGCCTATAGAAGTAACCGGATATGCCGCCGTAGACGACCATTTCTTTTGATGCTCATGAACATAGCGCACACTAGAAACACTTTCTACAATGGTCTTTTGAAGATATTCAACCTGAGGTTCGTCATAATGGTCGCCTTGATGTTCCATCGATACTTCAATGGATGGCAAAGAAGTGAGTTTGGCCGTTTTAGCGGGATCGGTCAGTGCCAGCCCTTTCATTTTTTCTCCGCGCATTGCCAGACTCAATGTACCATCCAGTTCAATTGCCGTGTAAGAAGGAGCACAATCCGGGCATTGGGCATCGAGCAATCTTCCGATCCAGCCGGTAGTAAGGTACTCAGAACTTTTGCTTGCCGTTTGCCAGATGTCCATCGACCGAAAGTGCGATCTGTCAGGATTGGGATAACCCACATTATTGATGACATTTACAAGACCATCATCAAACAGGGCATTGAGCCCAATCATTTTTGGATGAAATGCCAGGTCATCATTCAGCTTGTGTGCTATATCTGCCTTGATGCCAATGGTAGGCCGGAGTTTATAATAGGTGTCGTCTCTATAGGGAATCACTGTATTTAAACCATCATTTCCGCCACTCAATTGCACCACTACCAGTATTTTTCCTTTGTATTTGCCAAATAAATTGGGTCTGGCATTCAACAAAAAACCGGGAGCCATCATGGCAGCCGAAGCCATTCCGGACGTAAATAAAAATTGTCGTCTGTTCATCCTTTATTCTTATTTAGTTCAGTTGGTATTCCGGTGCAGACAGCAAATAAGATACGACCGACTTCAAATCATTCATTTTCGAAAGTGGTCCTTCATTTCTTTTGAGAAATGATTCGGAATCAGTTTGGATAAACAACTGCACAAGTTCAGATAGTTTCATCGCGGAAAGTCTTTTCTCAATGGGTTGCCAGTCCATCGTGCAGAGAAAGGGACTTTGTTTCGACTTGCGTTTGCTTTTGTCCGATTCCTTGGGTGTTTCAGGAAGATTTTTTTCGTCTGGAGTATAAGATGTATTTCCCTGAAACAGATTCATCAGATTCAATCGGAGAAGGAGAGAAGAGCTGTCAATCCAGGCTCTGTCGCCGGGCCAGCCGGCAACATTGGGTGGAAAAAACAACACCTGCCCCAAAGTGCGTTGAAGTTTGAGCATCTGATTGGTATTCTTCATTTGAATACCCAAAATGCGCTTGTAACCCACCAGCAATTCAACCGGACTTGTTATCTGACAGCCTAAATTTTCGGTGGAGTAGAACCAGTCACTTTTCAATACGAACTTCATCAGGCCACTTATATCATAGCCATTGGAATATAATAATTCGGCCATGGCTTCGATGCGCTTTGGCTCGGCAACAGGATTGACAAATTGCCTGTAAATTTTTGTGCTGAGAAATACTGCAGTTTGTTTTTGCTTTAGAATAAACCGGATAATGTCTTCGCCGTCCCAATTGCCTGTTTTCCCTAAAAATGTTTTTTCATCTTCGTCGTGCTCTTTTTGTTTTTTGTTGAAATATCCATCCTTGCCCACACTCCATCCTGTAAAAGCGCGAGCCGCTTCCCTGATATCAGTTTCAGTATAATTACCACGCCCCAATGTAAATAGCTCCAAAAGTTCACGTGCAAAGTTTTCATTGGGCGCACTCTTTTTATTTTGTTGGTTGTTGAGCCAGAGAATCATAGCAGGATCTTTGGCCACCTGCAAAAGCAATTCACCAAAATTGCCCAGTGCATGTCTTCGCATGGTGTTGATCTGTTCCTGCATCAAAACAGGAAAGGGTTCGCTTGTGGCGAAGTGATTGTGCCAGAAAAAAGTCATCCTTTCCCTCAACTGAGCCTGGTCGGCGGCCATTTTGTTCAACCATTTCAAATTCAAAATACCCAGATCACTCTTACTCTTCAATATCATCTTGAGCACCCGCAAACCACCCACCGTTTTGTTGTCCTGACGAATATCCTCAAACTCTTTGAGATCGGTCCAATCTTTTGAATCCTCAAAAAGATCGTCCACCAGCGTCTCTATAGACTTCTCTCTTCTATTGTTCACATTACCCGGATGAATACCAAATCCTGCTCTGTTATATAAGTGAATGATTTGTCTTGTATTGGTCATGTGTATTTCTTTTCAACCATCATTCCAAAAAGGATTTGGCAATGGAATTCGAAAGTAAGAGTAATAAATGGTGTGATAGTTTAATTGAAATCTTCTGGCGCTGGCTTAGCGAAGCGGTAGCAGCGTGGCCCTTCGGGCTGCCTGCCGCTTGTGCTGGCTTGTAGCCAGCCCTCATTGGCTTTCAGCCAGCCCTCACCCAAAATTCACACCCACCCGATACCCCGAATGCGCCCGTACATTAAAAACAGTTCCATCTTCAAATATCAGATACTGCCCTTTAATACCCATCAACTTACCTTTGAATGTTCCATCCTTTTCAATCTTCAAAGATTTTATTTTCACAGGATATTGAAGCACAGGATAAGTGATTCTGGTAATATTGTCTTCATCATAGAAAAATGACTCATAATCACCGGGCAATAAATCAAGGGCCTCATTTTTCTTTTCCAACATATCGATATTTTCGGCTTCAATATTTTTAAGCATCGCTTGCCACGCTGTTTTATCGGCCATGTGATTTTTAAGACTTACTTCTATCAAACCAGCCAGTTGTCTATAAGGAGTCTCTGCTATAATAATAGCTTCTGTGGCGCCCTGATCAATCCAACGGTAGGGAACATTGGTTACGCGGGTTACACCTACTTTCACGCCACTTGTTTTTGACAGATAAACATAATGTGGTTGGTTGTGGTGGGCTTCTTCCCATTCTTTGTCACGGAGGGCAATGCCTTCGTGAATTCTGCTGAGTTCCGGATGGATAATACTTTCTACTGCCATTGGTGAAGTCAACCAGGCTTCATAGCTCAGCCCATCACCATAAGTTTTCTTGATTTTTTTGCCGGTTTCAATACAATGAATGGCATCAAGAAAAATGATTTCGATCACTTCACCAACCAAAGGATTCATATAATACTCGCCCTTTGCTTCCAGCACGTCATATAATGGAAGGATGTATTGGGCTGCACCTTCCTCATTGAGAGAAGTGCGCATCTTGCGAAGATTGGTTGCAGGTATCGACATATAGGAATTCACTTGTGGCGATAAACATATTGAATTTAATCCGCCATTCAAAAATATGTTTGCACTCAAATTAAACGCAGGAATTTTTGAGGTAGGTCTATTACGTGAAGATCGTATGTCTGTCAAATTTTTGCGTTATTTTTTAATTTTAGAAAAAGGAATGAACGAAGTAATGGACGAATTAAAGGAGCTTGTTGAAAGTAATTTCAACGAGGCAATGAGTTATCAGGAGTTTAGAGACGTCATAGATAAACTCCATTTGGAAGGTAGAGTAACAGGTCATACACAAAGTGATGAGCTTTTGGAATACAGTAAGTTAAATGACCATCGGATGAATCGATGGGACAAACACTTTAAAGTATCACATGAAGTGGCTGAGGCGGTAAAGTCGGTTCGTGAAACGAAGCATTGGTTGATTATTACCGAAGGTTGGTGTGGCGATAGCGCACAGATTGTTCCTGCGATCGAGAAGATTGCAGCCCTCAACGACAAAATCCAGACGCATTATTTACTGCGCGATGATCATCCTGATATAATGGACCATTTTCTAACCAATGGTGGCCGTTCCATTCCCGTAATTGTTTGTCTGGATCAATCTGGATCTGTTTTGTGGAAATGGGGACCTCGCCCGGCCGAAGCGCAGGAGCTTGTCAATGAAGCCAAACGGACTGGCATGGAAGCACACGAGATGAAAGAAAAGCTTCACTTGTGGTACGCCAGAAACAACCAGAAAAATTTACAGCAGGAATTTATTGAATTGCTCGGGAAGTCATAATCCACTTTCAACGTCAGGTCGCATTCAAATGCAATCCAGAGGATTGTGGCATTGGAATGAATAGCCTACATCCTGCATCAGCTTCGAAGAAGAAACAACCTTTCCTTTCGACAAATCCGTTCTATCAAAATCCGGAGCTTCCATTCCGGAGGCAATGGCGGCCCGGGTATAAAAATCGATTCTCGACGGATGTTCAGGACTTACTGCATTATAAATTCCTGATTTGCCCGAAGCCATTAATGTCATCAGGGCTTGCACTCCATCACTTTGATGGGTCATATTGACAGGCGCCAAAGGCCTGGGCACATTTTTTTTTCCTGAAAAAAATCGGGCAGGATTTCTATCAGGCCCAAAAAGTCCGCCCAACCGCACAATTGTACATTGTGTAAATGAAGACCGATATAGCTTTTCAATACCCAACAACAGGCTTTCAGGCAAAGCATCTTCTTCGGTAAAAACACCATCGTCGTCCGGGTAAACCGACGTTGAACTGGTATAATAGAGTGGCAGGTCGTGAAGACCCTCCAATTGTCCAATCAATCTTTCATGTATGGCTAGCGACTCAGCTTCTATTAATCTTCTTGAAGGAGGCACCGTTACCACAACGGCATCAGAGCGAAGTTCAGATGAAGCTTGGGTACTACTCATCCCGGATTCTAAAAGAAATGGCAGAATTCCAATTGCCTTCAATTCTTCAAGCTTTTGTGGAGAAGTAGTGGTGCCTTTTACAGAAATTCCATTTCGAATTAGAGCTATAGCCAATGCTTTACCCAGCCAGCCGCAGCCTATTATTGTAACCGATTTCACCATTGGGGCAAAGCTAGCTAAGGCATCAGTCAAACAGAGACTTTCATTTATTGGCTTGAGTGGGCAAAGACCACGAGTACCGGACTTTGGAACAATCCTTGTCTGGTTGTGAATAAACCGTATCTTTCAACCAAGTCTGAATGAAATGTTAAAGTTAATTTTGTCGCACAACCCCCTTGGCAAATTGCCAGTCCTTGTAGCTAATAAAGGAAAAAGCATGAACAAATTGAACCGTTACTTATTTCTCATCGTTTTAACCCTGTGCTCTGCGTCGCAGATTTTTGCACAAAACAAATATTCCATTAAAGGAAATATCAAAGGTCTTAAAGACACCAAAGTCTATCTGGCAAATTATTATGGTAACAAACTCTACTATAATGATACAACTGAAGTAGACAGCAAGGGCAATTTCACTTTTGAAGGCAAACCATTCAATGAGTGCGGAAAATATGCTTTTGTAATGCCCGGCCCCAAATATTTTGATTTTATCGTTGCTGAAGAAAACATTGTATTAGAGGCAGACACATCCAATAAAATTGAAGCCATTAAAATTAAAGAGTCGGAAAACAACAAAATTTTCTTCGATTACATCAGGTACATTAACGACAAGCGAAAGGCACGCGAGCCGATGGATAAAATTCTTATGGACAGCACCAAAACGGATGCTGAAAAAACGCCATACAGAGACCAGCTCAAAAAACTCAACGATGAAGTAATAGCCTATCAAAAGGACATGGTGGCTAAGAACCCTAACCTTCTGGTGACAAAGTTGATCAAAATGTCAATGGATATTGAGGTGCCTGAAGCACCTGCCGAATTGAGTCAGGAAGAGAAAAACAAATGGAGTTACTATTATTATAGAAACCACTATTGGGACAATTGCGATTTAAAAGACCCGCGTTTGGTGCGCGATCAGGCTTTCCACAAATTGGTAGAAAGATTTTCCGGTCAGACCCTTCCGCAAATTCCAGATACAATGTGCACTCAGGTCAAGCAATTGATCGATAGAACTGCAGGAAATTCAGACGCTTTCAAATACATTGTCCATCACTTCACCTATTATTTCGAGACTTCCAAAATCATGTGTATGGATGAAGGCTTCGTTTACATGGTGGACAATTATTACGCAAAAGGACTTTGCGATTGGATGAAGAAAGAGAAGATTGAAGAAATGAAAACGGCCGCCAACGAAAAAAGGAATTGCCTTTGTGGTGAAGTAGGCCCCGATATTATACTTCCGGATGTCAACGATCAGTGGAAGTCAATGTACGCCATGAATAACAAATACACCATTCTGGTGATCTGGGAAAGTACCTGCGGACATTGCAAGAAAGAAATTCCCAAACTTTTGGATGTTTACCACAAATGGCAAGATAAAGGCCTGGGTGTTTATGCCGTGCACAACAACCTTGAAAAAGACAAATGGCTGAAGTTTATCGACGAGCATCATTTGGACTGGACCAATGTCGCAAGAAGTTCGGGTATTATGAACCAGGACTCGGCCACCAAATTGGTTTACGGCGGCATCACAACACTACAGAGCCTCAACTACCACCAATACTGGGACGTAAATAGCACGCCGAAAGTATATCTTCTCGACAAAGACCACAAGGTACTTGCCAAGTCATTGAGTGCCGAACAACTCGACGAACTGATAGGAAGATTGGAAGAAGGAGGCGCAGTGGATCCTACCAAACTTGAGAACCACGAGTACGAAGACGAGGATGAAGAAACTCCACAAAACAAACCAAAAGGTCGTCCGGCGCCTCAGTCCAAACCAGCCCCCAATGGACAGCCTGGAACTGGAGGCGCTCCCAAACAGCCCGCTCCTAAAACAACTCCTCCACCAGCCAAACATTAATAATGCATCGCTAATACAGATATAAAAAAAAGCCCCGATTCGGGGCTTTTTTTATTGCAGGTTAATTTCCAGCGATTAGTTTTGAGGCCATGAATTGGAAAGAAATTCTCACCAAAGGCATGCACAAATCCGATGTGGATCTTTGCGCATCTGCTGTGGTGCAAGAACCCAAATTATTCAAAGAACTTCTGGACATCGTAGCCAAAGGTGAAGTTACTCCTGCCATGAAAGCCTCCTGGATTTTGGGCAAAGCTGCCGAGTTGAACAGATCCCTGCCGGCAAAACATGTTTCCCGAATCATTGAATTGCTCAGGCAGGCCAAAGTCTCAGGCGTTCAACGCGAACTGATAAAAACACTTTTCAAACTCAACCTCCAAGAGGAAGATGAATCAGCCCTTCTTGACTTGTGCTTTCATTTTCTCAACCACACAGAATCTGATGTGGCAGTGCGGTACAATGCTTTAAAGATTTTAATGGCCCTCACCAAAAAGTATCCAGATCTCAAGCAGGAACTTGTCGCTTCCCTCGAAGCACAATTGGAATACAACACCGAGGCCTGGGCAAGATATTCGGGGAAGACATTGGCGAAGTTGAAACGTAAATAGACAGTAGAATCTTATCACTAAATCTGGTTTTAAACACAAAGCCACAAAGATTTCGTTGATTTCAAACGAAGTTTTATTTCAAAATCGCGCCCATTTTGTGACTATGTGTTTCGATACAAAAAAAATATCTGTCACATTTTACAGACATTTTCAACTCACCCCCTGGAGCTGACTCAATATATTGGACACACTAATCTCCATACATTGAATTTGCAAGCGGATCCAATGCTGCAATTGCGGATGGTTGTTGGCTACTAACTTTTGTGCGCCGCGAATCATCTCTTTGAGTTGATCGCCGTAGTGGCTTATGTTCTTAAATGTTGCGTATTCCTGCATGAACACTTTCAGCTTATTCTCCGCTCTATGATAAGTATTTTCCATGGCATTCAACTTCAATTGGTAACTGGCAATTTTGATGCGCAACTTTCCAATCTCGATCTGCATTTGCAATTGAACGCCGCGTTGAATTCCTTCTATGCGCGTGCTGAAGTCGGGAGTGTGCGCAACTGGTTTGTTCTTCGCTTC
The DNA here is from genome assembly GCA_031378885.1 of Flavobacteriales bacterium. Lineage (GTDB taxonomy): Bacteria > Bacteroidota > Bacteroidia > Flavobacteriales_D > Sanyastnellaceae > JANNEQ01. Next base: position 68,214 of record JANNEQ010000047.1, read on the forward strand.
GCGTTTGCACTTGAGCAGCAATTCCACCTGCGTCCACAAGTCCTGTCTGAAACTCCTGAATCCACCTTCGGCCATGCTTATTAGTGAAGAATTAACGCCTATCATTTTGGCAAGTGCGCGCTGGCTAACGCCAATTTCCTTTCTCACTACTCTTAATGTTCTCGTCTCCATTATTATTCCTCTTTATTTTTTATCCGTGCGCTCACTCTTGCAAAAAAAAATTAAGGTGCGCACATGAAAAAAGTTACTTCCAATAAAATATTGTACATGAAAAAGCCATTTTTCTTTAAAATCGTTGGTGTCAGACCAAAATTTCGACCGGATTGAATCATGATTTCAAAATGAATACTGAAATCAGGTTGAACTTTGCCATTCTTTTCGTTGGTGCAGAACCATATTCATAATGAATCCTCATTTACGAGTCAGTAATTTTGTTATCACGGTTTTTCAGGAATAAATTCCCCGTTTTAATCCGTGAATGTGCTTATCGGGAATCTTTTTACCATTTGCAGTGGCCCGTGTAAGTCGATCAATACGTTTTTACCAGAATGGAGTGAATCATTTCCTTTAGCAGCTATTTTTCGCCCTAATTATGAGTACCGATATTACTTGTTGCTTTTAGGGCAGTAAAAAAAGGGACTAATGCTAAGCTATTTTGCAATCTTGCGCAACTGCCGGTAATTGTTTTGCGCAATTTGTATTGTTTGCATTGCCAAAGGAAAAAATTCTACATATTGAGGCTAAGATGACCCAGTCACATTGATCATTTTCAGTCAATTAATATTATTTTATCATCTGCTTAATACACTAAAGTTTTGAAGCAGTATCTTTGGAGTAAAGTATTAAAACATTCGAGCATTAGCGAGTTGTATGCCATTTTATAGACCACCCAATGGATGAAAGAGGATCATATATACATTTTGCCACAGTAGGTGGAACCTATGTTGATTTTGGTAATTTAGACTTGAGTCCATGGAGAATAATAGGTGGACTAGTTGAAAATTCTAGTACTGAAGATTTTATTCGCTCAGTTTCAACGGCAGGTCAAGCAGATAGAAATTGGAAACGAGTGAAAGATCTTTCTCAAAGCGGGGACGGGGAAGGTGGCTCAGGATTGCGTAGTGATTGGGAATATATGAATCTACTCTGGCCCATAGATTTTGACAACCCTCCATCCGAAGATGACTATTTCGAAGCAATTGCGGCATTAAGAGTTATTCATCCGTCAGAATTATACATTCTAAATACCCTTGGAGCCCAATATTTTCAAGGGAAGGGAATAGACTTTAGCAGTTGGAGTACATACAGCCAATACCATTGGTATAAATATCAAAATCCTCATAGACATTACTTTCATTATCCCGCAGATCATTTACAAGAGACAAACACGTTTCTAGCCTTCTTTAAAGAGAATTATACTAAAAGAGATTATATTCGAAATGCGATCAGATACTATTTGGACTCTTTCAATGTAAACAGCGTTGAAATGTCTTTTATCTGTTTATGTATTTGTTTAGAGACAATAGTTCCTGGTGCTGAGCAGCTCTCTTACAGATTGAGAAGAAATCTTTCTGTGTTATGCTCAGATTCAAGCGAGATGGGTGAAAAGATATACAACAATGCTAATCTTCTTTATGGTTTTCGTTCCAAATTGGTTCATTCGGGAATGACAAGTAAAGATTTTGAGGTAGTATCCCACAATGTGTGTAAGTAGGAAAGTTATTCTGAAATTTTTTGACCCTTTTACAGGTCAAAAAAAATTTCGGAGATAACTTTTCGGCAAATTACATACAATATGAAAAAAGAAGATTTGTTAAATTTTGAGT
>JANNEQ010000053.1:0-70054 GCA_031378885.1 Flavobacteriales bacterium
GATCGTTTATCGCATTGTTTACACGTATCTCCTGATCCAGAATGGATCAAACGTTTATAGCTCAATCGACATGCAATGATCCAACGACCCGGAAAGGGTCGAATGTTATTTTATACAAAGACCTTAACTTAATGACATTGCGCATGGGGAGTGAGCAACTCACTCCTGTCAAAGATTTTTACCGGAAAACGCACTCTTCCTGTTGGAGTCGCGAAAAAACTCCGCCGTTTCCATGTTCCGCGGCTAAGAAAGGATCAAAAGCTACATTTTATGTGGAAAGTGCCCGGAATTTTGGGGTTAACTTCATAAGTTCGGCAATGTCGGGCAATGTCGGGGCCGATACATCGATCGGTACAACTCTAACTGGGAAAATGAAATGTATATCCTGCCAGAACATAAAATGACAGCAAATCAATCACCGCCCGCAAAAATCCGGGCGGGCCTTCAGCCTTTTGCTTTCGGGTCGAGGCTTAAAGATGATCGAAACAATTCCCTCAATGTCAGACGCTTTGTCTTTTTTTGAGAAAAAAGTCTTATCCTTGTAACTAATAGAAGAGGTCGGGCGTCCCACTTCTGAAAAACCTTCACCGATGACCGTTGCGGAGTACAATAAGTGTGTTGATATGCACTCAGACGGGCTTTATCGTTTCCTTCTCAAAAATGTGAAGGATAAAGACAAAGCCAAAGATCTGGTGCAGGAGACTTATGCCAGACTCTGGACCAAGGTGGAAGATGTGTCGTTTGAAAAGTCAAAAAGTTATATTTTCACGGCTGGGTACCACATTATGATCGACCAGATCAGGCGTGAAAAAAGACATGCTGATTATACAACCGAAGAATTTAAAACCTCTTCGAACAGCTATAACAGACAGTATTCCGACCTGAAGGAAATTCTGAATGAAGCTTTGGACAGATTGCCTCCGGTACAAAAGAGTGTAATTATGCTCAGAGACTACGAGGGATATAGCTATGAGGAGATTGAAAAAATAACAGGGTTGAACGAATCCCAGGTGAAAGTGTATATTTATCGCGCAAGGGTAACGCTGAAAGAATTCCTTGTGAAAATTGAAAATGTAGCGTAAAATTTTTAGGATAGATAAAGAGTGAAAATTAACAGACAGAATTACGAATCTTACTTCCTCGATTATATCGATGGAAAACTGGCTCCCGAAATGCTCGATGAGTTTAATTCGTTTTTGTCGCTCAACCCTGATCTGGCGGAAGAACTGGACGGAATTGATCAGGTAAGTCTTCTGGCAGAAGAACTTCCTTTTTTGACAAAAGAATATCTTAAAAAAGAAGAGTCCGGCGATACGCTAAGTGAAATAGAAACATTGCTGATTGGCTATGTTGAGGGTGATTTGACACCCCAACAAATGGCGCAGGTAGAGCAGATGTGCCTGGACAGTGAATCGGTTAATCGTGCGCTTGCCTCTTTCAAAAGAGCAAAGCTGCAAGCTGAAGATTCTATTGTTTTCGATGCGAAAAACGCATTGAAAATAGAAGATAAAATTGATTTATCCACAGGCGATTATGCCGCAATAGCCTACCTGGAAGGAGATACAAACTCCGAAGGTAAATCCGCGTATGAGGCTTTGTCCGAAACAGAGAAAAGGGCACTGGCCAATGCTAAGCTCGTTCCTGATGCGATTTCTTTTGAAGAAAAAAACTCAATTTCGCTTCCTGATCATCTGGACATGAAGTTGATTCAAAATCTTCTTGTCGGCAAATTGGAAGGCGATCTGACGCTCGAGCAAAACAACCACCTGTCATCGTTATTGGCCTCGAATGAAGATTTGAGAAATGAGCTTGCTGTTTTATATAAAACCAAACTTACACCAGAAAATATTGTCTTCGATCAGAAGGATAAATTGCGCCAGAGAGAAGCCACCGTTATTCCATTCCGAAGGATTATGCTTGCCGTGGGCTCAGCAGCGGCTGTTGTGGCATTGATCTTTACTTTCGTTACAAAATCTCCTGTTGAAGGCCCTGGAATTGCAGAAACAAATTCAGGCAATTCGCAAAAAAAGGATATTACGGCTCCGCAAAATCCTGTTTCAAATGATCTGGCCAACAACGAAGCTGCAAGCGAATCCGCTGAGCCTTCTGCTCCGAAAAATACCATAGAAAATAACTCTCAGAAGAACGATGCTCCCTATCGGAAATTAGTTCCTTCTATAGACCGCGAGAAAGAAAATCAGGTGGCCCAATATCAACGTCCGATTATTCCGGAAAATAAGGTTGAGTTACCCAAAGAAAATTCTCCGGAAAATCCTATTTCACCCTCACCGACTCCGGAAAACACACCTGAGCCAATACCGCAACAACCAGCCCCAACTGAGCTGATGCCTTCTGAAAATAATGAGGTGACTGAAGTTACCCCTGCCCCAACGCAAAATATGAGTAATGTGCATACCCAACCGTTGGATAATGCCAAACCTTCTACCGTACTTGCATGGATTAATGAGACAGTAAGTGAAAAGATTGAGTCAACTTATGCCTATACTTTCACCGAAAGACAATTCAAAAAATTCAAAAAAGAACAAAATAAATTCGCCTTTAAAAAGGAAGAAAAAAAGGCCGAAGTAGAATATACGCTGAGATATGGCAAGTTCGAAGTATCGCGTAGTATTGATAAAGCCAAGTCGCCAAAAACAGATTCTCAAAGTAAATTTTCGCGTATACAGAACTTCATTAAAACCATTGCGAATCGTTAGTCGGTTTTTTTACCACAATGCGAATTAAGAAAACAATTTGCATGGAGATTTGAATTGTTCTTATATCCTTAGTGCTATTTAGTGTTTTACCACAGAGAGCACAAAGGAAACAAAGAAAAAACAATGCGATTGGAGATATAACTGGTGCTTACTTTCTTACATCCTAAGTGCCTTAGTGTTTTTTCAAAAAATCTTACCTCATAGAAGTAAAAGGCCCATTGACGAAAAAGTTACTACTACTTCGGGTTAAAATCACTCATGGTTCTGGCAAGACCGGCAAGACCAAAACTCACCACTGCCTTCGATGCCACATCAATTCGCTCATGCAAAGTAAGCAGCTCGTCTTTGCCCCATTCGCCCAGCACATAATCGACTTGCTGCCCCTTCGTAAATGTCGAACTAATACCGAATCTCAATCGTGCGTATTGATCAGAATTCAAAATTTGCTGAATATGCTTTAGCCCATTGTGCCCACCATCGCTGCCTTTGGGACGAATTCTGATTTTGCCAAAGGGAAGAGCCAGGTCGTCGGTAACAACCAAAAGATTTTCAAGGGGTATTTTTTCCTCCTGCAACCAATAGCGAACGGCATTGCCGGATAAATTCATGAAGGTAGTTGGCTTGATCAGTACAAAGGTTCTTCCCTTATGTCTGATCTCGCACACGTTGGCATAACGGCCACTGTTAAAAACAGTATTGGACGCTCCGGCAAGAGCGTCCAATACTTTAAATCCAATGTTGTGGCGGGTATTCTCGTACTCACTTCCGATATTACCCAGACCCGCTATCAAATATTTCATATCACTTTAATAATCTTCTTTAGAGAAGAGTACTAATGTCTGTTACTTCTTTTTCTTGTCAGTTGGAGCAGCAGCGGCAGTATCAGCAGCTATAGAAGCACGTGTTGCCTCAATAGAAACTACAGCAGATGCTTCTGACTCCAACACTGTGCAACCTTCAATCTTAAGTTCGCGCACGCGAATCATATCGCCGATATTCAAAGCAGAAATGTCCAACTTGATATCATCAGGAAGTACATCAGGAAGACCAATAATTCTAACCTTGCGGTAGTTAAGCACCAATTTACCACCTGATTTTACACCTTCAGAATTACCATAGGTTTTTACAGGAAGTGCTGTTCTCACCGGTTTTCCGGGAACCATTTCGAGCAAGTCGATATGTATTACTTTATCTGTTACAGGGTGAAATTGCGACTCCTGAACCAACGTTGAATAGGTTTTGCCTGCTATTTCAATGTTAATTTGAAGTGTGTCGGGCTGACGGACGATCTTATCCCAGTCATTCACTAAAATGCTGAATGGAACTTGTTTTTCTCCGCCATAAATCACACCGGGAATGCGATTGTTTCTGCGCAATTCCGCAGCCCCGTTTCTTCCTACGTTCTCTCTTGGAGAACCGCTCAATGAAATTTGTTTCATGTGTTTATGATATATTAATTATGAAATTATAAAATTCGAACTTATACTCTTGTTGTCTACCAGATTTCGAAGTACTCCACTAAACAGAGGCGCTACTCCAAGAACGCGTATTTTGTCTATTGGCCTGTTGGCTTTTAAAGGAATGCTATCTGAAACAATCAGCTCTTCCAATGCTGAGTCTTGTATTCGCTCATAAGCCTTGCCGCTCAACACGGGATGTGTACATATTGCGCGAACACTGATGGCGCCATTCTCTTTCATCATTTCGGCAGCCTTACACAATGTGCCGGCTGTATCGCACATGTCATCTACAATAACGACGTTCTTTCCTTTTACATCCCCGATAACTGTCATGCTTTCGATCTGGTTGGCTACTTTTCTTTGTTTATAACAAATAGCCAGATCACTTCCCAAAAGTTTTGCATAAGCATTTGCCCGCTTGGTGCCACCTGTATCAGGAGCCGCCATAACCAAATCAGGAATATTGAGGTTTTGCAGATAAGGGACAAAAATGGTTGAAGCATATAAATGATCTACCGGAACTTCGAAAAAGCCTTGTATTTGCTCTGCATGAAGGTCCATGGTAATAACACGATCTACACCGGCAGCAGTGAGCAGATTGGCCACAAGCTTGGCGCCAATGGCTACACGGGGTTTGTCCTTTCTGTCTTGTCTGGCAAATCCGTAATAAGGCATCACAGCGACTATTCGTTTTGCGGATGCTCTCTTGGCTGCATCGATCAGCAACAACAACTCCATCAGATTATCAGACGGAGGAAATGTACTTTGAATAATAATTACATCCTTTCCGCGAACAGTTTCTTCTATAGATGGTTGAAATTCTCCATCGCTAAACCTTTGGATCAAAACTTTACCCAATTCGACACCGAATTCTCTGGCAACGCTTTCTCCTAAATACATAGAGGCAGAACCAGCTAATATTTTAATCATTTCGTCCATGGGCCGTTTTTGGGGGCGCAAAGATAACTACTCTTCCTGCTGAGACAAATGTTTTGAAATGAATATGTTGGAGGTATTCTCAAAATCCAGAGGTTACGGCTCCTCCGAAACATTTTGTCGACGAAGCCAGTAAAACAGCCCACAATAAATGTTTTTGAAGTCCAACCTATCTATAAAATCAGGCCTTAATTGGTTAACCGCACTGCTTAGTTTGTTGACTATCAGCGGCTCGGCACAGCTTTCCTTTCAGGCCAACGATACCGAGGGTTGTACCCCGATGGGCGTGGTAATATCCGTTACAACCCCTGCTGCGGGTTCTATTTCGAGCTATTCCTGGCAGATAACCACGCCGACCGGAAGCATTCTTACTGCAACAACTGCCCAATATGTGGCGATATTCTCAGCTCCTGGTACTTATGACGTTAGCCTTACCATTAACGGAAATCAAACCCAGACAGAGCTTGATTATATAGTCGTTCACGGTATTCCTGAACCCAATTTCGTAGTCGACGATCCAGAGGGCTGCTTTCCACTTTGTGTCCAGTTTTCTGATGCCAGCACCGCCGGAGAAGGAAATATTACAGAATGGTCATGGGATTTTGGAAATGGGGCAACTTCTACACAACAAAACCCCAACTATTGTTACAACGCTGTAGGAACATTTACACCCGTTCTTTCTGTTGAAGATGAGTTTGGTTGTTTTGCAGACATTGCCATTTCGGGATTAATTGAGGTACAAAACTTATTTCCGAGCTCCATATTTAATCCATCCTCTCAACTCGATTGCAATCCACCTGTAGATGTTTCGATGGCCAATACATCTACAGGGAATTCAGCCCTGGTTTCGTCATGGGACTTTGGAGATGGTACACCTGTACAAACAGTAAATGGAACAACCGCTGTTAACCACCAGTTTTCAAGTACAGGCACATTCAATGTCTGCCTTACGGTGAGCACCGACATAGGTTGTGAACACGAAAGTTGCGAAGTGGTAGAAATTTTTGATCATCCTACTCCTTCATTTTCGGTCAACGACAATCAAATTTGCGCCGGCCAACTTGTCGTTTTTACAAATACCACCAATCCAACGCCCCCGCAGGTTAAATGGGACTTTGACGGAGATGGTGACATCGAGTCGATTAATCCCGTTCAATCTTACACCTACGCCAATCCCGGAAACTACAACCCGGGTCTTGTAGTAATTTATAGCCCCACTTGCAGCGACACCTTATACAATTTGGTAAATATCAATGTTTCTGAAGGATTGGATGTGGGCTTCACTGCCGACACCACTTCTTCGTGTGCCGTTCCCTTTACCGTCAATTTCACGAATAATACAACAGGTGCCGGCAACATTACATATGTCTGGTATATCAATGGTCTTCAGGTTGCTACAAGTCAACATCTCACTTATACTTTTAACTCTTATGATGTTTACGACATAAAACTACAGGCCACAAGTGACGCGGGTTGTGTGAATCAGATGACGATGAACGACTACATTCTTGTGCAACAACCACAGGTTTCTTTCGAAAATGCAGTGGCCGTCTGTACCAACGAAAACGTGCCAATTTACAATGTGAATGTCACCTCTTTAGACCCGGTAGAATTCTATTTCTGGGACTTTAACGGTGACGGAAATACAGATGCTACAGGACCTAGTCCATTGTTTATGTATGATGCGCCCGGAAGTTATACCATTACTTTAGAAATAATAACTTTTGCTGGTTGTTCGGCTTCTTATACTACAGAACAAGAAATTAATGTATTGACGCAAGTTGATGCCACATTCACACCTTCCACCAATATAAGCTGCGCCGGTGAACCAGTTATTTTCTGCGTGGAAGATCAGCCTGGAAATACCTTTTCATGGAACTTTTACGATGGTAGTGGCTGGGTTCTTATGCCCCCAAACGAAATGTGCATTTCACATGAATATGCTGATACCGGATACTTTGATTTGACACTAACTGTTTTTAATGGGGCCTGCAATGTGCTTCAAACAATAGAGGATTTCATTTACATCGAACCTCCGGTAGCTGCTTTTACCTATGCAATTGATTGTGATAACCTTATGGCAGTGCAGTTTCACGATATGTCCATTCTGGCAGATTCGCTGGTTTGGGATTTTGGCGATGGATCTCCTTTGGTCATCAATGAACTCAATCCAATTCATCAATACGATTCGCTGGGTGTCTACTCTGTTGTACTAACTGTATATAATTTCAATCAGGGATGTCCGGATCAGCAAACTCATACCGTTACTGTTATGGCACCTCAGGCAGAGCTTTCGCTTTCGCCCGACAATGGATGCCCGCCACTTTTGGTAAGCGTCTACAATTCTGTTTTTAATACAAACTGGAACATCGATATTTCAAATGGAGATAATTTTAATGCCGCATGGATTGAGGACGATGAGCAATGGGTGACAAACTATACACACGATGGTATTTCAGAATCGAATACTTACTCCGATATTGAAGCCAATTTCTGGCCTATTTTCTCCATTGAATCGGGTGGATATTATGACGTAGTGGTATCGGTGACCGACCCCAATGGTTGTGATGTTTCCACTACTTACGAAGATGCCATACACGTTTCGTCCAATCCGGATTTCGCAAGTTTTTCAACTGAAATAGTGAATGCATGTGAAAATGTGCAAATCAATTTTGCACCAGATCTTGAGGATTTGGAAACATGGCAATGGATTTTTTCAGATGGTCAGATCAGCTCACAGGAAAATCCATTTCATCAGTTTCTTCCTCCCTATAACTACAATGCGCCTATGACGGCTACGCTCACTGCGACCGATAGTCTGGGGTGCATCTCTACGGTTACCCAAAATATTGCTATTACACTCCCTCCTGTGGTCAATTTTACAATTGAAAACAATCCTGTTTGTATAGAAGAAGTAGTAAACTTCATCAACCAATCTGTCGGGCCCACAGGAACAACTTATTCGTGGGATTTCGGTGACCCCATGTCAACAGACAATTCAAGTATAGAATTCCACACACATCATACCTACACTGCCAATGGAAACTACCCTGTTTGCCTCAGTGCAGATAACGGTCAGGGTTGTGTAATACAGCATTGCGATGCCACCGGAGTTAATGTGGTAAGTCCTGAGGTTGAATTTGATTACACAGCAAACATTAATAATTGCCTTTACGGTGTTTCATTTGAAAACTTAACGGCTGGTCAGGTATTGACATCTACCTGGGACTTTGGTGATGGTCAGATGGGAACCGGAATGACAGCTTACCACACTTATCCGATAGGCGTATATGACGTGAGCCTCACGGTAGTGAACGAATACGGGTGTACGAGCACTTCCATGATTCCGGATATTTTAAATTATGGCAACCAGGTGGGTCCATTTACAATAGCGCTCGATTCGGCGAATTGCGCACCGTTCGACGTGGTATTCACTGCATTTAATCCCAACGATACTTACTTCACTTATTTCTGGGATTTTAGCGACGGCTCCGGAGATCCTTCCGGCAATACTTCAACCTTGCACACCTATCTCGAGCCGGGTACCTATTGCCCGTCTGTTATCATGACAGACCCCAACGGTTGTCCTGTACTTATTGATTGTACGGAACCTATTGTGGTGGATGAATTTATTTTGAATTATTCCATACCTGCCCATATATGCGATGGCGATAGCTTGTTTTTAAATATTGATAATGCATCACTTCTTGTTTGGGATGATATGACCTTTGTAACACAGGGAAGCACTGCCCAACAATTTTATCTGCACCCCGACGATGACCAGCAATTTATTTTAACCGGATATTATGCCGACTGTCAAAGAACAGATACATTTAATCTGACTGTGGCAGATCTTCCGGTGGTCTCTATTAATATTGATCCTTCCGTCTGTTATCTCGACAATGCCTTCCCGCTTGCAGGTGGTTTGCCAGCCGATCCGCCGGGGACTTATTATGTAAATAATGTGGTGCAAAATCTATTTGACCCTTCGTGGACTCCCGGGTTAAATTATGATGTAACCTATGAGTATACTGATTCTAATGCCTGCACCAATACCGCAACCATGGGAGTTTTTATTCATGCACTTCCAGTAGTTGTATTCGACGATCCTGAACCAACTTGTGAAAATGAAAATAATTTTGTATTGAATCAAGCTACTCCATCTGGAGGAATTTATACTTTTCTCTCTGATACAATTGTCTCATTCGATCCAACAATTGGCTACGGACAATATGAATTGAACTACGAATTTACAGATGTATTCGGATGTTATAATTCAGATCAGGCCACTGTATTGGTTCATCCGGTGCCGCAACCCGAAATTGTATTCTCTGATATTTGTCTCAACCAGGTGCTCAATATTGAAAACCAATCTTCAATAGCATTGGGAAGTATAGACAATGTGCAATGGAACTTCGGTCCGTTCGGATCCTTTTCTGCATTCAATCTGGAAAATATATCGTTCGATGAAATCGGAAATTATCCATTTCTGCTCACCCAAATCAGTGACCAGGGTTGTATAGATGTGCTGGATAGTGCATTGAATATATGGGCCGTGCCCAACGCAATATTCAGCCCGGAAACAGCATGCCAGTTTACTACTCAATTGTTTGCCGATAGCAGTACAATAGAGGCAGGAAGTATATCAACCTGGTTGTGGAATGTAGAAGATCAAACCATCAATTCTCCCGATTCACTCAATTACATTTTTCAGAATTGGGGAGAAATAGAGGTGGAACTAACCGTTATCAGTGACCACAATTGTACGGATTCTGTCACTCACGCAGTAACTGTTCATCCTGCACCAATTGTGACAATTGAATTCGAAGATGCCTGTCTCGGTGAAGAATCCGTTTTTACCGCATCAGCCTCTATTCCCCTTGGCGGTGTAGTCTTTCAGGAATGGCAATTTGGCGATGGCTCTGAACCGGAATTGGATCCTGCGGCAGACAATCTTTATGACTCCGTGGGTAACTATCCGATTCAGTTTACCGCAACAAGTAATCTTGGTTGCAGCACAATAATAGCTGACACCATTCATGTCTATCCTGTTCCTGTTGTCGACTTCGCCATTGATCCGAACGTGATGTGTGCTAAAGATCCTTTTACACTCATTGATTTGAGCTCTGTAGATCAGCCTTCGCAGATCACAGAATGGATCTGGTGGTTCGATAACGATCCTATCAGTTACCAGCAGAGCCCTCAGATGGTATGGCCAATTGCAGGTACTTATGATCTTACGCTTACAGTAATAACCAATCACGGTTGCAGCAACGATTCGACTTCGAATAATGCCGCAACAATATACCCTAACCCTACAGCAGGATTTTCCATTCCCGCAGAAATATTTATGTACGATCCCGCAGTGAAAGTGGTAAACCTCGCCAGTGAAGACGTAACCGATTGGCAATACTCTTTTGGTGATGATTCAACTTCGTACTTACCGGAACCACGGCATATTTATAACCAATGGGGAACTTTTGACGTACTGCAAATTGTGGCAAATACCTTCAGTTGTCGGGATTCTATTACCCATCAGGTCATTGTAAATCCAGACTTACTGGTTTATATACCCAATGCATTTACTCCTGACGAAAATACACACAATGACATTTTCAAACCAGTAATAACGGGAGCAGAAATTACATTTTTCGAGTTCGCCGTTTTCAACCGTTGGGGCGAACAGGTTTTTCAAACATCCAATATTGATGACGGATGGGATGGAACAAATAAAGGAGCACTTGTACCTGATGGAGTCTATTCGTGGATGCTCAATGTAGTATCTGGCGAGAAAGCCACACCGCACAAGAAGGGTGGAACGGTAACAGTCTTAAAATAAATACAAGATAATTTTTTAGTTACCTTGCATCTTTAATTGTACGAATTGATGCAAAAAAAAGCCTTCCTCCTGCTTTTCTCACTGTTGTTTTGTTGTGGTCTTTTCAGTCAGACTATTACGCAAACTATTCGCGGTCATGTGGTAGACACCGATTCAAAATTTCCACTTTTTGGCGCTGTAATAACTGTGATGAAAGACTCCTCAGTATTGGGAGGTGCCAATTCTAATGATAAAGGTGAATTTCTTATTCAAGGCATTCCGGTTGGTCGAGTAAAGGTGAGTTGCACTCTTTTGGGGTATGGCGATCGAAAATTCGACAACCTGATGGTGACAAGCGCCAAAGAATTGATTCTGGAAATTGATCTCGAACAAAGTGCTGAAGTGGTGAGTGAAGTAGAAATTAAAGCCACACGCGACGGTGAGGTGATGAATGAAATGGCCACTGTAAGTGCGCGCCAGTTTAGTGTAAGCGAAACCGATCGATACGCCGGAAGTCGAGGAGATCCCGCAAGAATGGCCAGCAATTTTGCAGGTGTTCAGGGTGCAGACGATTCCAGAAATGACATCGTCATAAGGGGAAACTCTCCGCAAGGGGTTTTGTGGCGCATGGAAGGCACAGATATTCCAAATCCGAATCACTTTAATATACCCGGAACGGCTGGTGGCCCGGTAAGTATTATCAACAATAAATATCTGGCCAATTCAGACTTTTATACTGGCGCATTTCCGGCTGAGTATGGCAATAGTATTTCCGGAGTTTTCGATCTGAGAATGAGAAATGGCAACAACCAAAAGCATGAATTCAGCGGACAGTTTGGATTTTTGGGCACTGAAGCTTTTGCTGAGGGGCCAATCAACAAAGAAAAAGGCAGCAGTTACATCGCAAGTTACAGGTACAGTACATTAAAATTGTTCAGCTTGTTGGGTATCGAAATTGGTACCGATGCAATACCCCAATATCAGGATGGCGCATTCAGGTTGTTTTTTCCGGGTAAAAAAAACAACTCTATCGCAATATGGGGAATTGGCGGCGCGAGCAAAGTAGACATTCTTATAAGTCGGCAAAAAACTCCTGATCAGAGAAATATCTATGGAAATAACGACAGGGACCAATACTTTAAAACACGCATGGGTATTGTGGGTCTTACTTACAGCAAAACGATTTCGGAGAAAACATTTGTAAAAACGACCCTGGCCTTAATGGCCGATGAGGTAGATAGTTTTCATCAACTGGTATTCAGGCATCTTGATACGAAAAACGAATACTCGGTTGATTCACTCATAAATTTACTTCGCTATAATTTCCGTCAAACCAAATTGTCATCCGCAACAACATTAAACTATAAAGTAAATTCTCATTTTACCCTAAAAATGGGAGCAAATGTGGATGCCTATCGCTGGAATATGCTTGACTCTGTTCGCACATCGCTCATTCCAGGAACAATAGATTACACCCAATTCAGCACCAGATGGAACGGAATTGAAAATGGGGTTTTAATCCAGCCTTATGCCTCATTAAGGTGGAAACTGAATGATGATCTTTCATTCTCTGTTGGCTTGCACGGCGCTTTCTTTTCTACGTCTAAAAGTTTGTCCATACCAGAACCAAGAGTTGGTCTGAAATACTCCATTAAGCCCAATCAAACCCTTTCATTTGGTTTGGGCCGACACAGTCAGCTTCAACCATTGTACATGTATTTCTATAAGCCCTATAATGATAACAGGCAACCTAACAGAGATATGGACTTCACAAAGAGTGATCACGTGATATTAAGCTATCAGATCATCCTCAAAAAAAACCTCCGAATTCTCAGCGAGATATATTACCAGAAGTTATTTAATGTTCCTGTTGAAATCAATTCCTCTTCATTTTCACTTCTCAACACCGGAGCCGGATTTAGCCGTTTTTTTCCTGGTGAACTCATGAATGCAGGAACCGGAAGAAATTACGGAATAGAATTTACAGTTGAAAAGTTCTTCGATCGGTCATGGTTATTCTTATTCACTGCATCCTTGTTCGATTCGAAATATACCGGCAGCGACGGGGTGCAACGCAATACAGACTTTAACGGAAAATATGCACTCAATATTCTTGGAGGCAAAGAGTGGAATATAAATCAACATTCTATGCTCAATACCGGACTAAAAATTACCACGGCCGGCGGAAGATGGTATGGGCCCGCTGATATCGCTGCGAGCAATGCTACCCGTGAACTAGTTTTTGCTGATTCGCTTCGCAATTCACTTCAGTTCAAACCATATTTCAGGTTGGATCTTAAGATCAATTACAAAATTGACAGGCCAAAAGTCAATCATGAAATAGGATTGGATCTGGTCAATATTCTCAACACCAAAAATGTATTGAAACTCACTTATGCACCAGACGAAAACAACGATCCAAATTCCTCCATCAGGGAAGAATATCAACTTGGATTTTTGCCACTATTCTATTACAAGATTGACTTCTAGCCATTCTGATAAACCATTAATATTCGTTGAAAATATGTGCTCTATAGCACATTGATTCTTTCGCTGAAATCGTCACGATAGTTTCCTCCAACCGGAATTTCTTTATTCAGATCAGATACTATAATTCCACCACCAACTATGGACGAAATTTTATCCATATTGACAATAAAAGAACGATGTATTCTCTGGAAAAATTTCTTGGGCATCTTTCTTTCAATGTCTTTCATTGTAGAATGGATGGTATAGCGGTGATCCTTTGTAACAATCTGAACATAATCTTTTAATGCTTCTACGAAATAAACGTCACTCGTATTGATCTTGATTAGTTTAGATTGGTTTTTCACAAATAAATACTCCGCAGAAGCTTTGTAATTGGTCAGTGATCTGAGCAATTCATTTTCCACACGCACTTCCATCTCTTTTTTGTGCTTGTGGATAGCCATTTCAATAGTGGTGTGCAGGTCGATTTCCTTAAAGGGTTTAAGGATATAGCCATGAGGCTCCGTTACTTTTGCTTTGCCAAGGGTGGCTTCGTCAGCATAAGCCGTGAGGTAAACAACAGGAATGTCCATTTCCTGTTTCAAGGCTTCCGCCGTGTCAATTCCAGTCATTTCGCCCTTGAGCATAATGTCAAGTAACGCAATGTCTGGTTTGGTGTTCCTCGCAAGTTCAAGGGCCTTTTCTCCATTGTCTGCTTGTGCAATTACATTATACCCGAGCTTGATCAGACTGCGCTCAATGTCTTTGCGAACAATGCTTTCATCTTCTACTACAAGAATGTTTACTGCCATTTTGAGTTAATTTTAAAGATTTCCAATTATGGACCAAACCTATAATAAAAAATCAAGTCCTCGTCATTTCACGTGAAAAGTAATTATAAAAGTTGTTCCTTCGCCCTCGCTCATAACTTTTATTGCTGCGTCCAATTGTTCAATTAATGCGTAAACTAATTGAATACCAAGTGAATCGGTCTTTTCGTGGCTAAAACTCGGCGGTAATCCTACCCCATTATCTTTAACTTCTAATGTTACTTCATTGTCCTTTTGAACCAGTCCAATGATCAATTTGCCCTCCTTTCTACCCTTAAAAGCATACTTCAGGGCGTTACTTACCAGCTCATTTACAATAAGTCCACATGGTATGGCCTGGTCAAGACTTAAATGGACCTCCTCCATTTCTGTTATAAACTCAACCTGCAGATTTTGCTGCCGGTAACTTTGTACCAGATTTCCGGCAATAGACTTAATGTACTCTGTAAATTCAAGTTTGCTAAAATCTGCAGTTCTATAAATAGTTTCATGAATAAAAGACATGCTCTTAATACGCTGCTGGCTCTCCTGTAATATCTCAAGGGTCTTCGGGTCAGTCACGTACGAAGCCTGCAGACTTAAAATGCTGCTTATAACTTGCAGGTTGTTTTTTACTCTGTGATGGACTTCCTGCAGTAGCACTTCTTTTTCTTTCAACGAATCGCGCACGCGCCTGTCTATCTGCTTGCGTTCAGTATTGTCATACCAGACACATGATACCTCCTGTGGGTTATCCTCCAGATATACGGGATTTAAAAATGCCTGAAGCCATACAACTTCCTTTTTATTGCTTTCAAGTGCAAATTCAAATTGCTGCGCACGGCCTTTAAATGCATTGGCAAAAGCCCTCAACTGGCCCTGATATAAATCCGGATGCACATGCTCTTCGAGAATTTCAATTATGTTGACACCCAACTCGATTTCTATTCCAAATGAATCCACCATCCATTGCACAAAATTGCTGTTCATGGAAGTAATGCGAAATTGATTATCCAATGTCCACATCATAATATTTTCTGTAGAATTGAAGATGGAAACCAGCTTGGCCCTTTGCTCAGATGCTTCGCGCTTCTGGTCTTCCAATTGACGCTGCGTAATTTTGTGCTCTTCAATTTCTCTCTTCAATACCATGTTGATCTCTTCAATAAGTCTGACACGGATCTGCTCCTGAACCAATTGATTGCGGTCCGACACATTATTCAGTGTTATCTGAATAGATGGCCTGTTTTCAAATATCGTAAGAGTAGACTTTAACCCCACATCAACGATTCTATCGAACCTATTGCAAAGCCCAAGCTCCTTGTACTCTATTTCTTTTCCTTCTCTGATGTTATCGAGATCAGAGGAAATTTCCTTTTTGAATTTTTCCGGAATAAAGGATAAAAACATTTCGTCATAGACTTCGTCTTCATTAGCTACACCAAGTAGGTTACAGGCTGCATTATTGAGATATTTTATCTTTCCTTCCGTAAGAATCACAACGCCATTAGGTGAGTTTTCCAATAGGTTTTTAAAGCGCACCACACTTTGTTCAAGTGCAAACTCAGCCTTTTTTCTGGCTGTAATATCTTTTAATACAAGAGTGAGTATGCTCTCATCACGGGTCTTTATGGTTTTGCCTGTTACTTCCAGTAAAATAGTCCTGTTCTCTGTATCAAAAGTTCTGACCTCTGTTTGATTGGCCGACGATATGGCAACCCCCGCCTTAATTCTTTGAAGGTCCTGGGGCGTAATAAACTCATAAAGATATTTGCCCTTGACCTGATTGCTCGAATGATATCCAAACAATTGAGCAAACTGATCATTACAATCTGTAATAATATTTTCTTTACTGAATACGATTCCTTCATGTGAAACACTGGCTAGTGTGCGAAATCTTTCTTCGCTGAAATGCAAAGCATTTTCAGCAATTTTCTTTTCCGTGATATCTATTAAAGTGCCGCTGATAATTTCGTGCCCTTCAAGGTCCTTCTCCAGATATGAATTTTCAAGACAAGTCACACTGGCTCCATCCTTGCGCTTGAGTTCCAATTCATAATTTCCCAGCAATGTGCGATTGCTTAACTCTTTAAGAAATTTACTCCTTCCGGAAGGGTCAGTATATAAATCAGAAGTATTGCTTCCTATGATTTCAGATGGTGATTCATAGCCCAATATTTTAGCAAAAGCACCATTACAGGACAATAGAACTCCTTTCAGATTTACCCTGAATACCCCGGCAAGATTCTTCTCAAAGAGAAACTGATATTGCTGCACCGCTTCTGTCAAAATCTGACTTATAAAGCGCACTACACAAACCTTCTCTTCTTCTACTTTTATCACATTAAAATTCAACTGATAGTCTTTTACTGTTGAGCTGTCGATAAAATAAAACCGCTTGTCGAGTTGTGCAATTACTTCTTTGATTTGTGCAGCACTGACTATAGACTTGAGAAACTTATAGATATTTTGATTCTGTTGTAAATGGCCTTCGCCGGCAACATGTTTTTCGAAATTGATATTCCAATACAACAAATCAAGACTGGCCGGATCAACTATTGCCAGAATATCAGTTGGGTGGTTTATTATATCCGCTATTTGCGGTTGCATAATTAGTGTTTAATTGTCTTCAGAATCAACAGGTAATTTGATTTTCTGTCCGTTGATTTTAACAGTTACTCCAGCTTCATACTCAATTTCCAGGGCAATGGTTCCATCTTCATTGTAATATTCCCAGGTACCATTCAATTCACCGCCTTCATATGGCCCTTTCATTTTAAATTTGCCATTGTCATACCAATACTTGTGTTTTCCAATTGGAATTCCCGATTGAAATTCTCCCTCAAAAGCCTTTTGGTCATTGCCGTATTTCCAAAGCCAAAGCCCATTTCGTTCTCCGTCTATATATTCTCCCAATTCTGTATGGTCGTTCACCGTCAAAAACCAGGGACCTGTTTTGTAACCTCCAATATAATCGCCCTCATTGATCACTTTGCCCAAAGAATCATATTCTACTGCATGTCCATCTTCCAACCCTTTCCTGTACATCTCATCGCGATGTATAGCTCCATCAACATAAAACCACTTCCATTGGCCAGTGGGTAAGTCATCCTTATAGGATCCTTTTTGCTCAGATTTTCCATTTTGAAAATAATATTGCCATGGACCTTGTTTAAGACCATTTGTATATTCTCCTTCGGCTTTTAATTCTCCTGATGCGTAATAAACTTTCCATGGACCAATCCTGCGACCTATACTGTCCAACATGCCATCGCCAATCTTCTTGTCATTCTCGTACAAAGCGCCACCTATCTCTTTTCCACGTGGATCATATTCCCGGAATGTACCATGTTTCTTTCCCTCTCTGTAGCTGCCTGACTCTTTTAATGTGCCATCCTCGTGGTATTCATCTCTTATATCCAGCAAAATAGTCTCATCGCTTTCCTTGTCCAATATTCCATCGGTGTACTTTTCCATTTTTAGCAGAGTTCCGCGCCTATCGAAATACTTAAAGATACCATTCTTCAGGCCGTTACTCCATGTACCTTCTTCTTTGATTTGTCCATTGGGAAATAAATCTTGCCATAGCCCGGTTTTATTCCCTTCCGAGTTGTATCTGTTTATCCTTTCCTCGGCGTAGATAAATCCATTTTTGTAGGTGATATAAGATATTATGCGCCCGTCCTTTTCGTATTCCAGAGCCTTACCTTCTTCTTTGTTGTTCTCGAATTTGACCTTTTTCCAGAGCTCACCTGTTTCATAATAACTGAAAGCATCACCTTGTTTGATGCCATTCACATTATTAAATTCGTCTTTCAGACCGCCATTCTTGTCAAAGATCTTCTCAACGCCATTCTTTACATCATTTTTGTAGGTGATCAACCTCTCCAAAGTACTGTCCGCTCTGAAGAATTTCCATGTGGAATCCAATTTGAATTCCTTTCTGTTTCCCTCCGTCTTGAGCGCGCCGGCAGGGTAATATGTTTTCCAGTAACCGTCTGGCTTGCCATCTCTCAACGTGCCTTCACTGGAAATTTTTCCGGTTTCATAGAAATAAACTTTGTACTCCGTTTGACAAAACAGAATGCCCTGGCATAAAACCAATTGAACTAAAATAATTAATAAAACTCTCATATTTTGATTCCGTAAATCTACAAATTCTAATCGAAGTTTCATGTGCAACACTTCAACTCAAGTTTTATATTGTTCACTTCATATAATTATATATTCTTTTAAAAGAAAATAGTAATAGATTATATAGGCTGTTAGTATGATGTAAAACTTTTGGTCAGTGGGCTTGGAAATGGAAGTAGTACACAGAACGATCAATGTTGTCCACATGTTGTGAGAGTGTGTTTCTTTTGGTGTTGAGTGGGTTAAATGGGATATAAACATTGGCATTAATTTGCATGCTGTATATAAGTTGAGGCTGTTTATTGCTTGTGAATTGTTAGGCGAATAGTGTGAAGTTTAGTCATTAATAATAATAGAATCTTATTGGAATGTGAATTGTTTGTATACCTGAGCGGAATTTCCGGTATTGCAACTTTTCTTAAATAAATTTAGCAACGGGATATACACAGGAAAATTAAAATTGTGTTCATTATTGAATTATTTGATTATCAGAATATTGGGATTTCACGTGGCACAATATATCTTTGACCCTTTTACATTTAGAATGAAATTAATACATATTGGAGCTGATCATGCAGGTTTTGATTTGAAAGAGGCCGTCAAAGATTATTGTGGGCGCAATGGCCTGAAGGTTATTGATCATGGCACATTTAGCACAGCGAGCACTGATTATCCGGATTATGCGCATAAAGTGGCTTTAGGAGTGCTGGAAGACAATGCAGTGGGCATCTTAATATGTGGTTCAGCGAATGGTGTTTGCATGTCGGCAAATAAGCATCAGGGTATCAGAGCTGCTCTTTGTTGGAATAAAGAAATTGTAACACTTGCACGTCAACATAATAATGCAAATGTGCTTTGCTTGCCTGCGAGATATGTGAGCACTGAAGCGGCCACGATTATGGTAGAGCTATTCATAAACACTTCATTCGAAGGTGGAAGGCACCAAAACAGGGTTTCAAAAATTGATATTTAAATTGCTTGTATGAATTACTTATTGCGATTAAGTTTTTTAATAGTGCTCGTTTTTCACGTGGATCATTTGTACGGTCAATCAGCTACTGATGCCATAAAATTTGCGGCGGGAATTACACCTTCAGAAATGAAGGAACATCTCACAGTTCTGGCCTCTGATGCTTATGAAGGAAGAGAAACCGGACAACCAGGTCAAAAGAAGGCGGCCCAATATCTGGTCGATTACTATAAGTCATTAGGCATCCAACCCTGTGTTAATGGATCTTATTTGCAATCTTTTCCGCTGAAAAAAGAGAGTTTCGTGGGTTCCTATGTTACAATTGGACCTATTAGAAAAGACTTCATTAAGGATTTTTACTTCTGGGGACCGGATTGGCAGATGCTCAACTTTAGTGATTTGGTTTTCGCAGGATATGGAATCGAAGATAAAATGTACACCGATTACGCGCACATCGATGTCAAGGGAAAAGTAGTCATGTGTTTGTTGGGTGAACCCATAGATAAAAATGGAAAGAGTATAATTACCGGAAATAATGTGGCCAGTGATTGGACCAACGATTATAGAAGTAAGCGGGATCTTGCAGTTTCCAAAGGAGCGTTAGCCGTTGTTTTTGTCAATCCTGACTTTGATCAATATTTAAAAAGGGTTAAGTATTGGTTAGAAACGCCTGCTATGAAGTTGGACAATCCAAAGAGACCAAAGGATGATGATACGAGGCCTACAGTATTCATTTCAGTTGATCTGGCGAATGATATTTTAAAATCAGGCAAGAAGAAGCTCGATATACGGAAAATTCAAAAGTCAATCAATAGATCAGGTAAATCCAAAGGCTTTGAACTGAAGGTAAAACCTGTCTCTTTTCATGTGGAACTTCAGTTGGAGTTGTTGAGCGCTGAGAATGTATTGTGTTTTATTGAAGGCTCTGATCCAGAATTGCGCGATGAGGTTGTGGTCATTTCAGCTCATTATGATCACATTGGAATTCAACAAGGCGAAATCAACAATGGCGCCGATGATGATGGAAGCGGAACTGTGAGCGCAATGGAAATTGCTGAGGCTTTTGTAGAGGCTAAACTCGCCGGCTTGGGCCCGAAAAGAAGCATCCTTATCCTACATGTGAGTGGTGAAGAGAAAGGTTTGCTTGGTAGCGAATGGTATTCGGATTTCCCTGTATTTCCTCTCGAGTATACGGTTTGCGATTTGAATATTGATATGATTGGCCGTATGGACAAAGAACACTCCGACGGTAATTATGTATACATTATAGGATCAGACAAATTAAGTACTGAGTTACACAAGATCTCCGAGTCAAATAATGCCAACTTTACAAAGTTGGTGCTCGATTATACGTACAACGATCCCAAGGATCCCAATCGTTTTTATTATCGCTCTGATCATTACAATTTTGCGAAACACAATATCCCAGTCATATTTTATTTCAGTGGTGTCCATGAAGATTACCATAAGCCTGGTGATGATACGGAGAAAATTATGTTCGATAAAATGGCAGTTATCGTTCGTCTGGTTTTTCATACTGCCTGGGAAGTGGCCAATAGAAGCGAAAAACTTAAAGTGGATGTAGTTAGTCCGTTTGAAGAAAGAGAATAATTATTCGGCTAAAAGCATATCAACAAACATATCTAGTTTTTCGCTGTGCTTGAAATAATAGGACCCTGTGCCCGGGCCATAGAACCCGGTATGTATTTTTCTTACACTTCCTTTCTTATCAATGAAAATAGTAGTGGGAAACGAACCAATGTCAGTTAGGTCTGAAAATACTTTAGAGGCTAGTGAGCGCCGAGCGCCTCCTCCAAAATACACCGGATAGTCCAGACCAAGTTGTTGAAATTGACGTTTGACGTTGGCTTTCGCTTCAAGAAAATTTGTAGATCTTTCGAACGCTACCGGTATAATTTTTAAACCTCGGCTTGCATATTTGTGGTAGAGCTCTTTCATTAATTTGCTTTCATCAGTGCAATTGGGGCACCACGATCCAAATATCTGAACTATAGTTACCTGATTCTGAAATTGTGTTGAGTCGAAGGTTACACTATCACCAGACTCATTCCGTACTTTGAAACTTAAGCTGTTTTTCCCGGGTTTCAAAAAGGTCAGCTCATCAGGATCGCGAAGCGAAGCGTTGGCATCCTTTCTACCGCACCAGCTTTCAGTCCAGTGCTTGCCGCTGTGGAAAATTCCGTCTTTTAAACTGTCACCGGAAACATTGGCGCAGAAATAGAATAAATGGGTACCATCAAAGCAACTCAACGTCATGCTCTCGCCTGTCCATATTCCTTCGAGGTAACGGAAGTCGCCCGTCTCTGTAAGGAAAGTACCTGTGAGTTGTCCGTTTTGGTTAGTGAATAATCCCACAGACTTTGATTTGTCAATGCTATCCGGGGAAAGCGTGATATCGTATGTACTTACTTCTTGTATCCCTGTGTGGATGCGGCTTCCTGAATTATATGCAGCATGGAATGGTATGGTGTAATTGTTCTCTCTCGAATAATCTATCCATCGGCCTTGTAATGTTGAATCTGATGAAAAACGACCGCAAAGGGCCGAATTGAAAAGAGGCATCTTCACGTAGAAGCTGTCTGCATCAATGGATACTGAATCGAGCTGTATTGTTTCTGCACCATTGTGTATGGCCCAGGTATCAGCGTTCAGGATTTCCAGTCTGATGGGTATTTCGGTGGGGCCAATGTTAAAATTCAGCTTCCAAAAGCCTCGTTTACCGTGAATGAAATCTTTAGGGCTGTGTGTATTACAAGCAAGTGCCATTAAGACAAATGATGTGAAGTAAAGGGCTTGGCGTAGAGTCAATTCTGGGTTAGATGGGGCACGAAAATAAATTACTTTCGGCTTGAGTGAATATATTTTCTGAGAATCATTGGATTTCAGAGAAGCTTGAAGGAATTGAAAGACTTGGTTTTGAAACTTTTATCATGCTGTAGCGTAATACAGTTAAAATAGTTGTGTGAAACGTTCTGATTGTATTTTTTACGGCATGGCTGGTATATGCGGCTCTATTCTTCATTTAATTGCTGAGTTGATTGCATACTACCCTTATCAAGAGTATATTTTCTCAATAAATGTTTCCAGCGAGATTAAAACTCCTTACGAAATAATTGTCGTTGGGGTGGGTTTGGCTTCTTTAGGTACTCTGTTGGGCTTGTTTTCCACCTATTTGTTCCGATTGATTATTTGCAGAGAGAATAGGATTACAAGAAATGTCTTTATGTCTTCAATAATTGTTTATGTGGTTGTTTTATTGTTGTATAATAACTCCATAGGTTTTGTCCGTTTGGGCTACTCTGCGCTTGACACGGCGGCTAATTCTAATTCGTTTTATACGATGCGAAATATTTTGTCGAATCACTTTGAGGGTTTATTTTCCGGAATTGAAATTGCTTTGTTGTTGGTCACTGTAGTGGCTTGTTTTATCATGATGGAGAGTATTTACAAGGGCAAGACATTCTTGCCCAATTGGATGTTCATTCTTGTTCCTTTCGGCAGCTTCCTGAACACTAAATTTTGCTCAGATATAATTCGTGCTACAGATGGTAGCCTTAGAATTGGTGCTATTGTATTTGATAATTTGTGCGTTGTCGCAATGATTTATGTCATCATGACTTACGCACTGAAGTATACAGACCCTGTTACTGATAGGATTAGTAGAAAATCTTTGTTGAGTAAAAGCGCGGGTCTGAAAGAAGCTTCTTTCGTTGTTCGACATGAAAAAGCCCCGATTATTCGAGGCTTTTGAGTTATTGGATTTATTTATTACAAATCGAATTTGATTCCCTGGGCTAAAGGCAAAGAGTCTGAATAATTGAGGGTGTTTGTTTGACGTCGCATGTAATTTCTCCAGGCATCGCTGCCACTTTCTCGGCCGCCGCCGGTTTCTTTTTCACCACCAAATGCTCCTCCTATTTCTGCGCCGCTTGTTCCAATGTTGACATTGGCAATGCCGCAATCACTGCCTTCACACGAAAGGAATTTTTCAGCGTCTCGCAGGTTTGTAGTCATGATAGAGCTGCTGAGCCCTTGCACAACACCATTCTGCATGGCAATGGCTTCATCAAGACTCTTGTATTTCATAATGTAAAGAATGGGTGCAAAAGTCTCATGCTGCACAATGGGTAAGCTTGAGTCCTTTACTTCAATAATACAGGGTTTAACGTAACAACCGCTTGCATATTCACTTCCCCCAAGCAGACCACCTTCTACATAAATTTTTCCACCCTGCTGTTGTGCTTCTTGAATGGAGTCTAAGTAGGCTTGTACGGCATGTTTATCGATGAGCGGCCCGACGTGGTTGTTTTGATCTAATGGATTTCCAATTTTAAGCTGTCCGTAAGCTGTTTTAAGGCTTGTTTTCACCTGATCGTAAATGCTTTCATGAATAATCAACCTGCGCGTTGTGGTACAGCGCTGGCCCGCAGTTCCGCACGCACCGAATACAGCGCCGATTATGGTCATTTTCAGATCGGCATTTTCTGTTACAATAATGGCGTTGTTTCCACCTAGCTCGAGAAGACTTTTACCAAAGCGTTGTGCTACTGTTGAGCCAACTATTCTTCCCATTCGGGTGCTTCCTGTTGCGGATACCAGGGGTATTCGTGTGTCTTCTGTCATCCACTGACCAACGGTATAATCTCCTGTAATGATGCATGAAATGCCTTCCGGAAGATTGTTTTCTTCAGCAACCGTGTTCCATATATTCTGACAAGCGATTGCGCACAATGGTGTTTTTTCTGAGGCTTTCCAAACACAAACGTCACCGCAAATCCAGGCCAATGCACTGTTCCAGCACCAAACGGCTACTGGAAAATTAAATGCAGAAATAATTCCTACAATGCCCAGTGGATGCCATTGCTCATACATTCTGTGCAAAGGCCTTTCACTGTGCATGGTCAAACCATATAATTGTCTTGAGAGGCCAACTGCAAAATCACAGATATCGATCATTTCCTGAACTTCTCCTAAACCTTCTTGAAGGCTTTTGCCCATTTCGTAACTAACAAGGGCGCCGAGATCGTTTTTATTTTGGCGTAATTTATCTCCGAATTGGCGTACTATTTCACCACGCTTGGGTGCAGGCATCATTCTCCATGTTTTAAATGATTCCTGGGCCGTTAAAATCGTTTTCTCATAATCTTCCCGGGTTGTAGTGCTCACTGAAGCAATATGGTTCCCATCCACTGGAGAGACTGAATTGAGATATGGACCGGCTCCAAAGGAGGTTTTTCCGGTGCTCGTGCCGGGGTTTTCTTCTTGCAAGCCTAGATTCTTTAGGGCTTGCTTAATGTCGAGTTGTGCTGATATTGCTGTTGCCATGAGTATTTTTTTGCAAAAATAACGCTCATGGCTGTGCGATATACTTATTTATTTTCGGAGGATAACCTATTTTGGCTTTAGGAAGCGGCGAGTTTACAAGTGTTTCTATAATGCATTGATTATGAGTGGCATGAGAAACTGTTTGTTTTGTGGTGTTGAGTTTCACGTGGAACTTTAGCGACCTATGTACATCATAATGATGGAAATGTCGGATGGACCTACTCCACTGATTCTCGACGCTTGTCCAAGTGTCTCGGGTTTGATTTTCATCAGCTTCATACGCGCCTCAGTGCTCAGACTGTGAATAGCTGTGTAGTCAAGTGTTATGGGAAGCGTTACGTTTTCGAGCCTTGTCATTTTTTCGGCTAGATCTTTTTCTTTCTCCAGATAGCCGCCGTATTTTAGATCTATTTCTACTTGTTCCAGTACCTCCTGATCAGCATCGAGATTCTGTAAATCGCTTAGTGTGGATTTGAGAACGGGAACAAATTCCTTGATTGCGTGGAGGCTTACGTGCGGTCTTGTGATTAAGGTTGATAGCTTGACCTTTTGTGTAATGGCTGCGCTACCGACCGTGTCGAAATATGGATTTATTTCCTCTGGTGAAATGGATAGCCCTTTTATGAATTTGCTGAGATTGTTCTTTTGGTGTACCTTTTCTTCCAGGAGTTTCATTCTTTCGTCACTGGCCAAGCCAATTTCATGGGCCATGGGAGTTAGGCGCTGATCGGCATTGTCCTGTCGCAATAAAGTTCTGAATTCAGCCCTGCTTGTGAACATCCTGTATGGCTCATCAGTACCTTTGGTAATGAGGTCATCAATGAGTACCCCTATGTAAGCCTCGTCTCGCTTAAGTATAAAGGGATCTTTTTCTTTGACTTTGAGCGCTGCATTAATACCGGCGACTAGACCCTGGCAAGCTGCTTCTTCATAGCCTGTGGTTCCGTTTATCTGGCCGGCGAGATATAAATTTTCAATCAATTTGGACTCCAGAGTATGTTTGAGTTGTTCTGGAGGGAAGTAGTCGTATTCAATTGCATAACCTGGTCTGAACATCTTAGCTTGTTCGAGTCCTGGAATTTCTCGTAGTGCTTTGAATTGAACGTCCTCAGGCAAGCTTGTACTGAAGCCATTGAGATATATCTCAACTGTTGTCCAACCCTCAGGTTCAACGAACAACTGGTGTTTGGTTTTATCGGCGAAACGTGTGATTTTATCTTCTATAGATGGGCAATATCGAGGTCCGGTTCCCTGTATTCTTCCGCTAAACATGGGTGATTGCTCGAATCCTGTGGAGAGTATATCGTGTACTGTTTCGTTTGTGTAAGTAATCCAGCAACACATTTGTTTCGCTAGTCTTAGGGTGGGTGTGAAAGAAAATTTTCCGGGGTTTGCATCTCCTTCCTGGCGTTCCATCTTCTCATAATTCAATGAGCGCCCATCTATTCGCGGAGGTGTGCCAGTCTTCATCCTGCCGCTTCTGAAGCCCAATGCGTTCAGCTGCTCTGTGATGCCTGTGGCTCCCTTTTCACCAATGCGACCACCACCAAATTGTTTTTCGCCAATGTGAATTACACCATTGAGAAATGTGCCGCTCGTAATCACTATGCTTTTGCATGCGAAATGAATTCCCATTCCAGTCACAACACCAGTGATGCGCGTGCCATCGAAAGTGATTTCTTTGACCATATCTTGCCAGAAATCTACGTTAGGTGTGGCTTCTAGCATATTTCGCCACTCTTCTGCAAAACGCATTCTGTCATTCTGAGTTCTGGGACTCCACATGGCAGGGCCTTTGGATCGGTTGAGCATTCGATACTGTATGGCACTGCGGTCGGAGACTATTCCTGAGTATCCACCTAAAGCGTCTATTTCACGGACGATCTGACCTTTTGCAATTCCGCCCATTGCGGGATTGCAACTCATCTGCCCTATCTTGTTCATATCCATTGTTATAAGAAGAACTTTACACCCAAGATTGGCTGCACTTGAGGCTGCTTCATTGCCGGCATGTCCGGCGCCTACTACGATAATGTCATACGATAAAGTCATGTTTTCTTTTTGTGTTGCGCTGTTTCACGTGGAACTATTTTGAAACTAGGTTAAGTATTTTTTTAATGTATTTTTCTTCTTTTGTTCGCATGATTTTGACATCATTTTTTCGCTTGTCTTTGTACCCACATAGGTGCATAACTCCATGTATAATAACTCGATAGAGTTCATTTTCGATTGTTGCTTTACTTTTTTGAGCATTGTCTTGAACACGATCTATGGAAATGTATAACTCACCAATAATTGCCTTTTCAATGTTGTAATCGAAGGTAATGATATCAGTGTAATAATCGTGCTGAAGAAATTGTTGGTTGATTGCCAGCAGGTATTCATCAGAACAGAATATTATATTGAGACTTTTTATAGAATAGCCCTCTTGATTTGCACTTGTTTCCAGCCACGTTCGAATGATTGACTTGTGGGTCAAATTGTATGAGTTGCCTTCTTTGTAGAATTTTATTTTATTTACCATTCCAGCACAAAAGTCAAGTGTAAACGCCTATGCCCAAAAACTTTTTGTGCTTTCCTTCATCCCGACAATGTTAGTATGTATGAAAATGAGATGGTTAATTGCTGGCTGTGTGCAGCAGCATTGAGTTATTGATGTGGTATAAAACATCATTCTCTGCTTGGCTAGCATTGTTTCATCATCATAAACTGTTTGGACTAGAAAAAGGATTCGATCCATTACACGGATAGGTGATATGGCTGAACAATTCTCTTTTAGCCAAAGCTTGAAGGACTGAGAGGTTTGGGGGGTCCGGATAGAATCTCGTTTAGTGAAAATCTATGTCAGCTGTGCCAAACTATCCGGAACAGACTGCATATTTGTATATGATCCTGATGCAAGCGATGAGCCATTATAACGGCGTAGAATGTTGTCCTCCTGATACTAGTATTGAGTAGAGTAACTTATCGCCTTCGTTACGGCATTGAAGAGAGGGAATTTTACGCCCATAGAGCTCGGGACTTACGAATCGATTATTCGCGTTAATTTGACGGAGAGAGTTTAAATGTCCTGAGGTCGTTCTATTGAGCTGTAGGGAAGAATTTGTTCCTCATGAAACATGAGGATCGAACAATTTATGCAGGCTGATTTTCGAGAACGAGGAAGTCCATTATAACAATTCGACCTTCATCGAGGAAATCGCATTTGTCCGATAGTTGGCGCATCAGAAATACTCCGCGTCCGTGGGGCTTTTCTATATTCTCAGGAGCAGTAGGGTCGGGGAGGTTGTGATAGTCGAATCCAGGGCCCTCATCTTCAACAGTGAATCGAACGGTTCTGTCTTCAATAATATCGAATATTACTTTAACTTGCTTCGAAGGATCTAATTTGTTGCCATGAACAATGGCGTTGTTCACAGCTTCCGTCATTGCAATAAGCAACTCACCGTAGTAGTCTTCTTTTATTTGATATTCCGCAAAGACGTCGTCTATTAAACGTTCAACAATATGAATGTTTTCAATGACAGATGAAAATTGAAGTGTCCTTTGAACAGAGGCCATAGGAGTCAGATTTGTTGAACGTATTTATTTTTTATAACTGATATCATGCAAGGATAGTCAAAAAAATGACTCGTCTGAAGCCTATGGAAAAGGTAATGAGCATTCCAAAGTGAATAGCGCTATTCTCGCTTCCTAGTTTGTACCAATTTTATTGAAGTAATTATTTACTTTCTCTTTATAATAGGGTTTAAGGGCCGGAGGAACGGTCTTGAGTAACTCTGTCTCCTGCTGTTTTTTCTTCATGTATTCTTCATATTTCATCGGATTACCGGATGGAATATCCTTCGACTCATTGCTTTTTCTTTCGTTGTCCTGATCGCGGATACGTTCAGCCTCCTCGGCTTTGAGCAACCTTATCTGGATGTCTTGCTGCCTGCGGATGGTTTCCTCAGTGATTTGATTGTTCACAATGTCCTTTTGGAGTTGCTCCATTTCCTTGGAAATTTGCTTTAATTCATTGCCAGATCCGCTTCCATCTTCGTTGAGCTCGGCAGCCTTTTCCTCAACAGCTTTACGAATTGCAGCCTGTTTTGCCGCCATTTCGGCAAGCTGCTGACTCATTTGCTGGCCACTTTTGGATTGCCCCTGATTTTTGCCTTCTTTCTTCATTTGCTCCAATTGCTTTGAAAGAGCATCTTGCATTTTTTTAATGTCGCCGGCTTTTGGTGAAGGTTTTTTTCCTTTTCCTCCTGGCTTTTCGCAATTTCCTTTTCCCGGCTTGTCACAGGACGCTTGGTTTTGCATTGCCTTAAGGGCCTCGTCAAGCATAAGGGCAAGATTGTTAAAGCTTGTCATCACATATTGCTGTGATGTGGTTACTTCGTTTGTTTTGCGTTCCGGTATTCTATGGATGGCGGTATCCATATTCTCATTGACAAGATTTATTTCGTGATTTACTGCTGCACTTATCTGTGGCACTCGTTTGCTTAAAGCAAATAATGAATCTTCAACCATTCTCGAGTCATCTTTTAGTTTGCGCTGTTGCTGGCCTAGTTTATTGTAGTTAGGGTCTTTTTGGTCAATGGTTTTAAATTGACCCATGAGACTTTCCTGATCAATACTCATTGTAATGATATTTTCCAACAGCGCGCGCAATGCCGCCATGTCTTCTTCCTGCTGTTGTTCTTCACCGGCCTCCATACTCAAGGCCATTTGTGCAGCCATTTCTTTCATTTTACCAGCCGCACTTTTTTGAGATTTGCTCGCGCTGCTTTTTTTATTTTTCGAAAGCTCATCAGAACTTTTCTGTTGTTCCTGCTCGATTTCTTCTTCCTGTTTCTCTGTATCCGGAATGGATTTTGGATCTTCTAACTCTTCATTGAGTTTTTCAATCTCATCCATTTCTTTTTGTAATTCATCGAACTCTTTATTGAGTTCTTCCTGTTCCTTTTTGAGCTCGTCGCTATTTGAATCTTTCTTCTCGGATTCTTCCGATTGCTTCTCCTGTTTTTCTGAAAGCTTTTCGAGCTTGTCAATGGCTTTTTCCATCTTTTCCTCAAGCTCCAATTGCTTGAATTGCTCCAGAGCCCTGTCTAATTCCTTTTCAATGTCCTCATTGGTAAGGTCCATTTTGTCCAGCTCTTTCTGAATTTCATCTTTGTTTAATTCCTCCATTAAGCGCTGCATTTCTTCCATCATTTTTTGCAACTCGGGCGTCATTACTTTCTCCATCAACTGTTCAAGTTGCTGTTGCTTCTCTTGTATTTTTTCGTTGGGCTGATTGAATTCGCTTTGTTGCTGATTCTTTTGCTCATTATTCTTTTGAATTTCCTGAATTTGTTTTTGAAGTTCCTGTTGGCGCTTCATCATTTCCTCAAGTTTTTTCTTGTCTTGCCATGTCATTTCTTTTTTGTCCAGAAGCTGGCGTTCCATTTCTTCAAGTTGCTTCTGAAGTTCTTTCGCATCTTTTATGCTTTCTTCGAGTTTGTCCTTAATGTCTTCGTTTTTATTGTCAATGGTTTCTTCAAGTTCATCAAGTGTTGGTGCTGCAAACTCTCTTACTCCGGTGCGCGAAGATTTTGAGCCATTAAAACCATCATTGTCCCAAACTTCGAAGTAATATGAAATAATATCACCGGGTTGAATGTCGAAACCGTTTAAGTCCCAAGAGTAGAAAAACTCATCAGAGATTGCGTCTTTTCCTACGGGTAAATCAACTGTTTGAAGTGTTTCATTTACAGCCTGGCCATCGCGACTCATCAATTGGTAGTTGAAAGAAAGACGCTTGAATCCGTAGTCGTCTTTCACCTGGCCGGAGAAATACAGTTGCTTGAATGATGAACTGTCTTTTTCTTCTGACACAGCAATAATGGGGTGCAAATCAGGAATAACCTGCATTCTATATTGAATGCTGTCGCGATTGCTCATGAATGAATTGGCTACGTGAAGGGAATAAATACTGGTATTCACGGCAAGCTGTGAAAATGAAAACGAATTGTCATCGGCATCGGTAAGCACATAGGTACTGTCATTGAAACGAATGGAAAGCTTGTCGGTGTTTTGAGTGGAGAAACTCCAATTGATTTTTGTTCCTTGTGGAACAACGAGGTCTCCCGAATTGCTTATGCTCTCATTGGTTCGTTTGGTATAGGCAGGATACACCAGGTCAAGATTAAAATCAATCAGTTTGGGTGCAGGCATTACCTTTATTTCATATTGATCGAAATAAAAACCGTTTGCATAAAATGTAAAGGGAATGTCCTTTTGTACGTTTTTGAAAGTGTAGGAAAAGTTGAGATTGTCTTCCTTATCGATGAGGTAATTCTGCCCATTTTGAACCAGATAAACTTTATCCGGAATTTCTTTACCGGATACAAGAACTTCGAGACGAAAATCTTCATTTTCCGTTATGGTCAGGCTGGTGTTGGCCACATTGATATCAAAAGGAGCGTCATCTGCGGCAATACTTTCGCCGTGTCTGATGAGACGGTCAGTTGATTTAGTTAGAATGCTGGGAGCCGCAAATAATAAGATCAAAAGGATTGAAACAGGAGGTAATATCCATTTCAAATATTTGCGGTTTTCTCTTAAATCAATGGCAGAGCCAAATGGAATGGGCCTTAGCTCGGCAATTCTCTGATGAATAGAAGCGCTGATAAGTGAATTGTCCGGCAGGGATTGAGACTGGTCGTGAAGTTGAAGCGTATTGAGCAGCTTGTCTTGAACATCTGTAAAATGGGTGCCGACAATGGAGGCCGCCTGATGATGGCTAATGGTTTGACCCAATCGGAACATTTTAAATAAGGGAATAGCAAAGAATCGGATAATTACAGTACCCGCAGTGGCTATAAAAAGCCAGAAGAGGAACGTTCTCATTCCTGTGTTGAAGCGACCAAAATATTCCAATAAAGTAACCAGAAGATAAGTTCCCAGAATTAGCGCAATACAGTATATCGCACCACGAATCATTTGGTTTTTGTAATACTTTCGGATGAATTCATCCAGCTTATCAATCAATCCTTTGTATCCGGAATCTACCATTTTATTGCCCATATTTTTACAGTACTTCCTAAAAGGGAAGTGGTTCAAATGCATCGAAATTTTCGCCAATCAAAACGAACAACGCTAATTAACTTTCAAAAGTATTGAAGACAGGGGGATTTTGGTTATTCAATGGGTAGAGATTTTAGGAAAATTAACTGACAGCGAATTGCTGATTATTAAATCTTGATTTCAGCATAATTCCATATTCCAGCCATTTGTTCGGCTATAAAAGTCCGTGACTGCTCATAAACATGGTCTTGATTGTGAAACCAAAGCGTTTTATACATCGAAGTTTCAGCGCTATTGGCAGTTAAATGGACAATTTCGATTCCATAAACGGAAACCCGCTTCCTTTCCAGGTACTCGATTTGGTCCAGACATTCCTGTTTGTCGCGGTAAAGAGTACCGTTTCTGTTAATTATGGCCTTTCTCACAATTTCAAAAAGCGCTTTTGTTCATTTTCAAAACTAATGAAATAGACTCCCTGACTTAGTTGGGAGACATTTATTTTTACTCTTCCGGATTGGTCAAATGACAATACCAGCTCATGAACCAAGCTTCCAACCGAGTCGATAATCTTAACAGGGTAATTGCCTCTGCAGCTTACGCATTTCAAGCTGAACTCTGTTTCTACCGGAATGGGATAGATTGTAAAAGAGGCTCCTTTCTCAAACTCCTCTATGGATTGAGGTACAATTCCAATTTGACTTGTGGTTGAGCAACCTAAATCGCTTATCGCCTGCACGCTGTAATTTCCCGGAGATGGATTTGACAGGAAATACGTTGTAGCCCCGGGAATAAGTATTCCGTTAAAGTACCATTGATAAGTTGAATAGGAATTGTCAATTGAAATGGTAAGTGCGTCGCCATCCCAGACAGGCGTTATTTCAGGGCAATACAAATATGCGCTGGTTAAGGCCTGACAACCAAACTCGTTGGTTACTATACAGGTATAATTGCCCATTTCCTGCATTTCCAGGGTAGGCCCGAATTCGTTGGCTATTGGCTCGTCATTGAGAAACCAAAAGAAGGTAACCAGATCTGGGTCACTGAGCGAAATCGTATTGCCTGTTACAATGAGTGAAGCATTGGGCGTGGGAAAAACGCTCACCGTGGTAGTATCAGAAAATTCGCTTGTAACCTGCAGACCAACGTCGGTTGTGCCAACTGTACCATTCTGCGCATCGAAAGGATCAATTCCATTTCCTGTAGGAAGTACAATGGCGCCAAGCGCATCATCTACACTAAGATCGTCGCTGTCAAAAAAAGTAACCGTATAAGGTGGATTGGTAAGCAGAATATTCAGCCCTGACCAGGTTGTGCTGGATACGTTCGATATTACGTCGCTGGAATAAACTGTAGTCGAGTTGCCATCTGTAAGAATAAAATATGGATCTGCAGAGTTTAAAAAGTCGTCCAGATCATTTCCCCATGCACCGGATAAATCGGAAATACTGACTGCATTCAAGCTCAGTTCAGAAACCGAGGTGGTTAGTATCACGTTGTAGTCGCCCACTTCATCGTAGTTCACTGTAGGTGGACTGGCTCCGGTTGCATTACTTCCATTTCCAAAATCCCAGGAGTAGGATGTCACCGATGGCTCTGGTGCAACCAGGGTAGCCTCATAATTCACCGACAGATTATTACAAGCGGCAGAGTTATCCCAGGTAAATGAAGCTGCACTGCCTTCTCCGGGTATTATTTCTACGGTGTAACTGTAGCTTTGGATTTGTGTGATTTCAAAACCAAATGCCTCGGCCAAAACATCAATTGTAATAACTACATTGTAGATTCCTGGCAAAAGTGGTGTTCCACAAATTGTTGCACAGCCCAGTGTATCTCCATCTGATGGGTGATAGGTCGAATCTGCATCGTTGATGTTAAATTCAAGCCCATAAGGCAGACCGGCAACAGACGAGACAAAAACATCAATAAGTGTAACGGCTACGCCAGTGCCCGGATCACTAAAGTTTGATGGCAGGTAGAAAGTCAGGTTTTGTTCATAATACTCTCCTGTATAACCCGGAGCTAATTCTGCGGGGCAAAACATGGGTAGCCCATCCGGACTTACGCAGGTTTGGTCAATTGTGCAGGTTGTGCATTGGGCAATCGAAAAAAGGCTCAAGGAAATAAAGCAAATGAACCAACTACATTTTGCCAGAATCAGATTTGAATTCATGGAATAAACAATTATTGAGCGAAGTACGTCAAAATTTCTTTTCAATAAAACCTAAAATTTATGCATTGTGCAGGAATGGATTTTTAAATGGCATATTCTGGTTTGTTCCGACAACGATTGTTTTTACGAATAAAAAAGAATAACAATGTTCAAATACGGCCTGAGATTTTTTGAAATCTTTGTTTAACCAGATCTAAGGTGAACTGCATAATTTGAATAAGTGCAGACATTCCATAAGATCGGATATTAAATTCATATTCTCCTATGCTCGTCAGAACATTCGGATCCGCGGTTTTTGGTGTAAATGCATCTACAATTGCAATAGAAGTTAACATTGACAAGGGTGCACAAGTCTCGATAGTGGGATTGCCCGATGCCGCCGTAAAGGAGGCTCAGCAAAGAATAAAGGCTGCGGTAACGAATAGCGGATATTCTTTGCCGGTCAGAAACGTAACTATCAATATGGCGCCGGCGGATATAAGAAAAGAAGGAACTGCCTACGATCTTCCCTTGGCCATTGGATTAATGGCTGCAAATGGTCAAATCAATCTCACTGGCCTTGAAGAATTCATAATAATGGGTGAGTTATCGTTAGACGGAAGTTTGCGCCCGATAAGAGGTGTGTTGCCCATTGCCATACAGGCCAAAAAAGAAGGCTTCAAGGGAATGTTCGTTCCAAGCGAAAACGCCAGAGAGGCTGCTATTGTTAGTGATTTGGATGTATATGGGGTCAAGCACATCAAGGCCGTTGTGGAGTTTTTCAACGGAGATTCTGTACCAGATAAAACAGTGGTGAATACACGTGAAGAGTTTTACAACCAACTGGATAATTTTAATGTGGACTTTACTGATGTCAAGGGTCAGGAAAACATCAAACGCGCTTTTGAAATTGCGGCTGCAGGTGGACACAACGTAATTCTGATAGGCCCTCCGGGCGCAGGAAAAACCATGTTGGCCAAGCGCCTGCCAACTATACTTCCACCATTAAGTTTGCACGAAGCGCTTGAAACCACCAAAATTCACAGTGTTGCTGGTAGACTTAAAAGAGAAGCCTCATTAATTAGTGTGCGGCCTTACCGCGCACCGCACCACACAATCAGCGATGTGGCTTTGGTAGGGGGCGGCAGTTTTCCACAACCCGGCGAGATTTCTTTGGCCCACCACGGTGTATTGTTTTTGGATGAATT
This sequence comes from Flavobacteriales bacterium, assembly GCA_031378885.1. Taxonomy (GTDB): domain Bacteria; phylum Bacteroidota; class Bacteroidia; order Flavobacteriales_D; family Sanyastnellaceae; genus JANNEQ01. The sequence goes on from JANNEQ010000053.1 coordinate 35,070, forward strand.
GCCGGAATTTAAAAGAACAGTTTTAGAAGTGATGCGCCAGCCCCTGGAAGACCGTAACATCACTATTTCAAGGAGTAAGTTTTCTGTTGAATATCCTGCTAGTTTTATGTTGATTGCTGCAATGAATCCCTGCCCATGTGGATTTTACAATCATCCCGAAAAGGATTGTGTATGCGGCCCTGGTGTGGTGCAGAAATACCTGAATAAAGTAAGTGGTCCTTTGCTCGATAGAATAGACATTCATATTGAAGTAACACCTGTAAGTTATAACGAGCTGAGTGATCGCCGCAACGGAGAGTCAAGTCTGGCCATACGCGACAGAGTTATCGCGGCAAGAAAGATTCAGGAAGAACGGTATCTCGCCCAAAACAACATTCATTGCAATGCACAAATGGACAGCCGTTTATTGAAGGAGTTCTGTTTGATAGATGAAGTGGGCAACAAATTATTGAGAACGGCAATGGATCGGCTAAAGCTCTCGGCACGCGCCTATGACAGAATACTCAAGGTCGCGCGAACGATTGCAGACCTTGCGCAGTCAGAAAATATTTTATCCGAACACCTTGCGGAAGCAATAAACTATCGGAGTCTGGACCGCGAAAACTGGGCGGGTTGAGTTTTGGTTTTATTTAATCACAAGGCTCAAAGCAATGAGATTTTTCTAATTGAAATAAGAGCAATCATTACTTTCTCAAAAAAAGGCGCGCTGAAATGCTTGATTTTATAGCACTTTTGCGTTTAATAATGAACTCCATTATATTATCAAATTGAGGAATTCAGAGAATAATGAAGGCAATTGGCATATTGATTTTACTTGCTGCTTTAGTAATGGGTTGTGCAGATAAACAATCTGTGACCAACCGAAATACTGCCCTGGTGGAGGAGGTTATTCAGTTGAACTATACAGAATCGTATTGTGGCGGTGCCCGTCCGACGGATGAAATATTAGCCGAAATGGCTCAGCCAAAACCCATGATTGGCGAACGATTGTATTTGCGAAAAGGAAGTGTCAATAATATAAACGAACCTTTGGTGGCATCTGAAATAACCGATCAATCTGGACGTGCAATATTTCACCTGATGCCCGGACAATATTGCGTATTAAGGGCTTCCAAAATTGATAATGCACAAACTGAAAAATGGAAAAATGAACTGCTCAAAGGAAATGAACTTTATGCGCCAATTGATATCGAGTGCCTGGAGAAATGGCTTGCTACTCCTGAATTAGTTATCGAAGTGGGTGAGAGTGGTCCGCTCAGTTTTGAATTGTTGATCAATAAGCCATGTCCATGGAATTCCATCCAATGTGCTCAATACAAAGGCCCACTTCCGGGTTAATTGGAGTTTTACCTGATGTTATGGTGCATGGAAAGCCTCTGTTCTTATCATAGTATCAAGAGCAGCGAAAGTTGTCTTTTAGCTGTCTTCACCTTATAAACTAATTTTTAATACCATGAAAAAGGCAATTTCTTTACTTACGGCGATTTTTATTATTCAACTGGCTTACTCGCAATATCATCCGATTGTAGGGAGCAATAGAACGTGGAAAATGACTAGTAATGGGATCATTCAGTATTTCTTTAATGATTTTTTTCAGGGTGATACATTGGTTAACAATACGGCCTATAAGAAACTCTATAGCCTTTTAGACTATCCCGGATTAGAGGTTTATAATATGGTTGGTATGCTCCGTGAAGATGAGGCACAGCAAAGGGTTTTCTTTTTTGATGGAAATGAGGAGTTTTTGCTTTTTGATTTCGATGTTCAGGTAAATGATTTTCTAAATGTCTATGGCATGGGCACTCTGATTCCGGTAACCGTGGAGTCAATAGAAACGGTAGTCGTGAATGGGACAGATCGAAAGAAGATTAATCTGAATTGCGAGTTTTTCGATATGTTTTGGATTGAAGGAGTGGGCGGCAGCAGTGGTTTGAGAGGCGGTCATCCCGGACCGCTTGAAGATTCTCCTGAACCAAAGTTTATGTGTTATTATGAAGGCAACGATCTGCGTTGGGATGATCCGAATGACGAATCAAATTGTGGTATAACACTGGGAATTGATGCAGAGGAAAATGCCCTTTCAGAAATAGATGTTTATCCCAATCCGGCTTCAAACGGAGCAACTTTGTCTGTTCCCTCTGCAGCTTATGGCCAGCGGGCAGTAATGTGTGTTATAAATGCCGAAGGAAAAATTTGTTCTATTGAAAGGATTGTTTGCGGCGGGCAAAATGAAATAGATACCAGTCCTTTGTATTCCGGAGTCTATCAGGTTATGGTGCGATTTGATAATGGTGGATATACTTCCACACGGCTAATCGTGATGAAATAGTGCGATTCTTTTATCGGTGTCCCCAATTGTAATTACTTTGCAAAAAAAGTAATTAATAGGAAATCATATGCCGTTAATCAAAGAAGTAAGGGGTTTTGCACCAAAAAGTGGAGCCAATTGTTTTATCGCCGAAAACGCCACTATTGTTGGTGATGTAGTGATGGGAGACGATTGCAGCGTGTGGTTTAATGCAGTCATTCGTGGAGATGTAAACAGCATCAGAATTGGCAATAAGGTGAATATTCAGGATGGCGCCGTAATACATTGCACTTACCAGAAATGCGGAACAATTATCGGCGACAATGTGAGCATTGGACATAATGCACTTGTACACGGATGTACGCTCGAAGACAATGTGCTTATTGGAATGGGCGCAATAGTAATGGACAATTGTGTAGTGGAAGCAAATAGCATTATCGCGGCAGGCGCAGTTTTGCTGGAAGGCACAAGAGTTCAGAGCGGAAGCGTTTATGCGGGAGTTCCGGCCAAAAAAGTGAAGGAAGTTTCACGTGAATTACTTGAAGGAGAAATCAACAGAATAGCCAACAACTATGTGATGTATGCATCGTGGTTTACTGAGTAATACGACGTACGAATATTAATATCGCCAACGTAGTATTTTCTCTTTATTCGAAAAGGGTATAGTCAAATCCTTTTTCTTACCATATCTTCTAACGCGTCGATCCAAATTTCAGCGTCATTTAAGCTGGGTACCAACTGAACAAGCTTGCCTCCGTGCTTCTCAAAAAGTTCCTGGTATTCTTCTCCGATTTCTATGGTTGTTTCAAGACAATCTGCGACAAATGCGGGAGAAAAAACAAGTAGTTTGTTTTTTCCTTTTTTTGCCAGATCTTCAATTACTTTATCACTAAAAGGCTCGATCCAACCTCGCCCAAGTCTTGATTGAAAGCACACTGTGTACTGACTTTCCTTTATGCCAAGACCTTTGGCAATAAGTCTTGTTGTTGCATAACAGGTTGCCTTATAACACAATTTGTTTTCGTCATTTATTTCATTTTCGCAACTGTGGTTGCTACATTTTCTATCGTCATAAATTTTATCTACTTGTCGTTCCGGCAGACCGTGATAACTGAAAAGTATATGATCAAACTCCAATGGATTCAAAGCCTTACCATTTTTAACGAATCCTTCAATAACCTTGGGGTGATCGTAAAACTGAGAAACGATTTTTATTTCAGGAAAGGCCCACAAATCGCGCATTATTCTCAGGAATTTATCTATTACCGAACCGGTAGAAGCAGAGGCGTATTGCGGAAAGAGTGGGATGAGAATAATTTCATCAGGATTCCATTTTCGAATATCAGAAAGTACCGATTCCATTGAAGGATTCTGATAACGCATGGCCAGAAATATCTTTACATCTCTTTCTTTATCAGAAGAGAATCTTTGTTGCAATGAGCTTTGAACCTTTTTGCCATGAAGAATAAGTGGAGAGCCTTCTTTTGTCCAAAGTTTCTCGTAGATGGCAGCGCTTTTTCTATGTCTGAAAGGAACGATTATACCATTTACCAAAACCTTTCTGGCCAACCAGGGAATATCGATAACTCGTGGGTCATTTAAAAATTCAGTGAGGTAGCGATAAACATCGCGAGGCCTCGGGCTATCCGGCGACCCAAGATTGACCAGGAGTACAGCACTCTTTTTCATGCAGGTAAAATGTAATTTGAATGAATTGATGTAACAGCGACCAACTCAGGTTGTTCTTGTTTAATACAATTTTGATTGCTCCAACCGAACAAAGCGCCGCACGGCAAAAGCTGTGGCCAACCATGAAATAAGCAGGCCCACCACAACCACACCACCGATAAGGATTAATAGTCGATTGTTTTGCTTGAGTATTTCTATTACATCTGTTAAATCTACTCTGAAATAAAACAGCAACCCAAATATGATGGCCAACGCGAAGACGGAAGACACAAAACCAAACCATAAACCTCTTTTCAGAAAAGGTTTTTGAATGAACCAATGTGTGGCGCCAACCAATTGCATACTCTTAATCAAAAAGCGCTGTGAGAAGATGGCAAGTTCAATGGTATTCACAATGAGGACTACAGCTATTATGAGGAATAATACGCCAATAATGATAAGCCCCAGAGCCCATTTGCCCATATTCTCATTCACATTCTGGAGCAATCCCTTTTGATAAACCACTTCTTGTACCAGATCGTTGTGTTCCAATTCGCGCACCATGCTTTCCATATTTTCATTGGAAGAAAAGCCCGGTTTTACAGCAATGTCCAATGATGAAAGAAGAGGGTTGTATCCAAGGAAATTCACAAAGTCCTCACCGATTTCCTCTTTATAGCTCTGGGCAGCCTCTTCACGCGAAGTATATAGCACTGCCGAAGTATGATCCAGCCCTTCAAGTTGTTTTTTGAATTGTAATATCTCTTGTTCTGATGAAGTTTCCTTCAAAAATACCTGTACAGTAATTTGCTGTTTGAAATGATGCGTTACAGCATTTGCCACCAACACAAAAATAAACAAAGCACCTACCATGGTCAGTACCAGGGTAATGCCCACCACCGTAGAAAAGGAAGATATCCGGCTACCGGATGTTTTAAATAAGGATTTGCCCACAACTGAATTCTCTGCCGCGAATTAAATAGAACTTGCGTGCATTGCAGCGCAAGGCTCCTGAGGTTTATTAACAGAATTACTTAACCAACCTTGGCAATATGACCTTCGAAATAGAGGTCCTCTCCTGCAAGTGGATGATTGAAATCCAGTACAATTGTGTTTAATCTCACTTCACTTACCGTGGCCTCTAATGTCTGGCCCTCGGGAGTTTGCATGGGAATAATTTCTCCAATTTCAAATAGTTCATCATGCATTTCTCCTTCTGCGATAAACTCGCTTTTCGGAAATTCAACGAACAATGACTCATCTTCTTCGCCATAAGCTTCTATGGCAGGAATAAATACCGTGAATTTATCACCCGACTGAAGTCCTTCCACAGCTTTTTCGAACTTTGGAAGCATTGGATCTTCTCCAAATGTGAACACCAATGGCTCTTCGGGTCTCGTTTCTTCTATTAATTCGCCTTCTGCGTTGTCGCACCGAAGCACGTAATGTACTCCAACCTTAATACCTGTTGTAATTTTCATCTATTTTGAATTTCGCCGCAAATGGACAAATAATGAATGAAGCGTGAAAATTTCTTTTTCAGGACTTATCACCAAATGAAAAGGAGGTCATTAGGACCTCCTTTTCGTTATTTTAATCTGGTTTTAATTAACCAATTTGTTTGATCTTAAGTTTTTGTCCAACCGTGAGGCTGTTGGCACGAAGGCCTTTATTGAGATTCTTGATTTCGTCCACAGAAAGTCCTTTTGCACTGGCTATTTTCCATAAAGTATCGCCACGCTGAACGGTGTAGTACTTGTATTGAGGCTTATCCTCTGTTTTTTTCTTTTTGGTAACTTGCTCTTTCGGCTTTACAGATACTTTCTTGTTGCTATCACCAGTATTCTGGTAGCTCTCTTCTTCAGTAGATTCTGACTCAGCCTTAGCCTCTGAAGTTTGGGCGTTGGTATTTTGGGCTGTTGCCTCTTCTTCTTTTTCTACATAAATGGTCTTTTTAACCTTGGTCTGAATCTTTAAATTCTGGCCAGGTACGATCTTGGAACCCTTAATTTTATTCCATTTTTTAATGGTGGAAAGCGAGACATTGTATTTATCCGCGATTCCGCCAAGAGATTCACCTCTTTTCACTTTATGCGTTTTCCATCCGGTTTCCCAAACCGTTTTCGCCTCAGATTTTCCGCTAGCTGGTGTTGAATTGTCGTTGCTTGCAGTTAAAACAGGCTCGGGCGTTTTCTCCACCACCTTACTTTGCTCATAAACCAGTTGCTCATTTGACATGAATAGACCTAGTTTGGAAATGGGCAGCACGAGGTAATGGGCTCTGTCATTGGCTGGAATTTCGCGCAACTTGTATGTTCCGTTTAAAAACGAGATGTTGGCTACGTCCATATCAATCACCCTGGACAAAGCATTGAAGTCAATTCTCTGGTGAACAGCTACTGTATCCGTTTCATAGTAAGTGGTGAGCGGCTTAACTGGATAAATGTTGTACTCCGCTGCGTGATTCATCACAAAATTTACTGCAATAAATGCTGGAACATAACCCTGAGTTTCCTTTGGCAAAAATGGCTTGATCGACCAAAAATCTTTTGCTCCACCTGCGCGTCTGATGGCTTTATTTACGTTGCCTGGTCCGCTATTGTAGGCTGCCAATGCCAATTGCCAGTCTCCAAAGGTATTATACAAGAAACGCAGGTACTTGCATGCGGCATCTGTGGATTTATAGGCATCGAAACGATCGTCCTGATAGCTTGTAACATTCAAGCCATATTGTTTGCCTGTTCCAACCATAAACTGCCACAATCCTCCTGCGCCGGCTTTTGATATGGCTACCGGATTCAATGCGGATTCAATAATAGCTAGGTACTTCATTTCCAAAGGAATATTATGCCTGGCAAGGGCTTCCTCAAACATTGGAAAGTAAAGTTGCGACATACCCAACACCTTAGAGGTAATGTCTCTGCGGCGAACGGCATAAAGATCAATGAATCCCTGCACGGTTGAATTGTAGACCAAATCAAAAGGGGTTTCCTTGTCCAACGCTTTCATTCGTGCCTGTACAATTTCAGGAGGATACACCGGTACCGTTTCAGGATTGTATCCATAGGCGTTCAATATGGCCTGATCTGACGTGAAACAAAAGTGATTGAGGTAACTGGAAACCAGAATCCGATCAATTTCTGCAACTTCCGGATTGTCACCGGCAATCACAAGCTCAACATTTGCACAGGGCACTGAGTCGGAATTTGCCTGAGCAAAAACGAATGGCGCCTGAACCAAAAGGGCTAATAAAACAGTTGTTCTTTTCATAATCTCCTTGATTTTCCTAAACAAAAACTTTGATAAAAGGTAATAAATTACCAGCTATACTCTTTCCCTTAAAAGTACAACATAAAATACGTGCCTAAATTGTTTAAAGTTTCATTTAGAACCAACGTTAATAACTTGTTAGTTGCTAACAGAGTTATCAGACAGTAGGTTGGCAAATAAAAAATTACAGGGCAATGGGGCCGATAAAGCTACGAAAAGGAAGCGTTAGACAGGTGTTTCGGGAATATATTTCACGTGAAATCAAAAACCTCAGCGAAAATGAGAGTAAGATTTTAATTGACGTTTAGTTGATTAGGCAAGCTCAGATAAAGCATGAATTAAAGCTAAATGAACTTTATGAGGCCTGTAAGGCCTTAATAAATCTACAATGTACCCTGTCAGAGAAGGGCGACTCGAAAAATTACTTTACGTCTGTTTTGTCAAGATCTCCGGCTTCTCCTTTGCTGGCGTCTTTAAATTCTTTTACGCCACGGCCAAGACCACGCATCATTTCCGGAATTTTCTTGCCACCAAAAAATAGTAATACTACCGCAAGGATGAGTATTATCTCTGTTGTTCCTATTTTGCCCATTTGATTCTGTTATTGAAGCTGAAAATGTAGGCCACAAAGGTATAATAACCCATGGGTAATTGGTTCTTTTTTATCATGCATTACAACAGGATGTTGTCGATTAGTCTTATATCGCCTACGAATGCGGCCACAAGTGCCACAGGCCGGCCTTTCAGTTTTTTGGTCAATGGCTCAAATGTGTTGCCGTCTACAATGGCAAGATACTCCAATTGAATACCGGTGGAATTTTGAAATTGTGCAATTCCTTCACACACAAGAACTTCCGGGGCCTTGTTCTTTGATTGGAGCTTTATTTCCCGAAGAATTTTATTGATTTGCAGCGCAGTAGTCCTTTCTCCGGGTTTAAGCCTGGTATTTCTCGAACTCATGGCCAGACCGTCGGGTTCTCTCAGGGTTGGGCAACTCACAATTTTCAAGGGCAACCCACTTTGCCGAACGAATTCTTTGATTACAGCCAGTTGTTGAAAATCTTTTTCACCAAAAAAGGCCATATCCGGAGTAGTTATCTCAAAGAGGCGTTTTACGACGGTAATGACTCCGTCAAAATGTCCCGGACGGTAAAACCCTTCCAGAGTGGATGTTAGAGCACCGAAATCCCAATGTCCCCTGGACAGAGCGGGATAAATTTCCTGCACAGAAGGAGCGAACACGGCATCGCATGGGCTTGCTTCGAGCAATGAAATATCAGCGGACAAAGTGCGCGGATAATGTTTCAGGTCTTCAGAATTGTTAAACTGAGTTGGATTGACAAAAATGGAAACGAGAACGACGTCGCAAATTGACCCGGATTCTTTCACCAAAGAGACATGTCCGGGGTGTAAAGCACCCATAGTTGGAACCAAACCGATGGTTTTACCTTGTGATCGGATAGAATCTACCCAGGAATTAATTTGTCTAATTGTCTCAAAAACAACCAATGGTGTACTTTTTTAAAAAAATGTGAGGGCCCAAAGCTAATTGTTTGGATTTATCAACAAAGATTTTTATCTACCTTTGCAAAGTTTTTTACGAATTCTCTATCTAATCGTATGAGTAATAAGACAAGAATTCTTTACGTTTCACAGGAAATACTTCCTTTCTCGCCAGAGACCCCGACTGCTAATAGTAGCCGACAACTTCCGCAAACCGTGCATGAGCGTGGTAAGGAAACCCGGATATTCATGCCCAGATACGGAAAGATCAACGAGCGCAGACACCAATTGCACGAGGTCATCAGGCTGTCAGGAATGAATTTGATTGTGAACGACACTGACCATCCTTTGATCATCAAAGTGGCCAGTATACCTCAGATCAGGCTACAGGTCTACTTTATCGACAACGAAGAGTTTTTCCACAGGAAAGCTTTCTTCCACGACGATCAGGAGATGTTGTTCCCGGACAATGATATGAGAATGATCTTTTTCACCAAAGGAGTACTGGAAACAGTGAAGAAGTTGGGCTGGTCGCCTGATATTATTCACTGTCACGGATGGTTCGCATCCCTGATGCCCCTTTATGTGAAAAAACTCTATAAACGAGATCCACATTTCGCGGACTCTAAAATAGTTACATCACTCTACGAGGACGCATTTACCGGCGAACTGGATAAGAGGTTGCTCGAAAAAATCACATTTGATAATATCAAGGGTGATGATATGGGTATTATTACCCAACCGACCCATACCAATCTCGCCAAACTTGCCCTTCAATATTCTGACGCCGCCATTTTTGGAGAGTCGAATATTGATCCGGAACTTGAACAATATTGCGCTCAGAATGATGTTCCTGTGCTGCGTCAATATGCAGAAGGAGATTTCTCAAGTGCAGTGGACGAATTTTATGATTCCGTAGTCCTGGGAAAGGATGTGCTCGTTGATTAATAATGTTCAGAAACATATGATGATAAAAAACAGCCTCAATTTATTGGGGCTTTTTTCCTTTCTTGTGCTGTTAGTGGCATCCTGCACCAAACAAAGTGATAACCTGGGTTTGGGTGTTCTTCCGGAAGAGGATATTCTGGGCGTGAATCAAACAGATACACTGAGTATACAGGCCTATACAGTAAAACAAGACAGTATGAAATACGACGAGCTTGATAATATAATGTTGGGTAATATGTCAGATCCTGTGTTTGGATCTTTCCGCGCTTCTGCCGCCATGCAATTTGCCTTATCAACCGATGCTGTTGGCTCAACTTCGGATATTGTGGTCGATTCTGTCGTTCTGTCCCTTACTTACGTTGGCAGGAATTTCGGAAAGGACAAACCACAATTTCTGTATATTCAAGAGAATATTGAGCAATTGTATAAAGACTCAGCTTACTACACGGATCATCAAATGAATGTATTGGGCAACAATCTTGTCGAACCCGGAAAGGAATTTGTTAATTTTTATTCGGGTATTATTTCTGCAAACACGACAAAAACATTTAATGTCCGGTTGAATAAATATTTTGGAGATAGGCTTATCCACGGTGATCCAGCTAGCTTGGCCAGCAATTCAGCATTCCAGCAGAATTTTAAAGGACTTTATATTTCAATAACAAGTGTAGATGGCGAAGTGGTTAGGTTCGACTTAACAAATCCGGAAACCAAGTTGACGGTATATGGAAAGGATAGAACAAAGCGTGAATATGATCAATATAGGTATGATTTTATTGTGACTGATGAATGTGCTTATTTTACAAAAGTTGATCAGGCTTATTTGGGTTCTGAAATGTCATTTCTGGATACAAGTGACTCGGTTTCTACTAACGTTAACACATATATTCTGGCCGGCTCGGCTGTTTATACGACCGTTTCTTTTCCAAACCTCTCCAATTTAAACCAATACAGCGGCCGAACGATAAATAGGGCCGAACTGGTAATTCCTTATGACGATAGTAAACAAGGACCCCCACCGGCAGCACTTTTGTTTTATCGTCGCGATTCCTCAGGAAACTTAGTTTCGATAATCGATGGGAGTGGAAGTCTGGTTAGTGAATCCACCAATTTGTATACAATGAACATAACCAGACATGTACAAAAGTATCTCAATGGAGATTATGAAAGCGGTGATTTGGCGATTCAGGCCGTCTCTTATGGTGTAAACGCCAATCGTGTAAGGCTGCATGGCCCCGAATTCAATTTATCGAATCCCGTCGATAATATGAGATTAATTGTTACTTTCACAGATTAATATTCTCCTGACCTTGCTTTTTAACTATCTTTCAAACTAAACCGAAACGAGTATGTGTGGAATTGTTGGCTATTTAGGTAATCAGGACGCGTATCCTGTGCTAATTAAGGGTCTGAGAAGACTAGAATACAGAGGCTACGACAGCGCCGGAGTTGCGTTGATTGAAAACGCAAAGTTCAATCTGTATAAATGCAAGGGAAAAGTTCAGGACCTGGAGTTGGCCACGGAAACCCACAGCAAGGAGGGCAATATTGGTATAGGCCACACAAGATGGGCTACTCACGGTGCACCTAATGATGTAAATGCACATCCGCATCTTTCAGGAGACGGAAATATCGCGCTCATCCATAATGGAATCATTGAAAATTATGCCACCCTCAAAGAGGCCCTGATCAATCAGGGGCATAAATTCACAAGCGAAACAGATACCGAAGTTCTGGTGCACTTTATTGAAGATGTGCGGGTAAAAACCGGAGTAGAATTATTTGAGGCAGTGCGTATTGCCTTGTCTGAAGTAGTGGGAGCTTATGCCATTGTCTTGATTGATAAACGGAATCCAGACCAACTGATTTGTGCCAAAAAATCGAGCCCGCTGGTAATAGGCGTTGGCACTGACAATACTTATTATATCGCATCTGATGCCTCTCCAATTATTGAGTACACCAAAAACGTGGTGTATCTTGAAGATGAAGAAGTGGCTTTATTGGATAGAAATACAGGTCTCAAAATTGTGACGATTGAGAACCAGCAGAAAACGCCATACATACAAGCACTGGAGTTGAAACTTGAAGCTATCGAAAAAGGTGGTTACGATTCTTTCATGCTCAAGGAAATTCACGAACAACCGCGTTCAATCCGTGATTCATTCAGAGGAAGAATAAACCTTTCTCTGGGCACTGTGAAAATGGGCGGTGTGGATACCCACGAGTCCAAATGGGTAAATGCAAACCGAATATTGATCATTGCTTGCGGAACCTCATGGCATGCAGGCCTGGTTGCGGAATATTTGTTTGAAGAATTTGCAAGAATACCTGTGGAGGTAGAATATGCTTCTGAATTCAGGTATAGAAATCCTGTTATTCTCAAAGACGACGTGGTAATAGCTATTTCACAATCGGGTGAAACTGCAGATACTCTTGCCGCGGTTGAAATGGCCAAGGAAAAAGGAGCGTTTATTTTTGGTGTATGCAATGTCGTGGGCTCTTCTATTTCCAGAGCTACACATAGTGGAGCTTATACACACGCAGGGCCGGAGATTGGTGTGGCTTCAACCAAAGCATTCACAGCACAAGTTACGGTTTTGTTTCAGCTTGCGCTGGCCGTGGCGTCCAAGCGCGGAACCATTACACAGGACAGACTCAATCGCCTCATGGCTGAGCTTAATTCTATTCCTGATAAGATCGAAGAAGTACTTAAGACCAACTCAATTGTAGAGACAATTGCTGAGATTTATAAGGACCATCGCAATGCCCTTTATTTGGGTAGAGGTTATAGTTTTCCCGTGGCGTTAGAAGGCGCACTTAAGCTTAAAGAAATTTCTTACATCCACGCAGAAGGCTATCCCGCTGCTGAAATGAAACATGGCCCTATTGCGTTGATTGATGAGGAAATGCCTGTATTTGTTATTGCCACACATGGTCAGTCTTATGAAAAAGTGGTAAGTAATATTCAGGAAGTAAAAGCAAGGAAGGGAAAAATCATAGCCATTGTTACAGCAGGCGACAAAGTGGTGAAGGAACTTGCAGATCACGTAATAGAAATTCCTAAAACAGATGAAAGCCTGGTGCCGATTGTGTCCGTTATTCCGTTGCAGCTTTTGGCATATCACATTGCTGTGATGCGCGGTTGTAATGTGGATCAGCCCAGAAACCTGGCCAAAAGTGTCACTGTAGAGTAAATTAAACTACGGCCTCTTTGAGTTTATTTCTTTTTAAATAAGCATTGATAAAAAGTGTTGAGATCAGTATGATGGCTCCTATATAAAATTGCGGGCTCATGTATTCGCTTTCCCCAAAAATCAGCACGGCAAGTCCAATGGTATAAATAGGCTCAAGGTTTATGGAAAGCGCTACTGTAAAAGGAGATAATACCTTCATTACATCGATGCTCACTATAAACGCAACCGCTGTGCAAACCACGCCGAGAACCAACAGATAACCTACATTATTCAATCCTGGGTGAAGTAGTTTTTCCCAATTTGTAGATTGGTTGAAAGCGAAGAAGATCGTAATGCCAACCAGAGCGGATAACATCTCCCAAAAGGCCATTTTTGTCGCGCTGTGTTTCTGAACGAGCAGCGAATTAAAGCTTGAAAATGTAGCGGCCAGGAACGCTGCAAGGAGCGACAGAATAATGCCTTTGGTATATTGTGCTTCGAAATGAAAGATGAGATAAAGTCCCAATACTACAATTAATCCCAGGATTATTTCATACCACAGCATTTTTTCGCGCCGGACTATTGGTGATATAATGGCGACAAAAAATGAAGTGGTACTGATGACGGCCAGTGCAACGGAAATGTTGGATTCTTTTATGCTACCGAAAAAGCAAATCCAATGCGCAGCGGTTAACAGGCCAATGGCAAAAAACTGAAAGAACTCTTTCAATGTGACACCAACATTCTTTTTGAACAGGGCTACAAAGACACCAATGGACATTGTGGCAATCATGACTCTCCACCATACGAGATCAAAAGAGGAGAGCGTAATGAGCTTGCCGAGAATGCCGGTGAAGCCCCAGATAAAAACAATGATGTGTAAAAGGAAGAGCTGCTGGCGGCGACTAGTGCTTTTTGACATGATCGTGTTCTATTTCAACTATTCCACCGCTCATGGTGTACTTCATTATATCCATAGAATTGCGCTCAATTTTGGTAATGTTCCTCACGGGAACGATGAGCAAATGGCCCGATAAGCTATAACTCATGGGGAAGTATACCGCAACTTTTCCTTCAATATTGCCGAGTTCTGAAAGATCAGTATCTGTTACGAAGCCAATCATTTCAAGATCGAGCTCACTGTTTACTTTCACCAGAACAGGCTGATCAAACTTTTTCTTGTTACCCACAAAAGCCCCAAGAATATCCTGAATGGTTTTGTACAAGTTGTTTACCCCTGGTATTTTGTCCAGAAGTCTTTCGAAATAGGTCTTTAGGCGATCGTTTATGAAAAGACTACCTAACCAACCCATAAATAGCAATAACAGCAGAAGAACAAGTATTCCGATTCCGGTGAACGAATTTTCACCCGAGGCATTGGTACCCTCATATCCCATGTACCAAAATCGCGGAATCAATCCATCAAGCCAGCTTAGCATTTTGATGATTATATAGCCTGTTCCAATTACCGGAAGGGTTATTACCAATCCGTTGAGGATATAGTTGATTATCTTTTTGAAATATCGCTTTCTCATTATTAAAAATACTCGACCGCAAAGGTAGAAGTAATAACTCTTTAGTATCTCATACCTGATCTGAATATAAAAGGGTTGAATTTCAGGGTTCTTTTCGTACCCATAATTGACAGAGTATAAAAAAAGCCCGGAACATTGTGCCGGGCTTTTCAAGTAGTGCTTTGAATTAATTTTTTATTATGCGCCCAATGGATAAACCATTTTCTGATTGTATCGAAATCTGATAAGTGCCAGTGGCCAATCCTGAAGTATCAATCCTGAATTCCCTTTGGTTGAGGTTGCCTGCAGTGAATACTGTTTTGCCAGTAATGTCTGTGATGACAATCGATTCCAGGTAGCCCAAAGATTTTATGTTGAGAAGATCGGATACCGGATTTGGATACATAGAAATTGTTGTATTCGCAACTTCATCTATGGCAAGATAGACAACGTCGATGGTGGCTGTTTCGGTGTCCGTGCATCCATCTGCATTTGTTACAGTCAGAGAGATATTAATTTCAGCCACATTGGAGAGGAAGTTATAGCTGTACTGGTGGGTTGGCGAACTATCGGTTGAATTGGTGCCATCTCCAAATGTCCAGGCGTAAGAAATTGCACCGGTGCTTGTATTATCAAATTGCACAGATGTACCCGCATCTCCGTATTGAATAATATTTATATCAGCAAATTCAGCATCAATTATTTCGGAATAATCGACGAGATACCTCGGCCAAATAGAATAATTTTCATCGAAAGGAAAATTTTCATCGAACTGGGCACAGATTCCAACCACTGTAAAATGGCCGTCGGGCGCAGTGGTTCCATAAATATCGCTGTCAAGGTCAATGTGCATTGTAACAGTGTCGATTTCATTGGTAATGTCAACATCAAAGCCACTGCCTGCATTGGTCCATTGTGTTGGATCCACCAGTTTCATACAGTCGAATTTTACCAAATGACTTTCATTCGCTTCAGAAAGACTGGCTACTGATAAGGGCGTTTCCAGCGGGTGTCCGGCATTCAAAAACAGAATAGTGTCGGGGTAAAACTCTGTCATACCAAAGAACTGAGTGACTTCTCCAAGTACCATTACACTATCTCCTTCCTGGACAGTATACCCAAAGTTATCAGAGGCATCGAATACTTTAATTGCACCAGGAGCGTCCACCAAATGAAAATGAATACCGCCTGAATTGAAATTAATGCCATGTACAATTCCTTTAAGGGAACAAAACACACCGATACTGTCGAGTATTCCTTCTGATGAAGTGGTGATGACTTGTGATATCGGATACAAAGGATAGCTTTGATCGCTCGGGCTGATAGAGATGCTTATGTTGGCATTGGTGATCTGAGCCTGTGTTGAATCTGTAGACAATGTCATGGTGAAATATTCGTACAGATCTTCTTCTTCCAGATCATCGATAATAGGAACTTCTATAATGAAAGTCGTATTGTCCTCATCGAAATTCATGGTCAATGGAAAAATATCGGTGTAGTCGGAACCGGCAATTGTCGATTCAGACGAAATATCCACAATTGCCGAAAATGCCTGAGTTACATTGTACGCATTGACGGTGACAAAGACAGATCCAATGTTTTCATCTACAATTACAGCAGTATTTTCGAATCCTACATAGGCTATATTGGAGCATAAAGCTGCGCTGTGATTTCCTATGTGTGTAAAATCGCCGGGGTCGTATACCAGCCATTGGCCCGATGAAACGGCCCAATTAGTAGATGGTGCAGTAAATTGTGATTTTCGCACCAACACATGATTTACGGTAGAACCATTTCCAAAAACCCATCCTGAATTGCCCGGATCCTGACCTATTACTCCAATGATATCTACCGGAATATTATTGTGTAGAAGCGCAATGGCATCATTACCACTGAATGTGGCGACACCGGCTGTAGCATCTGCAACATCCAAAATACCAGCAGAGGCCTGGCTATTGGCCACCACAAAAACACCACCCGGACTTAGGGTGCCGGACATGCTATAAATTGGCGAAGGAACGGTGGCGCCATTTACAAAACTGCCGATAATATATTCGCTCAAATCGACAGGAAAAGGAGTGGGATTGAAAATTTCTATGGCTTTGTCGTTACTGATTCCCTTGATGTATTCTGAGATCATAAGTTCCTGACAACCTTCTCCCAATTCACAATCGTAAATATGAACTTCGATATTGGACGAACTTAGTGCCAGACAGCCGGAACTGACAAAAATATTTGAAACCATGTCGCCGTACTCAATTGTGGTACTGTCCAATGGCCCTGAATAATTGAGCCCAATAATGCTGTAGTCTCCAATGGGCAAAGTATCTAAGTCAAGCCCGTCTTCAGATAAACCAGAGAGGATTACTGAGCCGTCTGCGTTGGCAAGAAAATAAGCGTAGTTGTTGTCATCATTCGCGCCGGAGTGCGCGAAAGCATAAAAATCGGGAATGCTATCTGAACAAATTGAGATATATGAATTGCCTTCAGAGGTAGTTACAGAACCGGCATTGCACTGAGAGCAATCAATCTTATAAATGAAAACAAAATTGGATGAAAGCGACCAGCAATCATCAGATGAAATTCCGGCAACGGGAGCACCAAGACCAATGGATGAAGGAGTTAAAGTGCCTGAATAAGCAAGCCCCCATACTTTGCACGTATCGTTTGTAAGGGCCGTGAAATCAATGGTTCCGTCTTCATCTGTAAAAATGATGTTGCCATCCTGATCGCTAAGAACAAAAAGATATGCCTCACCGGGATATTCTGTGTTGCTTAAGAAAGTTGCGGTCAACAAGTTTGTATTGGTGCAAATCGTCAATGTATTCTCATTGTCATCAGTAGAAACCAAACCACCAGAACAAAGGGGAACATTTGATTCTCCGGGTGTGGCCACCTGTACCAGAAACGACGCAGAATTTAGTGCTGTTCCACCATTGGGAACCCGCGAAATGGATTGAATTTCGAATTGATTGTTGATGTTTTCGTTGATTTGAGTCTGGCCCGGCATCAATGCGGCAAGAAGATCAGTGTCCTCCGGATTGTCTGTGTCATAAACGACGGCATCAATTAAGTTGGTTGTTCCCGCAGCCGTACCATTGGGCCAATCTGTAGCTTCTCCAACATAGAGTCCAACAGCATCTGCACCATTTTGCAAGGTGTTATTCGGAAATTCATAATCAACATTGGGTACGCCGGGATTTCCCAAAACAAAAAATCCGTTTTCGTCGAGGCTATAACCGCCAAGATCGTAAGAAGCATAACTGGCGTTATTGGAATTGCTTCCGTTGAAAAATACAACAACCAAACTATCGAGTGAAGAATTGGGTTCGCCATAGAGCTCTACAAACTCACCCATGTCGCTACTAATCTGGTCGCAGTCCAGTTCGTTAATTCTTACATCGGTATTGGGAGTAAATCCACCCGGTGGATTAATGGACCATTGTGCAATGCCATTTTCAAGCCCGCTGCCTGTATAATACCATGGTCCGGTGCCCGTAAGAAAAGTACCTGCACCCCACAGACCTGCCGTATTGGCTACGTTTTCCCTGCCCTGGCCACCAGCACCGTATTGCATGAAATCCACCATGGCTGCAGCGCTGGAAAATGATCCGGATGGAAGATATAAGCCCATGTCACTGGCAGTGGTATTGAACCCCGTTGATGCATTCCATGTAAAAAGAACCTGTTCTCCGGGCGACAAATTGAAGTCTCCTGTTACCAGGGAAATTCCGGGTTGATTCAGTGTTTTATACTCGAATAATGCACATAGCCGGTATGTGGAAATGTCTATGGTAGTGCTGCCGAAATTTTTAATTCCAATCTCGTCAGTAGCCGGATTGATAGAGATAAATTTGAGCTGTGCGTGCGCGCATATACTTGCGAGGAAGGAGACAATGAGTAAGGCTTTCTTCATGTATATTTTATGGTAAAGTGTTGTTTTGAAATATCAGATATTTATTGTTTCAGTGCGTAAAGTTAAATACAATGCCTTTTTTATGTTCAGGTAAGTTATTCCCGGCAAAAATTACAGGCATAATTCTGAAAGGTGAAGGTGTGTATCGGGCTTAAAATAAAATTATCACTGAAGTTTCTCCTCAGTGATAATTTTAGGCAATTCTTTTTATGTACAAATAATGAATCAAGAACCCGAATAGTATTCGGAGGTTCTTCGTTTTATTGAAGATTCAATCAGGCGGGTAAGCTTTCGTATTCTTCAATGGGCGGGCAGGTACAAACAAGGTTTCGGTCTCCGTATGCATTGTCTACACGGCCTACTGAAGTCCAGAATTTATTTTCCCTTAACCCAGCCACAGGATAGGCCGCTTTTTCTCTTGAATAGGAGTGCTTCCATTCGTTTGCAGTCAGTTCCATTGCGGTATGTGGAGCCATCTTCAATACATTGTCCAGCTTATCTGCATCGCCTGTTTCTACTTCGCCAATTTCTTTTCTGATGGCAATCATGGCATCACAAAATCTATCGAGCTCTACTTTGGGCTCACTTTCGGTGGGCTCTATCATAAGAGTTCCGGCTACCGGAAAGGATACTGTGGGTGCATGAAAACCATAATCCATTAATCGCTTGGCAATATCTTCTACCTCAATACCAAATGATTTAAATGATCTGCAATCCAGAATCATTTCGTGGGCTACGGTACCATTTGTTCCGGTGTACAAAACATCATAATATTTTTCAAGCTTTGCACGCATATAATTCGCATTTAGAATGGCGTATTTTGTCGAATCGGTTATTCCTTCTGCGCCTAACATTTTTATATATCCATAAGAAATCAGCAGTATGAGCGCGCTTCCATAAGGCGCGGCACTCACACCATGAATGGCAGATTCTCCACCAGTTTTAATAATGGAATTTCCCGGTAAAAAAGGAACCAGGTGTTTGGCCACGCCAATGGGTCCCATGCCAGGACCTCCACCTCCATGTGGGATGGCAAATGTTTTATGGAGATTGAGGTGACAAACGTCCGCGCCAATGTTGCCCGGATTAGTAAGGCCTACCTGCGCGTTCATATTGGCTCCATCCATATATACCTGTCCACCATTCTGATGTACAATGCCTGTAATCTCCTGTATGGCTTCTTCGAATACTCCGTGTGTAGATGGATATGTTACCATCAGGGCGGCCAGATTGGCTTTGTGTTGTTCAGATTTCAAACGAAGGTCGTTGACATCCACATTGCCATTCTCATCACATTTTACCACCACCACTTCGAGCCCCGCCATTACTGCTGAGGCCGGATTGGTACCATGTGCAGAGGATGGAATGAGACAAATATTTCTGTGCCCTTCTCCACGGCTCTCGTGGTAGGCCATAATCACCAGAAGGCCTGCTAATTCGCCCTGTGCGCCTGAGTTAGGCTGGAGTGATACTCCGGCAAATCCTGTGCATTCGCAAAGGTCTTTTGTAAGTTCGACCAGCATTTCCTGATAGCCCAAAGTCTGCTCCACAGGGGCAAATGGATGCATGGAAGCAAACTCCGGCCAGGTTACCGGTATCATTTCACTTGTGGCATTCAGTTTCATCGTGCATGACCCCAAAGGAATCATGGCATGGGCCAGTGAAAGATCTTTATTTTCCAATTTCTTCAAATAGCGAAGCATTTCAGTTTCGCTATGGTGCGAATTGAAATGGGGATGCGTAAGAAATGAACTTGTTCTTTTAAAGCCCAAAATATTCGATTTGGCAGAACTTGAGTTGATAGAGCTATCAACGCCGGTAATTGCTTTTGCAATATCGTTCAGATCCTGATCAGAAGTCTGCTCGCTGAGTGCAATACTAATCTGGCCATTTCCAAAATAGCGAAAATTCAGCCCTGCATTTTCTGCGCGCTGCTTTATTTCTTTTTCATTTTCAACAGCAATTTTGATTGTGTCGAAATAAGTTTTATTTAAATTTTTAATGCCTTTCGACTCTAGTGCCGCAGAAAGGGCAGATGCTTTGGTGTGTATACTTAATGCGATATTTTTTACTCCATCAGGACCATGGTATACGGCGTACATACTGGCCATTACAGCCAAAAGAGCCTGAGCTGTGCAAATATTCGAAGTGGCTTTTTCTCTTCTGATGTGCTGTTCTCTGGTTTGCAGTGCCATGCGGTAGGCATTGCGACCGTGTCTGTCTTTAGAGACTCCGATTATTCTACCGGGCATGTTTCTTTTGAACTCTTCGCGGGTACAGAAGAAAGCTGCGTGTGGTCCGCCGAAGCCCATAGGTACTCCGAAACGTTGAGAATTGCCAAAACAAATATCAGCACCCCATTCGCCGGGAGGTGTGATAAGCGTGAGCGCCATAAGATCTGAGGCTACTGCAACGTGGGCATTTACACCATGAGCATTGTCGCAGAAAGTTTTATAATCTACAATTTCACCGCTATTGTTTGGATATTGAACCAATGCCCCAAAAAACTCATTGGTAAATTGATGGGTCCTGAAATCACCAACCACAAGTTCAATCTTTAAATACTTTGCACGACCAGAAATCACATCGAGCGTTTGAGGGAAAACTTCCTGATCCACAAAATATTTATTGGCCCCTGCCTGCTCTTTTTCTTTGCTGCGCGAATGGAAGAAAAGTATCATGGCTTCTGAGGCTGCTGTGGCCTCGTCGAGAAGAGAAGCATTGGCTATAGGAAGGGCCGTGAGATCGGTCACCATCGTCTGAAAATTTAAAAGGGCCTCCAATCTTCCTTGCGCTATTTCTGCCTGGTAAGGTGTATAGGCCGTATACCATCCCGGATTTTCCAGTACATTTCTCAGGATAACCGTTGGTGTGTTCGTAGGATAATATCCCAGGCCAAGGTAACTTTTAGCGACTTTATTTTTTTTGCCAAGTTCCCAGACTTTACTCAAATATGCGTCTTCGCTGAGGGCTGAATTAACTTTGAGTTTTTCTTTCAATCTGATTTGAGACGGCACTGTTTTGTCTATCAATTCATCAATGCTTTTAACATCGATGGCAGCAAGCATTTGATTTACCTCCTGAGCGCGTGGCCCAATGTGTCTGTTTACGAATTGGTTATTGGACATTTTTTAATTGTGTTATTTGGCCATTTGGCTTTTTGTCTGAATAAATATTGTCTAACTGGTAATGCGGGCAAATATAGGTGGCACCGTAGCGCATTGTTTTGCATTTTATCAAACAGCAGCACTTAACTATTGTTTCAAAAAATTGGATTGGCATGAGAGAAAAGCTCGGGCTTAATTATAAAAAAATCAAGGAGTACGTCATCCGGGTTAAAATAATTGCCGAAATGAGATGGGCTTCAATGCTAGCTTCAGTGGTCTTTCCATATTCTAGCAGGGGCGATGAAACCCGGGCAACCATGTGTTAGCCATAGGCAGAAGCCATCCCATGAGTTGGAGGCTATTACTGGCGATTAAAATAGCGATGTAGAATTTTATTGGTTTGATTGGCAGTGTTTTACACGGGCCTCAATTTTGGCACACACGGAAAGCTTAAAAAAGGCTGTTTATTAAAAGCAGGGCAGCAAAAAAACAGATTTGAAATGGGCGACCCCTCCAAAGGGCATGTTATTCTGTTTATGTTGTAATCAACTTTTCTGTCTGTCCGGAAACTTTCTATTTCCAGAGGCCCTTTTTGTTTTTGAATAGAAGTTTCTCCCTGAAAAAATTTGCCTGCCAGATTGGAATTACGCCTAATTGCCGTCCTTTGCAGCCGAAAATTTTATGGCCGAAACTTTATACATACCCACAGGTGCCGACCGAAAGTCTGTTTACGAGGCAATTGTGCCCCAGCTCCAGGCCCTGACCAAAGGCGAGGTTGATTTGATTGCCAATAGTGCAAACGTGGTTGCGGCACTTAAGGAGGCCTTCGGCTTTTTTTGGGTCGGTTGTTATTTTATCAAAAATTCTTTAGACTCACTCGCACAGGAATTGGTTTTGGGGCCGTTTCAGGGCCCTGTTGCATGCACCAGAATTGCCCTGGGTCGGGGAGTTTGCGGCAGCGCATGGAAAACAAGCCAAACCATAGTCGTTCCTGACGTGGAGTTGTTCCCTGGACATATTGCCTGCAGTGCCATTTCTAAATCTGAAATTGTTGTGCCGATATATAATAGTGTCGGAATTTTGATTGGTGTGCTGGATGTGGATAGCGATAAGCTTGATGATTTTAATGAAACGGATAAATTCTATCTGGAGAAAATTGTTTCGATAATCGGTAGCTGTGTTTAGTATGAAGAATCAAATTTTTCTCTTCTTTTTTTTTCTGCTCCTTTTCTTGTCATGCGCACAGGTGAAACCGCTGAAGGGCGGAAATAAAGACACCCAGCCACCAAAAGTTGTGGCTATGCTTCCTCCCGATTTGTCCACTAATTTCAATAGCGAATCAATTGTCATTTCATTCGATGAGTATGTGCAACTGAATAATATCGGGCAGGAACTTCTCGTATCGCCACCTATGAAAAGAACTCCCAAAGTGTTGTTGAAAAAGAAATCGGTGGTCATTACCTTTCAGGAAGAACTCAGGCCCAATACTACTTACACCTTGAATTTTGATGATGGCATAGCGGACAACAACGAGAACAACAAAGCGACAGATTTGGTGTATGTATTTAGTACGGGCGATGTAATAGACTCTTTGCAACTGCAGGGAAATGTAATGGATGCCCTGACAAATAGCCCGTCTAAACAATTTAAAGTAGTGCTTTTTGAAAGTGACTCGGGTGTTTTTAGTAAAAAACAACTGCCGGTTTATTTCGCAAGAACAAAGGACAACGGTGATTTTGTAATCAATCATTTACATGAAGGCAATTATTATCTGTACGCAATTGATGATGTAAATAGCAACTACCACTGGGAAGAAGGCGAGGCAATTGCTTTTTTGAACCAGACCATTGCACCTGCCTTCAATGACAGTACCAGTCTGGCATTGCGCAGCAGCGTGCCAAGAACACTTGCCCCATTTGTAAGTGATTACAAAACTGACTCAACGGGAGTATTGTGTTTTATGTGGGATTCTTTTTTTTCCGGAATTGAATGTGTTCCGCTGAATAGTGATTTACAAGTGAAGAAAAGCTGGAACTTGTCTGAAGACTCGCTTTATTTTCATTTGATAGGGGAACCCACAGAGAAAATTGAAAAAATTGTCGTTCGGCTGGATACGCTTTTGAATGACACTATTGATATTCCTTTTTTCAGAAGTGCGCTTATGCAGCCCTTTTCTCTCGCTAGTTCCTTAAGCAAAACAATAAAGACCAATGAAGAAATTTTTATTCTTCCGGCGCAATACGCTACATTAAAAGATTCATCCAGAGTATTCATTGAATTGGATAGCCTCCATATTAAAAATACCGTGACAGTAACGGATCAAAAGTTTAGAATTGAATCGAATTTATCTGGCGGTAAGCGATACAAACTGGTTGCATTGCCTGGCGCATTTTCGAATCAGATTGGCGCTACAAACGACACGCTTTCGGAATATTTTTCTGTATACAAACCAGATGATCTTGGCTCAATATCTTTCGAAATTTCGGGCCTCAGCGAACCCAAAGATTATATTTTTCAGCTACTTGACAAAAACCAAAGTGTAGCCGAAGAATTGATGTTTAGAACCAATCGAACAATTGTGATGGGGGATTTGGTTCCCGGAGAATATACGGCCCGGATTATTCTGGATGAAAATAACAATGGTCATTTTGATCCGGGAATCCCATTAGAATCTAAAGCTCCTGAAATATGTTATTCGTTGGGAACTGTATTGCGTGTTCGCGCCAATTGGGAGATTCAGCAGCCCTGGCCGGTCAGACTTAATTAAAACTGCATATAATTCCGCCTTTTGAATCGGGGCTTGTCATGCTTGTCTACACAAAGCCTCTTGTAATTGTTTTCTGAATCGGCATCTCCTAAATGGGCCGCCTCAACCCAATCGCCACAGGCGCCTTCCATATCGTGAAGGTTGTACAAGGCCTCACCCCTGAAACAAAGTAATTCGCTAATGAAGTCAATGTTTTCCAGTCTCACTTCCGAAAACAATTCAACCGCGTTTTTGTATTGTCCCATATCCATAAGAATGATGGCCATGTTCATTTTCGCCCGATAAAGTTTTGGATCCAACGAGAACGCCATTTGAAAATCTTCCAAAGCGAAATTCAATTTCTTTTGTTCTGCATAATTTGCTGCCCGCAGGTAATAAGCCGCTGCGTAGGTACTGTCTCTCCAAATGGCCTCATCGACATATCTCAGACAGGCTTTGTGTTCCATTTGCATATATTCGAGCGTGGCCAGCCAGTAATATCCTTTCGGGTCTTCTTCGTGTCGTTCTATATAAGTGGCCAGATCCAACCGAGCTGTTTCAAAAAGACTGAGTGAAATCTTGCAAATGCCGCGATTCAGATAAAGATCATCGCCTTTGTAACCAGATATTTTGCTGCGGTCGTAGTCATTGAGGGCACTTGAGTAATCGCCTAGTTTGTGATAGCAATCAGCCCGAAGCATAAATGCCTCCGGAGAACCAAACTGATCAATCTGGATTGTTGATGCGGCCAGTGCTTTTTCGTAGTCATGTGTATTATATGCTGCGGTGGCCTGTTCCAAAGCTGATTGTGCAAAGGAACTCAGACCGAAAAATATTACAATTGAAATGCTCAAAAAGAATTTCATTTCCCTGTGGTTTTCAAGTGTATACGAACCAATTCCAAAAATGTTAAC
The DNA here is from genome assembly GCA_031378885.1 of Flavobacteriales bacterium. Lineage (GTDB taxonomy): Bacteria > Bacteroidota > Bacteroidia > Flavobacteriales_D > Sanyastnellaceae > JANNEQ01. The sequence continues at coordinate 60,137 of JANNEQ010000053.1, forward strand.
TTTTAGCCTTATTTCAGCGTTATTTTGTCGTCATCAAACCACATCAATGAAAATCATCAAACGAATTCTGTTCGGTACGTTGGTATTGCTGGCTATTGCTTCGCTGTTGCTGCTGATCACCGGAAACCAGCATGTGTTTTACGGAATCACCAAAACGTTCCTGATTGGTAAGTCAAAGCCCGACATAGATGATATGCATTATTTTGCCGTAAGTAATATAAAGGCAGATCACGCTGAACCATGGCCTTTTCATGCAAGATACAATAAAGGAACAATTCTACCTGAGTTGAGTTCGCTGAATGATTCTATGCAAACCACGGCTTTTCTGGTGTTCAAAAATGACTCTCTTCTTTTCGAAAAATATTGGATGGGATATTCGGAAACAACTCTTTCCAACTCGTTTTCTATGGCCAAGAGTTTTACTTCCATATTGGTGGGAAAGGCTATAGATGAGGGCTATATCAAAGGGCTTGATCAGCATGTTTCTGATTTTATTCCGGAATTTAAAGAAGGAAAGAACGCGTCGCTCACTATACGGCACCTGCTCCAAATGACCAGTGGAATTCCGTTTGGAGAAAGTTATAACAGTCCTTTTGGCTACATGGCAAAGGCTTATTACGGCAAAAAACTGATAAAGGAGACGCTGAAATTTAAAGTGGAGAAAGATCCTGGTACTTTTTGGGTTTATGAGGGAGGAAATTCCGTACTGCTGGGCATGATTATTCAAAAAGCAACAGGAAGAAGCTGTTCTGATTATTTCTTTCAAAAAATCTGGTCGTGTATTGATGCCGAAAATGATGCGCACTGGAATCTGGACAGCGAGGGAGGAATGGAAAAAACATTTAGCGGGTTTTATGCCACAGCACGTGATTTTGCGAGAATTGGAAAGCTATATGAGAACAATGGAATATGGGGCAACGATACAATTGTCTCTCCTGATTTTGTGAGGGAAAGTCTTACAGCCAATGGTGTTGTGGACGACAAAAACAAATCGTGTACATGGTATGGTCTACACTGGTGGCTGGGTTCTCATGATGGGCAAGAGTTTTTTTCCTGCAGGGGAATGAGGGGCCAGTATATCGCTGTTTTTCCGGATGAAAAACTGATCCTTGTTCGTTTGGGACACGACCAAAGTAAGGTTCGAGACAACAATATGCCCAGGGATTTATATACTTATATTAATATGGCCAAATCCATTTCCAAACAATGAAAAGGGATATTGTTCGACCGCAAGTTTCTGATGTATACATTGCAGTAGTGCCCGGACCGGGCGAAGGTGGCCAGACACAATGGTCTGTTGTGCTTATTAATGACAAGGATGTTATGCTAACCCATGTGATAGTGAACGCCAGTGGCAAGGGCAAGGTGGACGGAATTGAAAAATCAACGGCCACGTTAAGACTTTTTTTAGGCGACATTCTGGCTAAGTCTTCCAAACAGGTTGAGGTTTTGCTCGAAGAATCGTTTGCACTGAATAACAACTATTGGGTTAGTTTCTATATTGGTTCTGATATTTACGACAAAAAATATCAATTGAGTGCGGGAGAGGTGGACCTGAATGAATTGGTTTTTGCGCCAGTTTTAAATGCCCCGGCCATACTCATTAAATAATTTACAACTATGCTCAACCATATTAACGTTAATGAGATTTTGTTTCTGGATATTGAAACGGTACCTCTTTCTCCTTCTTTTGAATTATTAGATGAATACGATAGGGAGCTCTGGTCGGATAAATCCAGATTTATCCGCGAGAAGAATAACGTGTCGGTGGAAGAGTCGTATCATCAGGCAGGTATTTATGCGGAGTTCGGAAAGATTGTATGCATCAGTGTCGGTTATTTTGTGGTAAGAATGGGCGAAAGACTTTTTAGAACTACGTCTTTTGCAAATCACAATGAAGCTGTTCTGCTCAACGAATTTAGTCATCTTCTGGAGCATCGTTTTAACAATCCTTTTCGCGTATTGTGCGCACATAACGGTAAGGAATTCGACTTCCCATATATCTGCAGAAGAATGTTGATCAACGGCCTTGCCTTGCCTCAACTGCTGGACATATCCGGAAAAAAGCCTTGGGAAACTGGCCATCTGGACACCATGGAACTATGGAAGTTTGGTGATTATAAGCACTACACTTCGCTGAAATTATTGGCCAGAATTTTTGGTATCCCCACACCGAAAGACGATATCGATGGAAGTATGGTGAGGTCTGTATATTATGACGAAGGAAATCTGGATAGAATTTCGGTCTATTGTCAGAAGGATGTGGCCACGGTGGCGCAATTATTCCTCAAATACAGAAACGAAAAAATACTTTCACAAGAATCAATAGTTAAGGTATAACTGGCGCTAATGGAATTGTTTTAAAATTCAAAAGCGACTCTTGTGGAGTCGCCTTTGATGAAAAAACCTTCGCTTAACTTATTCAGATCCGAAGCATTTCGCTTGTGGAACTGTTCTTTATTCTGAGTATGATCAGAAAGGTACTATTTGAAGACCAACTGTCATTGGATAAACTTCTGGTCCTTTGTCTTTTTTGAAAAGTGGTGTCAATCCATACGTAGCAAATACGGTGAAGTTTTTATAACCAACTCTTGCTGTAAGGTCAAACGTGAATGGGTTCATGTTGAAATCGGATTTGCGGCGGTAAGAGTTTTTGTCATCTCCATCATCCCACTTTTGTTTGATGATACTTCCCATTTTCCAGCCACCTATTACGCCTGCGGCAATGTGAAATGATTTATCATTGTCTTCACTGGTGTTGAATTCGAGCATTAAGGGTATATTTATATAAGATGCGCGGAGTTTGTTTTTGTTGTAATCGCGTGAGCTATCAGCCACTGCGAAGCCTGTCGTAGCGCCTGTGCTGTCGGCATTAATATCTACATTTCTCTTAAGGCCGTAACTGTTGTAAGTAAGCCCGGCTCCAATAATAATTCCTGCGTAGTCTTTGTAGATTCTGATTTTTTCTTCGATAATGTTGAACCTCCAGCTCAGAGAGTGCGAATAGTCCAGATCCAACCATTGGTCTCCTTCTGCCAGGGTGGTTTTGTTGTCTTTGTTCAACAAAACATTTACTCCCAGATCAATACCGTCCCAATGTGTAAGGGTTCCTTTGCTATCGGAATCGTCTTCATCTGGAGTCATGGCCACATCTGTACTGTCATCATCCGGCGAAGCATCAATTACGCGTATTTGTTTGTCCCCAATGCTGATGTTTGTGGTATCGGGGTCGGTTTGTGCATTGGCATGAAGTAATATCAATGAAAATGCTAAGAATAAGTAAGTGGTTTTCATATCTCTTTATTTTTTAATGTTCTTTTTTAATGTATTCAGTCATGTGACGCCTGTGCTTTTTGATTTGTTACAACCCATGGAATTTTTTTTGGTAACTCATTGATTTGGTGTAATAAACTACATAAATGAACCGGAAATTATTTGTTGGAAGTGATTATAACACAACACATAGAACCTGTTTAAGATTTTATGATTAGCATGATTATGAGGGCATTTTTATCTCAATAGTGGGGACTATTAAGAAAAATTATCGCGGCCCGGAGTAAAAATGACCATAATAAGTGATGAAATTTTAAACGGGTTTCAAGATAGGACGAGGATTTAAGCGCGTAATTCCAAACAAAAGAATCTGAACAATTTTAATTGTTCGCGAAAAATTGTTCGGATTTCTGAACAAAATAATCCGAACAAATTAGATTGTTCGGAAAAAATTGTTCGGATTTGAACAGTAGAACTTGTGCACCGTGTTTAAAGACCGCCCGAAATTGCCGGGCTTAATGGGCTGTAGGCAAGAGGGGCTTGCAGGTTTCTTTAATGCTGCAGGAATTTTTTTTGCCCGTTCAGAGACTACAGTACCTACTGTGAAATCTAATTCGATGCAAATTCAGAATAGATTTATGCCGCACATGATGGCCAATAAAAAGTCTGATGATTTGCGAAAAATGGAAGTTGCACCGGACGACAAAAGCTTTATCCAATAGCTAAGGGCGACCAGATTCGAATTAGACTTTCAATAAACTTGACCACTTAAAGAGCCAATTCCCTGTCCCGATTATCGGGAGACCGTTTTAAGGGTGGGTTTTTTTTTTAATTCGCTGACCGCCAGGTTTTTGTTTTGGCTGGAATAACAGGGTTTTTTGCCACTTAACAAAGTTTCTGACCTTTTGTGAAATGGTCATCAATGAAATCCTCGGTCTGGTGTAACTTAACCTCGTGTTAGAGCGTCTTTGATAAGTATGTGTACACTAGATCTATAATGAAGCACTTTTTAACAATATCACTTTTGGTGGCTGGCCTGTTGTGCGCTCCGTCATTGTCTGTGTATATGCTGTCGCAAAGTGCGGTTAATCCAAACAAAACGGAAACTCTTTCCGATCAGGAAGTAAAAAATCTGGATGGTGTGGTAGAGGTAAGTTTCAAGATAGATGGAAGTGGAAAGGTTCAAATCCTTAATATAGTGTCCACCAGTCCGCAGCTTTCGGATTATGTAATTAAGAAGCTGGATAAAATTCAGCTAGATCAAAACAATACTCAGATTGGCAAGGTCATTAAGTATCGTTTTGTTTTTAAGAAACAAGCCTGATCAGTTTTGTTTTCCTATTTTCAAATTATTTTTTTATGCAATAATTCTACTATACTCTTAAAGTAGAACTATTCGTTTCTAAAGATTCAGCCATTGCGAATTCTGCCTAAAATAAAAACCCCAAATTATTTTTTATTTTTCTGTAACTAAAATGGATTGGCATTCGCCTAATGACTGAAAACCGACCAATAACAATAAAAAAATACAACAATGAAAACCTTCGCCATCGCTTTAGCCATCTTGCTTTCAGTATTTACAGCAGATGCATCTTCTACCGTAGACAAGAAGAAAAACAACAGCAAAAGAAATACACTTAAAACTGCAATTACAAAACAAATCAACAGACACTTTTTCTTCCCTGTAAACCAGAGTGAAGAATCTGTTGTAGGATCAGCAGATGTTACTTTCCAGGTATTGCCAGAAGGCAATGTTCAGGTACTTCTTATTCAAACCAAGAATGTTCTGGTAAGAAAATTCATCGAGCGTCAGGCTGCTAAGATGAAGGTCGACAAAGACCAGGTAGTAGTAGGAGAGATATTCAAATACAGACTCACTTTCAAAGCCAAATCATAAACAAGGCTGCAAGCACAAGATCAATATACAACAGGTTAAGGAAAGCCGCCGGGAGTGATACTTCCGGCGGTTTTTGTTTTGAAATACAAGTGGTTTTTTTGAGTAATTACCTACGGCGCTATGAATTTTTTCAAATATAAAATTATCAAAAAAATATTTTTTATTTTTTGTAACTAAATTGAAGTGACATTCGCCTAATGACTGAAAACCGACCAATAACAACAAAACAATATTACAATGAAAACCTTCGCCATCGCTTTAGCCATCTTGCTTTCAGTATTTACCGCAGATGCATCTTCTACCGTAGACAAGAAGAAAAACAACAGCAAAAGAACCACGCTTAAAACAGCGATCACCAAACAAATCAACAGACACTTTTTCTTCCCAATAAACCAGAGTGAAGAGTCTATTGTAGGATCAGCAGATGTTACTTTCCAGGTATTACCAGAAGGCAATGTTCAGGTACTTCTTATTCAAACCAAGAATGTTCTGGTGAGAAAATTCATCGAGCGTCAGGCTGCTAAAATGAAAGTAGACAAAGACCAGGTAGTTGTGGGAGAGATATTCAAATACAGACTCACTTTCAAAGCCAAAGCATAATCAAGGCTGCAAGCACAAGATCAATATACAACAGGTTAAGGAAGGCCGCCGGGAGTAATACTTCCGGCGGTTTTTGTTTGTGTTGCGAATTGTTCTGTTTGGTGATGTCTTAAATGCTTGTAGCAGCGCTTGTCTTGAAGCCTTATCTTTGCGCCGCAATCATGGAATACGGCAAAAAAGATATTAGAACCCTCAGTACAGAAGAACTTTCTGTGTTTTTCGATGCACACAATGAAAAACGTTTCAGGTCGAAACAGGTTATGGAGTGGCTTTGGAAAAAGGCGGCGGGTAGTTTCGATGAAATGTCCAACCTTTCAAAAAATACTCGCGATCTTCTTTCGGAACATTTTGTTCTGAATAAAATTAAATTGTCTGACGAGCAGGTTAGTTCGGATAGAACAATTAAATGCGCCTTCGAAGTAGAAGCGGGCAAAGTAGTAGAAGGGGTTTTAATACCTACTCATTCACGGATGACGGCCTGTATATCATCGCAAGTGGGCTGTAGTCTGGCCTGTAAGTTTTGCGCTACCGGAAGATTGAAGATGTTGAAGAATCTTACTGCAGGTGAGATATATGATCAGGTGGTTTATCTGAAAAATGCTGCGGAGGAAAGATACCAGATTCCTCTTTCGAATATTGTCTATATGGGAATGGGCGAACCATTGCTCAATTATAAAAATGTACTTACTTCAATTGAGAAGATTACTTCACCTGAAGGTTTGGGTATGTCTCCGCAAAGAATTACAGTCAGCACTGCGGGCGTGGCCAAAATGATCAAAAAGCTGGGCGATGATCAGGTAAAATTTCAATTGGCGCTTTCGCTTCACGCTGCGAACGACGAGAAGAGAAATGAGATTATGGACATCAATGAGTCCAACAACCTCGAAACATTGGCCGAAGCGCTGAGGTATTTTCATCAGAAAACCGATTCCAGGGTTACTTTTGAATACATTATTTTCAAGGACTTCAACGACTCGATTAAAGACGCGCATGAACTGGCCAATTTTGCGAAAAATGTTCCGGTCAAGATCAATATCATCGAATACAACCCCATTGATGATGGAGAGTACCGGCAAGCCGACCCAGAGAGGGTGGATGCTTTTGCTCAGTTTCTGGAGTCGCGCAATCTCATTGTCAATGTAAGACGGTCGAGAGGTAAGGACATTGACGCCGCATGTGGCCAACTGGCCAATAAAAACAAGGCTTTGTATAAGGATGAGATTGTGCGTAAAGCATAGCGTGGGGTTTGTTTTGCCGAGGGTATTCAAGAAATTTTTTAGTCGTTACAGTAGCTTGTGTTAACTTGCACAGCTATGAAACCAATGACCAAATCGAATCGACTTACCCTGTGGATATTTATCGCACTTGTGCTGGGAATTTTTGCCGGAGTATTTCTAAACCTCAATTATCCTGAACCAGATCCAAGGTCTTACGATGAAATGGTGGCCATCGTAAAGAAGGAGGTGGAACTTACACCGCTTTCTACAAGAGTCAATGAAATTCTGAATGATGCGACATTGGAACAAAAAATCAAGGTCGAAAAAATTCAGGAAGTTCTTCAAAAGGAGCGCGGAGCAAAACCGTTGCCCGATCGTGTGGCGGCGGCATTGAACAAAGAGCAAAAAAACAAGTACCTTCAGTCGATATTGGATATCATTTCCATTTTTACGAGTGTTTTTCTCCGGTTGATTAAGATGATTATTGCTCCTCTGGTATTTGCTACACTTGTAGTAGGGGTGGCAAAACTTGGCGATATTAAAGCAGTGGGAAGAATAGGGGGCAAGACCATGCTTTGGTTTTTCAGCGCATCATTTGTTTCGCTTTTATTGGGATGTTTGTTGGTCAATTTCTTTCAACCCGGCAGTCAGATGTCGCTGGAAATTCCATCGACTTTTGCTGATTCGGGTGTAAATAAATCTGCTCTCACACTGAAGGATTTTATCTCACATATTTTTCCGGAAAGTGTTATTGAGGCCATGGCGAAAAATGAGATTTTACAAATAGTAATTTTCTCTTTGTTTTTTGGCGTGGCTACTGCGGCTATTGGCGAAAAGGGACATATCATCATCAAAGCCCTGGATGCGGTGGGCCACGTAATGCTTAAGATTACAGGTTTCGTAATGAATTTCGCTCCGTTTGCTGTCTTTGCGGCAATGACTTCCGTAGTGGCCAAAAAAGGATTGGGTGTGCTAAGCACATACGGAATTTTTATCGGAGAATTTTATCTGGGCTTATTCCTTTTGTGGTTTGTGCTTTTGTTTGTGGCTTATTTACTGGTGAAAAACAGAGTGTGGACATTGATCAAAAGAATAAAGGAACCTCTGTTGCTGGCGTTTTCCACGGCAAGCAGTGAGGCTGCATATCCTAAGACAATGGAAGAGTTGGAGCGCTTTGGTTGTAAGGATAAAATAGTGAGTTTTGTATTGCCACTGGGTTACTCATTCAATCTGGATGGATCGATGATGTACATGACTTTCGCCAGTTTATTTATCGCGCAGAGTTATGGTATTGATATGAGCATGAGTCAGCAAATGACAATGCTGCTTGTTTTGATGATTACCAGCAAAGGAATAGCAGGAGTGCCGCGTGCTTCGCTTGTGGTAATTGCCGGAACGCTTTCTACATTTAATATTCCTGAGGCTGGTTTGTTGTTATTGCTTGGCGTAGATCACTTGCTGGATATGGGCCGAAGTGCTACGAATGTGGTTGGAAATGCTGTGGCAACAGTGGCGGTGAGTAAGTGGGAGAAGGCGTTGGAGCATTGAGGGACCGAAATTCGGTAAATTGTAGTCTTGGAGAAGACATTAAAAAACACATCCATTACTGCACAACACCCAATCAATCTCTTTAATATCCAACACCCTAAAAGCTATTGCTTTATGACACCAAGTTAAATTAGGACCATCAAGCTTAAACTCATTTTTTTACTTTAATAGTTCGACGATTTCTGGATAACCATTGTCTCTAGCGAGTTCGTAAGCTGTTTTTCTTTCGTCCGTCACCTGATTTTTATTAGCCCCATTTTTTAATAAAAGTTCCACAACATTTGTTCGTCCGGCTTTAGCGGCATAAGTAAGTGCTGTTTCATTGTCCTTAGCCAATGAATTCACGTTGGCGTTTTTTAGAAGGAGATATTCAACAATCGCAATATGCCCTTTGGACGCTGCCATCATCATTGGCGTTACTCCATCACTGGCCTTATCATCTATTACTGCATTTTTTTCTACTAGAATTTTTACAATTTCGAGATGACCGTTTCTACTTGCCGTAATTAAACTTGACCAGCCATTTGCATCTTTGTAATTGACATTTGCTCCCGCACTAATGAGTTCTTTAACGATGGAAATATTTCCTGTTTGACAAGCAGCATTCAAAGGACTTATGCTATTTGCTGTTGCTAAATTTACGTCGGCATTATTCAAAATAAGAATATTAGTCATAGTGGTATCACTTTTAAGGCAAGCCAAAAACAAGAGTGTAACCTTGTTCCTATTAAATTCGTTTGGACTAACTCCGATTTTTAACAGCTTTTGTACTTCTAAATAATTGCCCTTTTCATACGCTTCAAAAATCGGCTGTGCACAAACACTTAAATTTACTAGCAGTACTAAAGGTAAAATATATTTTTTCATAATGGATTATTGTGCATAATTGATTTGTGCAGAAGAATGTCCCCTCTGTATTTCAAGCTACTTTTCCTGCAATGAGACTATGAAATGGTTCTTTTTTTTGCGAATGTAATGTGCGGCTTGCAAGAACTAAACCTCTAGTAGAAATTTTTTAAAGAATTTCCTGCGCGGATTGTTCTATTGGACAACATGCACCTGTGCCAGAGATGAATGTAGGGCGATATTGCCCAAAATCAGAATATGACATACAACAATTGAATCAGGAAAACTAACCAAAGCATGCCTTGAGTTCATACCTGAAGATTATAAGAAAATCCGCCCTGAATAAAAGTTTAGCGAAGTATCTTTTATACAGTAAACTACCGTTTGCGTTTTCGTAGGTAGTATCCCACAATGTGTGTAAGTAGGAAAGTTATTCTGAAATTTTTTGACCCTTTTACAGGTCAAAAAAAATTTCGGAGATAACTTTTCGGCAAATTACATACAATATGAAAAAAGAAGATTTGTTAAATTTTGAGT
>JANNEQ010000058.1:0-30213 GCA_031378885.1 Flavobacteriales bacterium
ACTCAAAATTTAACAAATCTTCTTTTTTCATATTGTATGTAATTTGCCGAAAAGTTATCTCCGAAATTTTTTTTGACCTGTAAAAGGGTCAAAAAATTTCAGAATAACTTTCCTACTTACACACATTGTGGGATACTACCAATGATTTTTACCACCAACATCTCATTGCAAAATCATGATTAACATCAATACTATTTTTAGTAATATCCGTGATGCAATTTCGCTTCGATCGTATATTTCATCTTTAGACAAAGAAGATGTACTGTCGTATAACCGGATGAGATACTTCAGAAGTTTTGTCTTCTTCCTCTTCCTTGTATATATTTCTGTGATTGTGCAGTATCCTCCGCACTTATGGCGCATAAATGCTGCGTTTTACATGGCTCATTTTCTTTTCATTTCATCATTTATCAATTACCTCGTATTAAACTACAGCCACAACAGCCGTTTTGCCTATGGATACCTCATCACTGCAATATTTCTGATATTAAATGTATTCAGTTATTTCCTTGGCGGAATAAGACACTCTGGTCAGATGTATTATATCTGCCTTATCTTTTACTCTTACAGCTTTTTCGGAAAAAAAGGAGGGCAATTTGCTGTGTTGCTGGGCATAATTCACTGTGTTTTCTTCCAATTTATTGCGCCCCGCTTTATCCTCATCGATTATTCACTCGCCAATAATGATGCATCCTTGATTGACCTGGACTATTTTGTCACTGCTGTAGCCGCAATTGTCGTTGCGCAGAGTCATGCTACCAGAGTTGAAGGGACACAGAACGATATTGTTTCGACCATTCTGAATACCAAGGATCAATTGGCCGAGATGGAGATTCAAAGTTTGAGGGCACAAATGAATCCTCATTTTACATTTAATGTGATGAATTCTATTCAGTACTACCTCACTCACAACGACTCTGAGAGTGCCAACAAATATTTGGGCAAATTTTCGCTCCTGATGCGAAAAATTCTTGACAATAGCCAAACTACCTTTATTACACTCAATGACGAGTTAATTGCACTTAAAATTTACCTGGAGCTGGAAAAAATGAGGTTCGAAGACAGTTTCGATTACGTATTTACAGAGACCGAAAATCTGCCATCGGAAAAACTGATGGTTCCTTCAATGATATTGCAGCCCTTTGTAGAAAATTCCATTAAACATGGGTTCGCCGGTATAAAATACAAAGGTCTTATTGAAATTAAACTGGATTACACCGATAGAATTTTAACCTGCAGTATAAGCGACAATGGTGTAGGATTTTCAGCATCAAGCACAAAAAAAACAACCGGACACAAAAGTGTAGGAGTGAAAATTACCACTGAACGCATTCGCAAAATCAATTCGATCTACAAAAGCAATGCTAGTATCGAGATTAATAATGGCGATGTTTCGGGTACAAAAGTGGTTATTCGATTACCGGATGTCAATTGACATGTTTTCGATTCAAACTGACAATTGGAGGTTGCTTTGGAATTTGAGAGCAGTACACAATTAACTTTACCTTTAAATACTCAGCGATCCAACCCCGTATTGGTTGTAGAAAAATGTAAAATTGTCCAGACCAGACACCATCTAATGAATTGTGTAATTTTACCTAAAAAAATTTCCATCTTTTTGACCTGTTAAGTGGTCAAAATAACTTTATCACTATTTTTGTCATATGAAAGTAGGTGAAATCAAACATGGCGCTACACCATATATACTTATTGCCCCAGATTATAAGGAAGTACAAAATAACGAAGCAGCATACCCACAACCCGAATTTGATGGCATACCTCTGAATAAAGACATAGTCTGTTTGCTAGTTGATTATCGAACTTATCAGGACGTTCCTCGCAAAGAACCCTTAAATAACCCTCCCAAAAATGAAGAGGACTTGCTACGTATAATTTTTGAAATTAAAATAAAGTATGTTGTGCCAATTGAGCTTGCAGAAGGAGAAACTGTTTCAGTAGATGAATTTTATAAAATACTTCACAGCGTTTGGATGTTGTGGTTAACTGAGCATTCAAAGCTAGCACAAACAGAAAAAGCATGGACTCCAGGAGCTACGTTTTTTGCGAGGAAAGATGATCAATTAGATGTTCTAACTAAAGGAATCGCAGTTCTAAACTCCCTATAGAGGCTTTAGTCCAGTAAATAGATTTCAGTTAATGGGGATGATTTTTAAGATCAGCCTAAATGCTTGCCCTGTTTTTTCTTCGTCAGATTTTCGATTAGACCGCAAGTAGAAAATTGGGTAAAAAATACGCTGAAATGTATAGAAAATTTCCGTTCAAATTCCAGCAGTTCCATGCTGATATGCATTATCCGCTTCATCGGGCAAAGGACAATTAATGAAGTTATATTTAGCTTGCACTTCTTTTCGAATATTTGACCGATATAAGCTGCAATTCCAATATCGTCATCTAACTAGTATTGGCGTCGAAATGGAATATAATATCGCAATCACCCCTGCCAATTGACTATCATAATGCCAGAAAAATTCGAATGGAGGTCCTCCTGTTGCATATACCCAAACAGGAAATGCAATACCGGAAACAATTACTTGGGACCATTTAGTGGGTAAATTCGAGTTAATCGATTTCTTAATGTAAAAAGGTGAACAGATCATAAGAAAAAAGAATGAAATCCAATGCAAGAATTGGTTTTCATCGCTAACTCCAAGCAAACATCTAATTCCGACAAACGCGGCAATTATTTCACCCGGGATTAACAAGGTAATCTTCTTAAGATGATTATCAGGAATACTTGGGGTCTCTTGAAATTCCTCTATTTGTTCAGCCCTATTATTTCTTTCTAAATCAGCAAGTCGAGCCTGTGCTCATCATCAGCATCGAGGCTGTTTATGATCTGGTTGCAGATGTACGCTGCATCGGCCGCGCGCTCCAAACTGCTGTGGTGGGCAGCCAGTATTTCCTGGTATTGTGGCCAATCGGTCTGGCCCAGAAGTTCCATGAGGGCGACATCTTTATCGGTAGCTGCCAATGCCTCGTCCGATTCGATAGCCGAATACTCACAGGCCAGTGCGCGGTGGTAGATGGCCCTGGCACTGCTCATCTCTGCCCTCAGATTTTCGATGGTGCTATGCCATGCCTTGCCCTGGGCTATAAGTTGTAACTGCCATTGCTCCAGTGGAATCAACCTGTTACTGAGCTCTTCTTCTACCCAATTGCTTTTCGCGGCCTGCGGGTTGTTCATCAATACCAGGGTAAGCAAGGATGCGGGCAAGTCGTATTCTTTGGCCACTCAACAGACAAATACAACTTAGAGTCCGACATGCCCATAATATAGCCCGTTCCTGTTGAATAGTTTATGCAAGGTACTGCGCTATATTCAGGTAACCAATCTGTAAGCTCAAAAGTATCGGCATCTAATTGACAAAAGAATAATCGAGGCTGGCCGTCCACTTCCGAGAATTTACCCGATAAGTATATTTTATCACCATCAACAAAAAAGTCCGAAACTGCCCCATCGATTTCTTGTGATGTGTATAATAGTTCAGCATTATGCCAATTAAAAACTTCCACTATCCCAAGACTAATTCCGACAAACCAATCGCCGTAAATTTTTATTTTTGAGTAGCGATCACTATTCTCGTCATATGATTGGTTCGTATAAAGTGGAGGTAAGTATTCAATCGTTAAATCGTTTTTTACATGAATGAGATTGTAATTACCGTCATCGGGATCATCATAGCCTTCAATTGAAGTACCCGCGACAAACCACCCTCCATTATTATCACTACATATCTGATTAATAGTGGTCATACGAGGCATTAAAAAACTTGGCTCAAAGTTGTTTTCAGGATCGAATATTTCGAATTCATTCCATGCCCCACCATAAGTAGTAAATGATCCTCCAACATACAACCTATTATTTACGCTATCAGCAACTATTGATTTTACCTCACCATTAAAATTTTTGAGTAAATGATTAAAACTGAGATCCATTTGACTTTTGAGGTCGAAAGGAATCAAAAAAATAACTACGCCAATTAGAAAAGCAAAGCGTCTCATAATGCTATAAATATTTGAGTAAATATAATTCACATCATTAGAGTTTAAATCAAAAAAAAGACCGCTTGCGCGGTCCTTTTAATATACTCAAAAATATTATACTTGGTTTATGCTTCAGGAGCAGTATCTGCCGTGCCCTCATCAGACTTCTTGGCCTTCTTGGCTTTAGGAGCTGGAGCTGCTGCATCAGTGGCAGTGTCGGTAGCACCGGTAGTTTCTTTCTTGGCAGCACCACCACGACGCGTGCGCTTCTTGGTAGCGGCAGCGGCAGATTCATTACCGTACATGGTGTTGAAGTCAACAAGTTCGATCATACACATGTCGGCATTGTCACCAGGACGCCATCCTAGTTTAATGATGCGTGAATATCCACCTGGGCGCGTTGCAACCTTTGGTGCAATCTCACGAAACAATTCAGTTACTGCTTCTTTATTTTTCAGGTAAGCAAACACTGTTCTGCGACTGTGTGTGCTGTCTGTTTTGCTCTTGGTGATAAGCGGTTCGATATATTTACGAAGCGCTTTTGCTTTGGCCAAAGTGGTATTGATTCTTTTATGCTCAATCAACGAATTTGCCATGTTCATCAGCAAAGCCGCGCGGTGTGCTGATTTTCTACCAAGATGGTTAACTGTTTTACCGTGTCTCATTGTTGTTTACTTCAAAAAAATTCTGATGTCTGTAATCGACTAAAATTAGTCTCTGTCCAGTTTGTATTTTGCCACATTCATTCCGAACTGCAATCCTTTGCCTTCTACAAGCTCTTCGAGCTCTGTAAGTGACTTCTTACCGAAGTTACGGAATTTCAATAGGTCGTTTTTGTTGAATGATACAAGATCTCCAAGAGTCTCGATATCTGCTGCCTTCAAGCAATTCAGAGCGCGGACAGAAAGATCCATATCGACAAGTTTGGTCTTCAAAAGCTGACGCATGTGCAATGAGCTTTCGTCGAATTCTTCCACTTCTTTTTTGCTTTCCTGCTCGAGGGTAATACGCTCGTCGGAGAACAACATGAAGTGGTGAATAAGAATTTTAGCAGCTTCCTGAAGTGCATTCTTAGGGGTCATGCTACCATCACCCTGGATTTCAAGAAGGAGCTTTTCGTAGTCAGTCTTCTGCTCTACGCGGAAGTTTTCTACACTGAACTTCACATTGCGAATCGGTGTGAAGATAGAGTCGATGAAGATGGTACCCATAGGAGCACTGCTGCTCTTGTTCTCATCAGCCGGACGATATCCTCTGCCCTTACCAATAGTTATACTAATTGATACTTTCACTTTTGGATCCATGTTGCAAATCACCAGATCGGGATTCAATACCTGAAACGCCGTGGTAAAATTGCTGATGTCACCTGCTTTGAATTGGTCCTGACCAGTAATGGTGATCATCACCTTTTCGTAGTCAGTATTTTCAATCTGTCTCTTGAAACGAACTTGTTTCAGATTCAGCACAATTTCAGTAACGTCCTCTACAACGCCTTTGATGGTAGAGAATTCGTGGTCAACTCCATCGACTTTGATAGAAGTGATGGCAAAGCCTTCTAAAGAAGAAAGAAGAATTCTTCTTAGGGCATTGCCAATGGTGATTCCAAAGCCCGGCTCGAGGGGACGGAATTCAAATGACCCTGTAAAGTCGTTGCTTTCCAGCATTACGACCTTGTCCGGTTTTACGAAATCGATTATTGCCATTGGGATATAATAGGGGTTATTGGTTCGTTTATTTAGAATACAATTCGACGATCAGTTGTTCCTTGATATTCTCAGGAATCTGAGGTCTTTCAGGGAACATCAGGAATACGCCTTGCTTGTCACCATCATTCCAGTCGAGCCAATCGAACTTCTTACGTCCGGACAGAGCCATAGTAATTGTTGGAAGTGACTTTGACTTTTCGCGCACAGCCACTTTATCGCCAGGGCGAAGAGAATAAGAAGGGATGTTCACCACATGTCCGTTCACAGTCACGTGGCTGTGAGAAACTAGTTGACGAGCGCCCATTCTGCTGTTGGCTAAACCGAGGCGGTAGCAAACGTTGTCCAACCTCGCTTCACAAAGCGCAAGAAGGATTTCACCTGTTACGCCTGGTTTTGCAGAAGCCTTCTTGTAAAGGTTTTCAAACTGACGCTCAAGGATACCATAGGTATACTTAGCCTTCTGCTTTTCAATAAGCTGAACTGCGTACTCTGATTTCTTACCTCTGCGTTTACTCGGTCCGTGTTGTCCGGGTGGATAAGCACGCTTCTGAAGGTTCTTATCTTCTCCGAAAATTGGTTCCCCGAATCTACGAGCGATCTTGGATTTTGGTCCTGTATATCTGGCCATTTCTTAAAACTATGAATTTCAATAACAGTATTAGATTCTTCTTTTCTTTGGAGGGCGACATCCGTTGTGAGGAAGTGGAGTTGTATCCACAATTTCCAGCACTTCAATACCCACAGTGTGGATGGTTCGGATAGCCGACTCTCTACCTGCACCAGGTCCTTTCACAAATACTTTCACTTTGCGCAGGCCGAGATCCATTGCTTCTTTAGAGCACTGCTCTGCTGCAACCTGGGCTGCATAAGGAGTGTTCTTTTTAGAACCTTTGAATCCCATCTTACCGGCAGATGACCATGAGATCACTTGCCCAGTGTTATTTGTAAGACTGATGATGATGTTGTTGAAAGTAGATTGCACGTGGGCCTGGCCTACTGCTTCTACAACAACATTCTTCTTCTTTTTCTTCTCAACTTTAGCCATTTCTCTTGTTGCCTTGAGGCTATTTATTATTTAGTTGCTTTCTTCTTGTTTGCCACCGTCTTACGCTTACCCTTACGAGTACGTGCGTTGTTCTTAGTGGACTGTCCGCGCAATGGAAGACCACTACGGTGGCGCACTCCTCTGTAACATCCAATGTCCATGAGACGCTTGATGTTAAGCTGTGTTTCGGAACGCAATACACCTTCTACCTTCAATTTTTCGGTAATGTATCCGCGGATCAGCGACAAATCATTGTCATCCCACTCGCTCACTTTTTTATCGAAATGCACATTGGCACTCGCTAAAATTTTACGAGAAGTACTACGGCCAATGCCATAAATGTAGGTGAGCCCGATTTCACCTCTCTTGTTACGTGGTAAGTCTATACCTGCAATCCTTGCCATTTTCTAATTATGGTTATTCCCTTAGGGAGTTTATCCTTGTCTTTGTTTGAACTTTGGGTTCTTCTTGTTAATCACATAAAGCTTTCCTTTCCTGCTTACAATTTTGCACTCAGGAGAACGCTTTTTGATTGATGCACGCACTTTCATGGTCGCTTGTTTTTATTTAT
Organism: Flavobacteriales bacterium; assembly: GCA_031378885.1. Taxonomy (GTDB): domain Bacteria; phylum Bacteroidota; class Bacteroidia; order Flavobacteriales_D; family Sanyastnellaceae; genus JANNEQ01. Next base: position 7,328 of record JANNEQ010000058.1, read on the forward strand.
AACGGAAGCTTATTCTTCCTTTGGTCAAATCATAAGGTGACATTTCAACTTTCACCTTGTCTCCTGGTAGAATACGGATGTAATTCATTCGCATTTTACCGCTGATATGAGCTGTAATCACGTGTCCGTTTTCCAATTCAACGCGAAACATTGCGTTGGAAAGAGCTTCGATGATTACACCGTCTAATTCAATTGACGTTTGTTTTGCCATATCTATTTATATCAGGCCTGCGGCCTTTTCAATCATTTCAAAACTGGATAAAACTTCGGCTTTGTCCTTTCTCACTACGATGGTGTGTTCATAATGAGCACTTGGTAATCCATCAGCAGTTTGTATTGTCCAGCCGTCTTTTAGCTGCTTCACATTCTTTGTTCCCATATTAATCATCGGCTCAATTGCGATGACCAACCCCGGCAACAATTTCATTCCGTTTCCCCTTCTTCCAAAGTTAGGCACTTCCGGAGCTTCGTGAAGATTTCTTCCCACTCCATGTCCTACGAGATCTCTTACCACTCCAAAACCATTTGATTCAGCGAAACTTTGAACAGCATAGCCAATATCGCCTATTCTGTTACCCGCCACAGCCACATCAATAGCTTTATACAGCGATTCCTTCGTAGAACGGAGAAGGTGTAAAACCTTTTCACTCACCTGACCTACAGGAAAGGTATAGGCACTGTCACCCCAGAATTCGTTCTTCACTACTCCAATATCCAGCGATACAATATCGCCTTCCTGAAGCGGTGCATTGGTAGGAATTCCATGAACAACCGCGCTATTTACGCTTGCACAAACCGAATTTGGAAATCCGTTGTATCCAAGAAATCCAGGATACGCGTTGTGCGATCGTATGAACTCTTCAGCTACCCTATCCAACTCAAGTGTTGTAACACCCGGTTTAATTCTGGTAGCCAGTTCAGCTAAAGTTTTTCCAACAAGTAAAGAACTCTCTCGGATGAGCTCAATCTCATCCTCAGTCTTATAGACTGGTTTTTTCTCTGCCATCCCCTTTAAGAAGATATACCGCTGCTAGTTATAGCTGAGGCTGATCTTCCCCTTACGCGACCGGACTTCATCAGACCATCGTAATGGCGGGAAAGTAAGTGGCTTTCAATTTGTTGAAGTAAATCCAATATTACTCCAACAGTAATCAGCAGTGATGTTCCGCCAAAGAATATCGAAAACTGTTGTGCCTTTGTGAGTCCGAGTATCATAACGACAGCAGGGAGGATCGCAATAAGGCCGACAAAAATACCACCTGGAAGGGTAATTCTGGAAAGAACTTCATCAATAAAATCAGCAGTTGGTTTTCCTGGCTTTACACCAGGTACAAAATTGCCATTTCTTTTCAGGTCGTCAGCAATCTGATTTGGATTGGTAACGATGGCTGTATAGAAGAAAGTAAAGATGATAATCATACAGAACAACAGTATGTTATAACCCCAACTTTGCATTGATGTCAAACTAATCAGGATGTTGTTATCTCTGAAAGTTTCAGTATTTCTAAGGTAAAGAGGCACAAACATAATTGCCTGAGCAAATATGATTGGCATCACACCTGCGCTGTTCAGACGCAAAGGAATATACGATCTTGCTCCTTCTCCTTGTGGCATAAATCCAGGTCCTCCCGAATTGAGCTTTGCCATTTGAACCGGAATTCGGCGGATTGCCTGTATCACAGCCACAACAGCACCGATGATCACTGCAAGAACAGCAAATTCAATGATGAGGAAGAATGGATTTTGAGCCGAAACTTCAGAATAAACTCCGCGGGGAATGTCTGAAATAATACCCGTCATGATGATCAATGAAATACCATTTCCGATTCCTTTGTCAGTAATTTTTTCACCGAGCCACATGATAAACATGGTGCTACACATTAAAATTACCACTGCCGAGAACATCCAACCGAAGCTATCCGGACGGGCGTTAGCTGGAATAGTAGATGCAATATAACCTGGAGCCTGAACAACACCAATTGCAATGGTGAGGAAACGGGTCCATTGGTTGATCTTTTTGCGGCCACTTTCACCTTCTTTCTGCAATTTGGTGATTGCCGGAACGGCAAGACCCAAGAGTTGAATAATGATGGAAGCGGAGATATATGGCATAATACCAAGAGCAAAAATCGAAGCTCTGCTGAAAGCCCCCCCGGTGAACAATCCCAGAAACGCCAGAAGGCCTTCCTGACTTCCTGCTGTATCAAGTTTACTTGCATCAACACCAGGGATCACAATGAATGAACCAATGCGGTACACAAGGAGAAGAAGGAGAGTATAAATAATCTTCTTTCTCAACTCTTCGTGAGACCAGATGTCTTTTATTTTCTTGATAAATCCTTTCATAAACCAGTATTAAAGAATTGTAGCTGTTCCACCCGCCTTTTCGATCGCTGCCTTTGCAGTGGCAGAGAATCCGTGAGCTGTAATATTCACTTTTGACTTTAATTCACCTCTTCCAAGGATCTTTACCAAGTCGTTTGTCGAAGAAATTCCATGCTCCTTAAAAGTAGCTGGTGTAACATCTGACAATTTATGCTTTTCCACCATCTCCTGGATTGTATCGAGGTTGACACCTTTATACTCTACACGGTTGATGTTTCTGAAACCAAATTTAGGCAGACGGCGCTGAAGTGGCATCTGGCCACCCTCGAAACCAATCTTGCGTTTGTTACCGGCACGCGAACCTGCGCCTTTATGACCACGTGTAGAAGTTCCGCCTCTACCACTTCCCTGACCTCGACCAATGCGCTTACGCGTTTGGGTAGAGCCTTCAGCAGGCTTAAGATTATTAAGTTTCATATCACTTAATGATTACCAGATTATTTATACTCCACTTTAAGCAGGTGGTTTACTGCGCGAATCATTCCTTTAATGTTCGGAGAAAGTTCCTTTTCTACGGGAACATTCAATTTTTTGATACCCAATGCCTGAATAGTATCTTTCTGCCTTTTCGGGCGATCGATTGCACTTTTGATTTGGGTAATGACTACTTTACTCATTGTAATAACTATTATCCGTTGAATACTTTATCAATGCTAATACCTCTCATCTTGGCCACTTCATGTACACTGCGCAATCTGGACAAAGCATCGAGCGTAGCTTTTACCACGTTGTGCGGATTGGAAGAACCTTTCGATTTAGCCAAAACGTCCGTTACACCGGCAGACTCAAGTACCGCACGCATCGCACCACCGGCTATTACACCTGTACCGTGAGAGGCTGGCTTAATAAATACGCGGGCACCGCCGAATTTACCGTTTTGCTCATGAGGAATTGTTCCTTTGAGAAGAGGCACCTGAATCAGGTTCTTCTTTGCATCTTCTACTGCTTTCGAAACAGCTTCAGAAACCTCCTTGGATTTTCCAAGTCCATGACCTACTACTCCATTCGCATTTCCAACCACCACAATGGCTGCAAATCCGAAGGCACGGCCTCCTTTGGTAACCTTGGTTACCCTGTTCACCGCTACTAGACGGTCTTTCAATTCTGTTTCGCTAGAGCGAACTGGTCTGTTATCTGCCATGTCTTCTGTTAGAATTTGAGGCCTGCCTCGCGGGCTGCTTCGGCCAATGATTTTACACGTCCGTGGTAAAGGTATCCACCGCGGTCAAAAACCACGTTATCAATCCCTGCTGCTTTGGCCCGTTCAGCGATGGTTTTACCCACCAACTTAGCCTGGTCAAGTTTGGCAACACTTTGCGCATCCTTCATTACTGATGAGGCGGCAGAGGCGATTGTTATGCCTTTAATGTCGTCAATGATCTGAGCATAGATCTGTTTATTGCTGCGGAATACTGATAGACGCGGTCTATCTGCAGTGCCCTTAATTTTGGCTCTGATTGCCTTAACTATTTTTGCTCTACGAGCTTCTTTGCTGAATGCCATTGCTTTGTATACTAATTATTTAGCTGCTGACTTACCAGCCTTCTTGCGTACATATTCACCAACATAACGAACACCTTTGCCTTTGTATGGCTCAGGAGCACGGAGGCTTCTGATTTTGGCTGCTACCTGACCAAGCAACTGCTTGTCGTAGCTTTCAATAGACACGGAAGGATTTTCTCCTTTCTCAGCCTTAGCGCTCACTTTGATTTCCACAGGCAATTCAAAAATGATCGGGTGGCTGTATCCCAGTGTTAGTTCGAGTTGCTGACCAGTGGCCTTCACCCTGTAACCGACACCTATCAATTCCAGGTTACGGGACCAACCGGTACTTACACCAACAATCATGTTGTTGATTAAAGAGCGGTACAGACCGTGATTGGAACGCACATCTTTCAGGTCGCTGGTGCGGCTCAGCGTTATTTCACCGTCATTGATATCAACGGCAATTGCCGGATCAATTTCTTGTGAAAGCTCGCCTTTCGGACCTTTTACCTTCACCACGCCATTGCTGAAGTTCACTTCAACACCTTTGGCAATGGTTATCGGGGATTTTCCTATTCTTGACATTTGTCTAGAAGTTTTATTCGATTATCTTAATAAACGTAACATACTACTTCACCACCTACACCCTGGGTGCGAGCTTCCTTATCTGTCATTACTCCTCTCGAAGTAGAGACGATGGCAATGCCGAGACCGTTCAATACACGTGGCAACTCATCTGCACCGGTGTACTTTCTGTGACCTGGCGAGGATATCCTTTCTATCTGGCTTATTGCCGGACGTTTTGATTTTGGATTGTACTTCAGTGCAATTTTAATTGTACCAGGAGCACCCTCATCGAACTTGTAGTTCAGGATATATCCTTTTTCATGCAGGATTTTAGTAATTTCCTTCTTCAGTCCTGAGGCAGGAATTTCCACCACCTTATGGCGGGCCATCTGCGCATTTCTGATTCGGGTCAAATAATCTGCTATCGGATCGGTAAACATGTTACTTTTTCTATTTCTTGTTGATGATTGAGTATTACCAGCTTGCTTTTTTCACTCCCGGAATTCTGCCTTCAAGGGCGAGTTCGCGGAATTGATTGCGGCTAAGTTTAAACTGACGCATGAATCCACGTGGACGGCCAGTTAGGCCACAACGGTTGCGCACGCGCACCGGGCTGCTATTTCTCGGAAGCTTCTGGAGTCCATCCCAGTCACCTGCCTTTTTGAGTTCTGCGCGCTTCTTAGCGTATTGTTCTACGAGGGCAATGCGTTTGCGCTCGCGGGCTTTCATTGATTCCTTAGCCATTGTTCTTTGTTGCTGGTATTATTTAGTAAAAGGAAATCCGAATTCTTCAAGAAGAGCTTTTGCTTCTTCGTTTGTGTTGGCAGTGGTCACCAAAGTGATGTCCATACCATTGATTTGTTTGATCTTGTCCAAATCAATTTCAGGGAAAATGATCTGTTCTTTTACACCAAACGTAAAGTTTCCACGGCCGTCAAAACCTGAGGCTCTTACACCTCGGAAGTCACGTGTACGTGGCAATGACACCGAGATCAACCTGTCGAGGAATTCGTACATACGATCACCTCTGAGGGTAACTTTCGCTCCGATTGCTACACCTTTACGAAGTTTGAAGTTTGAGATATCCTTTACAGAGGTGGTATTGATTGCTTTCTGACCGGCAATCAGAGTCATCTCGTCCACAGCGGCGTCGATGATCTTCTTGTCAGCAGTAGCCTTACCAAGCCCCTGGTTGAGGCAGATTTTAGTAATGCGAGGTACTTGCATTACACTACCGTACTCAAAGCGCTTCATCAAATTGGAAGCGATTTCTTCTTTGTATTTTGTTTGTAAACGTGGAATATAGCTCATTTCATTGCCTCCCCTGATTTTTTGGAATAACGTTCCAACTTACCTTCTGAATTTTTTCTACGACCGACGCGGGTAGCCTGACCCTTGGCATCAAGTACCATCACATTGCTGATGGTTATACCTGCAGGGATCGTCTCAATTCCACCTTGTGGACTTTGAGCAGAAGGCTTGCGGTGTTTTTTCACCATGTTCACGCCCTCAACAATCACGCGCTCGCTTTTGCGGTCAACTTCAACAATACGGCCTTGTTTGCCTTTGTTGTCACCAGTAGTTACCACTACCAGGTCGCCTTTTTTTACTTTCAATCGCTTAAACATCGCTCTTTTTTTCTTTTAGAAATTTACAGTACTTCAGGGGCCAGGGAAATAATTTTCATATAATCCTTATCGCGAAGCTCACGGGCAACAGGGCCAAAAATACGTGTTCCGCGCAATTCACCAGTATTGTTCAAAAGAACTACTGCATTGTCATCGAAACGGATATAACTGCCGTCTTGTCTGCGAACTTCTTTGGATACGCGAACGATAACAGCTTTTGAGACTGTTCCTTTTTTCACGTTACCTGTTGGAAGTGCATCCTTTACCGTAACCACTACCTGGTCACCGATAGATGCATATCTCCTGCGGGTACCGCCCAGTACACGTATTACGAGTACTTCGCGTGCGCCGCTGTTATCTGCTACCTTAAGTCTGGATTCGTTCTGTATCATTTCTCCTGATCATTTTTAAAGGCTTATTTGGCCTTTTCAATTATTTCAACCATCCTCCAACGCTTCAGCTTGCTGAGCGGGCGGGTTTCCATGATTTTTACGGTGTCACCAATTCCACATTCTTCTTTTTCGTCATGAGCCATGAAGGTAGAAGTTTGTTTTACGAATTTACCGTATTTGGGGTGCATCACTTTGGATTCGACCGAAACAACGATGGATTTATTCATCTTGTTTGAGGTTACCACTCCCGTTCTTTCTTTGCGAAGATTTCTTTCCATCCCCGTGATTATTTAGTGTTATTCTTCATTTCATTCAAAGCCGTCATCATGCGGGCAACATCCTTGCGTTTGGTGCGAAGGAGCATTGGGTTTTCAGTACCAGCAATGCTGTGATTGAATCTCATTTTAGAGAGGTTTGCCTTCTCTTCTTTGATCTTCTCGATTATGTCTTTTTCAGACAGATTTTTTATATTCAACTTGTTCATTTCGGAACTTTTTATTCGGTGTAATCTGGACGAACGACGAACTTAGTGCGGCAAGGCAATTTCTGAGCTGCCAGACGCAAGGCTTCCTGTGCTACTGCCAACGGAACTCCTTCGCACTCGAAGAGGATACGTCCGGGTTTCAAAACAGCAACCCACAATTCAGGTGCTCCTTTACCTTTACCCATACGCACTTCGGCGGGTTTGCGGGTGAGTGGTTTGTCCGGGAATACACGGATCCAAACCTTTCCTTCCCTTTTCATAAAACGGGTAAGGGCCACACGCGCTGCTTCTAACTGACGTGAAGTTAAAAATCCTTCATTCAGTGTTTTAATGGCGAAACTTCCGAAGGCAAGCTGTGATCCGCGGGTAGCGTTTCCTTTGATTTTGCCTTTCTGTTGTTTCCTGTATTTCGTTCTTTTTGGTTGTAACATGATTCAAATATCTTGATCTTGAGTCAGCCTCGTTCATTTTATATTAACCTCTGCGATTTCCTCCACCGCCGCCGCGATTTCCGCCGCCGCCACCGCCGCCACGTCTATCACCTCTGTCGCCTGGTGAGTTTCTTCTGTCACCTCTATCTCCACCTCTTTCGTTGCCTTGACCCGGGCGTCCGCCTTTCATCTGGGCAGAAGCTCCGAAGTTCGGTGCAAGATCGCGCTTGCCATAAACTTCTCCTCTGCAGATCCAGACTTTCACTCCGATCCTGCCATAAGCTGTGTGGGCTTCTGCATGATGGTAGTCGATGTCTGCACGTAGTGTATGCAATGGAGTGCGGCCTTCCTTGTATGTCTCAGAACGTGCGATTTCGGCACCATTCAAACGACCTGCAATTGTAACCTTGATTCCTTCAGCTCCCATTCTCATGGAAGTACCGATGGTCATTTTAGTTGCTCTTCTGTAAGAGATACGACCTTCAATCTGACGGCAGATTCCATCTGCTACTAATCTGGCGTCCAGTTCAGGACGTTTGATTTCAAAGATGTTGATCTGAATATCCTTACCGGTAATCTTCTTCAACTCTTCTTTCAGTTTGTCAACCTCAGAGCCTGCTTTGCCGATGATTACACCGGGGCGGGCAGTATTGATGGTAACAGTGACAAGCTTAAGCGTGCGCTCTATTACAATCTTTGAGACTAACGCCTTTTTCAGACGAGCCATCAGATACTTACGGATTTTATCATCTTCGATGATTTTATCGCCGTAATTGTTTCCGCCGTACCAGTTGCTGTCCCAGCCCTTGATAAAGCCTAATCTGTTTCCTATCGGGTTACATTTTTGTCCCATTCGAATTCCTTCGTTTATTTTTTATCCAAAATGACGGTTACGTGGTTGCTGCGCTTGCGGATGCGGTGAGCGCGTCCCTGCGGAGCTGCTGAAATACGTTTCATGGTACGACCACCATCCACACGTATTTCTTTCACTACCAGGTTAGCTTCTGCTACATCAGAGCCAGTATTTTTCTGTTGCCAGTTGCTGATGGCCGAACGAAGAAGCTTCTCCATAGGCACTGCAGCATGTTTTCTGGTAAACTTCAATATTCCCAAGGCCTTGAATGCATCCTTACCACGGATGATATCTGCCACCAGACGCATTTTGCGGGGTGATGAAGGCTCATTGTTGAGTTTAGCAAACGCAATTTCTTTGCGCTCTAACTTCATTTTTTCTGCTCTTAATCTTTTACGGGCTCCCATGAATTCTCTTTTTTATTGGGGTTTATTTGCCATCTTTTCTGTTGCCTGAGTGTCCTGCGAACTTACGTGTAGGAGAAAACTCACCGAGTTTGTGACCTACCATGTTCTCAGTAACATATACAGGAATAAATGTCTTTCCGTTGTGCACAGCTACTGTGAGCCCTACGAACTCAGGAGAGATTGTTGAAGACCTGCTCCAGGTCTTGATTACATTTTTCTTTCCTGCAGCCTGTGCATCTTCTACGCGCTTTGCAAGCTTGTAGTGAATAAACGGTGGTTTTTTAAGTGACCTTGCCATGTTATATTATTTCTTTCTGCGTTGCAAAATGAACTTGCTAGACGGATTTTTAGGTTTGCGTGTTTTATAACCTTTCGCCGGAGTTCCCTTGCGAGAGCGTGGATGACCACCAGACTGGCGACCTTCTCCACCACCCATCGGGTGATCGACCGGATTCATAGCCACACCACGTACACGTGGACGACGACCGAGCCAACGGCTTCTTCCAGCTTTACCGGAACGAACCAGATTGTGCTCTGCATTAGACACGACACCAATTGTAGCGCTGCACTCAGAAAGGATCAGTCTGTTTTCGCCAGACGGCATTGATATGATAGCATATCGTCCGTCACGAGCCGAAAGCTGAGCATAAGTTCCTGCACTTCGTGCAATAGAACCACCCTTGCCAGGCTTCAATTCAATATTGTGGATGGTAGTTCCCAATGGAATATCTTTGAGGAACATTGTATTTCCTACCTCAGGAGTGGCGTTGCTGCCATTCATGATTTTGTTTCCCACTTTCAAACCTTGCGGAGCCAAAATATATCTCTTCTCGCCATCTGCATATTCCACAAGTGCGATAAATGCAGTACGGTTTGGATCGTACTCTATTGTCAGTACAACTGCGTTGACATCTTGTTTGTCGCGCTTGAAATCGATGATACGATATCTGCGCTTGTGACCTCCACCGATGTAACGCATTGTGCGTCTACCCTGATTGTTACGCCCGCCTGTTCTTTTGACAGGCTCAATAAGAGCTTTATGCGGTCTGTTGGTAGTGACTTCCTCGAAAGTCTGAGCTACTTTAAACCTTTGCCCTGGCGTGATTGGATTGAGTTTCTTAATACCCATTTCGTTCTATCTTATTAAACGTTGGCGTAAAAATCTATTATTTCTCCTGCTCCGATCGTAACGATTGCTTTCTTGTACGATTCGCTACGTCCGACAAGAACACCTGCTTTTGTGTTACGGCTCTTCACCTTTCCGTCGTAGTTGATGGTGTTTACTTTTAATACGTTCACACCATAAGCTTGTTTAACGGCCTTCTTGATTTCAATCTTGTTGGCAGTTTTTTTCACGATGAAGCCGTACTTACCCTGCTTCTCCTGAATAGAAGTCATTTTTTCGGTGACCAATGGTCTTAAAAGAATATCGTACATGGCTTCTTATTTTTTCAAAAGTTCTGTTACTACTTCGTGTGCATTGCCAACAAAAACAATATTGTGGCTATTCATAATGTCGTAGGTATTCACGAGGTTAGCTATCTGGACATTTGCCTTCTGCAGGTTACGTGACGCCATGTAGACGTTATCATTCTTCTCTGGAATCAAAACGAGAGTTTTTTTATTCTCTAGTTTGAGATTCTTAATCAATTGAACAAACTCTTTGGTTTTTGGGGCTGCAAAATCTATTGCATCCAAAACCATCAGGCCATTTTCTTTTGCTTTGTAAGCCAAGGCTGACTTACGGGCAAGACGCTGAGTTGTCTTGTTCACTTTGATATCATAGTCACGTGGGCGCGGTCCGAAGATGCTACCACCCTGACGAAACAGTGGGTTCTTGATGCTACCCTTTCTTGCCCCACCAGTACCCTTTTGACGGTGGAGTTTGCGGGTAGAACCATGAATTTCACCGCGGTGTTTTGTTTTATGTGTACCTGAGCGTTGGGCTGCGAGGTATCTTTTCACGTCGAGGTAAATCGCGTGGTCGTTAGGCTCGATGGCGAAAACCGAATCATCAAGGGTAACGGTTGTGCCAGTCTTCTGGCCTGCTGTATTGTATACTTCCAGTTTCATGTTACTTAACGATATAAACGGTTGCACCATTAAAGCCAGGAATGGCTCCTTTTACTATTATCAGGTTCTCTTCGGCGAGTAACTTTACTACCTGAAGATTCTCTACTGTTCTGCGGTTACCACCTGTGCGACCTGCCATTCGCATTCCCTTGAATACGTGTGATGGGTCAGATGATGCACCAAGAGATCCGGGAGCACGAAGACGGTTGTGTTGTCCGTGAGTCGCCTCACCTACCCCAGCAAATCCGTGACGTTTTACAACGCCCTGGAATCCCTTTCCTTTTGTTGTTCCGATGACTGAAACGACTTCACCTTCAGTAAAGACGCCATCGAGAGTAATCGCATCTCCTAGTTTTACTTCACCTTCGAATCCTGTGAATTCAGCGAGGAAGCGCTTTGGAGTAGTTCCGGCCTTTTTAAAGTGGCCTTTCATGGGTTGGGTAGTATTCTTTTCTTTCTTCTCACCGAAGGCGATCTGAACTGCTACATAACCGTCTTTTTCTAAGGTCTTGACTTGCGTCACTACACATGGACCAGCCTCTATCACTGTGCATGGAATGTTTTTTCCAGCGGCACTGTAGACACTAGTCATACCGACCTTTTTTCCTATTATACCTGGCATGTGTGGTTAGTTAATTATTATTACTATACTTTTATTTCAACTTCAACGCCCGAAGGCAACTCAAGCTTCATGAGAGCATCTACTGTCTTCGAAGAAGAGCTATAGATATCTAACAATCGCTTGTAAGAGCTCAACTCGAATTGCTCGCGAGCTTTCTTGTTCACGTGTGGTGAACGCAATACGGTGTAAATCCTCTTGTGTGTTGGCAATGGAATTGGTCCATTTACTACAGCACCGGTTGACTTAACCGTCTTTACGATCTTCTCTGCTGACTTGTCAACGAGATTGTGGTCGTAGGACTTGAGTTTTATGCGAATCTTCTGGGCCATCTTTAATTGATGTCAAATATTTATGCGTTGGCTTTACCTTTTACTTTGGCAATTACGTCTGCCTGAACGTTCGCCGGAGCGATAGCGAAGTTATTAAACTCCATAGTTGATGTAGCGCGACCTGACGTTATGGTACGAAGATCAGTTACATAACCAAACATTTCAGACAGTGGAACTTTGGCGTTGATTATGGTAGCGTTGTTTCTTTCACCAGTACCTTCAATCATACCACGGCGCTTATTCAAGTCACCAATAACGTCACCCATATTTTCTGAAGGTGTTACCACTTCAAGTTTCATTATAGGCTCAAGAAGAACCGGCTTACACTTTGGAAGTGCTTCACGGTACGCCATCTTAGCACACAATTCGAAAGAAAGAGCGTCAGAGTCAACTGCGTGGAACGATCCATCGTTGAGTTCTACCTTCAATGATTCGAGCTGGTATCCGGCGAGAACACCGTTTATCATTGCTTCCTTGAAACCTTTTTCAATTGCAGGGATAAATTCTCTTGGAACGTTACCGCCTTTGATATTGTTGACGAAAAGTAGTCCTGGTTTTTCAGCATCGTCATTTGGACCTAGAACCACGCTGATGTCTGCGAATTTACCACGACCACCAGTTTGTTTCTTGTAAGTTTCGCGATGACTGGTACTTGTAGTGATAGCTTCTTTGTACGAAACCTGAGGAGCTCCCTGATTGCACTCAACTTTGAACTCACGTCTCAGTCGGTCTATGATGATTTCGAGGTGCAACTCACCCATTCCGCTGATGATGGTCTGGCCTGTATCGTGGTCAGTTTTCACACGGAAGGTTGGATCTTCTTCGGCCAATTTAGCAAGAGACATACCTAATCTATCTGAATCAGCCTGAGTTTTGGGTTCAACCGCCAAACCAATTACCGGTTCAGGGAAGTTCATCGCCTCAAGAACAATTGGATGCTTCTCGTCACAAAGCGTATCGCCTGTTTTGATATCTTTAAAACCTACTGCTGCTCCAATGTCACCGGCACCTAAACTTTCGATAGGATTCTGTTTGTTGGCGTGCATCTGGAAGATACGTGAGATACGTTCTTTGTTTCCACTTCTTGTATTCAATACATAAGAACCTGCCGGAAGAAGTCCTGAATATGCACGCATGAAGGCAAGACGTCCAACAAATGGATCCGTAGCGATCTTGAATGCAAGAGCTGCAAATGGTTCTTTGTAATCCGGCTTGCGCGAAACCTCTTCACCAGAGTCCGGATTAGTTCCTGTAATGCTTTCTTTATCGAGTGGACTTGGCATCAATTCCATCACCAGGTCCAACATTGTCTGAACACCTTTATTCTTAAATGAAGAACCACAAACCATTGGAATAATTTTGTGATCGAGTACTGCGCCGCGAAGGGCTGCAAGAACTTCGGCTTCAGTAATGGTCTCAGGAGCGTCGAAGAATTTCATCATGATATTGTCATCATAATCAGAAACAGCTTCAAGCAATTGCTCTCTGTATATTTTTGCTTCATCTATCATATCAGCAGGAATGTCCACCACCTGATATGTCATGCCCTTATCTGCTTCATTCCAGATCATACCGCGCCAGTTGATCAAATCAACTACACCAGTAAAATCATCTTCTGCACCGATTGGTAACTGAAGTGGAATAGCGTTGCTGCCCAACATTTCTTTCACCTGCTTCACTACATTGAGGAAGTCGGCTCCTGAACGATCCATCTTGTTGACGAAACCTATACGCGGGACTTTATAATTATCGGCTAATCGCCAGTTTGTCTCTGATTGTGGTTCAACACCATCAACTGCACTGAAAAGAAACACGAGACCATCCAGTACGCGCAACGAGCGGTTTACTTCAACTGTAAAGTCAACGTGACCCGGAGTATCAATAATGTTGATGTGGTACTTGTTACCGCGATATTGCCAGAAAACTGTAGTTGCCGCAGAAGTGATTGTGATACCACGTTCCTGCTCCTGCACCATCCAGTCCATGGTAGCCGCACCATCATGAACTTCTCCAATCTTGTGGTTTACACCAGAATAATAGAGGATACGTTCAGTCGTAGTCGTTTTACCAGCGTCGATGTGCGCTGCGATACCAATGTTTCTTGTATATTTAAGATCGCGTGACATATTTTCCTATTGTCTCTTTTCGCTGTGTATGAATTAGAATCTAAAGTGAGAGAATGCCTTATTGGCTTCTGCCATTCTGTGAACGTCTTCTCTCTTTTTGTAAGCGGCACCCTCACCTTTACTTGCTGCGATGATTTCGCCGGCCAATTTATCGGCCATGCTCTTCTCATTGCGCTTGCGAGAGTAACCAATCAACCACTTCATAGCCATTGAGGTTTTTCTTTCTTCCCGTATAGGTGAAGGAATCTGGAATGTTGCACCACCTACTCTGCGGCTTCTAACCTCGACAGCTGGAGTTACGTTCTCCAACGCCTTGCGCCAGATTTCCAAGCCATCTTCGCTTGTCTTTGCAGACACTTTATCTACGGCGTCGTAGAAAATAGTGAAAGCGGTTCCTTTCTTTCCCTGCATCATCAGGTTATTCACGAATTTGGTTACAACCCTGTCGTTGAACCTTGGATCCGGGAGGACTTCAATTTTTTTGGCCTTTCTTCTTCTCATTGCTCTTGAACTATTCTATCAGTGAAGAATGATTATTTCTTTTTGCCTTTGGCAGCAGCGGCTGGTGCAGCTCCTGGTTTAGGACGTTTTGTTCCATATTTTGATCTGCGCTGATTACGGCCGTTTACTCCGGCTGTATCGAGTGCACCTCTCACAACGTGATAACGCACACCAGGAAGATCTTTCACACGACCTCCACGAACCAGCACGATGCTGTGTTCCTGCAGGTTGTGACCTTCGCCTCCGATGTAGGCAATTATCTCAAATCCGTTGGTAAGACGAACCTTAGCAACCTTTCGGAGTGCTGAATTCGGCTTCTTGGGAGTAGTTGTATACACCTTAGTGCACACGCCTCTGCGTTGTGGGCAAGAGGTCAATGCTGCCGACTTACTGCGGTAAGTTTTCGGCGTGCGTCCTTTTTTAATAAGTTGCTGTACGGTTGGCATCTTGTATCTAAGTTCCTTTAATTCACCGCATTCAATACGACTCTATGAGTTCAGAAAAACGGGCCGCAAATGTACATTACTATTTCATTCGCACAAGGCCCGGCTTAACTTTCTTGTAAAATATTTTTTCAACCCATTGTAACCCCCATGGAAGTCAGCGCGTTCATGAAAGATTTTTTTTTGAAAAAAGTTGGAAAAGAGACAATTAAATTGGTGTCGAAGGAGGTAAATGGGTTCATCCACCATCAATTTCGGGAGAGTAATCAAAGGAATCGTGTATGGTAGAGACGCGATGCATCGCGTCTCTACCACCACGCAATAAAATGGATTGCGCAAAATAATACACACCCAGGGGCTTATCCTGTCCCATTCATCAATCATTACAGCTCGCCGGGTTTGGTAAATAAGGGAATTGGCGCACCAACTTAATCGGAAAAAAATCTATTCTGTCCACAAAAAAGAATACAAGTTAAATGTGGACTTTAACACAGCCTTTTATTGAGGTAAATGGATTATAACCAATGAATGAACTACAAGGCAACCTCAAAACCCTTAGGATTGTCGAATGACCTATTAAATAGTCAATTTCCCAATAACCCGTTCTACTCTCTTTAGTTTAGTTGTCAGACAACACAAATTAATTACAACAATATCCCGCAAAATTCTTTCACGGCTTGGGTAATGTAATTCAATTGTTCATCAGTGAGTTCCGTGTGCATGGGTAACGAGATTACCTTTTGGCACAACATCTCTGTAATAGGAAAATCGCCTTCTTTGTATCGGGGATCGAGATATGCTTTTTGCATATGCAATGGAACGGGATAATAGACCATGGCGGGAATGTTCTTTTTGGCTAAAAACTCCTGAAGGGCAAACCTATCAATCTCATCAGTGATTAGTGTGTACTGGTGAAATACGTGTGTCGATTTCGGATCGCGGGCCGGAATAGTGAATTGTGGCATATCACCAAAAACCTCATCATAATAGGCTGCGGCTTTATTTCTGGCAATGCAGTAATTGTCCAGCTCCCGAAGTTTAATTCTCAAAACGGCAGCCTGAACACTGTCAAGCCTCGAGTTTACTCCAATAGAATCGTGGTAATAGCGAACTACCTGGCCATGATTGGCAATCATTCGCATTTTTTTGGCTAGCTCATCATCATTGGTAAAAATAGCGCCGCCATCTCCATAACAGCCCAGGTTTTTAGAGGGGAAAAAACTTGTGGCTCCGATATGTCCCATTGCGCCGGCTGTCGCTTTGCGTCCATCTGAGAAAGTGTATTGCGCCCCAATTGCCTGAGCAGTATCTTCAATGACGAACAGATTGTGCTTTTGCGCAATGGCCATGATAGATTCCATGTCAGCACATTGACCAAAGAGGTGAACAGGCACAATAGCCTTTGTCTTTGAAGTAATGGCCTTTTCTATTGCAGCCGGATCGATATTAAAGGTATGAGGATTGACTTCTACCAAAACTGGCTTCAATTTCAGCAGAGCTATAACCTCGGCTGTGGCCACATAGGTGAAAGACGCGGTAATCACCTCGTCCCCTGGTTGCAGATCCAGCGCCATCATGGCTATTTGAAGCGCATCAGTTCCGTTTGCACAAGGAATGACGTGTTTGATTCCAAGATAGGCTTCAAGTTCGCTTTGGAATTCCTTTACTTCCGGACCATTAATAAAAGATGTAGTATTCAGCACGCCCATAATGGCGGAGTCTACTGCTGTTTTAATTTTTTCGTACTGACCTGAAAGGTCGACCATTTGAATGGGTTTCATGAATACTGATTTTAAAAATTGGGCCGCTAATGTACTGATGGATGCATAAACATTGGAATACCCTGATTAAAATTGAGCTCATCCATTATCCAACCTTTTAACCCAAAGCATTTGAAAGTCAAAGCTATCTTCACCAATGCCATGCTCTACTAATGGTGCAATCTTGGGTGCTTTTATAGATGACTTTCGGTCAAATTATTCTTAAACCTCCCTCCTATTTGGCCGACTTACTTATTTTCGCGGGGTGAATAGAATCATTACAACGTTTTTCGCACTCATTTTAATTCAGCAAGTTCAGGCGCAGTTTCAGGTGCGCGACTCTGCTTTGTTTGATCCGCATGTTTCGGTGATTTTTGGTTACCAAAGTCCTTCAGGTGATATGGCCAAACGTTTCAGAGACAACCTGTGTGCAGGGCTAGGCTTCCACATCAAAAGCAAAAAGAACTGGTATTATGGTGTTGAAGGAACCTATATTTTCGGGAAATCGGTGAATGAGCCGGGTTTGCTCAACAACTTGCTTACCAATGATGGATTCGTGCTGGACAATCAGGGGCAATTGGTAAAAATGAATATTCAGGAACGCGGTTTCACGCTATCGCTGGATGGTGGAAAGATTTTCGATTTTATTGGGCCCAATAAAAACTCAGGCCTTTTGGTCATGGGCGGAGCAGGTCTTCTGCAACATAAAATAAGACTGGAACACCAGGAAAATACCATTACGCAGCTTGAAGGCGAGTACCTAAAAGGTTATGACAGGTTGACCAATGGGTTGATGCTGAAACAATTTGTGGGCTATTACCACATGAGCAACAACAGGCTCGTCAATTTCTTCGTGGGAATTGAAGCCATAGAGGCATTTACCCAAAACCGTCGCGACTTTAATTTCGATACGCAAACAGCAGATACAGCGCAGAGAAGAGATTATCTTTTTGGAATAAAAGCGGGTTGGACATTGCACCTTTATGTGCGCGCCGCCGATGCGTATTATTATAATTAAGTATAATATTCAGTATAATATTGCAATTCTTATATACCCTTGGCATTTATTTGTATGTGGCGATTATTCGTATTGCAGCTCCTTTCAATAAAAAAGCCAATCAATGGATAACGGGTCGAAAGGAAGTTTTTTCTTCTTTGGAAAAATGGAGAACTCAAAATGCATCAGAGGAAGTATTATGGTTTCACTGCGCTTCATTGGGGGAATTTGAGCAAGGCCGTCCTGTGATGGAGGCCATTCGGAAAACAAATTCCAGTATTAAAATTGCGCTTACTTTTTTCTCTCCTTCAGGTTATGAAGTACGCAAACATTATTCGGGTGCCGACTGGATTGGATATTTGCCGGCCGATACTCCTTCCAACGCAAAAAAGTTCATAGAGATTCTTCGACCAAAAGGAATTCTTGTGGTGAAATATGAGTACTGGGCACATTATTTTTTCGAAGCAAAAAAAAGTGGAACTCCCCTTTTTATGGTTTCGGCCATTCTTCGTCCGGAACAGAGATTCTTTGGTGTATTGGGTTCTTTCTGGAAGAAAGTGCTTGGCTGCGTGACCCACTTTTATGTTCAGACTGAAAAAACCAAAGAATTGCTCGATGGAATTGGGTTCAGAAATGCAACGCTGACGGGTGATACGCGTTTTGACCGTGTTATTTCTATTGCGAATGAAGCCAAAGTAATTGCCGAACTGGAACAATATTGTAAGGATCATCTGGTAATAATAGGTGGCAGCACCTGGCCGCCCGAAGAAAGAATCCTGGCGGCATGTGCCAGACACACCCACAAAAGGGCTTTGCGCTGGATCATTGTACCGCATGAAGTGTATGCTGAGCATATTCGCGGCATTCAGTCGCAGTTTGCCTCATCGGTACTTTGGTCGGACTTAAAAGAAGGCAAGGACAATGGCTGCAATGTGCTGATTGTGGATACGATTGGATTATTGTCGTCGGCTTATCGCTATGCGGATCTTACCTTGATTGGCGGTGCATTTGGCAAGGGTCTCCACAATATTCTGGAGGCGGCCACCTGGGGAATGCCTGTGGTATTTGGTCCGAACCACCAGAAATTTGAGGAAGCAAGGGGCTTGATAGACGCCGGCGGAGGGCAGTCTTTCGCCACCGAAGACACATTGATTGCCCGTATAAATCATCTTATTGAAGCAGACAACGAACGAAAAGCCATGGCGGAAAAGAGCAAAAGCTTTGTTTTATCGCGGGGTGGTGCTACCGAAATGATAATTAAAGACTTGGCCACCAGAGGCGTAGTCTAGAAAATGAAGAAAACAAAAAAAATTCGCCGGTAGGTCTTGTATAGAAAAGAAGACTGTTTACATTTGCACCCCTCAAACGTTCTTTTATAAAAGCGAGAGTAGCTCAGTTGGTAGAGCACGACCTTGCCAAGGTCGGGGTCGCGAGTTCGAGTCTCGTCTCTCGCTCAGAGTAGCAAAGGAATCCTGGTCCGGTTGAGATCGGGATTTTTTGTTTGTTACTTTGTGGTTAATAGCTCCGCCCGGGTGGTGGAACTGGTAGACACGCAGGACTTAAGAGAAGTTCTTTGATACTTTGATCTGAAGCATAATTTAGATGAGCAGTCGAATTAAAGATAGAATCAGCGATGATGAATTTATCAAAGTTTGCCTGCAATCTCAATCGATGGCCAATGCATGTGCTTTGTTAGGATTACATTTTAATTCATTCAAACGACGTGCGATTGAGTTAAACTGCTACAAGCCCAACCAAAGCGGCAAAGGCAGGGTGAAATCGCTTCCGCCAAAAATTCCTTTGGATGAAATTCTTGAGGGTAAACATCCGCATTTTCAGACGTTCAAATTAAAATCAAGGCTAATAAAAAGTAAGATTTTAGATTACGAATGTTCAATATGTGGATTATTCGAATGGAAGGGACAAAGTCTGTCGCTGGAACTGGATCATGTTGATGGGAACAGCAAAAATCACCGAATGGAAAATTTGAGATTATTGTGTCCCAATTGCCATAGCCAAACCAGTACGTTCAGATCAAAGAACAGGTCAAAGAAAAATTTGAGTGCTCTCAAAGAAATTTGAGATGTATAACTGCTTAAATTCGGGGAAACCTCTGCGCAAGCGTGGCAATCCCGAGCCAAGTCTTTCAGAAATGAAAGGAAGGTGTAGAGACTTAACAGGCAGCATCTAAATTCCTTTTTTTTATAAAGGAACATGATGAAGAGAAAGTCCAGACCACAAAGCACAGAATCGCTGTGTAGTGACGAAAGTCATAGTTGGTAAGAAAATCCTGTGGCTTCACGGCTGTACGGGTTCGATTCCCGTCCCGGGTACAAAATGAGCAGCGTCCTGAGGGGCGCTGTTTTTTTGGGGGTAAACAAATCACAACTAAACAAATTCGTTATTGACTTCAGTTCAATTAATAAAAGTAGGCCCATTTATTTCTGACAATAGGCTTTCATAGCGAAATTGACAATTTCATAAAATCTTCATTCTTTTTTACCACACAACTAGGGTAAGGAAGAATAAATGGTGATTCACTTACATTCTTTCTCCTCCAAAAACTCATCGAAAGATTCGATTCATTCGTCGGACATTTTTATGGTATATGGTTGTAGCCAGATAGGCGAGGAAGCATCCATTCGGGTAGGGCAAAAAAGTACCGGCGCACCCAATGATGCCAACATGTTTATCTCAGACTTTCTTGCGTCTAGACTTTCATCGGCTGCGATTCCCATTTTTTATTAGCACGTGCATGACACAGATAATTAGCAGCGCGGATTGCGGTGGATTTCTTTTGATTACCTGAAAAAAATATTGATTACCTTGTAGCTGCCATTGGTGAATGACCGAGATTATTGGGAAGTCAGATTTGAAGGAAAAAATTGCCTGGCGCACATTTGTGCCGCCATGTTATCGGCCTGTTGCCTATCGCAGGTGAATATTCAATGTTTGAACTTTATCGGGATCATTCAACCTTTTCAAACAGGAGTTATGTATAGTCCATTTATATTATTCTCTTGAAATCTTTGCTCCATAAGCCGATTTTAAGTTGGCTCCGGAACCCAGCCTGATAAAAAACAAACCATCTGGTATCAAGTGGCAAATGGATTCATCCAATTGGTAAATACCAGAGGCATTCACAATTATTTTCATTGAACAAATCACTTGTCCGCTTGCTGAGTATATTACCAATTCAATTTTTTCGCCGATGTCAAATCCATCGAGTGAAACAAACATTTCATTGCTTACAGGATTCGGATATATCGAATTATAGAACTCAATACGCTTGTCCTTATGTTCTTCAATGCCAATACTCCAGCCACCCGAACCGGAATTATCTGAGAAACTTGTAAAATCGCTGATCACACCGTAACAAAGACTTACATAAGTTATCTCCTCTTCAATTTCCTGTTGTACGTTTGCATCGAAAGATTCATAATATTGTTGCTGCAGGCTTTTAATTTTCTGATCGGCCCACATCTTACTTAAAAACTGATACTGGGGAATTTCATTGCCGGTGAGTACGATGTCGTAGTCATAATTGACCACTTCGCCAAATGCTTGTCCACTAAGGCTTACAGTAACAGTATCGGGATATATATATCGCCCGAATACCCTTAATTGCTGGCCCTGGTAGAGATTCTGCAATTGGGTAGGATATGCTTCAAAAACATATGGCGGATCGAATGATAAAACCGGATTTATTACTACCGGATTTGCAATAACCTGATAAAAGGTACTTATTTCTTCATATACCTCGTCGTTAGAAATATTGGTACAGATACCGTTGTTCTGCAGGGCGAGAAGATTCAGCAATTGCAGGTTGACGTCGCTACCAATACCAAAACTGAAAATGACACAATTGGAATCAACACTGAGTCTTTCATTCTGAACTGCGGCAAGCAAATCCTGCGTACCTGTAATTCCAGCAGAAGCCTGACCATCGGTCATAAAAATAATAATATGAGCGGCGTTCTGATTTGCTCCTGAAAACTGTCCAATGGCCGTTATAAGGGCATCGCTGATATTCGTACCACCACCAGCCAAAATATCCGATATATAATCAAGAGCTGTGCTGACATTCCCGGGCGTGTTTTGAACATGGTCATTAAATAAGGTCAATGATTCATCGGAAAAATCGACAATATTAAACAGGTCATTTTCATTCAGGTTTTCGACAATATAGGTTGCGGCTTGTCTTGCCTGCTCAATTTTGGTTCCCCCCATGCTTCCTGAACGATCAATGACCATAGTAAAGATTTTCTGCATTACTTCTACATTTTCGCTCACAGGGGGCTCGAGAATAAAGCCCATAAATCCTTTTCCCAATGTATCACAACCAGCTTCTTCGAATGTATCAGTAAAGGTGCTATAACCAAACATTCCCAGGTCATTGCCATTGAATGTTATATCCAGGAATAGATCGGACGTAAGGTATGCGCCAGGTTGAGAGCATGTAAGGTTTCCTGCATAATCACTGAAGCTGAAAACAGCGTCCGAATAAAGACATTCCATATTTTCAATAATTCTTTGCGTTTGCAAATCAACATTCATGAAAAAATCCAATGGTTCGGATTGGATAACCGAATAATCCGAAGGATAAACGAAGGATGAAACTCCGAGTTCATAAGGCATGAGTAAAACATAAGTCAGTTCAATTACCACCTCGGCTCCGGCAGGCATATCCGATGCGAAATCGAAATAAAAACCATTGTTGCCAAGATAATTACTCAACAACATATCGAAATCATTGTTGCCTGTGCCGCCCAGAATAGTATCCTGCGGACTGGCGGAAAAGACTGCATCGTACCAGATATTGTTGTACTTCCACCTCAAATCAATCACCGAGGCGCCTTCATTCAGTGGAAAGCAATACTTAACAGGAATGCTATCGTTTAATTGGTTTACAAATGATTGTCTGGTGGTGACTTGAACAATCTGATCTGTAATGTTGACTAAAACACTGTCGTAATTCAGGTGAAGATAAGTTCCGGTACTATCGGATCTGGTGAGAACACCAGTGGCATTTGAAACACAAAAGGAAAGGAGAGTAATAACGAAAAAAATAAAATTCTTTTTCATGACTATTGGTTTTGGTAAGTAGACTCTGGTACAAATTAGTCTTTCTTTTCCCTAATTGGTTTCGAATAAATGTCTTTACTGACTGGTATAGGGCCTTGAGAAATGTTGGCCATGTGGCGATATGGTATGGCAGTTTTCGGGTATTGAAGGGGGAAAAAAATGGCGATGTGTTGGAGAGGTAATACCGCTCACAAAAATAATATAGTCCAACCTGCCTGCCGGCAAAGGCAGGTTTCGGCTACGCCTCATAGTACTATTTATTTTTAGTGGCGGCATAACCAATTCACAAAATAATTTACCCTTTGGGTTAAATTATAT
>JANNEQ010000155.1:0-4565 GCA_031378885.1 Flavobacteriales bacterium
AATTGAAAAATTTATTTCATAACCTTTGATTTATTTTCATTTCTGACATCTCAATGAAGTAATACATTGAAATGATCGGTTCGATTCCATTCTTTTCTCTTTGGCTTCTTTGACCTGTGCTGCAAATCGTTTTTTGTCTACGACAACTCCATTCAATATTTCATGGCATGTATAACCATCATGTACAATCGGTAATCGAATGTGAAGCACCTTGCCCCCCGGCGAAAGGGGCATTGGCCAGTTCAACGATCCCAATAGCGCACCCAACAGCGCCCTCACACTATTTATGTCGGACCAGATCAACCAACTCAACCCCAACCGGCCGCAAGCTTATCTTGTATATTTGTATCTGGATAATAATCTGATGGTGAACACCAACTACAGCGGCATAGTGCCCGTAACCGATCCAGCCGAAGTGCGCACACTGCAAAGCCCACCTTTGGTAATGCCCGACGATGGGTACTTCTATACCTTCCTTACCAACAGTTCGCAGACTATGGTTGAGTTCAACGACCTCACTATTCGCCACAAGCAAGGCGTTATTCTGGCGCATTACGATTATTACGCTTATGGCCTGATGTGGTCTGATCCCGAACTAGGCAACATCCACGACCAAACCTACCAATCGCGCGAATGGAACCAAAACGAATTTGGCGATTCAGGTATGGATTTGTACAGATTCGAAGCGCGCATGTGCGATCCTGTTATAGGCCGTTGGACCAGCCTCGATCCGGCGCAACAATTCTTCAACAACTACATCGCCATGTCCAACGATCCGGCTAACCATGTGGATCTTGATGGCCGATGGTCGTGGGCTTGTTTCACCGAAGGTTTTGCAGCAACGAATTCATCAGGTGTTTTCAATGGCATTGGAGACATGCTTTCGGTTTACTCGGCTGCCAAGAGTATACAGTCTTTGTCTCAGATCAGCGATGCATCCATAAATCTGGGCATGTCCACCGCATTAACCAATGCCAAAGCAGTGGTGAATCAGGTGGCCACGGCGATGGCTGGCGGTGGTGTTGGGGATAGGGTGACACATTCAAGTACAAATAGTAGCCAGAATAACGAAGACGATTACAATCCAAGATTGGCCTCACGCGATTCCAGAGCTCCAGTAGCCCCCAACAAGAACGCTTTTCCGGGTTATGAAACTACGAATTATCCCTTGAAAGAGGAACATGCCTTAACTGCATATATAAAGAATACATCGGATCCTACTTATGGATTTGTCCGCGATGGAGATGAATATGTTGAGGTTATATTTGTCCCCGATCTAGTTGAGGATCCAACTGGCAATAAAGGCTATTATTATGGAATTAAACCCAATGTTCAACAAACATCTCTTGGAAACGGTGTTCCTTTTAATGTTTTTTTGGATGAATCTGGAAATTTGACTTCAAGTAGCATCACTAATATAAACAGCACAGTACAAGCGACCATTGCTGCTTATAATTCGGGGAGCCCTCAATCGAAATTCATTCCAGACTCCCCATATATTCAGATATCAATGACCAACCTGACACCGGATACTGAGCAACAGAAAATCTTATATCAAAAGATAACTGAACATCTGAAAACAATAGATACTGGTAACATGAAGTGGAAATTAAATTTGAGTTTTACCACTGATTCTGGCTTTCCGTTAACTACTATTGGTTCAATTTCTATTGATATAATTTGCAGAATTTATATCTTTCCATTCTAAATCGCATGAAATGAAGTTTAAAAAAGTATTGACTATAGCCTTGTTGGTGTTATTTACCGCGCCTGTTTTGTGTGCACAAGAGCAAAAGAGGCACTTATCAGCTGTATTTGCTGCAATTATGGATTCTTTAATTCATAATTCCGATTTGAATAAAGGGTTGGATAAGTTTATGCTGCGTCACGTGTTGGCTTTCGATTATGAATTATCAAAAATTGATACTCTGAGCAATGAATATGATTTTATCATTCAGACATATGATGGCGCAGAAATGCTAAGAAAACAAGTGGTGTTTACTCCCCAACTAAAGCTGGTTACAATTAGAAATGTGTTAGGGGAAGTAGAGAGAGGTACATCAATAAGTTATGATGAATACGGTAAGATAAAAGCAATATATTTCGGGAACGAAGAAAATGTGATGTTGGATTATGGACCAGATCGAATATTGCAAACATATGGTGAATTTTACAATCACAAGGAATTGGTCACAATGGAGTATTATCCAAGTTGTTCTTTAAGAGCCAAGGTAATACATGGTGATGATGGTACTATTATACGAACTTACCGAGAATTTGGCAGAATCGAAAGTGAATGCGAGTATATTACTCTATTCCAAAAGGATGGGCGTAGAATTTTGTATAATAAGCGAGGTAAACCAATTAGAATTGAATATTATCATCTGGATAGGCTTTTAAAAAGTACCCGAAGAGTAAAAAGGGCCCTTAAAGGAATGACCCCCAATTCAGATGGTTCGTACCTCAGAAAGGAAGGCAGTAGATACAATTAAGAGTGACTCTCTTATGAGCTATTATTTTAATCGTTTGGTTCAAAACAAATGAATGAAAATTAAATCGGTAGTAGAACTTAATGTAAATGTTCAATATGGTGCTATGAGAAAGGACGTTCGATTTGGCGGGCATTATGAAGCCTACTAAAAGCACGACAAAGATGTTAATATGGTGGTAATTTTTAGAGACCGAATCCATGCTCCTTCAAGTTTGAATTACCGAGATATTACGCCTCCAAATACAAACCAAGAAGGGGTGATAATTAAAAAACCAAATTAAAATGAAGTTAATTATTTGTTTACTTTTGTCTATGAGACAGGATGAAATTACGATATCGGAATACAATACTACTAAAGAAGATCGTAAGCAATATTTGTGGATCAAGGAATACTCGATAAAGAGTATTGAGGTTTGCTACGATTATAGCACCCATATCGTCATTTGGCATGATCGAAATTCTCAAAAATTTTATCATTCCGATTTTACCTCTGCACATAATTCGTTTTTAGATTATTCAATAAACCTCAGAAAGGATTATAGTGAGTTATGGGATGGGATTCAGTATTCGGGTATCAATTATATCGACAATCAAGATTTAATCATAAACTTCAAAAACTCATTTGAGATTGGAATTAAAAGGTTGGAAGATAGCTTAGGTTTCGATCCTGAATTGATATTTACTTCAAAAGCACATCGACTCAAATTGGAAGATTATTTGGACGAAATGACCGTCGAGAAAAGGTTCGAGTTGGAAGTGCCTATTTTGCTTTTATTTGCGAAAGAGGTTGGGCGTTTAGGTTACGAAATATCGGTTATTGATTACAATAATTCGATGCGTGAGATATATAAAGGTCTCGGCTTCAAGAGTAATTATGGGTACAATAATGATTTGACGGAAATGATTTGGCAATGCCTTTATCCAGATATGGAAAGGGACGAACTTGAAGTAGAACCACATGTAAATTTCGATTGGGTTATGCAACATTTAATTCCACCAACGAAATCCAAGTAGCCCGGGCCTCACAGGAAGAAAGCTTCTTTGCGTACCTGCCAGATTCACGCCACCAGAAATCAGCTTCTTACCCTTCTAACCCTGGCGATGAAAACCAAAAAATAAGTCGCCTCAATGCCGCCACTCCACAAGGCCCCAGTCGCATGTTGGCTGTAAACCTCGGTGATGAAGTACAGGTAGATGCTACTGCGTACTGGCAAGACACCAACAATGGTCAGAATGCCATGCCAGTCAATCAGATTATGGCCAGTCTGCTCACCAATCTGGTCAACATTGGTCAGGCTACTCTGCCACCAGGCGAAACAGGAATTTTGCAGTTCAACGATCCCAATAGCGCACCCAACAGCTCCCTCACACTATTTATGTCGGACCAGATCAACCAACTCAACCCCAACCGGCCGCAAGCTTATCTTGTATATTTGTATCTGGACAATAACCTGATGGTGAACACCAACTACAGCGGCATAGTGCCCGTAACCGATCCCGCCGAAGTGCGCACACTGCAAAGCCCACCGCTGATAATGCCCGACGAAGGTTATTTCTATACCTTCGTTACCAACAGTTCGCAGACCATGGTTGAGTTCAACGACCTTACCATCCGCCACAAGCAAGGTGTTATACTGGCGCATTACGATTATTACGCTTATGGCCTGATGTGGTCCGACCCCGAACTAGGGAATATCCAAGACCAAACCTACCAATCCCGCGAATGGAACCAAAATGAATTTGGCGACGCAGGCATGGATCTTTACAGATTCGAAGCGCGGATGTATGATCCGGTTATTGGCCGATGGACCAGCCTCGACCCAGCGCAAGAGTTCTTCAGCAACTACATAGCCATGGGTAATAATCCAGCTAACTTTGTAGACCCCGATGGAAGGAACATTGTAGTTCTTTTGGAAGCATTGGGTTTGTGCGGCGCTGCCAATGCCGTAAATAGTAAGCTCGGAGGATTACTAGGCGGACTCGCAGGAGAGTTCAATGGCGCCCGCAGTATATCCAAAAGCATCAAAATTTTGAATTCGATAAGAACTATGTCGGTTGATAATGGCCGCCAGGC
>JANNEQ010000189.1:0-9941 GCA_031378885.1 Flavobacteriales bacterium
AGCGGAATACAGAGGATGATTCCATGCAGAACCAGGGCCTAATGCGCCGAAATTTAAAGTATCCAAAGTCTGACCCTCCGGTGTATAAATAATCGTTTTCTGTAATCCACAACTTCCAAATTCAGCAGCAAAGCGCGAAGCATCATCATTCCATTTGGGATAATAATCACAATTGTTACTGGTTAGTTTTACCAATCCCGTTCCATCCGGCTTGATCTTCCAAACGTTATGATCGGAAAGATTCATCAGTATCCAATTGTTTTTGCCCCATGAAGGAGGGAACAAATGTGAACCCTCATACACAATGGTTTTTTCGTGAGTTACTAGATTATAGACAACCAGTTGAGGAGGTAAAGAAGAGTATTTATTGAGAACTATGAGTATTTCATCCTTGTTATTCGGATTAAAACAAGGATTGTCAATAAAGCCATCAACAAAAATTGCATTTCGTTCGATACTTCTATCCAAAGGCACACAATCCTGAACCACTTCAGGCTCATGCCTGCAAGAACTCAGCGCCAATAAGAATATTGGTATTGAACTAAGTAAAAACATCTTGCTCCACTTCACCATTGTTATATTGTTTTATTCAACCACCAAACTTCTCACGAGCACTTGGTCACCAATTTGAAGTCTCACAAAATAAATTCCTGAACCGTATTTTCGGGTATCCACAGTGAGCACCTGGCCAAGATCTGTCCATCTTATGGCATCCACTATTTTGCCCAACGAATTGTATATATTGATGTCAACATTTCTGGCTTTGTTCAAGGAGGTGTAAGATAGGTTGAACGAAGATTGAGCTGGATTAGGATAGATGACGAGTTGATTTTGTAAATCTATTTCATCCACTTGAACCATAGAATGATCCATTAAGTGAACTGAATAGGGCGTGGCAGCATTATTTTGCCAGGCAGGGAGCCAGTTATCCATTTGCTGGTCGGTGTTTGCTACACCTACTATATGCCAGCAGTTGGTAACAGTGGTAGTGTAGAGCGTATTACCAATAACAGCAAAGTTATATGTTGCCCAAGGTACTGTTACATAAGGATTGCTATAACCTGTGCCAACCACACTGCTTTCTCGGCCCCAAACTCCCAATATTTCCGTATTGTCAGGAAAATTATCTACAAAGGTCTGAGTGATGGTAACACGTTTTGCATCGTATGTTCCAGGCGCAATGCCATTAGTAGTTTGCTCTACTACAAGAGGTTGCTCGGGTTCTTCGCTTGTTTCTATTGTCGCCGGAAGCCCGCTATGGAATACCCTATAAACAGGATTGTTTATTTTTTCCATCGCAGCTCCTGCATTGAGCCTGCCGTGGCCATTTTTTTCATCATAACCTATTGGATATTCATTTGGCCCGCCTACAATATCAGTGGCATAATGTTCCAAAAGGTATTCTACGTCTTCAGGGGCCAGATTATTGGCGTAGCCTTGATAGACATGGTGTTTGGACAAAAGTAGCGCTACGGCACCTGCCACATGCGGGGCGGATGCTGAACTGCCGCTAAAACAATTGTACAAATCTGAACCCGTGCTGCAATCCGTTCCAGAACCCGCTATATAGTTCGACAATTGTGGCTGTACCGTGGTAGTAACAATGGCCGATGTTCCGGGGGCTATCAAATCCATGCCGCCTCCGTAGGATGAAGACCAGTTTTCTTCACCGTTACTTAAGTCTTTGTATTTCCCATTCGTACCGCTTGCTCCAACGCTTATTACATATTGATCGCCATACGAAGCCGGATAATT
Source organism: Flavobacteriales bacterium (assembly GCA_031378885.1). Taxonomy (GTDB): domain Bacteria; phylum Bacteroidota; class Bacteroidia; order Flavobacteriales_D; family Sanyastnellaceae; genus JANNEQ01. The sequence continues at coordinate 1,756 of JANNEQ010000189.1, forward strand.
TACACTGGTATTCCCACTATTACCTCTTGAGGCAACGAAAACGCAGTTGTTTCTGTAGCAAGAAATTAATGCGGCAAGCACATCGGGATTCTGCGTTGTTGTTGTGCCTGCGCTCATATTCATTATGTGCAGTCCATAGCCGAAGTCAGGCGTGTCGAATGCGCCCTCCACAATTGCTTCTGCTAATAGCTCAGTGTTAGTGGCACCATCTAAAATGACACCCAAAGAAAAAAGCTGCACTCCAGTTGACCCGAGATTATCTACATCCCCTCCGGCAATACCAGCAATACCAATTTGATTATTTCGGAGAGCTCCAATAATTCCTGCACATTGCGTTGCATGGCTGCTTGTAATTTGTTCCATATCAATGTTGCTAATGGGTTGGTTAGTAGTCCAATCCCATCCACCCGCTACTTTCGATCCTGAATAAGTACCATCTCCGAAATCCTCATGTCCCCAATAAATTGGGCTATCAAGTATTCCTGCCTTAATATAAGTGTTTCCTGTGGATATATCCCAGGCGGGTTCGATATTTATGTTGGCCGATGGATAATTGCTCGTCGCAATCAAACTTGCCTGTTCAGTAGTTACAAGGTTGTCGTTGGGTACTGCGTTTAGTACATAAACATTATTAAATCCTGCATACTCCACTACCGAATTAAGGGCCAAAAGATTTTCCAACGCTAATTCATTGTCTAATACATTTGGTAATGTCACCACCAACGAACTCCAATGTGCCGGCATGTCCCTGATGTTTCCCAATCGATCTGTAGATAAGCTATCGGCTGTAGTCATTTTCTTATAAACCTTAATAGCTTTTTGATCTTTCATCTCAATTCCAAGAGCAGTATTCACGGCTACCATGGCATCTTCAGTTAAGAAGTCACCTAAAGATGAGTAAATAATTTCTTTGTTGTCAATTACAGAGGTATTTATTTTAGAAGGAGAAAAGTGCACCACCAATTCATTTTTTATTCTTACCGGATTGCCTTGCAAATCATTCAAAACAGTTTGCAATCTCTGCCATTGCTCAAATCTTCTGTCCATGTATTGCAATCCATCAACGGTTTCTACAGAACCACTTATATAAATGTAGTTGTCATTCACAACTCTGGCATGCCTCCCTGAGTCGTTTCCTCCTGTGCCGCCATCAATGGTTCTTATCCACCGTTGATTTCCACTGCCATCAAATGATATGGCGATTATGTCCATATTCAAATCTGTTTTAATGTCTCCAACTGCGTATACATTGCCTTCAAATTCTTGTATCTGGCAGCCCGCAGCATCTCCATTATAAGCGCTCCTTTTACGTTTCTCCCAAAGAATAGTGCCTTGCGCATCTAGCTTCAAAACAACAAGTTCTTTGTGTCCTTCATCGTTCATTAAATGCCCAGTAATGTAAGCATTGCCATTGGCATCCACATCGATAGATTGTCCTTGGTCATTCAAGCCATATCCATCATGCGATAATTCCCATAAAATACTTAAATCACTATTTAATTTGATCACTTTTATATCAAAACCATTGCTTGAGGTTCCTGTTTTTCCTACAATATAAAGGTTATCGCTCTGATCTTTTGTAATTTCAAAAGCCTGATCAAAGGAAAGTGTAGAGTTTTGACTCCTGTTTACTACCAATTGATCGCCATTAAGAGAATACTTTATGGAACAGATGTCACCGTTATTAATCGATGTGCCGCTGCCACCGGTAACAACACATTCATTATTTGAATTTATTACAACCTTCGAGGCAATGTCAAAATAGCTGCTGTAATCATAATTTCTTACCCATTGTAATTGTCCACTTCCATTAAGGCAAATGGTGCAATAGTCCGCAAGTGATGTACTACCTTGTCGAACTCCGGTTATGAATACGCCACCAGCAGGGCCGCATACTATATCTGAGGGAATGTCATTTCCTCCTGATTCGTCCAGATAGGTATATGACCAATTCAAAACGCCCGAGGACAGGTTATAGCTCAAGACAACATAGTCGTAGTCTTGATTAGTAAGATTGAAGGTTGCTCCACAAACAAATACAGAATTAGACTGAACATAAATGGCAGTGCCGAAATCAGAACCATTTGTGGCGCCATTCCATTCCACTTGCCAAGCCAATGTACCGTCTAAATTGTATTTTTTGGTAAGTATGTTAGCCCCTTGGTTGATATTTTGCGAGTTTCCTGTAGTCAACAATTGGCCAGAATTATCAAGACAAGTTGCACTCCAGTCAACCGCTTCCGGGGAACCAGATATTGCGGTCCATCTGGTATTCAGCATTGGGTTTTGAGCGGATGCCAATAAGGTAGAAATCAAAAGTAACAGTACAGTGGGAAAGCCAGTTTTTTTCATTTTAAATTAGTTTTAAGATTAAACAGATAACAAACGTAGGGAAATATTTATTTCCGGGTAGCTTTGTTGATAATTAGTTTTGATTGTCAACTCAAAATTGAGAGGAATAATATCAGTTTTACAAATATTTCAATGCAAATCACACCCTACACACCCGAAATACGTTTCAACGACATAGACGCAATGGGCCATGTCAACAACGCTATTTATTTCACCTACTTCGAACAATCGCGCATTCACTTCTTCAAACAAATCATTCAGGAAAAATGGGACTGGAACAAACACGGCATCCTGGTGGCCCATAACGAAATTGATTATTACAAACCTGTTTTACTCAATGATAAAGCAGAGATTTTTATCTCGTGCGCACATATTGGCGAAAAGAGCTTTACTATAATGTACGATGTCAAAGTCGGCGACCAATTGTATTCGCGCGGAAAATCTGTATTGGTTTGTTTTGATTACACCATCCAGAAAACGATAGCTATACCCGGGCAATGGCTGCCCATGTTAAATCAATTGCTTACTCCAGTTCAATAAGCAACGTGCTTTTAGGCTCAAGTACAAGTGTATTCTTTAATTGAATATTATTTTCTGAAATAATATCACGGCCAATTGTTCTGCCTTTTATACATTCGTTGAATCGTGTCAAATCCAAATCAAATGATTTGTCGTTGCCATTGTATATGCACATTAAGATACGTTGGCCTTCCGTTCTGAAATACACATAAGTATTGTCCATTGGAACAAACTGCGTCAATTTAGCCAGCCCGATCCACGAGTTGTTTTTTCTCCAGGTTCCCAGTTTTTTACAAAAATCGAATGCCTCATTTTCCAATTTATTTCTGCCCGATGCAGAGAATTTATTCATTCCATCTGCGGGCCAGCCTCCGGGAAAATCTTCTCTTACTTTAGCGTCAGGATCAGCATAATTTTTCATCAGAATTTCATGGCCATAATAAATGGATGGAATTCCCCTTAAAGTATAGAGCATAGCCACTCCCATTTTCCACCTGGCAAAATCTTCGTTTACCATACTATAATATCGGCTCAAATCATGGTTGTCCAGAAAGGTCACCAGCATATTCGGATTGTGATAGAGCACATCGTGAGAAAGTGTCATTTGAATGCGTCGAAAACCTTCTTCCCAACCAAAATTTTCATTCAGTCCTTTGGTAATGGCAAAATAAAGTTGAAAGTCCGTCACTCCCTGAAGAGAAGATGAGTATTTGGAATTTGACGGAGAGAGTTCTGTAAACCACGATTGAACAGGTGAGCCTTGCACCCATGTTTCTCCAAAAAGAACAAAGTCAGGATATTCATTTCTGATAGCCTCATTCAACGACTTCATAAACTGTTGATCAGGATAAGCATAAGTATCAATTCGAAAAGCATCAAGTCCTGCATATTCTATCCACCAGATAGAATTCTGAATCAGGTATTTCGCCAGTTGAGGATCTTGCTGATTGAGGTCGGGCATGTGCTTGTCGAACCAGGCATTGGTCATAATATTTTTATCCGATTCCGCGGCATAAGGATCCAATAGAGTTTCAGCTCTGTAAGAAGTTCTGGTAAATTCAGGAAACCAATGAAACCAATTGCTGTCCGGAATATCGCGAAACATCCAGTTCTCATTTCCCCAATGGTTATACACCACATCCCAGATCATTTTTATACCTTCTTTATGACACCAATCCACAAGAACTTTGTAAGATTCGTTTGTACCGAACCGGGGATCCACTTTATAAAGATCGGTAGCCGCATAGCCATGATAACTCTCGGCAGGTTGATTGTTTTCCAAAACAGGATTGATCCAAAGTGCACTTACTCCAAGCTCTTTGAAATAATCCAGATGATTGGCAATACCGGCCAGATCACCGCCATGTCTCGATTTCAGCCCATTTCTGTCCATCGTTTTTTCGTTCAACAGGGAAGAAGCGTCGTTGCTCAAATCTCCATTCGCAAATCGATCCGGAAAAACCAGGTAGATCAGATCCGAAGCATCGATCCCCCTTTTTTGGCTCGCACTGCGGGCTCTAAGAGAATAACAATATTCGAATTTTACTTTGCCCTTCTGAAGAAACAACAATTTAATATCTCCGGGTTGTTGCTGCGCACCGATCAAAACATCTACAAAAAGATAGTTGGTATTGGAAGGCTTGGTTACTTTCAAAATTTTGCAATCTGTAGCTTCAAGTTTCAGCTCGTATTGCTGAATGGCAGCACCATGCACCACAAGTTGAAGAGATTGTTCTTTCATTCCTGTCCACCAGAATGGAGGATCGACTCTCAGAATAGGGCTTTTTTTGGCTGAATATGAATAACTACTGATTGAAATCAATAGAAGAAACAGTATGAAAACCAGGTTTATACCTTGTTTAAAATGTTTTAGCGAAAATTTCATATAAATTGCTTGTTTATGTCGAAATGAGTTACTTTTGACAAAGTGTTAAAAGTACACCAAGTCAAATTCAAATTACAATTCAAAATGAAAAAAATTTACTTATCTATTTTTGCTGTGCTAGCAGGCTTAGGAATGAGCGCTCAGGTGGATGTCACTTTCAATGTTGACATGACCAATGAAACCGTTCCGGCAGAAGGTGTTCACATCGCAGGGAATTTTGCAGATCCGAATTACGACCTCACTATCGATAATCCGGCTTATGCGCAATGGAGTGCATCTGAAATCGTGATGACCGATACCAACATGGATGGAATATATTCTATCACAATGTCTTTAATGCCGTTCCGCTACGAATTCAAGTTTATCAATGGAAACGACTGGCCTTTCAATGAAAGCGTTCCGGGAGCTTGCCAGGTAGGCAATGGTAATTCCAACCGCGAAATTAATATAACCGCGGCTTCAGAATTCAATGTTTGTTTTGGTTCATGTGCGCCTTGTGGCGAGAAAACTGTGAGATTCCGCGTGGATATGAGCCAGCAACCGGCTGTCAATCCTCTTGGTGTCCACGTGGCAGGTGATTTTCAATCTCCTGTATTTATTCCCGCTGACGGTCCGTTGAGTAATCCAGATGGAGATGCCATTTGGGAAGGCTATTTTAATGTAGGAGCCATGTCTACCATCCAATACAAATTCATTAATGGTAACGATTGGATCTTCCCCAACGAAAGCGTAACAAACCTTGCGTGCGGCACGGCAGGTGGGAACAGGGTAGCCAACTTGACCGATTTGAACACTGTTCTTCCGGTTTTTTGTTTTGATTCTTGCGATCCATGCACACAACCCACCTCACTTACTTTGAAGGTGGATATGAGCAACGAACCCGTTTCTCCTAATGGCGTTCATGTGGCAGGAAGCTTTCAATCTGAAGCCGGCGGAGCCAATGACTGGACTCCGGGAGATATGTTGTTTGCTTTGACCGATGCCAACTCAGATGGAATTTATGAAGGAACATGGAACTGCGCACCTGGTAGCTATGCTTTTAAATTTGTTAATGGAAATGATTGGAGCGGAGCTAACAATAGTCCCGAGTCGGTGCCGGGTGCTTGTGCTAACGCAGGCGGAGACCGTCCATTGGAGGTAACTGGCGAATCAGTGTCTATCCAGTTTTGTTTTAATCAATGTCTGGATGCATGCGTTCCCAATCCTGATCCTGCTGATGTTACTTTCAGAGTGAATACCAACACCACTGGTTTCACATTGGCTCCTGAAGGATTATTCTTGATTGCTAATTTCACAAATCCTGCATGGCAAGGTGGCGCTACGCAAATGACGGATGCTAATTCAGACGGAATTTATGAAGCTACCCTTAACGTTACTGGTACAGCCGAGTTTCAATATAAATTTGTAAATGGAGATGTTTCAGTGCAAGCAAATGAAGAGAACGCTGGAATAGCAGAATGTGGAGTAGGCAATGGCATCGGAGGTTATAACAGAACCCACGTGCGTACCGGACAGCCTGAAGTTCTATCTCTTGTATGTTTCAATTCTTGCACAGATTGCGTTATAGGTATCTCAGAGGTTGAAGTTGTTTCCGATCTGAAAGTTTTCCCAAATCCAACCAGCGACGAATTGAATATCAATTTCACCAGCGCCACTCCGCAGCAAATTACTATATTTGTCACCAACAGCCTTGGTCAAACAGTGAGAACTGAGAGATTAGGTACAGTGAATGGAGCAAGAAATCTCAAGTTAGATGTAAGCAACTTCTCAACTGGAATATACAGCATTCAATTGAGCAATGGTCTTACAACCCAAACGTTACGTGTGGCGGTGAAGTAAGTCATTTTCACGACCACCGGGAAAAATTTTCCCACCCTAAACCCCGCACAATTAGTGCGGGGTTTTACTTTATAATGACTTTGACTCGTCTTGAAAAAAGTTGACCCTTTTTTCCTATATTCGGTGCGCATTAAAATTGTAATTCTCTTCTCTAAAACAATATAAGCGCAATGAAGAAATCATTACTCCTCTCAAGCGTATTCATTGCATTGGCTTTGTCCGATGCCATGGCTCAGGTAACCAGTATTTCCATTGAAACCTATTACACAGATAATGCTTCGGTGGCAGATTATCCGGCCAACCATACAACCTACCGGATTTATGCCAATTGCACTGATCCTGATGATTTGGTGGCCCTGGTTTATGGTGACGCAAAAGCACCCCTTGAGTTGAATGTAACCGGATCGGGAATATGGAATCACCCTGCGGCTGGTGTGTCAGGACCAGACAATAACTGCAACTTTTATAGCACAATTCCAGCTCTGGAATACGATTCTTATTTGACTATAGGCAGAACTTGCCTTCAAAGCCCAGGTGGGCAGATTTATTCGGTACAAGATCCGGCTCAGCCTTTTTATAACCTCATCTTTAATACTATTCCCTATGGCTCCATCGACGAGCTGATTCTAAATACTACAGTTGGTGGTGGATGGTATAGTATTCCTCAGGATATTAATACACATGCTGGTGACGGATTAAAAGTTTTGGTGGCTCAGATTACAACTGATGGTGATATTTGCGGAATATTCAATCTTCAGGTATTTCCGAACTGGCAAGCTGTAGGTGATGATTATATAATACAGACGGGTCTGCCATTTGGTACTGCTGATTGTGTTGCTGATGTATCAGAAGTGAAAGTGGTTTCAGACCTCAAAGTTTTCCCGAACCCAACCAGCGATTTATTAAACATTAATTTCAACAGCAGTGTTCCACAGCAAATTACTTTATTTGTTATCAATTGTCAGGGTCAAACAGTTAGAACCGAAAGAATAGGCACCGTAAATGGAGCAAGAAATCTCAAGTTAGATGTAAGCAACATCTCAACTGGAATATACAGCATTCAATTGAGCAATGGTCTTACAACCCAAACGTTACGTGTGGCGGTGAAGTAAGTCATTTTCACGACCACCGGGAAAAATTTTCCCACCCTAAACCCCGCACTATTTGTGCGGGGTTTTACTTTATATAAAAATCAAAATTTTAAAATTATCGGTTATACTGATTTGGTATCTGTTTTGGCCAATCTGCGCTGCGCCAGATTTTACTAAACAGCTACTCTATCGGCATATACCACTGTAACATTTTAATTGGTCTTTGGTCTAAATTAAAATGAACATTGGTATTATTTGTAGTCGAAGATCCCTGTATTTTCAAAACTCAGCAGAGTTTGATTTTCGTTTAGGACTTTAAATTTTAGAGTTATTGAATTAATATAGGACTACTGGTATGAATTCATTAGCGTCCGAAAAGCCTGAAAAGGGCATAGAGATTTGCTATGAACATATTGATTTCATTGATATTTTAAATGAAAATGAATTAGTAAGCCCCCTCTATTTTTCATGTTGTGTTGAAAACAATTTGTGTTTGAATG
>JANNEQ010000026.1:0-27981 GCA_031378885.1 Flavobacteriales bacterium
TCATACCTGTATCCCTTATTAACACTGGCGTGGTTTTTTTGGTTTGGTGGGTTTGAATTATACCGAACCGTTTGCTTATAAAATATATAAAGAACCAGACATGCAGTTAAAACAAATGAAATCATCACTTGCCACGAAAATGCGATGGATATCTTGAAAACAATATACAAGGTGCCATCATAAACACCGTATTCTCGTGATATTCATAAAAGATTAATCCTTAAAAATCCAGAACAGGTCGAGACAGTCAAAAATTTTAAGCTGCAAATCTAGCTTGGGTGCCCCACCGCACAAAACAGGACACCATTTTAATAAACACAAAGTCACAAAGTTTCCGTAGCGAAAGACAACTTTGTGACTTTGTGTTCATAATAAATAAGTGAATGACTTCGACCTGTTTTGAGCGGTAATATAAAAAAGTTAAAATTCATACCTGTATCCCTTATTAACACTGGCGTGGTTTTTTTGGTTTGGTGGGTTTGAATTATACCGAACCGTTTGCTTATAAAATATATAAAGAACCAGACATGCAGTTAAAACAAATGAAATCATCACTTAGCCACGAAAATGCGATGGATATCTTGAAAACAATATACAAGGTGCCATCATAAACACCGTATTCTCGTGATATTCATAAAAGATTAGTCCTGAAAAATCCAGAACAGGTCGAGACAGTCAAAAATTTTAAGCTGCAAATCTAGCTTGGGTGCCCCACCGCACAAAACAGGACACCATTTTATTAAACACAAAGTCACAAAGTTTCCGTAGCGAAAGACAACTTTGTGACTTTGTGTTCAAAATAAATAAGTGAATGACTTCAATATATACCTTTATGTAATACCGCTCACAAAAATAATATAGTCCAATCTGCCTGCCGGCAAAGGCAGGTTTCGGCTACGCCTCATAGTACTATTTATTTTTAGTGGCGGCATAACCAATTCACAAAATAATTTACCCTTTGGGTTAAATTATATTTGGAATTGGTATAATATAAAAACGACAAACTAAAGTATCTAAGTGGGCCCGATTTAATTTTGTATAACAATAAATCACTTCACCGCAGTCATCTGCTTCAAATGAAAAGGATCTACTGTTCTTAATTGTACCGGAATTATTCCATCCTGAATCATTAGTACAATATTCTCTATCCAAACGTCATCGCCTTCAGGCTCATATTCGTCTTTGAGGTTGTGGCTGAATACCCTGGCGACACCCTGCCACATAAATGCTGAAAAGCGTCCTTTTATTTGTTGTAGTAGTTTGAAACTTGAGTTGCCTGTTTCGCGATCTACCAGTTTAATCAAAATCACACCTTCGGAGACTGTCATATTGCGCAGATCTTTTTCAAACTGTGCTTTCAATTCTTCTTCAGCTTGTTCAAGCAATCTCTTTTGTTCGCGGGGATCTGAAATCTGCGCACAGAGGCCCTCATACATCTTCATAATATCTCCTGCCGCTTTGGCATAAGGATAAACCTTAATGACTTTGCGCTGCATTTTATCGTAAGCTTTTTTCTGCGAACGGTTGCTGCTTGAAGCGTTGATGCTTACAGGTATGAACGTGGCCTGAACCATCGTGTCAAGATCGCGCACATACCAAATCATATTACAATATTCACTGTACAAGGTATCCAGTACAGTAATTTTTGGGGCAACAGGAAGCTGCTTCTGAGCACTGACTGAAAGTGCAATTATCGAAATGAGTGATATGAGATAAATTTTTTTCAAACTTTGAACGCAAAGACAAACTCCGTGCTATGTTTTTTATTGTACGAAAAGCCAAAAGAATTGTTCTTACAACTAAAGTACTAATATAGCGCAAAGTCCAATGCGGCAAAGTCATATCAACATGAATTGCCAACATTGAAGTTAGCGCAAATCATTTGGCCTCCAATTAAGCCATCTCAAAAAAGAAAGCCCTTTCACGGATCCGTTGTGATTTAATATTTCGACCTGGGGTAAATTACCTTGTTGTTCTCCACCTGGATTTTGAGGTCGATTGGGCAGAAGAACCTGAATCGGTGCGCGCACTTTGAAAGGCAAGTGCTCCGGCCAATGCCGCGATTACTTCTTCGTCTTCCTGTTCGTGCTGAAGAACGTCAGGTGTGAAATATTTCTTTACAAAATGGGTATCGAAATTACCGCTCACAAATGCTTCCTGCTGAATGGCCCAACGACAAAAGGGTAGGGTGGTCTGGCAACCTGTAATCTGATAATCATCTATTGCCCTGACCATTCTTTGAATGGCTTCTTTTCTATCCTTACCATGGGTAATAAGTTTGGCAATCATCGGGTCGTAATAAATAGGAATGTCCATGCCTTCTTCAAAACCATCGTCCACCCTGATTCCAGGCCCGGAAGGCCTGCGATAGGTAACCAGTTTTCCGATGTCCGGAAGGAAATTGTTGGCCGGATCTTCTGCATATACCCGCACTTCGAGCGAATGTCCGTTGATGGTCAGATCGTCCTGGGTAAAAGACAGCTTTTCGCCTCGTGCCACTTTGATTTGTTCTTTGACCAGATCAATTCCTGTGATCATTTCGCTAACCGGATGCTCTACCTGAAGGCGCGTATTCATTTCCAGGAAATAAAAATTGAGATTTTCATCGAGCAAGAACTCTACTGTTCCCGCTCCGTAGTAATCGCAGCTTTTGGCCACCATCACAGCACTTTCCCCCATGGCCTTCCTCAATTCAGGAGTTAGCACAGATGAAGGCGCTTCTTCAATAACCTTCTGGTGTCGGCGTTGGATACTGCATTCTCTTTCGAAAAGGTAAACACAATTGCCATGCTGATCTGCCAATACCTGTATTTCTATGTGGCGCGGCCCTGATACATATCGTTCAATAAAAACGGCCCCATTACCGAAAGAACTTTCGGCTTCCGATATGGCACGTTTCATTTGCTCCTCAAGCTCCTCTATTTTTTCTACTATACGCATTCCTTTTCCACCGCCACCGGCGCTTGCTTTGATGAGAACGGGAAGTCCTACTTCAAGAGCGGTTTTTTTGGCAATCTCTACATCGCTCACAGCGCCCGGAGTTCCGGGTACCATGGGTATGTTGTACTTCAATGCTGCGGCCTTTGCCGAAAGTTTGTCGCCCATTATTTCTATACTATGAGTGCTTGGGCCAATAAAAATGATACCTTCCTCTGCCACTTTTTGGGCAAAACCCGAGTTTTCCGAAAGGAATCCATATCCGGGATGGATACCCTCAACTCCCAGCATTTTAGCTACTTCAATTATCTTATCGCCTCTGAGATAGCTTTGACTTGAGGGCGCGGGGCCAATACAAACGGCCTCATCGGCGTATTTCACAAATGGCGCATTTCTGTCTGCCTCGCTAAAGACTGCCACAGTAGCAACACCCATTTCCTTTGCAGACCGCATCACGCGCATTGCGATTTCACCTCTATTGGCAACTAAGATTTTTTTCATATCTGATAAGAGAATACCAGTATGTTTGGAACTGGTTTTTGTCTGCGCAAATAACGCAAACTTTTAAGGCAACTTCCAAGTAATCAGAAAAGACTTCATTTCCTGATTGGTGCACGGATATTACAAGTGAATATTGGCCTTGTCTTTATACAGACAATTGTTACAAAAAAATGACCTTAATGATTAGCGAAAAAGAAAATCATACAGAATCTTCGACAGAGAAAAAAAAGACCTGGCTGAAAAGATTAGGTTGGGCTGGCATTTTGTTCTTTGTAATTAAAGGAATTATTTCTACCACAATTATTATTTTGGGTGGAACTACTATTTTTAAATCCTGTGGTTGACCAAACCAACGGCCATGTCTTATAGTTAGCCTTTATTTTATCCGGGTAAAAATGCCGGTCACCAATGAGTGCTTTATACCAATGTTCATTTCAATTTAGTCCATGCTGTAGATGAAATCTTACAGTGGTAAATACCGAAAGAGTAGCTGTTTATTACAATCAAGCGCAGCGCAGATTGGACTAAAACAGATACCAAATCGGTATTACTTATAAATCAGAATCATTAGTCCGAATAATATTTCACCTATTTTTACCCGATGAAAAAACTTATATATCTTATAACAATAGTTGGTCTTGTGTCTTGTGGTGATTCCACTAAAACAGACAGCAACACCTCGAACCCGCAGGCATCTGGTGGGCAAAACACCTCCGGAACCACATCGCAAAATCAGCCGACAATAGAATCGTATTTTGCTGCAGTGGCTCCCGACAACAATTGGTCTCTGGTATTAAATGCATCAAGTGATGGTACCTTTCCGGTTAAGTTTACCACTAAAGATGGAGTTTCTGCTTCTGTTGCTTTATTGAAAAGGGCCATCATTGAAATAGACAAACAAGGGAATTCTACTGCTACTGTATCTTCAAATGAACAAAGGTTTTTAGGCAATGTAATAACAAGCGATCACACTGAGGCATTAGAAATATCTATTGTAAGCAAAGAATGTGTAGACAATGCAGGCGTAAAACACCTTGCATCCTGCACAATATCGTTCATGGAGAAAACCTATGAAGGTTGTGGTGAATACAAATAGTGTGGGGATTGGAGCACCATGTCAACTCGTGCTAGCTTTCCTTTTCGAGAAGAAGCGATTGAAGCGTTCTTAATTCACGCACTTTATCGTCTTTATTGACTGCAATGTAACTGTGAATCAAATTATTCAGCATTCTGCTGATCATTTCCATATTGGAACATGGTCTGTAGAATCTTTCATCTTTGGGCAATTGTTGCTTGTCCAGAAAATCATCTACCTCGTCCTTGTGAAGAATAGTTCCACTATTATAGGGATTGATATAAAACATCACTTCAGCATCGTCTGCTGTGAGTCCAAGTTCCTCGAACTCTGCGCTATGATCCAGAAAGCACAGGATAAAATGACTGGGCAGGTTTACCCCATAGATAGGCAGATCCAAAGTGCGGGCAATATGACAATAAAGAATCCCCAACGATAGAGGATTACCCCTTTTGGATGTAAGCAGATCAGTAAAAAAACTATTTTGCGGGCTGTGGTATTCTTCGCGGTTGCCATGAAAACCGTGCACAGTAAAGAGAATATGATTGAGCACACGGACTAATTCGAACGCCGTCAGGTTATCATTCAGTTCGAGCCACACATCCTGGCGGAGCCTGGAAACCATACGGCGCAATTCATCTTCGTCGTAAGAAGGATATTGGTAGCGATTGATGATCAGTGCACCTTCCAGAAGGTTTTGATCTTCGGAATTTTTCCAGGATTTAAGCCGGCTAAAAACCCCATCATATTGGATGTTGGCGATCAACTCTTCTAACCTGGTTTGAAAAAGAGGGCCGAAATCATTGAGCTCCCAGTATTGTTCCAGTTGCGGAATAATCCTTTCGCCATAAGACTTCAGTTCATTCCGAACCTGATCGTAAATTTTCTCATCCGGGTCCTCTATGAGGGTAATGAGAGCGTTAATTTCTGTGTTAAACATAATGAGATCAATCTTTCCTTAAACTGATACCCAAAACTACCGTCTAATCAGAGGCCCGTAAGATCACAAGGAGGTGCTTTTTCACATTGGATGTTTCAAAATCGCTGCAACACTTGCCTGATAAGGCTTTCAATACTTGCTGACGGGTTGCTGTGAAATTCTTTTGTAGATCGGTTCGCCAGAATGGCACATACTGTAAGCGCCTTATGCCCAAGCATAGCCGAAAGTGCATAAATGCCGGCACATTCCATTTCGAAATTGGTGATGCGCAGATCGCCATCTTTGAAGTCTGCATACTCATTAATTCTGGATTCCATTACGGATTGAAGGCGCACTGAGCGCCCTTGCGGGCCATAAAATCCGTTGGCTGTGGCTGTTATTCCGGTTATGGCTTCCGGGGCAATTCTATTCAATAATTCGGCAGAGCCTTCCACAATATAAAGGCCCGGGTGCCCGTGAAGCCAAGGGAATTGATCTTCCAGTTTTACTTTAAGCTCCGTTTCTAATTCATTGAAAATGCAATTATAAGATTGCGGAACACCATCAATGGCAAATGACATTTTAGAAGCGACGAAAGAACCAAGGGGAATATCAGCATGCATGGCACCGCTGGTGCCTATTCTCACGATCTCAAGACATTTGGTCTGCTCCTTTGGCAGCCGTGTATCCAGATCAACATTCACCGCGGCATCCAATTCATTTAGTACAATATCAATATTATCTACCCCGATTCCACTCGACACCACAGTAATTCTTTTTGATTGAAAAGTACCGGTGTGAACCACAAATTCCCTGTTGTTTATTTTAGAATCAATGGAATCAAACAAGGAAGAAATGAGCGGAACGCGCTCCGGGTCTCCTACAATGATAATTTTGTCTGCCACATGTTGTGGTAATATTCCAAGATGATAAAGTGATCCATCTTGACGAAGGATGAGCTCTGAAGATGGAATGGGTGATTGCGATGAGCGTAATTGGGCTTTCATGCGCTAAAAGTAAGGCGCTTCAATCAATTGCACATTTTCGCAGTGAAATAAAATTAAAACAACTGACAGATTGTCAACCCAAACAGAACATAACCTTGACGGCATGATTAATGGCAAACGATGGAGCCGTTGATTGGAGGTACAAAGCACCTCACCGCGGAAGCGAGGTAAGTAATTTAATGACAAAAATTACTCGGTTGCTGCTTTACTTTCTTCCTTTTTTGTAGTTGAGACAGGTGATTTTACCAAGGTGCTATCCGAAGTGGAGGGAGTAAAAATAAACCAATCAAAGAATGAAAAGTAGCCACTGGCGAGTCCAAAAGTGATCTTCTCATCTTTGGATTTAGAGGGCTTTTGCTGATTGTTAATCTCATTATTGGCCGAAGCAATAAGGCTCATAAATGAAATTGCAACGAACAGGAAAATTGCCTTTTTCATATTTATTTGATATTAGTTTAGAACCCGAAAATATTGATATTCATAGAGTGAATGCAAATAGATTAACATATTTTGGTAATTCTCCGGAGAAAACGAGGATTTACGACGCCCTGCTCATTACAGCTTTATTATTGGCTGTAATGTGGAGCTGTTTTCTCCTTGAGGAGTTTATGAACGTTCACCTCAGGAATTATGGGCTGCATCCCAGGTCATTGGAAGGTATTGCGGGAATTTTTACCATGACTTTTCTCCACGCAGATTGGAAACACATTACCCAGAACTCACTTGGTTTGATTGTGATGAATTCAATGCTGTTTTATTTTTATCGCGACATTTCATTTAAGGTAGTAGTCATACTGATATTTGGATCGGGCATTTTGTTGTGGCTTATCGGGCGTTCTTCCAACCACATTGGAGCCAGCTTGCTGATTTACGGAGAATGGGCATTTCTGCTTGTCAGCGGAATAATACGCAAGCATCCAAATCTTCGCGGAGTAGCCTTGTTGGTGGCACTTTATTATGGATCTTTGATATGGTATATCTTTCCTGTGGACCAGAAGATTTCGTGGGAAGGCCACCTCAGTGGTTTTGTAATTGGATTGGTATGCGCCATTGCCTTGAGAAAACAAGGTCCGGCGGATAAAGTGTACCAATTTCAATTGGAGCCCGAATTGCCAGACGATGAAAATGCCTATTGGAAAATTCCGGACACCACCAATCAGGGAGTTCCAGCTTCACCATCAGAGAACCAGCAGGTATCACAACCCACCACAATTACAGTCCGTTACCATTATAAGGAGAACACAAGGGGAGAAGGCGCCGGACCAGAAAAGCACAAGAAAGTGGAATAGGCAGTTCTTGAAATGCTGGTCGAATTTCAAAGAAAATAAAAAATGCAGCACATGGCTGCATTTTCTTATAAGATTTATCTATTCGGATTACGAATTGAGCATCACAGGCATTACAAGCATGAGAATTTCTTCGCCGTCCTTATCACCATCTATCTGAGTAATGATACCTGCACGATTGGGTGCGCTCATTTCGATGTTGATGGTTTCGCTTTCTAAGTTATTGAGCATTTCTGACAAGAACCTGGAATTGAAGCCAATTTCCATGTCATCGCCATTATAAGTGCAGGTAAGTCTTTCCTGAGCTTCGTTGGCAAAGTCAAGGTCTTCGGCCGAAATATTCAATTCACTGCCACCCATTTTCAAACGAACCTGATGAGTTGTTTTATTGGCAAAAATCGAAACGCGCTTAATTGAATTGAGAAGATCCAAACGATCAATGGTAAGTTTGAAAGGATTTTCCTTTGGAATAACTGCTTCGTAGTTGGGGTATTTTCCTTCAATAAGGCGACACATCATCGTCACATTGTCGAAAGTAAAAACGCAATTATTTTCATTGTGGTCAATCTTAACTTCTGTCTTAAGACTAGACAAAGAACTCTTCAAAAGATTGAGTGGTTTCTTGGGCACGATAAAAGTCGCTGGTGTGATACTTCCGGTATCTGTTCTGCCATAACGTACGAGTTTGTGGGCATCGGTAGAAACAAAACGAACGAATGTTTCATGAATTTCAAAATAAACTCCACTCATTACCGGGCGCATATCGTCGTTGCCGGCAGCGAATAAGGTCTTATTAATGGCGCGAGCAAGGGCATCGCTTTGAATATCCAGCGAATTGGCATTTTCCAGCGCAGGGGCCTTAGGAAAATCTTCTCCATTTTGTCCGGTGAGTTTATACTTACCATAATCGCTGGAAATTTCAATTCCGAATGACTTTTGGTCGATAGTAAAAGTCAAAGGCTGTTCAGGAAGGCTCTTGAGTATATCGAGTAACAACTTTGCGGGAATAGCAATCACTCCTTCGTCTTTGGCCTCAATAGCCATTCTGGTAGTCATTGCAGTTTCAAGGTCGCTTGCTGAAAGTGTGAGTTCCTTGTTTTTAATCTCAAACAAAAAATTGTCGAGTATAGGCAACGTGTTGCTGTTGTTGAGAACACCGCTAAGCATTTGTAATTGCTTGAGAAGTGCTGTGCTGGTAACAATGAATTTCATTTGTTTCTTATGCTATAATAAAGCGGGCAAATATAGTTGCTCGACCACCCTCAGAAATTTTTAGGATGAACACGATTTTTGAACATTCTATAAAGATGGATTAAGGCTTTAATATTCAGTTAGATATGTGTTGAATTTCCTTTAGTTGGTAGTAATTTGTTCTCTGGAGACCCATTGGAAATTCAGTATGCAAAGATGGTTGTCAGGAGAATCAGGGGAAAGAATTTTCCCAAATAATTCTACTTAAAAGAATTGTTTTCAGTTAGTTGTGCGGGTTCTTCTTGTTGGAGTAATAGAAGAGTAAGTAGGGCTTTTGCTATAACTTCATAGCGGATAGGTGGAAAAGGACGTAACGAAAATTTTCTCAGTGGAAGCAGCGTAGGTCAATCTTTACAATCCATATATCCAATCTAATCGTTTGATTTGTCTTTTTTCTCATTCCTGTTTTGCTTAATCATTTTGATGGCCAGTGCAGCAAAAAATGCTATAAACAGCAATACAACGATACTACTCAGTATAATGTGTTTCATGTTGTTGTTCTTTTGAAGGGTACAAAAAACCCCGGATTATTCTTCCGGGGCTTTTGGCTATTACATTATTGAGGCTAAGCAATGCTTAATTTCTTTTCGAGGTCTTCGAGGTATTTTCTGAAGTGTTTATCTGTTTCCTGAAGGTTGTTGACCGTTCTACAGGCGTGGAGCACTGTAGCGTGGTCTTTTCCGCCACAATGGGCTCCAATGCTCGCTAAACTGCTTTTGGTCATTTTTTTAGCGAAATACATGGCAATCTGGCGGGCCTGTACAATTTCTCTCTTTCTTGTTTTACTCTTGAGCAATTCAATAGGCAGATCAAAATAATCACAAACCACTTTCTGTATGTAATCTATACTAACCTCACGTGCAGTGTTTTTGACAAACTTGTCGATCATCTGCTTGGCAAGATCCAGTGTAATTGACTTTTTATTCAAAGACGACTGGGCAATGAGCGATATAAGAGCTCCTTCCAGTTCGCGAACATTCGATGTAATGGAGTAAGCAAGGTATTCTACCACTTCATCAGGAAGTTCAATACCATCGGCATACATTTTCTTTTTGAGAATGGCAATTCTGGTTTCAAGACCAGGAACCTGCAGATCTGCGCTCAAGCCCCATTTGAAGCGGCTCAGCAGTCTTTGCTCCATTCCCTGCATTTCTACCGGAGGTTTATCACTGGTAATGATAATTTGTTTTCCGGTTTGGTGAAGGTGATTGAAGATGTGGAAGAATATGTCCTGTGTTTTTTCTTTTCCACTAAAGAACTGAACATCATCAATGATCAATACATCCATCATCTGATAGAAGTGCGAAAAGTCATTGACAGTATTGTTTTTCACGGCATCGATAAATTGATGGGTGAACTTCTCCGAACTTACATAAAGTACTGTTTTCTCTGGAAATTTGTTTTTAATTTCAATTCCAATTGCATGTGCAAGATGGGTTTTCCCTAAGCCTACACCGCCGTATATAAGAAGTGGATTGAAGGCTGTACCGCCTGGTTTATTGGCCACAGCAAAACCTGCGCTTCGAGCCAATCGATTACAATCACCCTCAATAAAATTATCAAAAGAATAATTAGGGTTCAGATTTGAGTCAACATTTAACTTGCGAAGACCTGGAATGATAAACGGATTTTTTATCGGCGTTTCATTCAGATCCAAAGGCATAGAAACGGGAGAATTTCTGATGGCCTTGCGGTTGCTCGTAGGAACCTTAATGGTATAAGGGCTGGCATTGTTGTGGTTGTTCTCCATAATAATGGAATACTCCAATCTGCCTTCTGCGCCCAATTCTTTGCGTATGATTTTTTTGAGAAGAGATACATAATGCTCTTCAAGCCACTCGTAGAAGAACTGTGAAGGTACCTGAATGGTCAGGACACTGTCTTCCAATTTCACAGGTTTTATGGGTTCAAACCAGGTTTTAAATCCTTGCGGACTTACGTTATCCTTGATCACTTCAAGACAATTTATCCAAACCTGATTGTGGTCCTTATTCATGTATAATAGAATGGTTAATGGTTAACTAAATTTTACGCCCTCTAACAAAAACTTTTGCTAATATAGCTAAGGTGTTTAAAAGCGTGGCAAATGAATGAACAAAAAAGTGAAAAAAAAACTTTCTTGCTATTGACTTCACGTTTTTTTTGACTTTGTCTTTTTTTTAAAATTATGCTTGACTGATGTGGTCTCCTGACAGGTACAATATTTCGCTTGAAGTCACATGGTTTAAGGGGTTCGATTTCATTAATTTAGCAAAATACCACTTTTAAATGCTGTATTTTTAAACACAAAAAAAAGTGCTTGTTGAGAAAGTAATATTTTTTTTTCTCAGACAATTTGTACCTCTGCTTTTTTTTTGGCCATCCAAACAGATAAATCCATTTTTTTATGTTTCAATCCCGAATAAAACTTCGTGTAAGGTACGCAGAAACTGACCGAATGGGCTATGTTTACTACGGAAACTATGCAACCTTCTTTGAGGTGGCCAGGGTAGAAGCATTGAGAGAATTGGGTTTTAGTTACCGCAATCTTGAAGACAGTGGAATTTTACTTCCGGTGACAGAATACAATATTCGTTTTCTGAAACCTGCCTTTTATGATGAGGAAGTGGATATTTTTACCACAATTCCAGTCATTCCGGGTGCAAGAATCAGATTTGATTACGAAACTCGTCGCGGCGAAGAATTGCTCAATAAAGCTTCGACGGAGCTTGTATTCATCAATAAAGAATCCGGAAGACCAATGAAATGCCCAGCAGAAATTATCGAGGCAATATCATTGAAAGGTCTGAACAGATAAGCATTCTGGCCGTGCGCTCAAATTGGAATTAACCTTCCTTCGCCATCTATTTCCTGATCAATAGTGGGATTTCCGCTGAAATAAATATTGCCTGAGAACTTGACATATCCAAAAAGGTAAACTCTGGCGTTGACGAAAATGTTGTTCAGTGACGAGTTGTTCACGTAAGTAAAATCAGATGAAAGGTTACTGGCATCCGTGTAACCAACACCCTGTTCAAAGAGAACAGATTTGAAGGCACGGCCTTTTATTACCACATCACAAACACCTGTGTGCGTGTAAACTGCTGCAGTATCTACATCCACATCAAGTTCAATTAATCCGGCTGCATCGCGGTTTTCAATTTTAAATACGTTGCCATTTAGCGTATTTATACTCTTGAGGTTTCCTGTTCCATGATTTTGAATGTTTTTGAACTCTGGCGAACAAATTCTGACCGTAATTTCTCTTTTATAAGATCTGGTAAAATTGCAAGTGTTGTCGTTTCTGATGATTAATATTCCGTCTTTGACCTCAGTAATTACTTCTGGTAATAAATTCTCCGGGCCGGTAATTTCTACAGCAGTAAAATTAGTGTCCAGTAATTCAATCTGAATGTAATCGAAGATTTCAATAGATTCGAAAGGCTCTATGTCGCGGGCAATGGACTTATCATCTCCTGCACTCTGAAAGCAATCAGGTGCATTTTCTCTGTTGCAACCTTGAAGGAGTGAAACAACAGTAATAAGAATGGTTCCAAATAGACCTTTGTGCATTGCTGATATCAGAAATTTCAAATTCATTTTTAAAATTTATACCCCATTCCAAATTCTATAAAATCTGCTTTGGCAAAATGAGTTTTGAGCATTAGATTGCCAAAGAAGTGCGTGTTCCAAAAATAACGTAAACCAAACCGATTGTACAAATGTCCGTCGAGAGTCCATTTGTCGCGCAGATAATAACCCTGCGACATTTTTAATTCAAATCGGTTGAAATGAAGCGTATAACAAAAGTTCACTCCGGCCTGAATAGCCTCACTGGCTGGATATTTTTTTTCGTCCCTGTCTTCAATCAGTTTGTGAATGACAGCGTTGTAAAATACATCAGCTCCAATTCCAAAAGAACTTTTGTTGGAAAGGCGATATTCCAAAAGATAGGTCCATGAGTTGGCAAAATATTTCTTTCCGGTAGGTGGTGGAGTTTCCTTGGCTCCAAATGCCACAACCAGACTTTGGCTAAAGTGGCCAACACAAGAATCCCTTGGTTCTATTTGCGCTTGGACTATAGTAGCTTTGTCCATCGGCCTGGCAGGTCGGGGCTTGTTATCCAGATAAAAGCCCATAAAAAATGACAGATTATTTGTACCCAGATTGGGAAGCTGAAAAGCACCGTTAGAAAAATGTGTGATTCTAAGTCCTGTTCTAATCTGGCCGCCCTTTAGTTGGGCTAGCTTCAGCGTGTATTGTATTATAAGCGCGGCATTGAGATGTGAGCCAAGCACGGCGGCCTGGTGATTTTCCTTCAGATCCCATATTTTACTGGCATAGCCGGCACCAATTCCAAGCCCCAACCAATGAGATTTCTTTTCAGAAGAGTCGAAATTGGCTTTTCTGCGACTTACATTTGATCTGTTCAAGGGCAAATTCAAGAAATAAGCAGTGTTAAACTGCCATCCCAGTTGTTTTGGATTTCCGGTATGATTGAAAAAGAAGTCTATGCCCGAATCAGGATGATTATAAGATAGCTGCCACTTTTTTGTTCCGTCTGACTTGAATAATATTTGTCCCTGGATGCCATAAGAATGCCCGCGGATAAGGTGTTCCATTTTCTTTGTATGCGCAGCAATAAAACCAAAGTGAGGAGCAATAAAAAGGGCCTTATTTTTTTTCTTGTCCAAAAGTTCGATGTCCTGGGCCTTAGCTTTTGTGCATAGAAATACTGAAATAATAAATAGAATGAAATATCTCATGGGCGCTCAAAGGTAAAACACTGATAATACCCGCAACAAGAAAATATTCTACCTTTGGACCCTCATTTTACCTAAATACAATGATGAAGAAAAATTTCGCTCGCATCTATTTGTTCGCTTTGGCAATCTTATCGGCAAATGTTCAGTCAATTGCTCAGACACTTACTCCAGCAGATGTTACTCTCAACTTATTTTACTCTGGACTGTCAAATCCTGTGGGAATAACCAATTGCGGTGATCACAGACTTTTTCTTCAGGAGCAGGCTCAGGGTGATATTGAGATAATAGATACCAATGGTGTGTACATCGGAACTTTTTTGGATTTGACTTCTGTTATTTCTACCGGTGGAGAAAGAGGGTTGTTGGGTCTTGCATTTCATCCTGATTATCTTGAGAATGGATATTTTTTTGTGAACTACACCAATACTGCCGGCAATACCGTAATAGCAAGATATAGTGTTTCTGCAAATGCCAATGTAGCCGATCTGGCATCAGGTACAATATTGCTCACGATTACTCAACCATACTCCAATCACAATGGTGGATCTGTGGCCTTCGGGCCGGATGGCTACCTTTATATAGGAATGGGCGATGGAGGATCTCAGGGTGATCCGGAAAACAGGGCACAAAATCCTCTTCAGCTTCTGGGTAAAATGTTGAGAATCGATGTGGACAATGGCCTTCCATACACTATTCCCCCAAGCAATCCTTTTTACGGGCAAACAGATACGCTGCCTGAAATTTGGGCCTTTGGATTGCGCAATCCATGGAAGTTTAGCTTCGATAGAGTCACCGGCGATTTGTGGATCGGAGATGTAGGCCAGAATAGCAAAGAAGAAATTGATTTTGAACCTGCAGGTTCTCCTGGCGCAATGAATTATGGATGGCGTTGTTACGAAGGACTTCAAAACTATAGCACTGTGGGATGCCAGCCACTGGCATTCTACGACGAACCGGTTGGAACGTACAGCCACAGTAGCCCGGAGAATTTCTGTTCTATCACTGGTGGACATGTATATCGCGGTCAGGATCATCCGTCATTGGATGGGATTTATTTTTTCTCGGATTATTGCAATGGCGATATTTATGCTATTCAGCAAACTTCTCCCGACGTTTTTCAATCTTCACTTCTTTATCCTTTCTCGCAACAATTTGTTTCTTTTGGCGAAGATGTAGCCGGCGAGTTGTACGCTGTATCTATTACAGGCAACGTATATAAACTTGCAGATACTTGTCCTTTTTATCCTGCTATTTCCGGAAACGCCAACGGTGATTTAACAAGCACAACAGGAACACAATATTGGTGGTATAAAGATGGTGTAATTATTCCGGGAGCAACTTCTCCGAATTATACTCCAACAGGCGCGGGAAGTTATTACGCGCATGTCAATAATGGCTCTTGTATTCGCAAAACAAATACTGTAACCTGGTTGGTTGTATCTGGAATTGGCGGATGTACGTATGGCAATGCATCCAACTACAATTCACTGGCGCAGGTAGATGATGGCTCATGTTCGTTTAATCCGACATGTTCGTGCCCTCAAGATCTCAATGCAGATGGATTGGTAAGTGTAGTTGATTTGATGATGATGATCGGGTTTTTCGGCACCAATTGCAATGACTGATTACAGGTACTGTCAAAGTAGAGTCATCATATAGAAGATGAGAGTGACAATAAGTTGTGGTGGCCTGCTTATTTTCTAAACACCTTGAGAATAAAATTACTCTTCGTACACATCCAACAACATAAGCGCCTCGGCCAATTCGCCGAGTGTTTTCATGTCATTCTGTTTTTTAGCGACTGATTTACCGTCCTTATAAACTTGAATTGCTTCTTCGATCTTTCCTTTTTCTTCAAGAATTTTACCCAACTGATAGTAGCTGGCCAGGTATTCAGGATCTGCTTTGATAATTCCTTTTAGAATTTTAACTGATGAATTGACATCACCGTTTTTCTGATGTTCAAGAGCGGCAGCGTAATGTAGAAAACTATCCTTTGGATTTGTTTCAAGCATTGTCTCTATCATTTTAAGCCTGTCTTGCATGGGTGAGCATTTTAATTTAGTTGAGTGGCAAATGTAGTTCTACATTGAGAGATAGTAGTTTATATGATTGAAGCACTGAACTTCGACTTTTCAACACGTCTATTAACTTAATTTCGGGTCAAAAAAAATCTTTGATTGGGTCATTATACCGTTCACAAAAATAATATAGTCCAACCTGCCTGCCGGCAAAGGCAGGTTTCGGCTACGCCTCATAATACTATTTAATTTTAGTGGCGGCATAACCAATTCACAAAATAATTTACCCTTTGGGTTAAATTATATTTGGAATTGGTATTATCTGGAAAAAACTTTCATCATTGAATTGGACAAAAAATAATTTATCACGGTAAAAGCAATTCTTTATCCGACAAAGAGAGTTAGTCGTATCAACAAAAAAAACTCCGGAAATTTCCGGAGCTTTTCGATCATTGTTTTAGTAAAACAAAAATTAAGGTTTTGCTGTAGGCTTATAATATTTCATTGCCTCTGGCATAAATTCTTTTAGTGTGGCAATCCTTGTTTCATCACTGGGGTGAGTGCTAAGAATTTCTGGTGGTTTCTGACCTCCGCCAGCTGCCATTCGTTCCCAGAAAGCAATGGCCACCGTGGGATCATAACCAGCCATTGCCATAAATATGAGGCCCAATTTATCAGCCTCAGTTTCGTGGTTTCTACCGTATGCAAGCATTCCAAGTTGTCCACCAATTCCATAACTCTGCAGGAATATATTTCTGCCAAGAGATGGCTTATCGGACATCACAGTGCTGAGTGCCTGGCCACCGGCGTTCAATAAAAGGCCCTGACTCATTCTTTCATTTCCATGACGTGCAACGGCGTGTGCAATTTCGTGCCCCATTACCACAGCGAGGCTTGCTTCGTCCTGCGTAACAGGAAGAATTCCTGTGTACACCACAACCTTACCACCGGGCATACACCACGCATTTACTGTAGCTTCGTCTACTACATTAAATTCCCATTGGAATCCTTCGATACGTTTGGTCTGATTTTTTTCGGTGAGAAAAGCCTCCACCGCTCCTTTGATTTTATTGCCAAGATTTCTTACCATCAAAGTCTTTGGATCGCGCTCAGGAAGAACTTTATTTGTATCTAAAAATGATTTATAAGCTTCAAAACTCATACCCATCATCTGACTTTCAGGCAGAAGATTGAGTTGTCTTCTATTGGTGATCGGCACTTTGGTGCAAGACACTATATAAGCTACGGCTAAGAGGATGGCACCAACCGCGATTACTCTTTTCATATAAAATTGATTAATTACTAATTTAGAATGGAGTGCAGAAGAAAAGTCACTTCATATTATTGAATCACTGCCGACAAACCTCTGTCGAGTAATGCAGTGCACATCGGCTCAAGTTTATCATAATGACCGGACTTCACAGCGCATTTACCTTTATAATGTATAATCAAGGTGCACTGTTCTGCCTGCAATGGTTCATGGCCACAAATATTCATCAGGGTTTCGATAACAAAGTCGAAAGTATTGACCTCATCATTGAATATCACCAGATTGTTCTCCTCTGCTGTGAGGACATCTTCCAGCAATAACTCTTCTTGTTCTGTATGAGTTGACATTTTCTGTAGTTGTTTGGTGTGCAAAAGTAAGATTTTCTGCGCTAAAATGCAAGTGTTTGATTTCTATTGTTTTGGTCGAATTCAGATGGAATGTCCATCTGTTTGAAGGGCACCGGTTTGAGAAAACAATTTCTACACATTAAATAACGCCTCGAGTATAGAGCTACTCAATTACATTTGGACATTCTCAATAAAGATGAAAAAAGTACTTTTAGCCTTGTTTTTAATACCCTTATGCGCTGTTGCTCAGCTTCAACCAGCCCAAAAATGGGAGGACAAATTCAAACAATTGGGCCCTGATCTGGCCACCCCCAATAATTATCGAACCGCCAGCGGAGCGCCCGGACATGCTTATTGGCAACAAAGGGCAGATTACAATATAAAAATTCATATTGACGACCAAAAGCAAGTGCTATCGGGCGAAGAGCTGATTACTTATTATAACAATTCTCCTGATCAGCTCAGTTATATCTGGATACAGCTTGACCAGAATCACTTTGACAAAAAGAGCGATACCTATGCCATAGAACAAAATAAAATCAGCGACAACCTGAGTTACAATGATCTTATTGATCTTGAGCCCTGGTACGACGGTGGTTTCAAATTGGATTTTGTTCAGGATGCCTCAGGTAAATCATTGAAGTATGTGGTAAACAAAACCATGATGCGCATTGATCTCGAACAACCGATGAAGCCGGGTACTTCATTTAGTTTTAAAATCAAATGGTGGTACAACATCAATGACCGCATCAGGGTAGGAGGCAGAAGTGGATACGAATACTTCGAAGAGGACAAAAATTACCTGTACACATTGGCTCAATTTTATCCAAGAATGGTAGTGTATTCAGACAACCAGGGATGGCAACACAAACAATTTTTGGGAGCAGGAGAATTCACTTTGAATTTTGGAAATTATAATGTGGCCATTACAGTGCCCGACGATCATATTGTGGCCGCTACCGGCTCACTTCAGAATGCAAAAGAAGTTTTGACGCCGCAGCAATACAAAAGATTCGAATCTGCCAAAACTGCTTCTGAACCGGTTTTGATTGTCACACAAGATGAGGCAACCGAAAATGAAAAGGATAAATCAACTAAAGAAAAAACCTGGAACTTTAAGGCCGATAATATCCGCGACTTTGCCTTTGCCACTTCGCGCAAATTTATATGGGATGCGCAGGTGGTTGAGGTGGGAAAGAATAGACCACTGGCCATGTCATTTTACCCTAAAGAAGGCAATCCTTTGTGGGGACAATACAGCACAAGAGTAGTGGCCCATACACTTCGTACCTACAGCAAGTACACCATAGATTATAATTATCCTGTAGCCATTTCGGTACATTCGAAGTGGATTGGCATGGAATACCCAATGATATGTTTTAATGGAGGCCGCCCTGAGAAAGATGGAACCTATAGTGAAAACACCAGGGCAGGAATGATCACCGTTATCATTCACGAAGTAGGTCACAACTTCTTTCCGATGATCATCAACAGCGATGAAAGACAATGGACCTGGATGGACGAAGGGCTCAATACTTTTGTTCAATATCTCACAGAAAAAGAGTTCGACACCAACTACCCGATGCGAAGAGGCGCGCCGCGCAATATTGTGGACTATATGAAAGGTGATAAGTCGAAGATGTCGCCCATTATGACCAACAGCGAAAGCATTTACCAGTTTGGCAACAATGCCTATGGAAAGCCTGCCACTGCATTGAACATATTGCGTGAGACCATAATGGGCAGGGAATTGTTCGACTATGCTTTTAAAGAATATTGCCGCCGTTGGGCATTCAAACATCCTACACCGGATGATTTTTTCAGAACAATGGAAGATGCATCAGGAGTCGATCTCGACTGGTTCTGGAGAGGGTGGTTTTACGGTACAGACCATTGTGATATGGCAATAACAGAAGTGAAATTATTCCGGCTGAATTCGCATGATCCGAAGATGGAAAAGGGAAATGATAAAAAATTAAACGACCAGAAACCTGCAGACTTGTCCATAGCCAGAGATAAAGCTCAGGGCATTAAAACATTGACCGATCTCGATAACGATGTACATGATTTTTACACCACCTATGATCCTTACAAGGTGACTATGCTTGACCAGCAGGAGTTTGAGGACTACAGATCCAAACTCACCGACGACGAGCGGAAACTTTTGGGTTCAAATAAATACTATTACCAGGTGACAGTAGAAAATAGGGGAGGGCTGGTGATGCCATTGATTTTTGAGTTGGAGTATGCCGATGGTACCAAACGCGAAGTCAGAATTCCGGTTGAAATATGGAAAATGTCGGAGCCAACCGTGTCCAAAGTTTTTGTGAGTGACAAAGAAGTTGTTTCCATTACGCTCGATCCACACCTGGAAATTGCCGACATAGACCTTAGCAATAATTCATGGCCTGCTAAGATAACTCCTACCAGATTTGAGATGTTTAAGGAGCGCCAGAATTTCCAGCAGGAAAATCCAATGCAGAGAGCAAAGAAAGAATCTGAAATTAAAAAATAGACTTTCTCGGATTACAGGCTTGTTTGATTTTTCTTAAAAAATGAAAAATCAGGATTCAAAAGCAATCAGTGCAATGGCCACAACTGCCAGGGTAAGTCCGACCCAGTTTATTCTGGTCAGTTTTTCGCGGAAGAACAACATTGCTCCAAGAGATCCTACCAATACAATTGACAAATTATTGATGGGCAACATGGATGATTTGGGGAGAATTGCCGCGTCATAAGCTTTAATCAGAAAATAGATAGAGCCGTAATTTACAATACCCAATCCCAATCCTGCTATCAGGTCTTTAGATCTGAACGGCACTTTACCGGCAAGTAATTGGTATAAATAAATGACCAATCCACATGCCCCGGCCATGGCAAAAGAAAGGCAAGAATACAAAGTGAGTTCATTGTCATTTTTAGGGAAAGAAGAAAAGTAAGCAAGACCAAAATCTATTAGGGTACTTCCTATCAGAATAAGAACAGGAAACAGTAATACATTCCACTTTATTCCATTTTCGCCTTGTCTGATGGATGAAAATATTACCCCGGCCAATGCGAGGATGATGGCCAATATCTTTAATGGTGAAAGATGTTCATTATCGTCACTCCAGACAAAAAGCAAAGCTGCAAGAGCCAGCGACATTTTCGAAGCAATCGTAGTGACGGATACGCCTGCCTTTTGGGCCGTAATGGCAATGAGATAGAAAACAACAATAAATACAATTCCAATGGACAATCCTCCAATGGTCCAGATGGGCATTGTGCCTGCTGCAGCTAGTGCGGAATCAAGATCGGGAATCATCCACAGTCCAATGGACAAAGCCGTAAGATAGTTTACAACAATTGCCGGAAATACCTGGACATTGAGTTTTTCAAACCATTTAAAAATGAGATAAATGGCGGCATTACAAATGATACTGAGGACAAGAAAATACATTGGGCAAGATTAGGTGAGTTTTGGGTAGGTTCCAAAAGCAACTCTATAAGACAACAACGATTATAAAAGAGGCTCTGGATTGAAGAAGGTCTGAAGTAGGTCTTCACCAATTTTTTCTGACATTGAAGGAAGAACATTTAATACAGGAGCGGCCTTGCCCGAGATGAATTTTGTACTTCCGGTAAATACGCGCGCCTCATCCCAAAAATTACCTTCAATAAATGAGTTCAACGTAAAAGCTCCGCCCTCTATAATTACTGATTGAATATTGCGCCGATGCAATTCATTGAGAATTTGAGGAAATATATTTTCCTGACCATTCACTCTGATCAGCTCTGCCGAATCGGGTAATCCACTTATTTCCAAACCATCCTCACATACCAGCAGGGTAGGAGCCTGAGAGTCGAATAAGGTGCTGTCAAAAGGAACTGAGTGTTTTAAATCAATCAAAATCCGGATGGGGTTTTTTCCCTTTACCTCGCGGGTAGTAAGTGAGGGGTTATCGGTCAGCGCGGTTTTTTTTCCAATTAATATAGCTTGTTCTGATGCCCGCCACAGATGATTTAGTCTTCTTGCAGCTTTACCGGTAATCCAGTTAATTCCCTTTTCATCAGATTTCCGCTCCTTATCCATATAACCATCCACACTCTGCGCCCATTTGAGAATGATATAGGGGCGTTTTTGCCTTACAAAAGTGAGAAACCGTCGATTGATAAAAGTGCACTCCGCTGCCATAATATTTACATCCACCTGTGTTCCTGCTTCCCTCAAAATTCTGATTCCCTTTCCAGCAACAAGTGGGAAAGGATCTTCAATGCCCACCACAACTCTTTTGAAACCGTATTTGATAAGGAGTTCGGCGCATGGGGGAGTTTTTCCGAAATGAGAGCATGGCTCAAGATTTACATAGAGGGTACTTTCAGGAAGAAGTTCTTTTTGAATAACCGAGTTGATGGCATTAACCTCAGCGTGCGCCTTGCCAAATTCACTGTGAAAGCCTTCCCCGATTACATTGTTGTTGTGGACGATCACACATCCTACCATTGGGTTTGGTGCCACCTTCCCCAAACCTCTTTGGGCAAGTTCCAGCACACGGGCCATGTATATATTATCGACAGTTTGTTGCACGGGCCAAAATTAGCAGGAAATGAAATTTAGGTAATTGTCATATTATGAGTTAGATAGCTTTTTGTTTTGAGACTTTAACAAAAATTCAGTACTTTGTATGGCATAGTACAATGCAAGAGATATATCTTTGCCATGTCATTTAATAGGTCATACCCTTTACCCTTATCAAATAACAATAAAACCTTTTAGCATGAAAACACGAATGATTAAAGTAGCCTTTGTACTCGCACTGATCGGATCGGGCGGAGCTCTTTCGCTGGCCAGTGGAATCGAGCATAGATCTCAGGCAACAGACAATGAGATTGTCGTTGAAAGCACCAAAACTGCGACCATAGTGGATATGATTAAGCTTAAACTATCCTTTAAAGATTCCGGCCAATTGGCTACCGACCAAAATTTAGTTGGAATCTGGTTGAGCACTGACGAGTTTGGAACAGTGAAATTACTTCATGTAAAAAACGCCTCCAAAGCGTTGACGAAGTTAATCTACGGCCAATTGGATGGCGCACAAATGCCGTTGGATCAATCAGAATGCAACAGACAGTTTCATTATGTTCTTCACTATAACCTGATATAAAACTTAAAAAAAATAACTCCATAATGGACATTGAAAATACAAAAGCCCAGATGCGGAAGGGAGTCCTGGAATTCTGCATCTTGTCTGTACTCAAAAGGCGAGAGGCCTATCCGTCGGATATTCTGACCGCATTGAAAGAAGCGAGACTTATAGTAGTGGAAGGCACATTGTATCCATTGCTCACCAGACTTAAAAATGATGGTTTGTTAACCTATCGTTGGGTTGAAAGTCAGCAAGGACCCCCAAGAAAATATTACAGCATTACAGAAGAAGGCAATCAATTTCATGGCGAGCTCACCAAAACCTGGGAGGAGTTGCAACATGCAGTCAACAAAACACAAGAACCACAATAACCAAATAAAATGAATAAGACTATTTCAATAAACCTTGGAGGCAGTGTCTTCAATATTGAAGAAGAAGCCTATAGCCGGCTAAAAGTTTATCTTGATAAAATCAAGTTGAATTTTATGAATGACCCTTCTATGTCTGAAATTATGGATGACATAGAAATGCGAATAGCCGAGTTATTTACTGAGCGAATGAGCGAAAGGAAAAATGTGGTTATACCGGAAGACGTAGATCGTGTCGTTGAAGTATTAGGTAAACCCGAAGATTTCGGAACTGGCGAAGATTCCGGTGCGTCTTCTGGTAAGCCTTCTGCGTCCGATATCCGCCATACGAACAGAAAGTTTTATCGCGACGAAGAAGATGCGGTTTTGGGCGGAGTATGTTCAGGCTTTAGTCACTTTCTCGGATGGGATCCGGTATTGATTCGTTTGATTATGGTAGCGTTGGCATTTTTATCATTCGGCACCAGCATTATTGGATACATCATAGTTTGGTCAATTGTTCCGGCAGCATACACTACAGCCGAAAAACTGCAGATGAGGGGCGAGCCGGTAACAGTAGAAAATATAAGCAAGTATGCCAGAGATGGAGTAAAGCAGGCCGAGTCAATTACACATCAAACAATAGGTAAAATCCGTGACAATGGTATTGAGTTCGGTGCTGTGCTAGGTCGAATCATCAAAAAAATTGCGGCCGTTTTTATCATTTTGATGGGCTTTGGATTGTTGGCTGGTTTATTTATGATGCTAATGTTCTCCGAGACAACAACAATAGGCGATTTCGGAAGTCTTACCAGTGCTACCAGCAGGTTGGTTTACGACGACACTTCGTCTCTTTGGTTATTCGTAACCGGAGTGGTATTGTGTATGTTGATTCCTGCCATCTCGTTACTTTACATAGGGCTGAGAATTTTGTTTAACAGTACGCGTCATGTCAAAGGTCTTGGACTTTCGCTGATTGGATTATTTATAATTGGAATAATGCTCTGCTCTTATGGCGGTATCAAGACTGCACATTTATTTAAGAACCACATGGAGTTTACCCGGGAGCATACAATGGGAGTTGCCAGCGATACTCTTTTTGTTGATGCCATGTTTGACCCTATTTTTCATGGAATCAATCGCCGACATGGCAATTGGACAGATCTATGCGAAATAAAGGGCGACAGCATTTACTTTGGAGAACCCATTCATATTGCTTTTGAGCATACTTCGGATAAATCGTTCAGTTTCGATATTGTTCAGAGAAGCAATGGCAAGACAGTAGTTGAGGCAGGAGATTTAGCCAATAATATTCTTTATGACTACCAGATCAATGGAGATAGTCTATTGCTGGCACAGGTCTTTTCCATTCCCAAATCGGATAAGTACAGAGGGCAAAATGTGGATGTGTTTGTTTATGTTCCCGAAGGTCGCTACGTTTCATTCGGAAGGCAGATTAATTCGCTGACATATTATGGAGGCCGCAAGAACGATGTGCTTAAGATGACGAAGCATGGTTTGGTGTCGCAAGAGGAGGAGGATCGAATATTAAAAGAAGAAAAAGAGGAGGAGGATAGAAAAATAAAGGAAGAAAGAGAAGAACAGGAGAGAAGATACAAGGACAGTGTTGAAGAGCGGTTAAACCGGCAATCGGATCAGAATTAAACCACTTTGAAATTCAATTGTAGTTAAAATCTAACTTTCTAATTAAGCCTGAGTAAATGCTATCTTGGTACCCGAAATAAAAGAGCAATTATGAAAAGAGGTTTGAATTTGATTTTGGCTGTTTTTCTGCTATCATGCAGCAATTCAGGCAAATCACAGACGTGGACAGTAGGAAATACAACACTAACAGAATCCGATCTGGTAACAGGAATTACCTTACCATGGGAAATTTTATGGGGACCTGATGATTATATCTGGTGCACTACAAGACCAGGCCTGGTTCTGCGTATTAACCCGGCGACTGGTAATTTTACAACTGTTTTTAGCATCACATCAATAGTTCCGAGCAGCGGCGGCGGAGAGCCAGGTTTGCTAGGCATGGCCATGCACCCTGATTGGGCCAATACCCCGAAGGTTTATCTGGTCTACAATTACAAAGTGGGTTTTACTGTTTATGAAAGGCTGGTGGTTTGCGACTGGGATGGAACCAACCTCATCAATGAAACTACATTGATTGATGAAATTCATGGAGGTAATATCCACAACGGGTCGCGCCTCATGATTACGCCGGACAATAAAATATTGATGTCCACTGGCGATATAGACAACAGCGGCTACTACAGTCAGATTTTTGAAGATACCAATGGTAAGATTTTAAGAATCAATCTGGACGGATCAATTCCTGCCGATAATCCTGACCCTACTGCTTATACTTATTCCTGGGGCCACAGGAATCCTCAGGGACTTTGTCTTGGGCCCAATGGCATTATTTATTCAAGCGAGCATGGCGCTAACTCCAGCGACGAATTTAATATTATCGAAGCAGGAAGAAATTACGGCTGGCCCAATGTACAGGGGGCTTGTAATACCGGGGCTGAACAAACTTTTTGTGATGCCAATGATGTAAAAGAGCCCTTAAAGGAATGGACACCTTGTATTGCCGTCAACGGCCTCGAGTATTATACACACCCCGCTATACCAGAGTGGCAGGGTTGTGTGCTAATGGCGGTGCTTGGTGGTCTTGGAGGAAATTACGAGCGCATGACCGTTCTTCACTTAAGTGATGACGGATTGAGTGTTACAAGCGAAGAGAGCTTTTTCTCCTCCTTTAATCTGCGCATCAGGGACTTATGTGTAAATCCGTACAATGGGACGTTGTATGTGGCGTTTAATGGATCTACTTATCCTGGAGCTGGACCGAATAAAATTAAGGAGTTCACGAATCTCGACTTTGTTTCGGTTCAAGAAGCGAATAAGGAAGTCGTTCAGGACATGAAACTTTATCCTAATCCTGCTGAAACCATTACTTTTATTGAAGTTACTGAATCATTAGTCGGAGAAAAACTGCAGGTTTACGGAGCAGATGGAGTGCTGGTAAAGGAGATAAAAATTACCTCCAATAGCTTTAGTTTGGATATCTCGGACCTTACTATGGGCAATTATTTTGTCAGCGCAAGTTCTTCTTTGGGAACTATCACAAGGGCATTCAGGAAGGATTAAGTTACAATTACCAATACATGAAAAAGCAGGCCTGTCCTGCTTTTTTTGTGCTTTCTAAAACCAAAGACTTAACTTTTTGATGATTTTGTTGCAATTGATAAATATATAATTCATATTTGCTTTGCCTTAATTAATCCTAATCGAAGATGACTTCAAAAATCTTTTACTGCTCACGCCAGAGTGCTTTGCTGCACGCACAAGAAGTTCTGAAAGAATTAAGAATTCAGAAGGAAATAGTCGATTCATCCAATAATAGTATCAAAGCATTTCGACGTTGGCGCTTTTTAAATCCAGGAAAAGAAGTGGAAATAACGCTTTACTCAGATGATAACAGAGTGGAAGTGGCTGTGAATGTGGAGTCCTCCATAAAAGCACTTGACTTCGGTTCAAGTGAGTATTTAGAAGAGGAGATTCTGCACCGCATTCATGAGCGGGTTCACTAGGGCTATTATTTTCAGGTTTGCTTTTATAGATTGAGACTCTATCGTTATGCTTGCGCGCGATAAATTTTGTAATGCATTGAAAGGTGGATATGGATTTGCCGTGCGGCCAACTTACCTGAATTATTTTATTGCCGGGAGGTGCTCGCCGAAATTTCAATAATAGGTGAAGCCTTATGTTAAATTTTTTTCGGCATTAGATTTTTTTTTGAAACTACTCCACCACCAACCGCTGCGCCATTACCTCTCCACTGTCTGTATGAAGCTCCAACATATACAAACCAGAAGCAAGCCCGGAAATATCCAAATTCATTTCTTTGGTTGGGCCCTGTATATTTTCTGAAAGCAATATCCGTCCTGTGACCTCACGTATTACGACCTGGTCGAATTTTTTATCGGAGGAAATTAGAATGGATTTTTGAGCAGGATTTGGATAAAATGAAAATCCCGAATTGAGATTGTTCAATTCATTTACTCCAACCGGGCAGCCGTTGTAAACCAAATCACCGCAGGGATCTGTTTTGACAACCCAACTTTTGTAGTATGTCTGGCCCTGCACAGCGAAATTACCAACGAAAGCCAATCCACCATCAGTAGTAATTTCAAGATCAGTTGCATCCGGGGAATTGTAATCTATTGGTGGTTGATAGGTCTGGTACCAAAGCTCATTAAAATCAGCGTCTATTTTCATCATATAAGCTTCGCCCATAAATTCGCCACTATCATCGCTACCAAAACCAAGCACTACATATCCACCATCGGGAGTCTTTTCAAAATCAGTTATATTACCCCAATAATGTTGATGCTCGTACATATGCCAATCGGTAATTGTCATAGAATCAGCGTGAAAATAACCTATTCTGGGTTTGTGATTTACGAAATCTTCCCCAATGCCGGAGACTCCTACCGCGTGTTGGTAGACCAATATAAATTCATCTGTATCAATGGGAACAACCCAAGGTAGCCAGTCGTCTTCAAGTAGGTTGCCCCAGGATACATGCGAAATATAATGGCCACCACTGTCAAGCCTAACTGCAAAAGGCTGATACTTCCTATAGTACGCACCAAATAAAATCAAATCCCCGTTGCTTAATTCATAAAGATCGCAAACTCTCAAAAACGATAAATCGCCATCAAAATTTAGCATTGTATCTTGCTCTATTTCTGAAGTCCATAGCAATAAATTATCAGATGTGTATTTTGAAATAAATATCTTAGAAAAGTTATTTCCTAAAGTAGAAGGAATGGTATCATAAGTGCGAATACCAATTGCCAGATAAGAACCATCCTGAAGATAACGGGCGAAATGGAACTCCGCTTCAATGGAATCAGTTGACAATTCAGGCATGGCTAAATTCCAATTTAATTCGTATTGGCTGTTGAACCTGCTAATTACCGGATGCAAGAAAGGATACTCCGAATTTCCAGTTGAGCCTGCATAGAGATATTTATCTTCTTTAACATCCAAAGCATCGCCATAATTGGTAAGATAAAAACCACTGATTTCATTAGAAACTTCCTCTAATAATTGACCGTTGTAATCA
>JANNEQ010000028.1:0-13927 GCA_031378885.1 Flavobacteriales bacterium
AACCATCACAGACTTGCTGGTCACGGCGGTTTGTTTTTACGCCTTTTTTCATCTTCGCACACATTCCCACAAACAAACAAAACACGTAAAGTTTTACCGCTATTTCTTCCTGTTTATGGGATTGGCGACTTTGTTGGGAGGAATCATTGGCCATGCCTTCTTATACCTCTTCACATTTGCCTGGAAAGTACCTGCATGGATTGTGAGTATGATTTCCATTGCACTGGCAGAGCGAGCCGCCATTATGCGCGCGCGTCCATTACTCCACAATAAACTGGGTACCTTTTTCACCTACCTAAATTTGGTTGAGCTCATCACGTTTATGTTTATCTCCATCTATACCCTGAAGTTCATTTTCGTGGAGATACATGCCATGTACGGACTACTCATTGTTGTATTCTCCTTCGAAGGATACATTTATTTCAGAACACGCGACCCGGGAAGTAAAAAAATTCTATGGGCTGTTTTTCTCGCCGCATTGGCTGCCTCAGCGCACATTGGCAAAATCAGCATCCACAAGTGGTTTAATTATTTCGATCTCGCCCACGTCTTAATGGCCATCAGTTGCTGGGTGCTATACCAGGCGGTGAGAGAAATGGAGCCGGAGCTGGCGGCGAGGAAGTGAGGAGGTAGTCAATAGTGAGCGTTGGGATTTAGGGTCTCAGACTCTACAGCGAGCTTTGCATTTCTTTGGAAGTGTGCCAGAACTTGTTGTCTGTGCGGGAAGGGCTACCAGAGCCGGGCACATGCCACGCAAGGCCAAAAGGGTAATAATCCATCATTTCCAATACTGAGGCTGTTTGGATGATAATGTCGAAATTGTCGAAGTCAACTTTTTTGGTGCTGCTGTTGATGAGGTACGTGAAGAGGTAGCCTTCGGTGTTCATGGATTGTTCGGTTTTGTAAAATGACGTAGCGTTCTAATTTCGAATAGTATTAGATTGATGCCTCTTTCCATTCATTTAAAGAGATCAGGGTCACAGCGAAGGAAATAATCATAATTATTCAACTCCAAGATCATTTCCTTTGCTGTATATACTTTACAATAGCCGAAGTGCCCATGAAGGTTAAATTCCTTCATGGGTGAGCCATTCTTATAAATTACAAACCCAGCTGAATGCGCCGAACTTTTTGACCACTTGAAGTAACAAACCACATAAAAATCTGCATACTCAACCACATGACCAATGGATCGCTGTGCATAAAAGGAACGGCTTTTTTTCCGTATGCTTGTGAACCATTTATAACCTCCGGCGTTCTTTGACCTAAGATACTTTGCTGTACCATCTCTGACCATTTGAGGCACATCTTTATATCTTTTGAACTCGGCAATATAATTGGTGTCAAGTTTTTCCTCAAAGCATAAATACCTGATCTGGCTGTATGAGTTGACGGATTTGAAAAATACCAGAATCAGTATAATACATTTAAGAATTTTATTGGAGTTCATATTTTATAGTATTTCAGTTTTCACCGTTTAGATAGCCTTGGTATGGAACATCCCAATCACGTTCGTCGTCGGCGTGTTTATATCTAACGGCTTCATTAGATAATAAACGTGCTACATTACTTTCCATCTCGTTTGCATTATACTCATCCATATTATTCCACCCCGTTTTAGGCTCATCCATTTCTGTCCTTACACCTTTCTTAAACTGAGAATGCATAAAGAAGTCTCTGTAACTATGGGTCATTTCTCCATAAAGGTCTAAAGCGGGAGAATGATTTCGCGAAACTTGATTATTGGCAGGAACCGAATAACCATAAGGTTGATCTGTAGCCGGATCTATCATTCGGCCGTTTAAATCTGTAGCATTGACTCCAGAAAAAGGATGCCACACAATTGTATTTGATCTATAATTATATCCGTCTTCTTCAAATTCACCTGTGGTAGTATCAAATTTCGGCATCCGTATTGTGAGCGTTTTTCTTGAGTTAATCAATTGGTCAATTATATTATTACCGGATGCAATATCAGCAGAAAGTAAATAATTAATAGATAACAATACGGCAATAACATAATAGTTATATCCTGATCTTGCCTTTGTGTCATCAAATGTATCTCCTTCCCTTATTATAACCCTTCTTTTATGGCCATCTGCATCATAATATAGTATCTTAATTTTTTGGCCATCGGGGTCATAAGCATTGGGCAACATATTTCCGCAGAATACATAAGGACTCATTGATGAATATTTATGAGCCAACGGATCCACACCCCACCACCTACCCACCGCCGGATCATACATCCTGGCCCCAAAGTCTTCCAGATCTATTCCACTGCCAGCTCCCCATTCGTTGCTCTGCATTTCTTTGGAGGTGTGCCAGAACTTATTCTCCGTGCGTGAGGCAGCGCCAGATCCCGGTACATGCCAGGCCAGGCCGAAGGGGTAATAATCCATGGTCTCTAACACAGAGGCCGTTTGGATGATAGTGTCGAAATTGTCGAAGTCAACTTTTTTGGTGCTGCTGTTGATGAGGTACATGAAGAGTTGACATTGTTTGGTTATGCCTCTGAGATTTTACAATTGTAAAGTTATTCTGATTTTAGAATAGTATTGCATTATTGTAATACTCCCTACTTTCAAAATTCACTACCAAAAGTACAGGAAATTATAATACTTTTTATCCAACATATCACCATTATCTTGTCTTGTCAATTCCCTATCAGAACCACTAATACGATAGGTTTTTTTCTCGCAAATACCATAGCAATCTTCTTTACAAACCCTCGTTTGTTCCTCGATGGGATAAAAACTTAGATCCTTATTCCACTCGTATGTTATTCCTTTGGCATTGCATTGATCCATTAGGTCACAAGTAGTAAAAGTTGCCAACTCGATCTGAAAACCCATATTTTTCAATGTGTCGGTATTAATTTTTATTACTTCATTTTCACGTTTGCTATAGATATTAAAAAATAACTCAGTAAATCTTCCCATTCCCTCACTCCGCTGAATAACAAATTCCAAAGTTCCGTCACCGTTTAAATCAATCAATGAATCACGTGGACATTCAGTCGGTAAAAAACTATCTTCAAATACTTTTGTCCAATGATCATTTAGTCTGATAAACTGCTGATGAACCGTCATCGAATCAAAGTGTTCCACTACAATTCGATGTGTAGAACTATCAGATATCAATTTATCCTCATAATAAACAATAGTATGACCATCTTCTGCGACAGATATGCGCATTGTATATTGTGACTTTATATCACTTTTATGTACGCTACAAAAAGTTAGTAATAGCGGGGTAAATACTAATAAAACAATTTTCATTTTTGTCATAATTATTTATACTTGGATAAATCAGACCAGTTGAAATTCACATTTCGTGGATCTCCTGTATTAGGCCCAAAGAACATTGTTCCACCATGAACCACAGTTGAACTAATAAGAATTCGATAATTATGGCTTTTCTCCGAATTAATCCAATATGCTGTATAGACAGGATTCAACGTTGAATGGATGTCTGCAACACTTTTAACCCCAAATGTATTAAGCATTACAGATCCTTGATTCTCGTAGAATGTCTTAAATTGCTGCCAGTGACCAGTTAAAACATCCATTCCATAAAATTTACTATGGTAGTGGTTGGCTCCCAAAGCAGCGAGTTGCCCGCCCTCCCAAAGTATTGCTCCGTAAGAATAGTCAAATGCGTTGAATCTTTCCCCAGACATATATAATAAAGCATTTACAGAAGACGTAATTGCATACTTTGCATTATTAGGTGACTGCAAAAAAGCCTGATAGTTCTTATCCAAAATTGCTTTGGTAAAATTAGAATTGCCAATTAAAGATTCCAAACTAATATTCCCGTTATTCGATTTTGCATTTACTATAGTTGTTCCAATAGCCATTGATTCTTTATAATCTCCTGAGCTCTCCTGGTTAATCACACTTGCAAGTTTTAAAAATGTAGAATGTGTAACGCCCAAATCTCTGGCATTGATGAACGCATCTTTTCCAGTCTTTGTATTGTCAACTCCATCAGCCACATACACTTTTTGGTCATTTATTGCATCATTACCGAGATAGTTGCCATTTATATCGTAATAATCACCATCGAGTGCACCTGTTAAATCTATTCTTAAAATAGGATTATTACTGCAATAATTATAAGATGATAAGGACATTCTCATATCCGCCAACGGATCCACACTCCACCACCTACCCACCGCCGGATCATACATCCTCGCCCCAAAGTCTTCCAGGTCTATTCCACTGCCAGCTCCCCATTCGTTACTTTGCATTTCTTTGGAGGTGTGCCAGAACTTGTTGTCTGTGCGGGAGGCAGCGCCCGAGCCGGGCACATGCCACGCAAGGCCAAAGGGGTAATAATCCATCATTTCCAATACTGAGGCTGTTTGGATGATAATGTCGAAATTGTCGAAGTCAACTTTTTTGGTGCTGCTGTTGATGAGGTACATGAAGAGGTAGCCTTCGGTGTTCATGATTAGTTGTTGTTTTTGTAAGGTACCTAAAGTATTGCCTTCGGAGACTTGCAAAAAACCGCTTTGTTCTTGTTCTACATTCATCCGCGCATCTAACTTGATCCAAACCATAAAAGCCTGTGGCTGGCTCAGATCGACTTGCTGAAAACTGCTGTTAACAAAGGTAGCCAAACCCAGGTAAGCGGAAGAAGAAGTGTTGAGGAATAAACTTGTGCCTTGCTCTCCGGCGGGCAATACACCTTGCCCAACATTTAAAAGTCCTGTAACCATCTGGCTGAGTATCTGACTCAGGCTTTGAACGCCCGTGTTGGGCTCGATGTCGTCGTACCAGTATAGGGTCTGTGCATCTACAACATCGCCCTGGTGCACAGGCATTACCCTCGATGGTCCCATGCCCTGATTGTTCTGTGCGGACAATCTCCCCGTCTTGTTGTTGGCGCCATATGTGTTAACCGTTGGCATGAGCAATGGCTTGTCGGCTCTCACCACATCCACATTCTCAAATGTGCCTTCCTCTATGGCCGACCGCACCACCTCGTGGGTAACCAACAATTCCCGGTGGGTGGCATTCTGATTGGATATAACGACCCTTACGTTTTGTAAATGATCCTTTATGTGGTAATCGAATACATAGTCTGTTGTGTTGGTGGCATCAGCGGGAGTAGGGCGCACAACTCCTTCTTCTGTATAGAGCTGCACCAATGCACCATTGTTGTACTCCACACCATTTACATAATAATAGGGTTCTGCCGTGCCTATCGTTTTGGAAAGACGCCTGCCGGTAGCGTCGTACAGATAGTGTACGGCATCATAGCCTGGCTTGGTTACTTCTTCAATGAGGTTGATGGGGTTATAGGCCAATGAAATACCCTTATTGTCGTCCTGTATCATGTTGCCATTGGCATCATAATCGTATTCATCCAGCTCAACTACTCCTGATGGAAACTGTTTATAAGCCGCTTGCTCGGGCCAATTCCAATTGTCGTGAATGTAGTTGATGCGGTTGCTTCCCGGCTCATAGTTATAATCCAGCAAATCAATTCCCTGACCGTCATTGTAACGCTCCAGTGTGAGTATATTTCCATTGAGATCATAACTCAAAAATTCATTATACTCGCCAATATGCTCATTAAAATTCGCTGAATTTCTGGGTGTGGTTTCTGCACTGCGGGCATAACGCAGACGATTTAGCCCGTCGTATTCGAAGGTATATAGTTTAATGGGCAGGTAGGTTCCGTCCACATTGGGAGCCTTCGACTTCCATTTGACAGCAGAAATATTGCCATTGAATTGGCTGAAATAAGGAAGGTCGGTGAGGAAGCCATTATCAGAATATATTAATTCTTCTCCAAAAACATCGTCGTCTTCGAGATTGTCGCCATCGTCCACTAAAGCGGCATTGTTGATTTTTAAAAGCCATCCTCTTTCATTGTAACGGTAATCGATGGTTTGCAGATAATTGTTGCTCGTGCCATCGTAGTGCAGTCGCTTTTTTGTCACCTGGCCCAATTCATTGTATTGTAAGGCAAGAAGCGTTACCGCTGCATCGCCGCCAAGGTCATAAAAAACTTTTTTCAGCCTTTTGGAGTGATCGTACTCAAACCACTTCACTACACTGATGTGGTTGCTGCCAAAGTCCTGCACGTGCTCTGTAGCTGTAATGGATCCGGCGAAGTCGTAGCGATTCAGTACAACATCTTTTCCATTGAGGTTTTGCTGATGAGATTCTACGAGTTGCTTTTTCTCATCGTAATAATTTACTGTTTTGAGGTAGTTGTTCTGGCCATCCAACACCTTTAACAAAGATCCGGTTGTAAGGCCAAGGGTATTTACATCAAGTAATGCTTCTTCATCAGGTGCATAGTTGGAATCGGTCTGAAACTGGTAGCCATCGTAAAAGGTGACCATTAAAATATCAAATTGGGCATTGCTATTGGGAAAGGTTTGGAAAGAATAACCGAAGTAGTTTCCTGTTCCCAGGTATTTTTCGTAAAACAATTCAGGATTGAGGCTGTACCAACTCGCATAATTCTGCTGCACCTGCTGCCGGTTCATTGGAGTATTGGGGGTGAAGGTGCCTGAAATAATTACCCTGCCAAAAACATCGTATTTGTAGAATGTCCACTTGTTTTGCAGGGCTTGATTGGGATCTTGTGATAACAATATGCGCCCCATTTCATCATACACCACATAAGACCAGCCTTTGCCGGGAACCTTTATCTCGGTTGCCCTGTTTCTGCCGTCGTACTTATTGATAAAAAGGTATTCTGTAATATCGCTAAAAACGAAATTCGGATTGTCCATCATCACCTGAGCCGCCATAGGTGGAATGGTATATACCAGCCGGCCCTTTGTATCATAAACAAAATAGGTGTTGCTCACGAGTCCGTCTGTGCCTATGGTTCTTGTGAGTAATTTTCGACCCGAAATGTCAAAATATTCTTCTGTTTTTTGTCCATTTTCGTCTGTTACAGATTGCTTGAGTAAGGTACCTGGTTTGTGAACATTTGAAACAATTACATCGCCATATTTGTATATTTCTACTTCGCCCAATTGGAGGTATTGTCCAACAACTTCGTCTGGCCCAGCTTCGAAAAATTCCAGAATATCACAATTGGTGAGTTGATCAATTTCGATCCAATGCCATAAAATACAGAGGTTGCCATAATCATTTGTATTGCATGAACCAGAATGTGATACTGTTCCGTTGTTCCATATTCTCCAGTTGAGTAAGATTCCAGTACCCAAGCTTGTACTTCTTATTTTAAAACGCATTTTGTACATAAATCCCTCATCAAAACCCTCAAAGGTGAATGGCCCGTGAAAATGGCTTTCAGCTCCACCATTAATCTGAAAGCACTTCTGGTTGTCTTCAATTGGGTATATATCGTCCCCGTGAAAAGACCAGTCCAATGATTGATACATTCCAAAATTTTGGTGTGAAATCAAACCAGGAGTTGAATTGGGTTGTACAGTTGACGTTGTATATGCTTCTGGTTCATAATTCTCATTTACTCTTAATAGCAATACATTATCATCAGGGTCATTCGTTTCTGATGCATTTTTCTGTGTATGTCCACTGCTCAAAGTCCAAAGCTCTCCCGGAGCAGAAATCCGGGCGGGCATATTCAAAGGTGATTTGACATATTCGGTTTGTGCGAATGGGAAATTGGTTTGCACAACATGAGGTGTATTCTGGTAAAACTGCAATTGCTCGGCTTCCCAGTTGGCCCTGTATTCCATTGGATCGGCATTGTTTCCGGTAACGGTATAGGGTAGATAGGTATTGGACTGCCTTCCGTATTGATCATAACTAAATGGCTGAACAATGCTATTCTGACCAGGAGATTCGCTTACCTGAATGGTTTGTACAACTCTGCCAAAAGCATCGAGGTAATGCACTACCTGAAGTTTGTCTGAACTTCCCAGATCGTTCACCGCCTGAAGCGTTGGGGCTTCAACCAAAGGTGTGGTTACAATCACCCTGTTTTTGTCGGTCTGCGCTGTTGTTTTTATGACAAAAAGGA
This sequence comes from Flavobacteriales bacterium, assembly GCA_031378885.1. GTDB lineage: Bacteria > Bacteroidota > Bacteroidia > Flavobacteriales_D > Sanyastnellaceae > JANNEQ01. The sequence goes on from JANNEQ010000028.1 coordinate 7,984, forward strand.
ATAGTAAATAAAAAATAATTTTTCGTTTCATGGCTTAGTCGTTCTGGTAGTGATAGTCGATCGTCTTTGTAATGTTGCCAAATTGGTCTTTGGTATAGAGTAATCTTCCAAAGGCGTCATAGAAATATTCTATTTTTGAATCTGTGGCGTCTATGGTGGCCCAGATTCTTCCCGAAGCATCTAATGCGGTAGTTTGCATTAAGGCGTCGGATGGTTGAAAACGAACGTCATCAATATAGAGAGAGGCATTCTGATCCAGTTGGTTGTTTTCGATATAAAATCGAATTCCGTAGCTACTGCTATTCATAATGCCCGCCAACGCGCTGCCAAGATCTATTTCCACGGAAAATAATTGCCACTTACCATTCGTATTTGGAATGGCCAGTTGCTGTTGAGAAAATGTATTTAAAGGGGAGACGGATGTGTTAGCTCCGTCTTGACAGACGTGCATGTTAACCCTGGCCATGCCGTCCTGATATACAGCACTTGTTTTTGCCCAAAAGGAAAGTTTATATTTTCTGGATGATAATACGTTTTGAAATCTACTCTCAAAACCCACATTGGGCGAGCCCTGGGTATAATATGCCGATCTCAATTCGGCTGAAGACTGGCCAGTATATGCTTCACTTTGCGATATAACGTTTTCCTCACCCAAGGGCAGACCGTTCTGATCTGAGTTCTCAAAACCCACGTACAAAATTTCCTCAGAAGAAGCATTTTTGCACTCCGCAGAAGGATAAATATTCAAATCGTATTGGTACGAAACCATTACATCACCTTCTACTTTTTTAGAAATCAAATTGGAAGAGGCATCGTAGCTATTCGTTAGAAGCCTTTCATACCCCTCGGGTACATTAGCATCTCCACATGTACCGGTTTGATCTTCATTCTTTCTATATTGTCTGGTGAGATTTCCTTTTTCATCGTAAGCCATCAAGGTTGACTCCAATACATTTCCTCCCTTACTGGTTGTATAACCAACGGGGCGATTCATATTAAGTGCCAGCAGAGCCGAAGAAGGCGTGTTATTGATGTTATATGAATTATTGATATAGCTGGTTTGCACAGACTCATTCTCCAGACCATCATAGACAAGCGTTTTTGATTGTAATAGTCCTTTTTCCGTATATTCGAATTTTTCTGTCCAGACCAGGGCCAATTCATCTTCGCCGTATATAACTGTTTTTGTTTCTTTGAGGTAATTATAGGTGAGGTAGTCGTCGTAATTGCAGAGTTGGTAATAGGCGCATAGACCATGGCCCGCTGAACTGGCCAATATATCACCACTAAACTGAGGAGTATAATATGCCGACAATTTGAAACCTTGAAAATCTTTGCTTTTCACTGCGGAGTATGTATTTTCCTTTTTCATTTGTGGCTTCATCTGACCGTTTTCAGATTTATATACTGTTTGTCTGATCAATTGGCCATTTGTGGCTTTAGAAGTACGAGAGGGAATTGCATGCCTGAATTCAACCGAGACAGGAGTTCCTACCTCACTATAAGCCCGGAGCTCGGTCATTCCTTGCCAGTAGCCTTGGCCCTGACGTTCCTCTGCATTATTGGAAAACTCCAGAATAGTGCATCCATTTGAAAAATCTGATTGATTTGAAACACAGACTTTACTATAGCCAACAAGTTCTCCTTGAGCCGAATTAGCCGAAGCAAATAAGTTATCTGAAGTAATGGCTATATTAGCTACGAGGTACATGGTAGTTTTAGTGACATCAATAGTCCTGTGATCCACTGGATAATAATAAACAAATTGTGGAGATTGCATAATAATACCCGAACTTTTCGAATTCAGGTCAAACGGATCCTTAAGATAAGTATAATAATCTGTCTGAGTTAGCCCAGAGTTAACGTCTTGCTTTATGACTTTTGACACTCTGATTCCGCCACCGGTTCGATCTGCTCCACCAAGCAGAAATTCATGTGGTTCGTACTCAAAAGTACTTTTTAATCCTAGCGGCGTCGTCATCGATTTAAGTGATCCATAATGCATCGTACCCGGATTAGTGCTTCTATCACCATGAAAATCTGCACTGACCGATGTAAACATAGGGTGATGTTGTCCAAAAGGGTCAATTAATGAAAACAGTCCTTGATTTTCATCATGGCCGTTATAATATCCCCAATGATCCATTCCGTGTGAGTCTCTTGACGGTAAAAATTCCGTTGAATAATATTCGAATTTAAACCCAGGTTTAGTCTGCCATTGTTGCGAATCGCTATTGAAACCGCTAAAAACCAATTCTTTCAACCAAAGTCTATTGGGGTCAAAATCATAGTTGAACTCACATCTGAATAATTTATATGTTGTTTGGGATTCTATATCATAAACTTCTTTTTCGATACTTTTCAATTCGTAAAATTCAAGATCACTTCTATTACTTTCATATGAAAGATTAATTTTGTAAATAACATCACCGTTGTCAAAAGACAATCCGGTTGGCCTTACTACTTCATTGCTCACAACGCCACTTGGGGAAATTAATTCATCTGGTTCATTTGCAAAAACATGAGCAAACGTAATAAAAGAGCCATCCTTACATAGCGGGCAACCCACGTTCAGGTTATTTTTGACATAACTGAAAACAATTGTTTTACCGGATGGAACTTCAACTTTGGATAGGTACCATGCAGATGTTAAAAGACCACTACCGAGATTGGACTTCGCTCTTGCATTCGCGTCAGTACCAAAAAAGTATTTCACTCCATCATCGGTTTGAATTATCCACGAACCATCTTCTTCATACGGTCTTTGTATTATTCGAATGCTTCTATCAGATTCGAATATTACGCTGTTTTGCCCCCTATATACAAATCGCACATTCAACCCTGGAATTGACAAAGTGAAAATATCTGGCTCTGAGTCAATAAGATTATGCGGTTTGACAAGATCATTATAATCCAAATGGTACTCTTGTCCGTTGTTCAATGGTGGCGAATAACTGAAATCACACGTACCTTGGCTGTTATTGGCTAAACTCACAATGAATCTTCTAGGTTCAGGATAGTTCAGCATGCCACATTGTGATTGATTTATATCTGGCACAAAGTCCGACTCATCTCTTACCTGTCGTGAAATCACTCCACCATATTGAAGGTTCCAACCCGTGCCCAAATAAGAGGATACAGATCGGATTTTAACTCCCGGGCTGTAGTTGAGTGATAGGTCAATGGTATAATCAGAAATTGCCAGATTCGCAAGTGGTATAGTAACTCCAACTTGCCCATTGTACTCGTTGGCTGATATAGTAAATTTTTCGGACATAGCGTTAATGTCTTCAAAAGTATGATCTGGTGGGTCTGGCGCATATTGCATAGCAATTGTGGCAAGATCTGGGGCCTGGTTTTGACAATTTAATGCATCTAGATTGATGACATAACAAAATAAAGTCAAAACAAAAAAATGGTTTCGTGTTTTCATAATATGCTAATTTCTAATGCTGTGTTTTGAATAAAACTGAAAGCCCGTTCTAAAAACCAAAGCCGGTTGGCCTGTTCTATGGTGGTTGATATCATACAACAATTCGAATATTGGGACACTTTTCGATTTGCTACTGAGGCTAAATTTCAGACCTGCGAGTAAAGAAGTATTCCACTTCATTGAGACAAAAGGGCTGTTCTGAAACTCCGAATAAATCACCGTTTGTCGGTTATTCAGTTCATAGTTGAAACTTCCTGATATCCTCGATGTAAACCCATAATTACAGAAAGTACGAAGACCAGTACCATTAGATGCCAGGGAGCTAAAAACCGGAAACTCACCCATTTCATATTTAGTTGTTTGATTAAAGCCCACTATCCAGGAACAGCCTAAACCAAGCTGAATGCGGGGCGAAAATTGATAGGCCAATTGGCCTGCAATAACTCCTGAAATAGGAAAAAAGGCATTGCGCCTGGAGGCTTGGAAATTAGAGCCGAAATTTATGCGGTCAACAAAACGCTTTGTTTTCAGCTTATTCAAACTCTCCGGCGATTTTTCCTTTTTTCCAACGGAGTTGTCAATTGATTTAACAGAAACAGGGCTTCTAATGCTATCACCTGGTTGATCTGCCTGTCCAATCAATTCTGAAAGCTCCGTACTCACAGCAGACACTTGATTCCTGATCGGATCAGCGCCTTGCAAGATTGATTGTGTTTTCTTCTCGGTCTGGCTATCGCCCAATAATGCTCTTAGCAAAATTAATGGATTTTGAATCTGATTCCCCGCATCGATGGATGGCAGGGTATTCGATAAATTGACCGTTGGTGAAGGCGCAGCAGCAATTTGACTAAACTCAGGCGCTGAATGAATGTAAGATAGGACAATATTCTCTATTCTGGATTTATCACCGAACAAAGACTTATATTCTATGACCTGAGCATTAAAATAACCCAGATTATTATTCATTAAACCAATATTTTTGTTGAGCCCGCCATATCCTCCAAGATATGTATTGATGAACGCTGTTCTCTCGTGGATATAAGCTGAAATAAGTTCGTTCCTTTTCAGCTCCTTTTGCAAAATACTATATTCGGTCCAAAATGCCTGCTTGTATTCGCATAAACAGTTTTCAGCCGAATCTAAAGCTTCTATCGCGTTCGTTAAACTGTCCAATTCATTAAACGTTCCTCCCGGCTCCAGCAAAGATTCGCGCCCAACTATGTTCTCAAACCTGTTAAAGCTATACCATGCGTCTTGAATTAGCGCTTCTGCTGCAATACTATCAAAAGAGCAAACCCCATGGAGAATAAGGTCCTCACACCTTGAAAAGTTAAGCAGATAAATATCGTTACACGATTGAATTCGTTTTGTGAGTTTCCGTATTCTGGAAACCGATCTATTGTAAAACCGGCATGTTTGTCTAGCGCTTAGAGTATTATTATCTTCCGTTTTCTGCTTCTGAGAATCACTACAGTATTCGTTCTGAGCGAACAAAACCAAGCTACAAAAAAAGAGCAATGCAGATAAAGTAATTCTCATTTAATATTCTCTGATAGTGGGTCGTTTATTCCGTAAGTGGTTTAACTCGAAACCTAATTTTTCTTGGACAAGGATATTTAGAAAAAAGCTAACCTCGACTCTTGTTAATAAGTTTTTTCTTGTATCACGATGTAAAAATTTGATGCGTATCCGAAAAAAGTTAAGAAACACAGTGTTAATCGTTGCCTATAGGGGGCATCAAAGCCCCTCTAAAGAGAACAAAATTCAACTGACCTGCATCATCACGGCTTTACTTCTGCCTGTAATTACTTTTATTATCTGGCATTCGATTTTTGCGGCAGTGCCGATAGCAATTGTAGTGTATATGGGGTTGTCGGGGGTGTATCACTTTGGTAAAGTGCGGGGTTAGCCGGGTAATCTATCCCAGCGCTCGCCTGTTTTTAGTTTGAGACGAAGGATTTTATCTTCGCTGTTGAAAAGCACATATTCGATTTCGTATACATTGCATGGCCAAAAGTAAAGAATTGGTTCCGAACGAATACTCTACACTTTGAAATTGCCGTGCTGAAATATTATCCCAATATCGCCCGCGACAAATGCGCAATTCACACAGTTAACTTTAGGTGGTCAATTTGAGCCTGAATACGTCGGTCAACTTGAAACGGAATTTGCTGGTCAGTTTAGACGGAACTTCCAGACACGAGTTGCAAACACGGCCGGGAAGCACTTAAATGAATCTAAAATGAGCATGTTATACCAATGTTCATTTTAATTTAGTCCATGCCGTAGATGAAATCATACAGTGGTAAATACCGGGAGAGTAGCTGTTTAGTGCAATCAAGCGCAGCGCAAATTGTACTAAAACAGATACCAAATCGGTATTAGCTCATTACCTCCCTAAATTTGTACTTAGTATCTCATTGTGTCCACCATAAACAGGTCTACCAAAGATTTTTGAAGATGATAGAAATGACATCCATAGATATTGCGGGAATTAAAATCCTGGAGCCA
>JANNEQ010000029.1:0-41123 GCA_031378885.1 Flavobacteriales bacterium
TGCATGGACAACAGAATTTGCCATTGAACTGAATTGATCCAGTCCATTGCTTTCTATATGGCAACTTTCAAAAGAGCAATTGTTCAGCAGAAAGTAGCCTTGCTGACATTCAACACCTGACTGCCGGTGGTTGAAGTTGCAGCCATTGAGTACAAGGTGTGTATTGTACGTTTTGAGGTCGGCGTGTTCAAAGTCGCAACCAAAAAAGATACAGGTATTGTTGTTCCAGACCTGCACATAACCACCCTCGTCACTATTTCCGTTCGGCTGGCCATCTTCGAAAATAACGTCGTAAATATTCATCTTAAGGTCTGTGCAGATTCCGCCATGATTGGACAAGTCCACTTTGCAACTCTCCATAACAATTCCACCCTGGCCATCCTGTCCATTGCGCATATTGTGGTAATTATTTATTTTTAGCATCACATCATTGTGTCCGTCACCCACCAATTTGAATACGGAATTGTCGCCGAGGAAAATATCTTCTTCGTTGTTGCCGGCGAATTCGATGTAGCCGCTATCAAAACCATCATGGATAATCTCTAGCGAAGTATTCGCTGCAATGTGCAATTCGCCGTCGTCGAAAACAATGGCTGAGTTGGAATTAAGAAGCGATATAAAGCACGTTTCACCAGTAGTAACACCTTCAAGCACTGTTATTTTTCCACCTGCCTTGACAATTATGCTACCACTCTCAATCCGTAAATTTGCCGTCGGATAGATTATGAGTTCGGCTCCGTCTTCAATTATGAGTTTGCTGTTAGGGAATATTTTTAAAGAGCCATTATTGCCGATGGTCATTGTGGAAAGTGAGCGGAGGGTGAGTTCACTTGTGTAAACGCCATCAATATCACCAAGTTCAATAGCCCCAAGCATTTGAACATTAATTACTGCGCCGCATTCACTAGTGTTCATTTTCAAAAGAAGACGGTCTGGTGCTCCATCATCAATCGTTTGATAGTGGGTCAATGCATTTGAATTGAGCATTAGCCTACCTCCATTTGTTACAGTAACATCATATAGAGTTTTATCTCCTTTCAATCCGTAATTGAATAATCCATTATTTGGGGAAATGACACTAAGAAAATTATCTACAATATTGTTTTGCCCATTTAATACTTCCTTCAAAATAAATTCAATATTGCTTTCGTCACCAGAAGTTACTTCGGAGTGCCTCAAATTGGTCCCATTTGGCGCCATCCAAACATCATCAAATGGAAAAAGATCAGGATCAGTTAACCATAGCTGATTGAAATTGGTCCAATAACCATGCTCGGCCATACCTAATGCACTCGCCGTTGGTACGAAGCAATGAAATAATTTATAATTTCCACTTTCTATTGGGCAAGCACTTGGAACTACTTCATTGGCGGCCTCAGCAAATTGTTGAATGCTCTTGCGCTTTCCACCCGGCATGTGATCATAATTTGGAATATTTGAAAGATTTCTCTTTATCCAATGCGTTTCGACCTGAAAAATAGTATAGAAATTAGGAAATGGTTGAGAAAATCTAAACTCTGCCGTTACCTTATTGAAACCAGAATTCTCAGGATGGGAAGAAATGCCCGGAATGGCTCCAATTCTCAATCGGCCCAAATCAATATCGCCCAGAGCACATTGCCAATTGAGCATGTAATTGCCATCACTGAAGTTAAGACCTACTCCATCACCATTGCCATCACTGATTCCAAGATTACGCGTTAATTTGGGAAAACCCAATTCTGCCATTTTGTTGTAGAAATCATTATAAAGAGATTGGCCAAAAGTCTGTAGATATAACATTTCTCTAGCAGCAGGGCGCTCCAAATAATCCTGTTTAAACTTTATGGGTTTTTCCGGATGTGGGCTATGATCTATTTGTAGCGAAAACATATCTTGAAGTCCAATAGGTATGTATGCACCGTTATGGGGTGAATCAAGTGAAATCCATGTTCTTGTACAATGCTTGATTCCGTTTTTCTCCATAGTGGACAATGCAAATTTCGTGACTTGCCCCCCCATACTTGCTCCAGCTATTACATTTGGCTCTCCTTGATCTTCTTTTGCTGAGTTCACACGTTGTATCAATTCAATCAAAATCTCAGCGTTCCCTTCAATATATGCAGCGCCATCGAAAAAGTCAACCAAAATAATATCGTAATTTTCTTCCCTTAACCTATTTAATAATACAGGCATTTCCTGAACGAAATCGTAATCTGGATCCAACCCACTTGAAAACTGATACCAACCAAAATCACCATTTCTTAGGGGTTCATGGTCATATGAAAAATCAACGCCCTCCACGAATATAAAGGGCTTATCAAGAACATTATCGTCGCTCCACAGAGTAAAGGCATTAGCACAATATTCTTGATTATTATAAATGGCACAAATTAAAAATGGTACACCATTCTGCTCATCTAGGTTCAATTCTGCGCCATTACTTGGTTTTGGAAATGGAAAAGGGCTCTCATATTCTGATCCCCCGCCTCTCAAGATTCCTGCACCTTTTTTTTCCTGATCGTTCCGTGTAACGCGCACTTTAATTATCCTATTTGAATATGAATTTGAATAAGTAACTTCAAGGACCTGTTCAAATTGCACTATTCGAAAACCCAAACCATCATCAAAATCAATTTCTATTAAATCCGGCAAAGTCAAATTCGTGAAATATTGGTTACTCCGTAAAATGAATTTCTGAGTGTGACAAATGTATTTGTTCATCGCAATATGCACTACCAAAGTTTGCTTTACTTCAAACGGAGACTCATTACTTAGTGGGTTATTAAACCAATTATTGTCTAAAGAGAATATGTCACCATTAATGGCCGCGTCCGCCTTAATGTCATCGTATTTATAGTCCATTATAACTATCGGAATAGCCGCATGGCCTTTTTTTGTGGAGTTTAGCTGCACTTCTAGGTCAGACCATGACGTAAGTCCTGATTCTGAGTTATGCGCTCTATCGAACTGATAGTAAAGCTGCCTGGAATCATCGGTACTCACAGCATCATAATTTGTGCTACTAGGTGGGTTTATAATTGCGTTGGCTTTTGGGTAAAAGATGCCTGTTTCGAGGCCATTTGTAGATAAATTTGCAAAGGGAGGAGGTAATTGGCCAAAAGATATTTGGCAAATGTCTAATAACAAAATTAGGCATAAATAATTCTTTAGTAATAAGAGTTGTTTCATTTTTAATAGTATTTAATTTTTTTGGTGTATTCAATAAAATATACAAATTTTATTTCGAAATACAGGAAATTGGGTTCGAAATCATAGAATAACAATTCATCTAGTACTGAAAATGAACATCCAAAATTTCTTTCCCTTGAATGTGAACTAAAACCTCCTGTTCCAGTTCATCAATAAGACCATTTTGATCGCTAAATAGCAGTTTAATAGTAAGCTCCGTATGATTGAGATAAGGGCCAAAAAAAACTCCAAGAGCACTATTGTATGCAGGATTTGGATAAACCTGATAGGCGTTACTGGAATTTACTGAACTAACCTGGCTAGTAACAAAATTAAACTCAGGATTAAATGGTTCCAAATCATCGACAAATACCCTCAGGTATCCCATAGTTTGTGACGTACAGAAGACCGGAGATGTGGTGGCTGACGAGAAATTAGCCATTTCGCATCTATCTTCATAAAAACTAAATCCCTCTTGTGTGTCTGCTCCTTTGCCACAGGCTACAAAAGAACAACTGCAATCCTCGTTCAAGTCTTTGTATTTCTGTCGATTAAGAAGAAAACGACCATTGGAATCGGCCCTTAATGTGTCAACCACATGGTACTGGGTATTCCATAAATCGGTGAATATTTCCTTTTGTGTAACAACATATGCAAACGGGATAGGCAATTGGCCTTCTTGCTCAACAACATAACCTTCAATAAACTCTGGAAGATCCTCCTCTCTATGGCAAGATAGGAGCCCTACAAACAAAAAAAACAAGGATAATAGTATTTTAAAGTGTTTCATTGAATTCAATTTGTTGTATACAAACTTAATACATAATTCATCAAAGGCGAATTTATTTTATTCATTAAAATTCAAAGATTCCTGTAGTTCATTCCGCAATCTAAAATTTTAATGGTGGCAAAGTTGTGCTCGCAATTTGTGAAAAGGAAAAAACTCTTATAATTCGTAATATTTGAGTGAAATTTATTCAAAAAGGGCCAAAAATGGAAATTAATTCCCCCAATTAAACCAACAACCTGATATGCTAGCTAATAAAAAAATTAGAATTTTGAGTTTGTAAATTATTCTCATATTTCATGTTTAAATGGGTTATTTACAGAGTTTGGGCCAAGCGAGGGCGTTATTAATGATTAACCACTCACAGAAGGAGCTCCAAATACGCTTTTTAGTAGCTGATGCATTTTTTATGAACCTCTATTTTTCAGTATTGAAAATAAATATCAGTGGTGTCCAAACCAATTGGTACGGTATCAAGTGAATGGATTTCACTGTGCCCAAGTCCTTGTTCATCTATAACTGAAAGTTCAATGTGTAATTCTATATCAGAAGGATAGGGCCCCATTGTGTAGCCAAGAAGAGTATTATATTCTGGATTTGGATAAGCTTGGTTCCCATTAGTTCCAGCTGGGTCAGTGACACTGAACATAACAGCCTGATAATCTGTGTTGGCTGGGGCTATGTCATTGACATAAATTCTCACAAAACCCATGGTCTTAGTCAGACAAATAATATCTCTTTGGTTTGTGGGATCAAAAGTTGTCTGGTAGCAATGATCATCATAATAATCTGCGCCGCTCGGATCGTCTGGACCCTGACCACAAGCTACGAAAGTGCATCCACAATTATTATCTATATCCATATACTTTGAGCGATCCAATTCAAATCTACCATTAATATCAGCCCTTAATGTATCAGTTACTTCAAATGTCGAAGTAAAAATATCAGGATGCTTTTCTATTCCAACAGTCACATAAGCAAAAGGCACCATTCGGGAAGAATTAAACTCCTTTACATAGCCGATAATAGTTTCTGGTAGATCGTCCTTTCTATGACAGGAAAGAAATCCTGCAAACAAAAACAACAGAGACAATAACATTTTAGAGCGTTTCATTTCATCCAATTTATTAATTGTAAATCTAATACAAATTTCATTACGAGCAAATTTATTTCGTTCATTAAAATTCATTCCTCGATCTAAAATTTTATTGGTGGCAAAGTCGCACTTTTACCAAGGCCAAAATAAAAAACTCTTATAATTCGCGATTTTTAAGCAAAATTCACATATAAAGGTCGCGAAATCCGTCAACCTCTTTCATTCCGATAATAAAAAATAGCCGGCTATGTTGAAACCGTTTCATACAAAGAACTAAAACAACCCCCGGTCTCAAGCCATTCGCCTTCCACCGGGGGTTATTCATTTCTACTTTCGACTTCTTTGAATGCCTGAATTAAAAAAACTATTCCTCGCGTGGCAATTCAAAAAAATATCTAGATCGCGTTAAAAAAATCCGTCTGAAATTATATTCGAAAAATTAAGTCCGTTTATCGAATAATAATTATCAAAACCGATCCAAATTCATGACCTTGTTCCAGGCTGCTACAAAATCTTTCACAAACTTTTCTTTTGAATCGCTTGAAGCATAGATTTCTGCAATGGCGCGCAATTCGGAATTTGAACCAAAGATGAGATCCGCGCGTGTGGCGGTCCATCTTACTTCACCCGTTGTGCGATTGCGGCCTTCGAAAACTTCGCCAGTTTCGTTGGTTGCTTTCCAGGTGGTGCCCAAGTCCAGTAAATTGATAAAGAAATCGTTGGTCAAAGTTTCCGGATTTTTCGTAAACATGCCATGCTTGGAGCCATCATAGCTGGTATTCAGTACGCGCATACCTCCCACTAAAGCGGTCATTTCGGGAGCTGTTAAATGGAGCAACTGAGCCTTGTCCACCAGCATTTCTTCGGTTACGGCAACAGACTTCGCGTTTTTATAATTTCTAAATCCATCTGCTTTGGGTTCCAATACTGCAAAAGAGGCTACATCGGTTTGTTCCATAGTTGCATCGCCTCTGCCGGGCGTGAAAGGCACTGCAAGATTGTGCCCTGCGCTCTTCGCTGCCTTTTCAATGGCAACGCATCCTCCGAGGACAATCAAATCTGCCATGGAAACGTGCTTGCCGCCTGAGCTAAATTCTTTTTGAATATTTTCTAAAACGCCCAATACGTTTTTTAACTGAGCCGGATTATTTACTTCCCAATTGATTTGTGGCTCAAGACGAATGCGCGCGCCATTTGCGCCGCCGCGTTTGTCCGAACCGCGGAAGGTAGAAGCAGAAGCCCACGCAGTTGAAACCAACTGGTTCACCGCAAGCCCACTTGCTAAAATTTTATCTTTTAATACGCTGACATCACCATCACTTAAGGCATATTTCGGCGGCGAAACAGGGTCTTGCCAAATCAAAATTTCCTGAGCAACTTCTTCACCCAGATAACGGGCAATAGGCCCCATATCGCGGTGCGTTAATTTATACCAGGCTCTTGCAAAAGCATCTTCGAACTGATCAAAATTTTCTAAAAAGTGTTTTGAGATAGGCGCATAAACCGGATCCATTTTCAAAGCCAAATCGGCGGTAGTCATAACAGGAGCATGACGTTTGTTTGCATCATGTGCATCTTCTACCAAATTAGCAGCGCTTTCGTCAGTAGGTATCCACTGGTGAGCACCTGCAGGGCTTTTCGTTAATTTCCAATCGAACTTAAAAAGCGTTTCTAAATAACCATTGTCCCAGGTGGTAGGATTAGGTTTCCATGCTCCTTCTAATCCGCTGGTAATAGCATCACCACCTTTGCCGGTTCCAAAACTATTTTTCCAACCCATGCCCATTTCTTCAATGCTGGCGGCTTCCGGTTCACGACCCACGTGGCTGTCGCTGGCAGCTCCATGGGATTTCCCGAAAGTATGTCCGCCGGCTACCAATGCTACAGTTTCTTCATCATTCATGGCCATGCGCGCAAAGGTTTCTCTGATGTCTTTTGCAGAAGCCAGAGGATCTGGATTGCCATTGGGGCCTTGTGGATTCACATAGATCAAACCCATTTGAACTGCGCCGAGAGGATGGTCCAATTCTCTTTCGCCTGTATAGCGTTTATCGCCCAGCCACTCTGTTTCATTTCCCCAATTAATATCTTGTTCGGGCTCCCAGATATCTGCACGGCCTCCGGCAAAACCAAAGGTCTTGAAACCCATTGACTCTAAGGCGCAATTGCCCGTCAATATCATCAAGTCTGCCCAAGAAATTTTGTTGCCATATTTTTGTTTAATAGGCCAAAGTAGAAAGTGCGCCTTGTCTAAATTTCCATTGTCGGGCCAACTGTTTACAGGAGCAAAGCGTTGATTGCCTGTGCCCGCGCCACCGCGGCCATCGGAAATGCGGTACGTACCGGCACTGTGCCAGGCCATGCGAATAAACAATGGTCCATAATGACCATAATCTGCAGGCCACCAATCTTGCGAAGTAGTCATCAATTCGAAAATATCTTTTTTGATGGCCTTCAAATCCAATTTCTTAAACTCTTCGGAATAGTCGAATCCTTTTTTCATGGGATCTGACAAGCTGGAGTGCTGGCGAAGAATTCCCAAATTCAATCTGTTGGGCCACCAATCTTTGTTTGAGGTTCCATTGCCCGCTGTTTCTTTCATTTGCCCGTGCGGAAACGGGCACTTGCTAAGTTCTGAATTGCTCATATTAATTTTATTTGTTGTTGAATTTACCGGTTATTTGAAGTTTGATTTCTTGCACTTTGAAGTTTTTTATTCTATTCGATTTAAAATATTCACTAATGAGTTTGTTTAGTTTTTCGTCTTCATAGTCTTCTATGCGATCTGTTTCTGCACAATATAAATGGTGGTGATTGGATAAAACGGCATCATAGCGCATAATGTCCCTCTCTGTTTTTACTTTTTTCAGAAGTTCGTTCTCAACCAAAGATTCTAAAACTTTATATACTGTACCTACAGAAATATTCGGGTGATTTACTTTGATGTATTCAATTACATTCTCAGCTGTCGGATGGTTTTTTAAATTCACAATGGCGTCGTAAATGGCTACACGTTGCGGTGTAACTTTCAATCCCTTTTCTTTTAATTTTTCTCTGAAAAAATCGTTCATCTCTTTTTTTATGATTGCAGCAATTCCGTTTACCAAATAGCCGGACATTTTGTGCGAATAATTCCTCAAAGATAATCATTCTCATTAAGGAATTAAACTCCATTATAAGAATTGATAGAATGTTAACCCATAGCCGCGTTTTGTACCATTGGCCAAAATGGCTTTCATAAGATTCCCAACCCGACAGGCGGCCGGAGGCATTTCTCAAAATCCGCAAATGCCCACCAAATGCTCCACATATTTTCACTCAAAAGACCAATGATGATGGGCCTTTCTTCACAAATTATCCGAAATATTCCCCACTTGTTAAAATCCCTTGGGGCTGGGTACTTCAAATACCCTTGATTGGAAATATCTTCGTGGCCAATTATTTCTACTCTATATGTCATATAAGAACCTGCTGACCGAGCTTCGGGACAATGTGTTGGTGATCACCATCAACCGCCCGGACCAACTGAATGCGCTGAACAGCGAAACAATCGACGAACTGAATAAGGCGCTGTCACTGGCCGATGTAAATGGTGAAGTACGCGCGATTATCATAACCGGAAGTGGCGAAAAGGCTTTTGTGGCCGGCGCCGATATCAAAGAATTTGCACATTTTGCCATAGAAGAAGGTCGCATGCTCAGCGCAAGAGGCCACAAACTCCTCTTCGATTATGTGGAAAATATGTCCAAGCCTGTCATCGCGGCTGTCAATGGCTTTGCCCTCGGCGGCGGTCTTGAACTGGCCATGAGTTGCCACATCAGAGTGGCTTCCGAAAAAGCCAGAATGGGACTTCCGGAAGTTTCGCTCGGGGTAATTCCTGGCTATGGCGGCACACAGCGCCTGGCTCAACTGGTAGGAAAAGGCAAGGCCCTTGAAATGATTACCACGGCCAACATGATGGATGCTCCTACTGCCTTGCAATGGGGACTGGTAAACTATGTGGTGCCAATGAATGAGTTGATGGATAAATGTTTTGAACTGGCCAATAAAATCGCAACCAATTCACCTGTTGCCATCGGATCAGCCATCAGGGCGGTAAACGCCGGTTTTAAATCCGGAACCAACGGATTCAATGCAGAAGTAAAAGAATTTGGACTTTGCTTTGGAACCAATGATTTTATTGAAGGAACTACAGCTTTTATGGAAAAAAGAAAACCCGCCTTCAAAGGATAATTCTACCATGGAAGTTTCTATCATAAATAAATCAAAACATCCGCTGCCATCCTACGAGACAGGATTCTCGGCAGGTATGGATCTGAGAGCCAACCTCGACACTCCGCTATTATTGGCACCGCTTCAAAGAATATTGGTTCCCACCGGAATCTTTATTGCATTGCCAGCCGGAAGCGAAGCCCAGATCAGGCCGCGCAGTGGAATGGCATTCAAATTCGGAATAACAGTGCTGAACTCACCGGGCACCATCGATGCAGATTATCGCGGCGAAGTAAAAGTATTGCTGGTCAATTTATCAGACCAACCCGTGACGATCAATGACGGTGACAGAATTGCCCAAATGGTTGTAGCCCGCCACGACACTGTAGTTTGGAAATCAGAAGAAAAACTCGAAGAAACCATCCGCGGTGAAGGCGGTTTTGGAAGCACCGGCAAAAATTGATTCAGGCTTTGACTCAATTTTTTCCTTAAAAAAAACACCCTTACAAAGCTTTAAATCAAAATGAAAATAATAGTACCCATGGCCGGAATGGGCAAACGCCTGAGGCCACATACACTTACCACTGCCAAACCTTTGTTGCCCATAGCAGGCAAGCCTATTGTACAAAGACTAATGGAAGACATTGTGTCGATCAGCGACCAGAAGGTGGATGAGATTGCTTATGTCACCGGAAGATTCGGCGAAGAAGTAGAGAAGAACCTCATTCGCGTAGCTGAAAGTCTTGGCGCAAAAGGAAGCATTCACTATCAGGATGAAGCACTGGGCACGGCTCACGCCATTCTCTGCGCGGCTTCTGCATTGACAGGGCCCGTTACGGTGGCTTTTGCAGATACTTTGTTTCGCGCAGATTTCAAATTAGACACCCGCAACGATGGTGTGCTCTGGGTACAAAAAATAGAAGATCCTCGTCAGTTCGGCGTAGTGGTTTTGAATGATGAAGGTATGATTACTGAGTTTAAGGAAAAGCCAGTAGAATTTGTCTCGGATCTGGCCATGATTGGAATCTATTATTTCAATGACGGCGAAAAACTTAGAAGTGAGCTGCAATACCTCATCGATAATAAAATCATGAACAGCGGCGAATACCAGCTTCCTGACGCATTGAGAAATATGGTGAAAAAAGGAGCGCGTTTTACGCCCGGCACCGTGCAAGACTGGATGGATTGCGGCAACAAAGACGCCATGGTGGATACGAATTCGAAATATCTCGGATACAAAGCCGACAAAACCTGGATTTCTGCTTCACTCAAAATGGAGAACAGCGTGGTGATTGAGCCTTGTTTTATCGGAGAAAATGTGGTGCTGAAGAATAGTATTGTAGGTCCCGGTGTTTCTATTGGCGATGGCGTGATAGTTGAAAGCTCTGTTATTAAGAACAGTATCGTTCAACAGGATACCCGAATAACAGGCGCTAACATTGCAAACTCAATGCTGGGCCGACAATCGGTTTATGACAGAACACCAGTTGTAACAAGCCTTGGAGATTATTCCACGATTAAAGAATGAGCACATTGAATCTACGATTTGTTTACATACTGCTCGCACTCATTGCCTTTACAAGTTGTAAGAGCAAAGAGAAAACAGCGGGCAACAACAATACTTCTGACCATAAGGAACCCGACCAACTCAGTCCGCAAGTCAACACAGAGTTTCAGGAAGCCTTCTTTGCAGCCCAGCTTGAAAAGGCCAAAGGCAATGAAACGAAGGCTTATGCCGGATTTGAAAAATGCCTTGCGATCAACCCTAAGAGTGCTGTAATTCACTATGAGCTCGGCAAATTTGATCTGAAAAACAACAGCACCGGCGAGGCCCTTGAACATGCCAAAACAGCCAGTTCTATAGACCCCGGCAATGCATGGTATCAATTGCTTATGGGTGATTCTTATATGGCCATTGGGAAATATCCGCTGGCCACAAAGGCTTACAAAGAGGTCGCGAAACTCAATCCGAACGATCCGAATATTCTTTATCAGATCGCCACGTCACAACTCTATGAAGGCAAGGCGCAGGACGCCATAGAAACTTATGACTTACTCGAAAAACAAGTTGGGCCTTATGAAGAGTTGTCGATGCAAAAGCACAAACTCTATTTAGAACTCAAACAAACCGATAAAGCTGGCAAAGAGCTGGAAGACCTCGCCCGCGCCTATCCGACAGAGCCGCGCTTTTGGGGAAGAGCTGCACAATTCTATCAATCGATTGGCAATGTTGAAAAAGCCAAAAGCGCAATGGATGAGATGATCAAATCTGATCCAAATAATGGAATGGTACATCTGCAATTGTCGGAGTTTTATGCCGCTGAAGGCAATAACGAAAAATCTTATGAGGAACTAAAACTTGCTTTTAATACCACCGACCTGAACATTGATCAGAAAATGGGTGTGTTGCTGAAGTATTACTCGTTGACCAATTCGAATAAACAATATTTGCCACAAGCATACGAGCTTCTTGATCTTACGGTTAAAAATCATCCCAAAGAAGCGAAAGCATATTCTATCTACGGCGACTTCTACTACCGCGACATGAAGGACAAAGAAGCCAGGGACATGTACAAAAAATCTGTTGAGCTTGATCCTTCCAAAAACATTATCTGGACGCAACTCCTTGCTATTGAAACTTCCTTGAATCTTACAGATGAAACCATTGCGGACTCTAAGCAGGCGATGGAACTATTTCCCAATCAGCCCGAATATTATTTATACAATGGCATTGCACATCAGCGCAAAAAAAATTATGCCAAGGCAATTGAATCATTGGGCATCGGAAAAGAGCTGGTGATAGAAGATGATAAGATGTTGTCGCAATTTTATTCCAGTCTCGGAGAATGCTATCATTATCTCAACGATCATTTAAAGTCTGACGAATCTTTCGAACAATCCTTAAAGCTGGATAAAGACAACGTCTTTACGATGAACAATTATGCCTATTATCTTTCGCTGAGAAAAGTGAAACTGGATAAAGCAGAAGAAATGGCATCAAGAGCCAATCAGCTTTCGCCCAACAATACTTCTTTTGAAGATACTTATGGCTGGATACTTTACCAAAAAGGCAATTACGCAGAGGCCGTGAACTGGCTGAAAAAAGCAATAGAACACGGCGGATCAACCAGTGGAGAAGTACTGGAGCATCTTGGTGACGCGCTATTCAGGCAAGGCAATGTTCAGGGGGCTTTGGAGCAATGGAAAGCAGCACAAAATGCCGGAGGAGGAAGTTCGCAACTTGCTCAAAAAATTTCGCAACAAAAAATTATAGACTAATTCTTGAAAAGGATATACTCCACTCATCTATCAGAAAATTTTCGCGGTGTATTTATCGCGGTTACTTTTTTGTTGTTTGCCACTTTCCTTATTTCAAGTTGTTCTTCCAAAAAAGGGGTTGTGGAAAAAGAAGAGCCCACGCGGCACAGAACCTCAGGTTACCTGTTGAAGCGATATGAAAGCAACGAATTCAAATTCGACTGGATCGGAATGAAACTCGATGCCGAGTTTATTACAATGGGAAATAGTCAGGGATTCAAAGCCAATGTGCGCATGAGAAGAGACAGCGCTATCTGGATTACCATCTCTCCGGCATTGGGAATTGAAGTCTTTCGCATCCTTGTTACACCTGATAGTTTGTGGTATATCTCCAAAATTCCAGACAACAAGTATTACTACAAAGGCAATTTTCAGGTGATATCTGACGTTGTTGGCACTGACCTCGATTTTAATATGCTTCAGGATTTGTTGATTGGCAATGCAATTGGCCTCGACGAAGATGAGGGTCGATTCAGAAGTGAAGTCGATAACAACCTGCATTTGCTTATTTCGAAATACAAAAGAAAAATAAGGAGGGTAGTGGGAGTAGACGATCGCAGACTTGAAGGAGACACCATTGTGGTAAACCCCAATGATCCGCGCTACAAAAGAACAGTAGAACGGGCAGAAGATGACTTGATTGTTTCGAGGTATTGGCTTGAACCAAAAAATTACAGGTTGGTTCAATCCGTTTTCAATGATTTGATCAAACAACGCACAATGGAAGTTCGTTACAGCGACTTCCACCAATCCGGACAGCAGTTCTATCCTTCAAAATGCCTGATGAAGACCACAAGATTTGACAACCGACAAGAATTAACCTTCGAAATAAACAAACTTGTAACCGACAAAACATTCGACTTTCCTTTTGAAATTCCGGATGGTTTCCAAAGAAGGGATTCAATATGAAAAAAGTTTCTCTGATAAAATTTCTTCGTACCCTCGTGGTAAGTGCATTCCTGATGCTAATCATGGCTCCTGCTATTCACATGCTGGCGCAAAATAAAAAAGACCTTCAAAAACAGCGCGATGATATAAACGACAAAATAGAACTGACCAAAAAGCTGATCAAAGAATCTGAGAAACAGCAAAAGAGTACTACCGCGCAACTTCAGATGCTGAGCGAACAAATAGCCTTCCGGGAAGAATTACTGAACAGCATTGAAGGTGATATCAAAAACATTGAGGGCGAAATTGGCACAAAAGAGCAAGATGTAAAATCGCTCACCACCCAGTTGATGGACATGAAAAAAGAATACGGCAAGATGATCTACAATGGTTATCGAAACCGCAGTTCTTATTCGCGTATGATGTATCTCTTCGCTTCTGACGATTTCAATCAGGCCTACAAAAGATTCAAAATGATCCAACGCTATGCGATGGTGCGAAAAAAACAAGCTGACCAGATTACCAGCACTCAGATTGAAATCAAAAACAACATCGAACGTCTGGAAGCCGACAGAAGACAGAAAGAAGAACTCGCCAATAAAAAAGTAAAAGAGAAAGATCAGATTGCAGAGAACAAAACCGAGCAACAAAAGAAACTCACCTCACTCAAAGGCGAAGAACAAAAATTGCGCGATCAGCAGAAAAAACAAAAGGCTGACCGGGATAAGCTGACTGCAAAAATACAAGAAGCTATTGCACAGGAACTAGAGGCCGAGCGCAAGAAGGCCGAAGAGGCCCGCAAAAAAGCGGCAGCAGCAGCCAATGCAACGGCCAGCACTTCTACCAGCACTACAGCAAAAACGGGAGGCTCAACTGCAAAACCTGCCGCTGCGCCAAAAACATTAGAACTTGCTCCGGAAGTAAAACTGGCCAATACCAATTTCGAAAGCAACAAAGGAGATCTTCCCTGGCCTGTATCTGCGGGACTCATTACATCGCGATTTGGACGACAGCCTCACCCATCGCTGACAGGAATTGAAGTGAACAACAATGGTATCGATTTCACGACAGAAAAAGATGCGTCGGTATTGGCCATCTATGCGGGCACTGTCACTTCCATTTTTAATATTCCCGGTGCAGGGCAAAATATTATTGTCACGCACGGCACGTACAAAACAGTTTATTCGGGACTCGCATCCGTAAGTGTGAAGGTCGGAGATAAAGTAAGCCTCAAACAAAAACTGGGCACAGTACTTTATGATGGCGAAGAATATACGCTTCACTTCGAAATATGGAAAGTGAATTCTGAGGCTGGAACGGCGCAGAATCCGGAGGGATGGATAAAGAGGAAGTAGGGTTAAATTTTGTAGTATATTGCATTTCATAAAATCGAAAATTTCACCTCCATGAAAACAATTTTATTTCTTTCTATTGTAGTTCTGAGCATTTCGGGTTGTACCCATAAAATAACACGTACAGGCTACGACATCAATAAAACTTACTACAAAACTTGTGATATTGTAGTGACAAAAAACCTTCCTGCATCTGATTCTCTGCAAAAGCTTGGAGAGATAAGGTTGGGCGATACAGGTTTTTCGGCGTCTTGTAACGAAGCTCAGGCGATAGAAATACTGAAAAATGAAGGCTGCGCAATAGGCGCTAATATCGTACACATCACCGAAGAAAGCAGGGCAGATGTTTTGAGTTCATGTTACCGATGCAGTGCTGTTTTCTATAAATCCTCTGCAGCCATAAGTGCTAAACAATCTGATGCACATTTCGACACCCAAAAGGTGAATGAACGGGTAAATAAAGACAGGGGCAGAACTACTACATTGGTAGTTGTTTCTGTGGTCATTGGGGTTATTGTCGGATTTCTCATGGTGCAATAAATCAGGGCAATTGGTATTAATCAGAGTCTGCTTAAAAACGCTGTAACAATAGATGATATTCCGCTATATTCGCCGTCGCGAATGAATATCGTTGTTTACCCGATTTTTGCAAAATGAAACCCTATTACATTCCTGCATTCCGGACAAAGTGATTTAACCGAGACTACGCACTTGTGGTTTTGAATGAATTTCAGAATCATCTTCCTGTCAGGATGTATTGAGAAAAGTTTCCTTATGTGAGATCCTGAGAATTCGCCACGACTCAATGAAAAAGATATTAGGAATATCAGCGTTCTATCACGACTCCGCCGCCGCGCTCACCATCGGTGGTGAAATAGTGGCTGCCGCACAGGAAGAGCGCTTTACAAGGGACAAACACACTCCAGACTTTCCGGTAGAGGCTATCAAATATTGCCTGGAAGAATCCGGACTTCATCTCGATGAATTGGATGCCATTGTATTCTATGACAAACCTTTCCTCAAATTCGAAAGACTTCTTCAAACTTATTATGCCTTTGCACCCAAGGGGTTGCTGTCTTTTCTGAAAGCCATTCCGGTATGGTTGAATGAAAAAATGTTTCTAAAAAAACTCATATTCGATGGGCTGAAAGAAGTGAGTAATTACGACAAGAAAAAAGTCAAGCTCCTGTTTTCCGAACATCACTTGTCTCATGCGGCCAGTGCATTTTTTCCATCGCCCTTCGAAAAAGCTGCTGTGCTTACCATTGATGGTGTAGGTGAATGGTGCACAGCTTCTATTGGTATAGGAGAGAATGGAAACATACGGATACTCAAAGAAATGGAATTCCCTCATTCGGTAGGCCTGCTTTACAGTGCGTTTACGTATTATCTGGGATTTACTGTCAATTCTGGTGAGTATAAATTAATGGGGCTCGCTCCTTATGGGAATCCTGAAGCACCTGAAACAAGCCAATTCATTGATACCATTAAAAAAGAACTTGTCGATATCAAAGAAGATGGTTCTGTCTGGCTCAATCAGAAATATTTCAATTACGCCACGGGCCTGCGCATGGCCAAAGACAGCCTCTGGGAAAAACTCTTCGGTTTCTGTCGCAGAGAATCTGAAGCCAATCTGGAACAAAAACATTGCAATCTTGCTTTGGCCATTCAAATTGTTACCGAAGAAATTGTGATAAAAATGGCACTTGAAGCCAAACGCATCACCCAGTGCGAAAATATTTGCCTCGCCGGTGGTGTGGCACTTAATTGCGTGGCAAACGGCAAACTTCTTCAAGAGGGTATTTTCAAAAACATCTATATCCAGCCTGCCGCCGGTGATGCCGGTGGCGCGCTTGGTGCAGCGCTTGCCGTGGGTATGATGTATTTTGATGAAACGAGAATAATGAATACTTCGGGCGATCAAATGAAGGGTTCTTATCTGGGTCCAAAATATTCGGAAGATGAAATTCTTAAAATGAATAAGAAGGTCAAAGCAGAATCTACGCATTATGAGAATTTTGCGGCTTTGACTCAATTTGTTGCCGAAAAAATCAGCCAGGGAAATGTAGTGGGTTGGTTTCAGGGAAGAATGGAATTTGGTCCTCGTGCATTGGGCAACAGAAGTATTCTTGGCGATGCCCGAAATCCCGAAATGCAAAAGAAACTCAATCTGAAGATTAAATACCGCGAGGGTTTCAGGCCATTTGCACCCTCAGTGCTTGCTGAGAAAGCATCTACTTATTTTGAGCTCGAAGTAGATTCGCCCTATATGCTGATTGTGGCTCCGGTTAAACAAGACCAGCGAAAAAAACTTCCGGAAAATTATTACAACCTTCCCCTTTGGGATCGTCTTTACTTCGAAAGAAGCGACATTCAATCTGTTACGCACCTCGACTTCTCTGCGCGCATCCAAACAGTACACAAAGAAACCAACCCCAGATATTGGGAACTCATTAAAGCCTTTGAAACCCAAACCGGATGTGCCCTTTTGGTAAACACCAGCTTCAATGTGCGGGGCGAGCCCATAGTTTGCACTCCACATGATGCTTATCGCTGCTTTATGAGTACAGAGATGGATTATCTGGTTGTCGGCGATTTTGTATATTGCAAAACGGATCAGCCCGATTGGCAGAACAAAGACAAGTGGATGGTGAAATTTAAAATGGATTAAGTATGCGGAAAATAATCAAGTACAGGCAGGATTACCCCAAAACCACGGCTGTCTTCCTTTTGGGTTCTTTTTTATTCGTGCTTTATCTGGCCTTGTACTTTACAAGAAAATACGATATTGCGCCCTGGATAAGGTTGCTTGGATACATCGGATTCCTTCTGGTGTTCGGTTCGTTATTCGTTTTCTTTACACAAGTAAAAAGGTATATTCTTTCTAATATTTTGCTTACCCTGAACCTTGTTGTTCTGCTTGAAATCGTTTGCTTTTTTCTGCTGGGTATGCCGGGTTCGGTTAAAAAAGACTTCAGTCTGCCCCCCGTACCTCCGGATCATATCGCAATGAATGTTGGATCTGTTCCTTATGCAGACAGTATATACCATAACGTTTTAATGAACGAAAGCGATACCGTGTATGATGTGAAATACACCGTCGATCACTATTGCAAGCGGACCACTCCCGATCACGACTCTTTAAAAAACAAACACGCTCTGTTTTTTGGATGTTCTATCGCTTTTGGCGAAGGTTTGGAGGATAACCAGACATTGGGTTATTATTTTCAAAAAGAGTCGGGCGAATACAATTCTTACAGTTATTCCTATCCCGGATATGGAACCAACCACATGCTCGCACGACTTCAATACCAAAATCTCACCCAACAGGTACCGGAAAAAGATGGCGTGGCATTCTACGTCTTCTTCTGGGGCCATGTGTACCGCTCGATAGGGCCAATGAATGGCTATTGCGGCTGGTTGTCAGGAGCTCCTTATTACAAAATGAAAGGAGAAAACCTTGTGAGGGACGGGATGTTTAAAAACGGCAGATATCTTATTTCAAAAATTTACGAGTACATTTACCAGACGAATATTATTAAGTATTTCGAAATAGATTTTCCACTCAAAATCAACAAGACGCATGTCAATCTTGTTTGCGAAATGATTAAACAGTCGAAAATCGAATATCAGAAACAATTTGGAAAAAATGATTTTTATGTATTGATTTATCCCACTTATGTGAACTATACAAAGGAGGAATTAACACAATTCAAAGATGAATTGGCTAAAATGGATATCGATTGTATCGATCTTACTTCGTATATCAATTATGGATCCCAGCATACCCTGAATCCGGACCCACATCCGAATGCGAATACCAGCGAATTGATCGCAAAAGAACTTAAGAAAAGATACTATTTAGAAAAGAGTAACTAAACCATACCAATACAATGGAGTTTTTAAGAGATATGTGGCGTTTTATGAGAGAGCGCAAAAAAATCTGGCTTGCACCAATTATCATTATTCTGCTTCTGATCGGAATACTGGTCGTATTTGGCGGTGGCAGTGCGATCGGACCATTTATTTATTCTTTATTCTGATCTGATGGCCGCCGGGAAAAACAAATCAGAACCGCACAAAACAGTGCTGGTCATCACGGTGGGTTTGCTCATTGTGCATGTCATTACCAAAATGCAATGGCCTCTGATAACGGCAATTGTTATAGGCCTTCTGGGTGTCATATCAGTTTATCTTGCCAAACAGATCGATTATCTCTGGATGAAGCTGTCGTGGGTATTAAGTCTTATTGTACCCAATATCATTCTCAGTATTGTCTTCTTTTTTATTCTCACACCAATCGCGTTTCTCTCCAAAATTTTTGGTGAAAAAAATCAATTGAATCTGAAAAATACAGCCCCGACTCTTTTTAAAGACAGAGGCAAACCATTTGAAAAAGTTTCCTTTGAGAAGCCGTGGTAGCAAGTATTATCCGAAAAGTGAATTAGCCATTTAATTCATAACCCCAAACTCTCCCGCCCCTGCAAGCCACCACTGTGCACCACCAAAACTCTACTTCCATCAGGGAAAAAACCTTTGCCCGCTAAATCCAAAATTCCATACATCATTTTTCCTGTGTAAATCTGGTCTAATGGAACTCCTGTTTTCGATTCAAAATCGAAAATAAAATCAATCAACTCCTGATTCCATTTTCCATAGCCGCCAAAATGGTAGTCGGTGATCAATTGCAACGGGGACATATAATCCTGCACTACTTCCGGTTCCGAGGTAAACCAACCGATCATTCTTCTGATTTCTCCTTCCAAAAACTCTCCTCCTTTGAGGGCCGGAAAACAAAGGAGTTTTGCGTGACCGGACAAACTCATTAAGATTCCCGCTGCCATTGCGCCTGTGCCACCTGCGCAACAAATGAAGTCGTATTGTGCTTCTTCTCCGGGCTCCAGTATTTCCATACAGCCATTCACACCGAGGTAATTGGAACCTCCTTCAGGCACAAGGTGAAATGAGCCGTATTGATCGCGCAGCCAAGACTTAAAGTCTTCTGTGTCTTTTTCTTCATAAGCCATCCGGGTGATAAACTCCAATTGCATTCCACATGCCCTGGCGTGTTTTAAGGTAGTGCTGAGTTCGACTGGTTCCTCACCGCGAATCATGCCAATGGTCTTGATGCCCAGCAACTTTCCGGCACTTGCTGTGGCATAAATGTGGTTGCTCCAGGCTCCGCCGAAAGTGAGCAAAGTGCCGGTTTCCTCTGCAATAGCCTTCTCAATGTTGTACCTGAGTTTGTACCACTTGTTGCCACCAACTTCAGGGTGAATGAGATCAAGCCTTTTAACATAGATCTCAATCTTTTTTTCTTTTAAAAAAGGTTGGTTTATAGGCTGTATAGCGGGCTTTTCGATATCAATGGACATGGTACAAATATCTGCTCTGAACATTTGAATTGGTTGATTGTTACAAAAATTTAATCATCTTCGCACCTTAACTTCTCTAATGGACGAAAACAAACCCGGATCGGGGGAATCGATCAAACCGATTTCGGAGGATTATTACTATAGTCCAGAGGGTTATATCATTTTCACAGAAGCCTATCACCGCAAGCGTGGCCATTGTTGCCAGAGCGGCTGCAGGCATTGTCCATACGGTTTCGATAAAAAAACAGGTCGTTTCAAAGAAAAATAATCACATTGATTTTTTTGGGTGATGTCCGGTGCATATTCGCGCAATGATACCTTCATTCTTAACCCGTCTGGTTTTGCTGTGGGCCCTTTGTAGCCTTGTAAATTTTGCGCTGGCACAGAGCGACAGTGCCTCAATAGTTTCCAGAATAAAAAACATTGAAGTCTCCGGTTATCTGGAGTTTTATGGTGCTTATGACGACATCGAAAATGACCAGCATCGCAGGCCGGAATTCTTGTACCACTACACACGCACCGGAGAACTGGCCCTGAATATCGGATATTTAAAAGCCTCATGGAACAAGGGTAATGCAAGAACCAATATTGCCTTAATGGCGGGTAGCTATGCAGAAAGAAATCTTGCTACAGAACCCAAAAATCTTCAGCATATTTACGAAGCGAATATCGGAGTGAAGGTGTCCAAATCGAAAAATGTCTGGCTCGACCTGGGTGTTCTCCCTTCTCATTTAGGGCTGGAAAGCGCCATTGGAAAGGACAACTCTACACTCACCAGAAGTTTGGTGGCCGAAAATTCGCCTTATTACGAAACCGGAGTTCGACTTACTTATACATCTGCTTCTGAAAAATTAAAACTGGTGGGACTCCTCCTGAATGGATGGCAGAGAATGTACAAGCTGGATGGTGATTATTTTCCTGCCTTTGGTGCTCAGGCTGTCTGGACGCCTGGCCCCAAGTTGAACATGAATTATAGTTTTTATCTGGGTGATGAAAGTCCGGAATCCGACTTTGGAGCACGTATTTTTCACAACTTCTTTTTCACTGCCCAACCCACGGAAAAAATTCAGATTTCAGGTTGTTTTGATTTTGGTAATCAGCCAGATATAACATCTGAAGACTGGGATGCGCAACAGTGGTATGGATGGATGGGTGTGTTCAAATATGCCTTTAGCGCAAAATCGGCGTTGGCTATGAGGGCCGAACAATATGTGGACAACAAAGAAGTCATTGTAATCAATCCTTATGACGATGGATTCAAAACAACCTCTTTTTCCCTTAATTTGGATCATAATTTCAACAAACATCTACTTTTGCGCGGTGAGGCGCGCCTTTATCACAGCGCCAATTACGAATTTGAAAAACGCAATGGTGACCTTGTTCAACAAGCGCTTGCTTTTACAGCCGCACTTGCCGTTTCGTTTTAAAAACTTATTTCTTTTTTTATAAAAAAATATGTCTACTACCATTCAAGATATTTCGACAGCAGAATTTCAAAGGATTATAAGGATAGGAATTCCCTCAGAGTTGCCTGCACCCATGGCATTTGACGCCAATGTCAATCACGCTCCGAAGAGAAAAGAAATTCTGATTGGCGAAGAAAAAAAACTGGCCTTGCGCAACGCTCTGCGTTATTTTCCTGCATCACAACATGCCGTGCTCGCTCCGGAATTTGCTGAGGAACTAAAACTCTACGGAAGAATTTATATGTACCGCTTTCGTCCGGCCTACAAAATTTTCGCGCGGCCTATTGACCAATACCCGGCACAATGCCAGCAAGCCGCAGCCATTATGCTGATGATACAAAATAACCTGGATGATGCCATTGCGCAACATCCACACGAACTCGTTACTTACGGTGGCAATGGTGCAGTATTTCAAAACTGGGCGCAATACCTTCTCACTATGAAGTACCTGAGTGAAATGACACAAGAGCAAACACTCGTGATGTACAGCGGCCATCCCATGGGATTGTTTCCCTCACACGCCGATGCACCGCGCGTAGTAGTGACCAACGGTATGATGATTCCCAATTACAGCAAACCAGATGATTGGGAAAAATTCAACGCATTGGGTGTAACACAATATGGACAAATGACTGCCGGATCTTATATGTACATTGGTCCGCAGGGTATTGTACACGGCACCACTATTACAGTAATGAATGCTGCACGAAAACTTCGAACACAGCGGGGCGATCATTCCGTGAGCGAACTTCCGGCACAAGGACTCTTGTTCGTGACAGCCGGACTGGGAGGCATGAGCGGCGCTCAACCAAAAGCAGGAAATATAGCGGGTTGTATTTCTGTTACGGCAGAAGTTAATCCGAAAGCCGCCCACAAAAGACACGAGCAGGGCTGGGTAGATATCATTACTGACGATCTGAACGAACTTTGTGCACGGGTAAAAAAAGCAAAAGAAAACAATGAAATTGTTTCCATTGCTTACATCGGTAACGTGGTAGATGTCTGGGAAAAATTTTATGCGGAAAATATATCCGTAGATTTAGGAAGCGATCAAACCTCACTTCATAATCCATGGGCCGGAGGTTATTATCCGGCGGGTTTGAGTTACGAAGAAAGTAATTCGATGATGGCGAACGAACCTGAATTATTCCATAAACGGGTAGAAGAAAGTTTGTGCCGACATGCAAAAACGGTGAACGAACACAGCGCCAGAGGTATGTATTTCTTTGACTATGGCAATGCCTTTTTGCTGGAAGCTTCGCGCGCTGGTGCTGATGTAGCCTCTTCCGATGAAATGAAGAAAGGTCTTCAACCCAGAGAATTTAAGTACCCAAGTTATGTACAAGACATTTTGGGTCCGATGTGTTTCGATTATGGCTTTGGGCCCTTCAGATGGGTTTGTTGTAGCGGCAAGGCTGAAGACCTGGAAAAGACAGACCGCATTGCTCAATCGGTATTGGAGAAATTGAAATTATCTGCTCCCAAAGAGATTCAGCAACAACTGGCTGACAACATACAATGGATCAAAGAGGCCGGAAAAAACAAAATGGTCGTAGGCTCACAAGCCAGAATTTTATATGCAGATGCGCAAGGCAGAATGGAAATTGCCAAGGCATTTAACGACGCTATTTCCAGTGGAGAAATCGGGCTGGTAGTTTTGGGCCGCGACCACCATGATGTGTCGGGCACAGATTCACCATACCGCGAAACTTCTAATATCTATGATGGATCGCGATTCACCGCAGATATGGCCGTACAAAATTTTGTGGGAGATGCCTTCAGGGGCGCTACCTGGGTAAGCCTGCACAATGGCGGAGGTGTGGGCTGGGGCGAAGTAATGAACGGAGGATTTGGTATGCTCCTCGATGGCACGGCAGACAGTGAAAGAAGATTAAAAAGTATGTTGCACTGGGACGTGAACAATGGCATTGCGCGCAGAAGCTGGGCGAGAAATAAAGAGGCTGTATTTGCTATTAAAAGGGCCATGGAAATGGAACCACGGCTCAAGGTTACCCTGGCGAATGAGGTTGATGAGGGGATGATTGATGGGTTGGGGTTGTAGATGGGTTTAAATCATTTGAAAGCTTAATTCACGTCTATTCAAATATTAAATAATCAATATTAAACAGACCCTTTTATTTTATATGACTTATCTTCATTTTTAAATAAAATATCCGCTTTCAGAAGATCTGCACAAATCTTTCTTACTTTGCGTCCAAGACTTTCATATGTGGTGGGAACTACTGTTTTACCATAGATTTGAGTATACAATTCCGGTGTAATTTTGTTGGGTTTGATTGACTCCGCATTATAGCGATTGTATCTGTATATAATATTTAAAACTCTTTTGTAGGTATCTTCTAAACCTATTAATAACTTCCCTGTTTCTTCTTCAATCTGTGGACCGTAGTCAATTGCGGTAAGTTCCTCGTGCAATATATACACCGGAGTTTGCTCTGTACTTGCGGATGCATGTTCTAAAATAAGACCTGATTTTTTTAAGTCGAACAACACATCAAAGTGGTTGTTAGCAGGACTAAGCAGAATGGTGTAAAGTCGCCTTTTATTCAACCTCTCTGACTTGAGAAGGTAAGCTAAAACTAACTCGTGCTGCCGGGTAATTACTCCTCCCAGTTTATACCTAAAATATTCATAAAAAGAATCAATCCATCTTTCGGTTTCGTCGTCAATAAGCTTACCCGAAGGAATGACCAACGCAATAGTGTCTGGGGCAGACAAATCGTAGTATGGAACGTCTATCTGATTTTCCAAACAAACACTAACCAATGTTGCCATACCAATACCCTGACTTTCAATTTTGTCAAATGCCTTCAATACATTGGCAAGCTTGGGGTTTTTTGTTTCCGGCATTCCAGGTATAATTCGCCGTATTTCACATTCTGAAGACGTATCGGTTATAAGCATCTTTTGCTTAAAACCACCCGGGTTTTTGATTTCTATACTCTCTCCTGGATTAATTTTAATGGTTATAAATTTATTGACGGTATAATCCCTATGAGCTAGTGCGTTGTTTACGATCTCACGAACCAGTTTCTCAGGAAACTCGGGTTCGCTTCGCCCTCCTCCCATGTAAGTTGTGCCAACCTTAATATGGCCCCAAACGAATGAAAAAGCATCGTCCATCAGGTTGAGTACATCATTCTGAAAGAACTTTTTATCCCTCCCGATTTCATTTCCAGTTTCGAAATAACAATCAATCTCTGCTCTGTACTCAAGGTGGTGAAAGGGTTCCTTTCCAAAAAGCAATAACCCAAGAACGCTTACTGCTCCATCCGCATACACGCAGTAGCGTCTAATCAAAAAATCTAACGCATCTGAAAGATCTTTCTTTACCGTTTCCTTTTTACCCGTTGCATTAATTTTAATGATGAATTGGTTAATCTTATCCAAATCCAAGTCATTAATAGTGGCCTTTGCAACCGGGCTTATCTCTTTTGAGTACTCCAACTCGGTTTTGTACTCCTGATGCTGAATGATCCTTGCCCAGGGAATTACTTTGTCTTGTGTTAGTACTCTTTCGTAATAATCATTACCTAGTTTCAAATACTTTAGGTCTTCGCTTAAAGGACTTACAGTAATAATTGCTACAGTTTTACCACTTAATGTCCTATAGTCAAATCCGATGTTTTCAGATAGATCGGGAAATATGTCGTTGTCATTCTGGAAGAATCTTGTTCTCAATTCTATAATCTTCCCCTCATTTTTTCTGTCAAAACCAGGAAAACTATATTTTTTATCGCGTTCGCGAATTCCGCAAATTACGTAGCCACCACTTGTATTCAGGTAGGCACAAACGGTCTCCTTGAGAGAGGTCCACTCTGTACCTGTTGAAAGATCTTTGAGTTCAACAATAGCGCTCTCGTAGTCTTGAAACTTACCCTCCGAAAGGGTTGTTTCAATTCCACCAATAATCTGATCCAAAAAATTGTTTTTAACGGCCATAATTAATGCGAATGTAGTTAGTTTTTGGTCAGATAATCAAGAGTAACAGGTCGGAACAGCATGCTTCAAAACATGACTTTGGTGATTCCTGAAAATTTCACCTCAATAAGAAAGACATTTAAAATCAACGGTTTAAAATATAATTTGTGTACCTACCACAATTGATTAAAGTAATTTCACATTTACAAGCCACGAAAATGCTCTTGTCACATACTTCCGTGTAATATCAATCTATTTTTTTCAATTCAGCCAAGTCGTAGGGTTCTCTAACAAAATCGTTTCCCAACCTAATTTCTTTACCTCCCGATAAACCCCTGTTAACATTGGGTTTCAACACTTCACGCCCCATTTCAGGCAATTCACCAGAAAAATAATCCCAATGGAAACGTTTTTTGTGTTAAATCGTTTCCATTGTGGAAATCGTGTTTATATTTGCCGCCGAAATGGAAGAAAAAGAAGTCAAACTCATTGGAACAGCGGCTAGTATTTTTATGCGATTCGGCATAAAAAGCGTCAATATGGACGATATGGCCCGCCACCTGGGTATTTCCAAAAAAACTCTCTATCAATTCGTTAAGGACAAAGAAGACCTGGTTGCCAAGGCTGTTCTAGCCTTTTGTACAAAAGAAGATTGCGAGATAAAAGCAATCAGTAAAAAAGGTCTTAACGCTATTGATGAGAATCTGGAAATCATGAAATGGGTGCTGGATGTTCTCCAGAATATTCATCCTTCTGTTAATTATGACATACAGAAATACCACCCCACTGTACACCACGATATGATGCTCAATCGGCAAAGGGCCATTTTCGATTGCACGTACATGAACATGAAAAAAGGTCAGCGCGAAGGTTTCTACAGAAAGGACCTCAACGCAGATATCATAGCCAAAATGTATATCAGCAGACTTGATGTCATCTTTGATCAGCATCTCTTCCCACAATCTCAATTCAAACTTCCCGAGATATACTCTGAGTTTTTCAAATACCACATCAGAGGAATTGCCAGCTCTAAAGGGCTGGAGTACCTCACTGAAAAAATGAAATCCATAAAAATATAACCAACCATATTCACAAAAGAAATATAGCGTATGAAACCAATTCACACCAAAAACATCCTCCGAAGCCTGCTCGTTGCAGCGCTTCTGGTGATGTGGCAACCTGACTGCATCGCACAGTCGCAAAGCCTTTCGCTGCAACAGGCTCAGGATTATGCAGCAAAAAATGCATTTTCAGTTAAAAGTACCACCAACGACGAACTGATTGCCAAGTATGCCACAGATGAGCTCTTAGGGATCGGTCTTCCGCAGGTAAGCGCAAGCGCGCAGTATTTCAAATACCTCACTGTGCCCACTACCATCGTTCCCGGTGATGGCTTTGGTGCCCCTGGTCAGGAACTGCGCCTTCGGTTTGGTGTTCCGCACAATGCATCTGTTGGATTAAGTGTATCGCAACTGTTGTTCAATGGCACATGGCTGGTAGGACTGGAAGCCGCCAAAGCATACGCCGAACTTCAAAGCGATCAGGTAAGTAAATCGCAGAAAGATGTCAAGGATAAAACAGCACAATCTTATTTTCTGGTGTTGATGGCAAAAGATAATCTGAGCCTTCTCAAGGAATCGAAAGTGATCATTCAAAAAATATTTGATGATACAAAGGCCCTTCTTACCAATGGATTTGTAGAACAGCTTGACATTGATCAGTTGCAGCTCACCTTGAACGATCTGGACCAGCAAATCAATTATTCTGAGCAACAAATCAAACTCACAAAAGACCTATTGAAATTCACCATCGGAATGCCACTTGCAACTGAAATCGAACTCACCGATTCAAGTGATGCACTTGTTCAGACAAGTGATCTTCTGAGCCTTCCTTTTTCTTCTGAAACCACCACCGATTACAAACTGGTAGAAGGTGGATTGCACATGCAACAACTCAACCTTCGCTCGAAGAAAGCTGCGCTCCTGCCCACTCTGGCGGCATTCTACAACCTGAATGTTCAGGCACAGAGAACCGAATTCAACATTTTCGACACAAGCAAACCATGGTTCCCCAATCAAATGTTGGGTGTGAACTTAAGTGTTCCCATTCTTAGCGGCGGTACAAAAGCAAAGACCATTAAAAAAACCGAAGTAGAAGTAAAAAAAATGGAAGATATGTTGGCCTTTACCAAAGAAGCCAGCCAATTGGAATACAACTCCGCACGCACTGAATACGACTATGCCTTGAAGGATTATAACTCTTCAAAAGCAAATCTCGATCTGGCGAAAAAAATTCTGAATACCACACAAATCAAATACAAAGAAGGTGTGGCTTCCAGCTTCGATATTTCACAGAGAAATACTCAGGTATTGCAATCTCAGGGTGCCTATGTGCAAGCCATGCTGAAACTGCTCAACGCTAAAAATCGCATTCAAAAAATTCTGAACCAGTACTAACCAACGATAACACACACTTATGAAAAATATATTTATCATTTTAATCTCCGCCTTGATTTTGGCCTCATGCGGAAAGAAAGAGGGAGGAAATTCTCTCGAACAAAAAAA
Organism: Flavobacteriales bacterium; assembly: GCA_031378885.1. GTDB lineage: Bacteria > Bacteroidota > Bacteroidia > Flavobacteriales_D > Sanyastnellaceae > JANNEQ01. Next base: position 28,172 of record JANNEQ010000029.1, read on the forward strand.
GACCGAACTAGCGGACCTCAAAAAGAGTAAAGATGAAATCTCTACTAAAATAAAGGCGCTCGAAGATGAAATTGCAAAACTTGATACAACAGCAAGAAAGAGCAAATTCAAGGACGTACAAGTAACGAGTGTACTTCCCGTAGTGTTCAGACACTTTATTGACGTGCAGGGACAGGTGGATGCTGAGGAAAACGTAAACATTCAACCCACAGTTCCAGGGCTTGTAAAACACATCAATGTAAATGAAGGTGATATGGTAAAAGCCGGACAAATACTGGCGGAGATCGACAACGAAATCTACATCAAGCAACTCAATTCTATGCAACCACAACTTGCACTTGCTACAGAATTGTTCGACCGTCAGAAAAGACTCTGGGATCAAAAAATTGGCTCAGAAGTTCAGTTTCTTCAGGCAAAAACACAGAAAGAATATCTCGAAAAACAAATCGAAACCCTGCAAGAGCAGATCGACATGACGCGCATCAAATCACCCATCAGCGGTACAGTGGATCATGTTGGAATAAAAATAGGCCAGATGGCTTCCGCCATGAGTATGGACCCTGCCTTCCGGGTTGTAAATCTTTCTACGCTAAAAGTTAAAGGCGAAGTAGCAGAGTCATACTCCAGTCAGGTGAAAAGAGGAAATGCCGTAACACTGTACTTCCCCGATCTGAACAAAGAAGTAAAAGCGAATATTTCTTATGTAGCTAAAGTCATCAACACACTCACGCGGACGTTTACAACTGAAGCTGTGATAACAGGAGACAACAGTGAGTATCGCCCGAATATGACATCCATTATGAAGATTATTGACTACGAAAAGGCCGATGCTATCGTATTGCCCATCAACGTCATTCAAAATTCTGGTACTTCCGCATTTGTTTACGTGGCGGTGAAAGAAGGTGATAAAATGATCGCCCGCAGAAAAGACATCACCATCGGAATTACCTACAACGGACAAGCAGAAATTACTTCGGGCCTTATGCCAAACGATCAGGTAGTTACAACAGGCCAACTGGATATTACAGATGGAATGGAAATTAAATTTTAAGTATCCTAAAACACTGTAATCATGCTTGAAAAATTCAAAGAGTTTCGACCCACCAGTTGGGCCATCGACAACAAGACCACCATATATCTGCTCACTGCTTTTATTACCCTGGCAGGACTTCTGTCCTACCAGAGTATTCCAAAAGAACAGTTTCCGGATATTGTTATTCCAACCATTTATGTCAGCACGATCTATCCCGGTACCGCTCCGAAGGATATGGAAAACCTGGTGACAAAACCCCTCGAAAAACAAATCAAATCAATAGCAGGTGTAAAAAAACTCACCAGCAATTCGATCCAGAGTTTTTCCAATGTTATTGTAGAGTTCAATACCACCATGGATGTGGCCACGGCCAAACAACGGGTAAAAGACATGGTGGACAAAGCGAAAAAAGATTTGCCACAAGATCTGCCACAGGAACCATCCGTTCAGGAAGTCGAATTTTCCGAAATGCCGATCTTGTTCGTCAACATAGCTGGTGATTACGATCTGGCACAATTGAAAAAATACGCCGAAGACCTCGAAGACAAAATTGAGTCGATGAGAGAAATCACGCGTGTAGATATTGTCGGTGCATTGGACCGCGAAATCCAGATCAATGTGGACATGTACAAGTTGCAGGCGGCCAAACTCACCATGCGCGACATTGAAATGGCTGTGAAATATGAAAACATATCAGTTCCCGGTGGTAGTGTACACATGGACGACATGCAGCGCTCTATCAGTATCAGCGGTGAATTCAGAGATATGACCACATTGGAAAATCTTGTGGTGAACTCAATGTCGGGTGCCAAGGTCTATCTGAAAGATGTTGCTCAGATCATTGACAGTTACAAGGAACAGGAAAGTTACGGAAGGCTTGACCACAAAAATGTAATCACACTCAATGTGATCAAACGCGGTGGAGAAAATCTTATCAATGCCACAGATAAAATTCATGAGGTCATTGATGAAATGAAAAGCTCTGAATTTCCGGACAACCTATCTGTAGTGGTAACAGGCGAACAAGCGCGCTCTACAAGAATCACACTTCACGATCTGATCAACACGATCATTATCGGATTTATTCTGGTAACGATTATCCTGATGTTCTTCATGGGTGTTACCAACGCTTTGTTTGTGGCACTTTCTGTTCCGCTCTCCATGTTTATTGCATTCATGATTCTTCCCGGAATCGGATTTACCATGAATATGATTGTATTGTTCAGCTTCCTGCTGGGACTGGGAATTGTAGTAGACGATGCGATTGTGGTCGTCGAAAATACACACCGCATATACGACAACGGAAAAGTCCCGATTAAGATAGCGGCTAAGAAAGCCGCAGGCGAAATTTTCCTTCCTGTATTGTCTGGTACAATGACAACATTGGCTCCCTTCGTTCCTCTGGCCTTCTGGGGTGGTGTTATTGGAAAATTCATGCGATTCCTGCCTATTACGCTTATCATTACTTTGTCTGCTTCATTGATAGTGGCCTATATTCTCAATCCGGTTTTTGCCGTTGATTTTATGCGCCCCGATCACGAAGCCGTTGAGCCAAAGAAAAAGAGAAAACGAATAACCATCACCGTAGTGATCATGCTGGTAATGGCCGCCGTATTCTATGCTTCAGGAAGTTTTGGTACTGGTAATTTCACTGTAACCATGCTGATTATTTATTTGCTTTACAAATTTTTATTGGAACGCGTTATCAAAACCTTCCAGACAAAATTATGGCCTGCTGTGCAAACGCGTTATGCACGATTCCTGGAGTGGGCATTGAAAAGACCCAAAACAGTTTTCTTCAGCACCATTGGTTTGCTCATTCTTACCTTGTTTATTACAGCAGCGAGAAGTCCCAAAGTAGTATTCTTTCCAAAAGGCGAACCCAACTTTGTATACGTATATGCCACATTGCCTGTAGGCACAAGTGCCGCGGCGACCGACTCCGTGGCGCAGATTCTTGAAAAAAGAATTTATGGTGTACTGGGCGAAAAGAACCCGATAGTTGAATCGGTAATTACCAACGTGGCACTTGGAGCCAACGAAGCACAAGATGACAGGGCGACCTACTCACATAAAGCCAAAGTGGGTGTCGGTTTTGTCGAATTTTCGAAAAGGAATGGTCAGAGTACTTCAGAATACCTGGAAAAAATCCGTGCCGGTGTACAAGGTATTCCTGGTGTTGAGATTGCTGTAGATCAGGAACAAGGTGGACCTCCTGTGGCGAAGCCGATCAATATTGAGATCAGCGGCGACAAGTTTGAAGACCTCATGACGGCCTCCATTAATCTCAAAAGGCATCTGGATTCACTGAGTATTCCAGGTGTGGAAGAATTAAAGACTGACTTGCAGTTGAACAAACCTGAGATCATCATTGACATCAACCGCGAAAGAGCCAATAGAGAAGGCATCAGCACAGGCCAAATGGGCAGTGAAGTAATGAATGCAATTTTGGGTAAAGAAGTTTCACGATTCAGAGATGTGAACGACGACTTCCCCATTATGATCCGCTACGAAGAAGCACAACGCAACAACATCGAAGAAATCAGAAACCTGATGATTACCTACAGGGATATGAATATGCAAGGTGCCATCCGTCAGATTCCTCTTTCTGCTTTTGCTGATGTAAAATACTCCACCACTTATGCGGGTATCAAACGCAAAAACCAAAAGCGTGTGGTTACGCTTTCTTCGAATGTACTTTCTGATTTTAATCCGAACGAAGTTGTTGCAGCCATTACGGCCGCAGCAGCCGATTTCACCAATATTCCATTAGGTGTTCAGGTGAACCTCACCGGTGAACAGGAAGAGCAACAAGAAACAGCGGCCTTCCTTGGTTGGGCTGGTATGGTGGCTTTAGGATTGATTCTACTCATCTTAATTACACAATTCAACTCCATTGGAAGAACAGTTATCATTCTTTCGGAAATTATATTCAGTATCATCGGCGTATTGATGGGACTGGCCATTTTCGATATGGAAATTTCTATCATTATGACAGGAGTCGGCATTGTAGCGCTGGCGGGAATCGTCGTCAGAAATGGAATTCTGATGGTAGAATTTACCGATAAACTCCGCGAAGAAGGTCACAACCTTCATGATGCCATTGTAGAAGCTGGCAGGGTGCGTATGACGCCTGTTTTGCTCACCGCTACGGCCACCATAGCGGGTATGATTCCATTGGCGATTGGGTTCAACATCGACTTCGTTACGATGTTCCAGGAGCTCGATCCAAAGATTTATTTTGGTGGTGATAGCGTAGCCTTCTGGGGACCATTGGCATGGACAATAGTATTCGGTTTGAGTTTCGCCACCTTCATCACTTTGATATTGGTTCCGGTAATGTACGAAATGAGCGAAATGACCAAGGCGCGTTTGTCGAGATTCTTAAAAGGCAAAAGCGGTGCTGAAAAAGCAAAACCCCTTGCGCCCGATGTAAGATAATTGTTGCCCCAGGTGGTTACCTCCACATGACAGGCAACATTGGTTAGGTTTAGTAAAAACCCTCCTGAAGAAATTTGGGAGGGTTTTTTATAATGAACAAAGCTCCAGAGAGCAGTTGCTTCGCACATTTCATTGTTTTGTTGAGCTCCTGATATTTATGCCCTAGATTTGCATCCATCAATTTGATTTGATTTGATAACAATGGAATCACATTTACATATAAGAAATTTTGGCCCGATTAAAGAGGCCAACATTATTCTAAAAAACGTCAACGTATTTATTGGCGCACAAGCAACTGGTAAAAGTGCCGTTGCGAAGCTATACACCATACTGAAGGCCCCAAGAAAATTCCTGGGGAAGGGTGATTTACATCATATCGAAAACAATTCCCTGAGCAATAAGAGCGCATACGAAAAATTTCTTAATGCTCTTGAAGAATATAACATTAGATCTTTTATAACCACAGATACTGAAATCTATTTTGATTCAGAACTTCATCATTTGATTTACCGGAACGAAACACTGACCTATACAGCAAAACTGACAGCGAAAATTGAAAACCTAAAAAAGCTATCGTTAGATTACAACACGAATGTGGAGATAATTAAAAAAGAATTAGTTGAAATTGGCTTTAAATTTATTTTTTTTAGCTTGAGAGCGGCCAAAATACTAAACGAAATAAAGTATGAACAGAATTTTTCTACGCTTTCGATATTTTACGAGTCTTTGGGAGATTTAAATGAGGATAATCTTCTAAAAATTATATATATCATAGAAGATATTGAGAATGACTTAAGCACAAATACAGCTCTATACATTCCTTCAGAAAGAAATTTTATTAATATAATTAAAAAAACTTCTTTCAATTTAATACTGAATAATGTTCCCATACCAAAACATATTTTATCGTTTGGGGCCGAGTTAGAAAAACTATCATCCAAAGAATTCCCATTAGACTTTATACAGAAAAATTTGGCTTATAAGAGCGTTGATGGAGATGAGCGAATTTATTTGGAGGGAGGAAAAAGCATAAAGCTTTCGGAATCTGCCTCAGGAATTCAAAGTGTGGTGCCAATTCTAGAATCTATATACGCAAAAAAGCAAGCTACAGGCCATCATTCCCTTGTCATTGAAGAACCGGAATTAAATTTATTCCCTTCCGCTCAGTATGCCTTAATAAAACTTTTAGAATCGGATCGAAGGGATCCCTTATTTGAAGACTTCGGCACTATACATACCTATACAACTCACAGTCCTTATATATTATCTGCTTTAAATAATTTACTTTACGCATCACAGGTTATTAAAAAACTAATAGCAAAAGCGAGGCTAAAGTCACCAGAAGAAGATTTTGGACAACTTCTTAAAATTAGTACCCAGACTGTTAGGGGAATTATTAATGCTGACATTGATCCGGAATCATTCACTGCATACCAGATTGAAAATGGCTATGTCAGATCAATTTTTAATCAACAAACCGGCTTAATCGAAGATAATTTTATCGATCAAGCATCGGACAAAATCACTGAGGATTTTGACGCTTTAATGGATTTAATGGGATGAATATCGAATCACTTAAAGCTGTTTTTGGGGATTGTAAATATGTCTCATGTGCGTGCAAGACGAAGTCCTCCTATGTAAGTATTTCTAGCCGGGAAATATTCATTTATGACGAAAAAGATGAAAACCCGGTTCAAATTGCTGAATCTGATCAACTCTTTCAGCTTAAGGTATTAAATCCCAACAGTCAGGAAATATGCATCATTAAAACTGACCATTGTCTATTCACAGACCAAACTAAAAAGTGCGACTGCGTTATTTTTGACACCAGCTTGTGCTATTTCGTGGAAATAAAAACAGGAAAAAACAGGAATGAATTAAGAAAAACGGCGGTTAAGCAACTTGCCACCACAATACTGGTTTTTAAAGATAAAAATATTGATTTGTCGAATCATGCAACCAAAGCTGTAATCTGCTTTAAAAACGGAGTGTCGAGACCTATTCAAGCGTCTTTCAATTCACAAAGAGCTAATTTTTTATCAGAATACAATATCCACCTCGTAGAAGGAAATCAAATCTCCTTTCAGAAAAACCAATAAAAATCCTCATACCTTAAATTCGTCTCCGAAGATGTTTGATGAAGTTTAAATTCACTTTGACAATTCAAAGCGAATACAGCCTCAATTATCTCGGTTAACAAACTATTTTGTTCCTCCGTTATTTTTTTAAGAAAATCCGATCCTGAAAACAAGGGTTCAAAATCAAAACTGTGCATTCCGCACTTTTAACTCAACCTAACTCCCCCTCCAAAGCTGATTATCAGCCCCATTCCACCTCACTTTTAGCAAAAAACTTGCGCCACCCTCCTATTCTACCTATATTTGCCTCGCTTTTTGGCACTGATAGATGTGAAGAGGGGTCCTAAGCCCCTCTTTTTATTAACCCCCATTGAGATAAATGGGAATTTACTCAGCGCCACATGGCTTACCCTTTTTGATTACAACCGCACGCATATCACAACTTGTAGAAGAGAAGCTGGTCGATACAGATCAGTTTGTAGTGGACATTCACGTGCGCCCCGGAAACAAAATTGAAGTCATTCTCGACTGCGACAGCGGACTCACCATCCAGATGTGCCGCGATGTGCATCGCCATATTGAAGGGGCTTTCGACCGCGAAGTGGAAGATTTTGAACTTCAGGTTTCTTCTCCAGGCGTTGGACAACCCCTCAAGGTACGTAGGCAATACTTCAAAAATATGGGCAGAACGCTTTCTGTTAAAACTACCGAAGGCGCCAAAGTGGAAGGGCCGTTGCTAAGAGTTGATGAGAAGGGAATTGTGTTGCACACTGCAGCCAAAGAAGAAGTTCCAGGCAAAAAAGGAAAAAAACTGGTGGAAAGAGAGGTGGAAATTCCTTTCGACCAGATAACAGAGACAAAAATTGTAGTTCAATTTAAATAATTAAGTAAAACCCAAATGGCATCCTGTTACGGAATGTCCAAATTCAAATTAATGAAAAAATGAAGGGTATTAACCTGCTGGAGGCCTTCTCCGAATTTAAAGAGTTCAAAAACATTGACCGCGAAACAATGTCAAACATTCTTGACGATGTATTCCGCGGCATGATCCTCAAGCGCTGGGGTGCTGATGATGGTTTTGACATCATTATCAACGCAGACCGCGGTGACCTTGAAATCTGGCGTACCCGTGAGATCGTCGCCGATGGCGAACTCGACGACGAAGTAGCACAAATCGAGGTGAGCCTTGCGCAAAAGATCGTTTCTGACCTCGAGGTGGGTGAAGAATTGATTGAGGAAATAAAAATTGAAGACTTCGGCAGAAGAAATGTATTGGCCATGCGCCAAAACCTCCAAAGCCGTATTATGGATCTGGAGAAGGATCACCTTTACCAGAAATACAAGGAACGCGTAGGTGACATCATCACCGGCGAGGTCTATCAGGTTTGGAAAAAAGAAATTCTGGTTCTGGACGACGAGGACAACGAACTCATTTTACCAAAAGACCAGCAAATTCCAAGTGATCACTACAAAAAAGGCGATAGCATCCGTGCTGTGGTATATAAAGTGGACTTGCGCAACAACTCACCTCAGATCATCCTGAGCCGCACAGCCCCTGAATTCCTCGAAAAACTCTTCGAACAAGAGGTTCCAGAGGTATTTGACGGTCTGATCACCATCAAAAAGATTGTGCGCGAGCCGGGAGAAAGAGCCAAAGTAGCTGTAGAAAGTTACGACGACCGCATCGATCCGGTAGGAGCCTGCGTGGGTATGAAAGGATCGAGAATCCACTCGATCGTTCGCGAATTGCGCAATGAAAATATTGACGTAATTCAGCACACTTCCAACGAAACCCTTCTGATTACCCGGGCACTTGCTCCTGCAAAAATCAGCAGCATCAATATCAACAAAGAAACCGGCAAAGCCGATGTGTTCCTGAAACCCGATCAGGTTTCACTGGCCATTGGTAAAGGTGGCAATAACATCAAACTTGCAGGAAGACTTACAGGATACGAAATTGATGTTTATCGTGAAAATGAGGCCGACATCGACGATGTGGATCTGGAAGAATTTTCTGACGAAATTGATGCGTGGATTATCAACGAACTTAAGTCCATCGGTTGCGACACAGCCCGCTCTGTGCTTGAGATTCCAAAGGCTGACCTCGTGAAAAGAACAGACCTGGAAGAAGAAACTGTGGATGAAGTAGTTCGCATCCTTAAAGCCGAATTTGAATAACCGAATCTGGCTCCGGAGTCTGAAAAAGATACTCCGGAGCCATTTATTTGAAATAAAAACCCATAGGCGACAATGAAGCCGCCTATATTTGAAAAAATTTGCCTGTTCGCAGGAATTCTGATTTATGTCCGAAACAAAGGCACCAACACGTTTAGCAAAAGCAGCCACATCTTTGGGTGTAGGCAAAGACACTATCATATCGTTCCTGGCCAAAAAAGGAGTTGTTATAGAAGACAATCCAATGGCCAAGATAGAAGGTGATGTATTTGACATTCTGCTTGCTGAGTTTTCTTCCGACAAAAGTGCGAAAGAAAAAACAGCCGCAGTAGCCACCAAAGTCCGCGAATCCAGAGCTACCATTACCCTCGAAGATTCTAAAAAGAAACGCGGAGACGAAAAAGAGGAAGAGGAAGCTGATATCGACCTCTCTAAATTCAAAAGAAAGGTTGAGGTAAAAACTAAACCCGCGCCGGCACCAGAACCTGCGCCAACTCCTGCTCCTGAACCAGTGGCAGAAGTTCCGGTAGAAATACCTGAAATTGTGGTGGAAGCACCCGCAGTTACCGAAGTGCCTGTGGAAGAAGCCCGCCAGAATGAAGTGAAAATCGTTGGCAGGATTGATCTTGATTCTTTCGACAAATCCAAATCAAAAGGGGGAGCGAAGAAAAAAGAAGAAGAGAAAAAACCAGTTTCGAAATCTACAAAAAAGGCAGAACCTGTTAAACAAGTTGAAGCCCCTAAGCCAGCACCTGTAGCTCCTACTCCACCACCACCTCCGGTTGAAAAAGAACTGATCCGGGTAAAAGTCGAAAAACTTGCCGGAACCAAAGTAATGGGCAAAATAGATTTGCCTGTTGAGCCGGAGAAGAAGAAGGTTGAAGTAATAAGAGCAGGCGAAAACAAAGAAAAACGCAAACGCAAACGCGTTGCCAAAGTAGATATTCAGCGTCAACAAGAAGTTGACCGTAACAAAACTCGTGTTGTGCCTGCAAAGCCAGCCGAGCCCAAGAAAACCGAACTCAGTGAAACTGATGTTCAAAACCAGATCAAAGCCACCCTTGCCCGTTTGGGTAATCAGGGTAAATCGAAATCTTCGAAATTCAGAAGAGAGAAAAGAGATCAGGTAGCCAGAAGAAACGAAGAACAATTGATCCGCGATCAACAGGAGAACCTAATCCTGAAACTCACGGAATTTGTTACTGTTTCGGAATTGGCGAATATGATGAACAGGCAACCAACTGAAATCATTCAGGTGTGTATGCAGCTTGGCATCTTCGCGTCTATCAACCAACGTCTCGATGCAGAAACCATTCATATTCTTGCAGAAGAATTCGGCTTCGAAGTAGAATTTGTCAGTGCCGAAGTTTCTGAATCTATTGCCGAAGAGGCCGACAATCCGGAAGATATGATGCCGCGTCCTCCTGTGGTTACAGTAATGGGACACGTCGATCACGGTAAAACATCGCTGCTCGACTTTGTGCGCAAAGCGAATGTAATTGCCGGTGAGGCTGGTGGTATTACCCAGCACATTGGTGCATATAGCGTACAACTTAACGATGGCAGAAAAATAACCTTCCTCGATACTCCAGGTCACGAAGCATTTACCGCTATGCGTGCCCGTGGTGCACAGGTAACTGACTTAGCTATTATTGTGGTAGCAGCTGACGACAGCGTGATGCCCCAAACAAAAGAGGCCATTTCGCACGCACAGGCAGCAGGCGTTCCGATGATTTTTGCCATCAATAAAATTGACCGCCCGGGAGCCAATCCTGAAAGGATCAAAGAACAATTGGCCGGCATGAATATTCTTGTTGAAGACTGGGGAGGTAAATTCCAGAGCCAGGAAATTTCGGCCAAACAAGGTCTTAATATTGATCAGTTGCTCGACAAAGTATTGCTCGAGTCTGATTTACTCGAATTAAAAGCCAATCCGAAGAAACGTGCAGTTGGAACTGTAATCGAATCTTCACTCGATAAAGGACGCGGATACGTAGCCACGGTGCTGGTTGAAGGCGGAACACTTAAAGTAGGTGATCCTATCCTCGCCGGACAATGGAGCGGTCGCGTAAAAGCGATGTTCAATGAGCGCGGTCAGAAGATCATGGAAGCATCACCTGCCACTCCGGTTTCTCTTCTTGGATTTGAAGGCGCACCAAATGCAGGAGACAAATTCCATGTCCTCGACGACGAACGCGAAGTACGTGGAATTGCCCTCAAGCGCCAGCAATTACAACGCGAGCAAAGTATGCGTACGAAGAAACACCTCACTATCGAGGAGATCGGAAGACGTATTGCATTGGGTGACTTCAAAGAACTTAACCTCATCGTTAAAGGTGACGTGGATGGATCTGTGGAGGCATTGACCGATGCATTGCAGAAACTTTCTACAGAGAAAATCCAGGTGCGTATCATACACAAAGGTGTGGGACAAATCAGTGAGTCTGATGTATTGCTGGCCTCTGCTTCAGATGCTATCGTGATCGGATTCCAGGTTCGACCCAGCGCCAGTGCCCGCAAATTGGCTGAGACAGAAGAAATTCAGATCAAGCTTTACTCTATCATCTACAAAGCGATGGAAGAAGTGAAAGAAGCCATGGAAGGCATGCTTTCGCTCAAGATCGAAGAACAGATTCTGGGTACTGCGGAAATACGCGAGGTATTCAAGATTACCAAAGTCGGCACCATTGCAGGTTGCATGATGATGGATGGAAAAATTACAAGAGCTAATCGCGTTCGTGTAATCCGAAATGGTATTGTAATCTTCACCGGCGAACTTGGATCGCTCAAGCGTTTCAAAGACGACGTGAAAGAAGTAGCCAAAGGTTACGAATGCGGTCTGAACATCGAGAAATTCAATGACATCGAGGTGGGCGACCTTATCGAAGCATTTGAAGAAGTAGAAGTAAAACAAACACTTTAAACCGAATGATCTGTATTGATCATTCGCTAAAGAAATAATATTGTAAAGAGGCTTCATTCGTGAGGCCTTTTTCTTTTTAATAAGAGGATTCTATTTTATGAAAAAGCATATACCCAATTTATTTACCCTTGGCAATCTCATTTGTGGCTCAATAGCGGTACTCAAAATCTCTCAGGAAGGATTTTATACGCCTTACGTATTTCTTCTCTTTCTGGCGGGTTTCTTTGATGTTCTGGATGGCGCAGTAGCGCGTGCTCTGAAGGTTTCCGGAGAAATGGGCCGCGAACTGGATTCACTGGCCGATGTAGTTTCCTTCGGGCTTGCGCCATCGGTCATTGCTTATCAGATGCTGAGTGAATCGCTTCCTGCGTCGATGGAATGGATGAAGTATTTAGCATTCATCAATGTATCTTGTGCTGCCCACAGGTTGGCCAAATTCAATATTTCCTCAGACCAGACGACTGACTTCAGCGGAATGCCCTCACCGGCCAATGGTTTGTTCTGGGGTGCCATTTCAGTGGCGGCCTGGGATGTATATGCCAATACCTCCAGCGCCTATTTCTACACCAGTTTTTCACCCTGGATAATTTTATTCCTGCTCTTTCTTACCTCATTTTTGATGGTCTCCACCTTCCGCATGTTTTCGTTTAAAATGAAAGGTGGTTTGATGCATAACAAAATTCAACTGACTTACATCATCACGGCTTTACTTCTGCCTGTAATTACTTTTATTATCTGGCATTCGATTTTTGCGGCGGTACCGATAGCGATTGTCGTGTATATGGGGTTGTCGGGGGTGTATCACTTTGGCAAAGTGCGGGGTTAGCCGGGTAGTCTATCCCAGCGCTCGCCAGTTTTTAGTTTGAGACGAAGGATTTTATCTTCGCTGTTGAAAAGCACATATTCGATTTGCGAAATAGAATCGTTTTTGACAAACTTACGCACCTGGGTATACGTAACGCCAGTGGCCGTGAAATCGCCCGGAGTTGGCTCCCAATCCAACAGCACTCCTCAGTTTTCCCATATACTGTCTCTTTCCATATAATACCAATGTTCAATTTAATTTAGTCCATGCCGTAGATGAAATCATACAGTGGTAAATACCGTGAGAGTAGCTGTTTAGTACAATCTGCGCTGCGCTTGATTGTACTAAAACAGATCCCAAATCGGTATTAGCTCATTACCTCCCTAAATTTGTACTTAGTATCTCATTGTGTCCACCATAAACAGGTCTACCAAAGATTTTTGAAGATGATAGAAATGACATCCATAGATATTGCGGGAATTAAAATCCTGGAGCCA
>JANNEQ010000054.1:0-10436 GCA_031378885.1 Flavobacteriales bacterium
ATAATTTAACCCAAAGGGTAAATTATTTTGTGAATTGGTTATGCCGCCACTAAAAATAAATAGTACTATGAGGCGTAGCCGAAACCTGCCTTTGCCGGCAGGCAGGTTGGACTATATTATTTTTGTGAGCGGTATAAATTGGCTCCTACCTCATCAAGCAACGTTTTAAAGAACAATAATTTTTTGGAGATTACCGCTCAATCATTACTCTTTCACTCATCAATACACCTTCTTTTCCGGCAATCTGCAGTATATAAGCTCCGGCAGCCAATTGTGAAATGTCAATGCGTGTGCTGTTAGAATTTCCCATTGCAACATTAACTACCCTTCTTCCGGAAATATCATAAAGAGAAATGTTGTGGGTTGATACAGCATTCAAATTGGAATAACTTACATTGATAAAATCACTCGAAGGATTGGGGTAAACGTTGAATTTTAATGGAGCTGCGTTTTCGTTGACAGAGACTGAACCAGGAGTCATTCGAAGAACCTTATCTGTGATACTGTTTACATACCAGATATTGCCATCGGGGCCAACTTTGATGCCCATGATTCCAGCAGCACCTGTGGGAATGATTCCGAGCAGCAGAGGCTCAGCGCCACTGATATCGTAAAGGTTGATATCGCCGGTAGCATAATTTGAAACGATCATCTTGTTTTCGATAATGTCGATACCTGTGGGCTCATTAAGTCCTGTATTGATATAAACCTCCCATTCGAAGTCTTCCATGTATTTGTATATGGCCACAGGCTCATTCTGAGCAAGACTTGCACCGGGAGTACCAGTGGCAATGTTGATCCTGATTACTCTGTTTTGTTGAGAATTGCAAACGTATAACCAACCTGTAGAATGATCCATTACCAGATGATCGGGCACTTCCTGGGTTGGGTCTTCGTTATATCCATCAATGGGATATTTGTAAATAATACCATCCGAATGGTCAGAATTGCCGGGACCATGATCTTCGCCAAAATCGTAACTCATTACCTCATTGTGCGCACCACAGGTTAACCAGAATTTGTTGTCCTTCTCAGAAGCGATACCCATGCTATAAGGACTCTCGTGCAACATATCGAGGTGACTTCCATTGCCACCGCTCGGCTGTGCGTAAATAGCAGGATCGCTGCTCCACAAGGCGGGGCCCGTAAAAGGCGACCCACCATCGTGATTGGCATCATAAACACCGGGAGAAGTAGCAAAATTTTCATTGCGCGAAAAAGCAATTCCGGTTGGAAGCGACATAAAATGCCAGGCATTGCCATCCTGTTGAAGCAGTTCTTCCTGATCCGCAGTTCCGGCGTCGGTAATTTTTACTGTTCTTCCTCCTATATTTCCTGTGCTTTTAAGAATAATCCACAACTCATTGCGGGTGAGTGTAGGATGAAAATCGAGGTCGCGGGGATGGTCGATCGACTCATTTGACCCAGCTATTTCCTCATATTCGGGAACGGCACCAATGTACGTGTCCAGAATATCAGGAGTGCCCGGCCCAACTTCTACAGTGCGGGAAGTGTTATCGTTAGACGTGTTCATGTCGGCATTTCCATTGATCGCATCTACAAATACTGATAATTCAAATATGCCAAATCCATCTGCATCCCACAATACCGGATGACTTAATTCGAATGAAGTAAAAGGCAGAATATTCAATCCGGAAATATTGCCTGTAACAGGTGTTTGCCCGTTGATGGAGTAAACCATGTCCAGGTTGGTTATCGTCGCACTTCCATTGTTGAAAAATTTAGCGCGAATGGTATTTCCTATTTGGTTGAGATAGCCGTAGCTGAGCACATTTTCGCCGATTACATCATATTGTTGCGGCTCGGTAACAGTAAATTGAAAAGTACCTTGACTACCGCCTTGCATTTCATAAGAATATAAATCATATCCAAAGAGATTCAGCGCGAAGTCTGTACCACCGTCTCCCCAATCATCAATACTGTGCAATGTGTAGGTCTCGCCAATTGTAAGGCAAAATGGTCCCTCAGAAATCGTCTGGAATGCGCCGTAGCCATTTCCATCTGTAGCATCTTGCTGGCCAGCTCCGCTGCACCCGATCTGGCTGATGTTTCCACCTTCAGCAATAGTATTTACGCCGCATACATTTCCCAAGGTGAGCTGCCAATAACCCTCATACCCCCATTCATCGGTAGTGACAGAGAGATTGAGTTCAGTCTCGCCTGCAGAACACTGGCCCAGTGCAGCCTGATGAGATAACAGGAGTGCGAAAAAAGAGAAAACGGTTAGGACTTTAATTGATTTCATGAATTTGTGGTTATGGGTTTCAAATTGAAAATTTGCTATTGGTTTCTGACGCTGATGGTGGTGTTGACCCAATTCTTCCAACCTTTTCGATCCGTCACCATTAGGGTGAGCTCATATTGACCCGCCTCATTAAAGGATGGAAGGGGAAGCTGAGACATGTTGAAAATCCATTGATTTTCCGGATTTAATGTTTCCTGCCAATACAATTCTTCGTTTTTGTATATATCAACAGATATGGAAGAAAGGTAATTTTCATCCAGAATATTTCCATTTATGGAAAATGTTTCGCCGGATAACAGTTCGATGATTCCTTCTGCATTGGCCGCAGGAAAAGTAGCTACAGGAATGATGGCAGGAATGCTGTCGTTTTCAATGATCACATCTTGTTCGTGATAAGCAACATTTCCTTCGTTATCGATCACCGCAGTGGTGAAAATCCATGCACCACTGAGCGTTTGGGGAACAAAGAACTTGAGGGTTGACTGGTTGTTGGTGCCGTCGATTTCTTTACTTTTAACATCGGTCCATTCACCGATGTTCGGCGCGCGAAATGCCGGAATGAGACCGCCGCCATGCACTACGTGCGAATGAAATTCTCCGGCATTGGCATAGGTGCCACGAATCTCTTTCAATTGGATATCGTCCTGAGTTGTTATCTGAATATGGGATGATTGTCCGGCAATGGCGTGTGCTCCGTCGCCATGTTCCAGACCGGTAGTTATTACCGAAAGAATGACCGGTGGATATGAGACAGTTTCAGGTTTGCAGGAAATCAACATTACCAACAGTAAAAAACCCGAAAACACAAGGGCGTGCAATGGAAATTTAGGTGCTGACGTGTTGGTCATCGCGTGAAAAGTGAATAAATTTGGGTAAATACCTCCAACTAAAAAACATTTAATGGGTGAAAATACTACTTAGCAAGGAGTTAGAACAAAATAATATCGAAATGGTTCAATACATAAATGTTTCAATGGAGTAATCCCAAGGGAATTCTTCAAACATTTTAAAAACGTATTAAACGCTGGCTGACAGGCAGGATCAACAGTGTTTTGGCGATCTCAAAAATAATTCATTGCAGAGAGTATCGACTTGCCTGTAAAATCATTTTGCCTCGCGGAGTGCGACGTAATCATGGCAAAATTTGATGTTGAATATTCAATTTCAATATTCGGCGGTTGGTTGGATTGATCAGGTTGAGAAAAACCAGGATGCACCTTAGCGCGAAAAAGAAAGGTTACTATTGAATTGCTAATAATGATATTTGAAATTAATGAAACTTCAAATGCTATCGTTGAAGAGTATTGGACAAACTTTGTTGCTACAAAATAAACCACACCCCAAGTTAGAATAATCAATAGTAACAAAGATTCTGACGGACATATGGGAGAAGTTTTTTATGTGCAAATATGTAAATTTCCAACAGAATGAATATAAAACCGCAACCACCAATATAATTGTCTTAGAGGGAGTTCAATTGAGATTTAAACTACTGCTGACCATATACACTAAAATCCGTCGACACTTTGGAAATATATTCGCGGCTTGTCTTACCTTAGTCGGAGTCTTATCTTAGCGGTCATTGTGAGACCAATGTAACAGACAGGTCAGTAAAAAATATACGAGAAAGTTAATTGCAGCAATCAATACCGATTTGGTATCTGTTTTAGTCCAATCTGCGCTGCGCTTGATTGTACTAAACAGCTACTCTCTCGGTATTTACCACTGTATGATTTCATCTACGGCATGGACTAAATTAAAATGAACATTGGTATAATATGACACTTGATGGATTTTGCGATCATACCGCAATAACCCCCGATGATGAAATACATGAGCATTACGCTGACTTGTTAAGCAAAGCAGGTACTCTTCTATATGGAAGAATAACCTACCAGCTTATGGAGTTCTGGCGAAGTGTACTGGAGAATCCTACAGGCAATAAATCCATGGACGATTTTGCTATTGTAATGGACAAAACCCCAAAAATTGTGTTTTCCCGTACCCTGAAAAAAGTGGATTGGAAAAGCGCAAGGTTGGCCAACCGTGATATTGAGGAAGAAGTCACAGAACTCAAACAACAATCGGGCGAAAACATTTACGTTGGCAGCCCGGGGTTGATAGTAACTCTGACAAAACTCCATTTGATAGACGAATACCAGCTTTGTGTCCACCCTGTTATTGCAGGAAGCGGTTTGCCATTATTCAAAAATATGAACGAGAGAATTACGCTTAAACTCACCCATACAAAAACATTCAATTCAGGCGCTGTAATTCTTTATTACGAACCAACTTACAAATAATCAAACTAACCGAAACAAGGTTTGACAACTACAATTTAACATGAATACTCAAGAAAAAATCAAAGAATATATTGCCACTCAACCCCAGACAAAACGCAGTGAAATGCAGGATTTGCACCGTATCATTCTTGAATTAAAGCCAGAATGTAAATTATGGTTCTTAGATGGCAAAGACGAGAAAGGTAAAATTGTTTCCAATCCAAACATAGGATACGGGCTGCAGACCATAAAATATGCCGACGGAAAAACCAGAGAGTTCTATAGAATTGGTATCAGTGCAAACACAACCGGAATCTCGGTATACGTAATGGGAATAGAAGATAAGAATTATTTGGCCACGGCGTACGGAAAAGAACTAGGCAAGGCAAGTGTAACCGGATATTGTATTAAGTTCAAAACGCTGAAAGATATCAATATTGAAATACTCACCAATGCGATACGATATGGGCTTGAACGCTAAAAAAATACAGCAATCCGTTAGATTATCGCTAATTAAGTTAAATCAATGAGATCCATGCTCGCTGGTTCAGGTTCTCATCAAAAGAGTAAAATCAAAAGAAGAAGAATGATAATAATTCCGCCGGCAGTAATGTACACACCACCTCCCAATGTGCGCAACTGACTGCGAATTGAGCGCGTTTCTTCGCGTAGCTTCGCCTTCTCCGATCTCGTCAGGTCGCTTTTGTCCATCGCATTTATTTCTACAAGTCGCTCGTTAAGGTCTTTGGCTTGCGATGCCTCCATGGCTTTCAACTCATCATCCTCTTGTGTAATTTGGGTAACTGCCAATTGACCACTGTTTGTCCTATCAGGGCTTTGAGCGTTCGCTGTGTTAATTGCACTGAATGCTGCTATCAGACAGACAACAGACAACCATTTTATCTTTTTCATTGGGGTTAAGTTTTTGGGTGAAAGAAATTTTTCACATTACAAATGTCACTTACATCAATGAGCAGGGAATTACACCAGAGACAAATTTTGTTACATCAATCCCATAAAAAACGCCACAGTTTCCCATGGCGTTCATTAATTCTAAATATGAAAAAATCAAGCTCCTACTCCACTACCAACACCTGCGCTCCCAAAGATTGTTGGCCGTTCATTACCTGAACCACATAACTTCCTTTGGCCCACGATTGGGTGTTGATTTCAACCGGGCCATTTTCTGCTCTGGCGTTCATCGATTGAATTTCATTGCCCTTCATATCCGTAATTTGAATAGTAAAGTTTGTTTTTGACGAAGTCGAATTAATCTTCAATCTGGCCAATCCATTGGATGGATTGGGTGATAATGTGAAGAAAGATTCTTTTTCCGCATTGGCCCAATTGTTTTCGTTGAGCTTGCCGATATGATCCTGCATTTGTACCATCATAGTTTTCATCTCATCCAGATCGGCTTCGAGCTGGGCGATACGCTGGTCTTTCGCCAATTCTTCTGAATCCAGTTCTTGTACCGCCTGAACCATTGGAACAACAAAAGTCGAATAAGACAAACTGTAATTGTCTGTTGGATTGGTGGGTTTGTTCACGCCATCAAATTCATAGCCCAATTTCTCAGCAGCATTTTCTACATCCTGCGCAATAAAACCTGTATGGCGAATGGTCTGGTTGTATGCGTATTCTTCCTCTGTCTTAAAATATTGACGGGCCACGCTATCAGGCATCATTTGCGTAAGGTGTTTGTCCAATTTTTCGAGTGAAACGACATAGGTAACCGGCTCAAGTGCTTTGATAAAATTCAGACCGGGAACATCCATTTTGATGTCTTCTTTAAAACGTCCGTCGGAGAGGTTGCTCCAGGCTGCGTAGCCACCGATAACAGTTCCGGCTATGTTTTGGCCTATGACTATCTTGTTGCTTGCATTACTCAACGCTAAGTAACCAAAAGCACTGGCTACACTCAATGAACTAACTGTAACGTTACTGTTGGTTCCAATACAAGTATTATTACTACCCGTGTTAATTATATCGCCCGCCTGATATCCTATTGCAGTATTGCCCGTCGATGTTGTTTTGTAAAGAGCTTCATTTCCAATAGCCGTATTTTTAGCACCTGTAATATTACCTGCAAGTGCAGATTTGCCGATGGCGCAATTAAAATAGCCAGTTGTTCCGGAAGTTCCTGCTTCAGATCCAAGGTATGTGTTTTCATAGCCTTCAGTATTTGAAGTACCCGCCCTATGGCCTACACAGGAATTTCCAGATCCAGTTAAATTGTTTCTTAGCGCGAATTCACCGATGGCCGTATTAAATGATGCATCAACTGTATAACGGAGAGCTTCATGCCCAATGGCTAAATTTTGATCAATACAAGACCCATTACTTGACAAGGTATAACTACCAATAGCGATATTTCTCCTACTGTTGTTACTTCCTCCTAGGACATTGTAACCAATTGCAATATTATCAAATCCTAAAGTATTACTTAAAAGAGAATATGTACCTAAGCTAATATTATTGTATCCACTGGTAATATTCAATAACGCAAAAGCACCAAGGGCAGTATTTTGGGTGCCCGTTGCAATATTCTCTATTGCTGATCTACCAAAAGCCGTATTCGACCAACCGGAATAGTTAAAGAACATTGACCGCCCTCCGATAGCAGTATTATCAGATCCATTAGCATTTAATGAGAGTGAATTTATGCCTAAAGCGCAATTAAAACTACCTGAATTCAGTGTCTGCATTGAATAGTCACCCACTCCTGTATTGTTAGAGCCCGTGTTCCCATACCCCGCAAGATTTCCTGAGAAGTGATTATTGACTTGTGAATAAGCGTCGATTGATAAGTTGCACATCAAGAGCAACATCAAAAACCTAATTAATGAAAGAAAATTAGCGTATTTCATTGGAATAAAAATTTAAGATTCTAAAAATGATTTAAAAAGAATTCTTGCAGATAGTCTATCAAGCCATACACAGATTTTCTTTTGATGGCCTGATAATTTTATCTATCTTCATTCTACAATTAAAATTTGTGTTCCCAACGTTTCTTTTCCGCTCCTTACCTGAACAAGATAACTTCCTTTAGCCCATGATTCAGTACTTATTTCAACAGGCTCACTTTCTGATCTTACGGACATCAATTCTATTTCACTGCCCATCATATCAGTAATTTGAATGGTGTAGATTTGGTTTGGCACAGCAGAATTGATTTTGAGCATGACTAATCCGCTGGAAGGATTGGGTGATAATGTATAGTATGATTCCCTGACCGCATTTAACGGCTGGTTTTCGTTGAGCTTCTGAATGGATCCCTGCATTTGGGTCATCACGTTCTTCATTTGACTCCACTCCAATTCGAGCGCTGAGATGCGCTGATCTTTGGATTGCTGCTTCTTATCCAGTTCTTTCACAGCCTGTACCAATGGCACCACGAAAGTGGAGTATGATAAACTGTAATTGTCAGTTGGATTAGTTGGCTTATTTACACCATCAAATTCATAGCCTAACTTTTCAGCGGCCTTTTCTACGTCTTGCGCAATAAAACCGGTGTGACGAATAGTCTTATTCAATGCATACTCCTCTTCAGTTTTATAATACTTTCTGGCTATGCTATCAGGCATCATTTGTGTTAGGTGCTTGTCTAATTTTTCCATCGATACAACATAGGTTACAGGCTGCAAAGCATTGATAAAATCCAACCCCGGAACATCATTTTTAATATTCTCTTTGAAACGTCCATCCGAAAGATTACTCCATGCCGCATAGCCACCAATTATTGTTCCTACTGCATTGTTGCCAATTACAGTTTTGTTGGTTGCATTAGATATTGCAAAATAACCGTAAGCATTGGCATTGGTTAATGTATTCATTGACACGTTGGTTTCGGTTCCAATGTTGGTGTTATTGTCGCCAAATCCCAAGTTGAAACCTGCTTGATACCCTATACCAACGTTGCCAATAGCTCGTGAATTATAAGCGGCTCGTTTACCGACTGCCACATTTTTATTGCCTGTAGTGTTTACAAGGAGAGCTTCAACACCGATTGCGCAATTATAGTCCCCAGTAGTCAAACTAGCATTTGCCGCCCAACCTACCAACGTATTCTCCGTTGCATCTGTAGCAAACTGACCAGCAACAAAGCCAACCGCAGTATTATATGATCCGTAAACATTTCTCGTTAGAGCACCAGTACCCACTGCAACATTAAAATTTCCATTAGCGAGTACCTTCAATGCATCATGACCAATGGCAATATTACTAAAACCATATCCATGGGTTAATAAAGCGTTATTACCTATGGCAATGTTTGTGGATCCCTCAAAATTTCTGGCAAGAGCATTTAATCCAATAGCAATGTTATTGATTCCTGTTAAATTGTCCATTAAGGAATAAACGCCCAAGCCAATATTGTCTCTCCCGCTGATATTGTTCAACAATGAAAAAGCACCGATAGCAGTATTCTGGGTTCCAATAGTATTATTGTACAAAGCCGACCGGCCCAATGCCGTATTCGACCAACCCGTAGTGTTAAACAACATGGCTTGTCCACCAACTGCAGTGTTATCAGATCCACTGGTATTGGTAGTAAGTGCACTTCTGCCCAATGCAGAATTGAAACTTCCTGAATTAGCGGCATCCAATGCATTGCTTCCAGATGCCGTATTGTTCGAGCCTGTATTGCCAGCGCCAGCATTGGCTCCTGCAAAGTGATTGTTGGACTGACCAAAACTTTGAATAGATAAGTTGCACACAAAAAGCAACATCAGGAATCTCATTCCTGAAAAGAAAGTAGAACACTTCATTTGACTAAGTAATTAAGGTTTATAAATAGATTAAAAAATTGTAATCCAATATCCTGCACCAATCATCTCCCGGAAGGCTTACCCAACGAATGTAAGAGAAATTGTGATTGTTTTTACCATAATGGAAAAAATAATAAACAACCGGGATGGCTTCCATGATCTATATGTTAAGCCGCATTTAACCCGGGTAAAAAAAACGCCCCTTCTCAGGAGCGCCTTTTAAATGTCATGCAAAGAAAAAAATTTACTTCACCACAATGATTTTGTTTTGTGAAATAAATTCTCTGAACTTCTATGACTATCACATTTCCATTCGCTGCCAGCTGTAATGGAAATAGTATGGAACTAAATCATAAGAAAAAGTGTACTCCATAATATATTTCCTCCTACCAATTTTCAAATAATTCTTCTTTGATCGATGCAGTAAATCCATCATTGAATTGATGCTGTCCTGATCTGCAATGACCTGATATTCGTACATGAACGCCATACCATAATTTCCAGAAACACGGTCTGACATTTTTCTCCAGCCCCGATTGAATAGTTTCAAATTCAATTCCTGACTGGAATAGCCCCACAATAAATCCTCACTGAGCTTGGTTCTCACCAACTCAATGGCTGAAGGAATCCACACCGAATAATTCCTATTGTTCAGCAATGATAGTCGCAAGGTTGTGAACCAATCATAAAGTTGTTTCGCAGGTTTTGGATTGTAAAAATAGCTTGTATCATTCACAGCCCAATCCATGTAAATTTCGATGATGCGATGAATACTACTGTGCAAGCTAATATAATAAGCACTCGCATCCGTAAAATAAAGACCACTTTGAGCGGCGTATGGAGAATATTCCTTTTGCATATGTTCAAACTCCTCCTCCAAATTAAAAGCTACGAGCACACTATCGATCGTTCTTACATCAATTACTGACTTGTAATAATTAAGAGCATCTCTAATAACCAGTTTTAAAAATGGATTAAAATATTTGTAACTACTCAGGAATGGTTTGGGCGATTAACTTTAGTGCCGAGAACACATCTTGACCGTTTTTTATGGCCGTATCGATTACTGACCTTAGTATAGCATAACGGTTAGCTCCTTGTTGACTTCTAAATGAGCCC
>JANNEQ010000064.1:0-19910 GCA_031378885.1 Flavobacteriales bacterium
GTGGATTGACCATGTCCGGAGGACATTGATTTTATTAGCCCCGGGTGAAACCCGGTGGTTCAGGAATCAAATGCGGATCACAACTCCAACGGAGTTGAATTTTGATTTGTCGAACATCGGGAGTATTTAAATTTGAAGGAAGGAAAAATTGAATTATTTGGTAATAGACGCCAGAGTATTAACATTCAACTCCGTTGGAGTTGTTGGGTCAACCAGGTGGCCAGGCCACCGGGTTGCACCCGGGGTTAATAACATTTTAGTCCTTTGGACTTAGGCTTTAAATGAAGCTCAATTCCATTAAAATCGATTAGATCAACATATGCCGCAGACAAACTTACATGATGCCAAATACAGAACACTCCCCAACTTTTGCGGTTGACCCGTAATTCGACCCATCAGGTTCGTTAATCGATTCCATTCCCAAAGCGGATATTCATATTTCGAAAAGTTGCCGCTGATAGAATTTCTCTACGGCAATTTTATTCTCATTACTTTTGCCTTTGAGACAGCATTTAAGCTATCTCGACTAAAGTATGAAAAAGCTACTATTCGTTACCCTGACATTTATTTTCGCCATCTGTTTTAACAACACAAACGCTCAGCAACAAGGAGCTTATCTTATTCAGAACGGTGCCGGTGCGGGCGGTGCTCCTATTGTGATAGAACTCAGCGATAATCATACCTTATTGATCGGCTATTCCTCCTTTGGATATGATTCAAGTTATGTTACCATGGTCTGGCTCGACGAGAACATGGCCGTTACTCAGCACAAAGAATTTCGACTGATATTGCCGCTCAATTTTGTTTTTCATGCAGTAAAATGTGCAGATGAGATTTTGATCGGAACATTGGAATATTCCTCTTTTGGCTCACCGTTTTCCATTATCCGAACGGATGAGTCGGGAAACATTCTCCGCTACGATTTAAGTTTTAACAACCCGGAATTTCAGGAAAAAATCAAGCAACTGGTGGGAAATGAGAATGGCTCTTTCTCTGCTTATACTTCCAAATCGGGAC
This sequence comes from Flavobacteriales bacterium, assembly GCA_031378885.1. Lineage (GTDB taxonomy): Bacteria > Bacteroidota > Bacteroidia > Flavobacteriales_D > Sanyastnellaceae > JANNEQ01. Next base: position 1,018 of record JANNEQ010000064.1, read on the forward strand.
TGGTGGAATCGATGTATCGCATCGAAGGCAATGTGGCAGATACGATTTACCATACGAAGAAAATAGAACCCGTTATTACAAACAACTATTTCAGACCATTTAATACATGCGATCTTGACGGGAATGGTTTGCATTTACTTACCGGAAGCACCAATGATTTTGCCAACCTGAACAACAATGCGTTTATGATGAAACTGGATTCGGCCAACATTCATTGGGGCAAGAGCTACGATTACGGCGCACCTTCCGGAGAAGAGGCATACAACATCATCAAACTTTCCAGTGGAAATTTTGCTTTTGTAGGTCAGACCTATAATACAGAAACCACCTATACCCAGGGCATTGTTACAGTAACAGATGCGACAGGAGAAAATGTCTGGAGTAAAAAAATCAATTCCAATGGCGGAGGTATTTTCCTCTCCGCACTGGTGCAGACCGCGGCAGGAGATCTCCTTGTTTTCGGAAACAACACGGCTTATGAGGGTATTCTTGTCAAGATCAGTGCATCGGGAGATGTGATCTGGAAAAAGAAATTGACAGGAACTGGTTATACAGGCTTTTCAGGTGCTATTCGCCAGCAGAATGATCAGATACTTGCTGTGGGTGTTTCCGGTGGTTTTCTTCTCACGCAACTGGATGAAGAAGGCATCGGTTGCCAGTGGGAAGATGATACTGCCATTGAAGTAACGGATGTTGTACCCACAGTTACCGATATCTCTTTTAATTATACTCCTGAAGTTGTTTCATTTGCACCACAACAAGTGAAGCCGAGGGATCTACCCACTACATCGACAGCCATTTGTACATCAACTGATATTGAGCAGGAAGAAACCACAACCTGGTGCAATCATGTTTTCCCGAATCCTGCGGAAGAGGTTTGTTATCTCACCAATTCATCGAATGAATGGCAGGTTTATGCCATCTATGATTTATTCGGAAAAAAGTTATCAGAAGGAAAGTTCAGGCAGCAATCAACGCTGTCACTTTCAGATTTTCCTCATGGAGTTTATCTGGTTCGATTTAATACAGGTGCTGGTGAGGAGGTGGTGAGGTTGGTGCATTAGGGGGGGGGAATTGTGGAACGTTTAAGACAAGTTTAAATTGAAGAGGAGCTTCATATAAGGCAACCAAGAGCTTCCTGTTTGGACATTTCGAATCCTACCAATGTGACATCGGTGCCGAGTTTGGCTGTAAATACCGGGAATTTCGTAAGTCCGTCTGTTTTCATTTTCCGTTGGGCATTGGCTAAATTATCGGGGTCGGGTGTTCCCACAAATTCGGCTTGCTGAGCAAATATAAGTGTATCGGGAAATTTCTCCAAAAGTTTTCCGCGGACCACCAATACCAGGTATTCGGCATCCGTTACTATGTTGCCGCCTAAGGTTGGTGCATCCCATAGATGGAGCTCTTCCGCCACATCAAATTGAGGATTTTCTGCGGTGGATGTTATGTTGTCGCTCTTGTCCCAAAACATGCGCATATAGCTTCCCCGCTGGTCGGTTGGATATTCTCTCCAAAGCAACTCCCGGCTCATTTCGTGGTTCAGGCCGACAAATAGCGACTCCAAAAACCTGTTGTTCACTTGCATGATGGTCGCACTGTTCTCCGGCAATTTATGCAGGTTGGGAATGATATAGTCCGGAGAAATTCCTTTCAGCAACTCGTACATCGGGCTATCAATGACAGGATAAGCCATGATCGGTTCTATTGCTGCCACCGGAACAAATGCATTGTCGGCATCGCTCCAGACTTCCACATTGGTTTGCAATTTTGAAAGTATGGCCGACATGGGTGCCAGATTACTGATCAACTGGTCATTGGTATTGGCGATGGATGCCGCAGATTTGCTGGCTGGTGTTTTGGCCGTTGCATAATTACTCACATTCTTCATCGCATTGGTAAATGAGGCAGGCTGTGCTTCCGCGTTGCTTTCGGGTATTTTGTCGAAAGCCGTTCCCAACTCATTGCTTTTCGTCCACATTCTTTTTTCTACCAATGCAGAGGTTTCTAAAATGACTTCCGTCGGAACGGCATCTGCGGGTGCGAGCATCCTGGGATAAAGGGGATAATCTTCTGAACTTCTTGAGGCGCTGTTGTTAATGCGCGCAATCAGGTCTGTAGTCAAAGGTGCACCTCTGTGTGCAGCCAATGTCCGGCTATACTTTTTCGATGGTCGGGAGATTTTGCGGAAAGCTGGTGTCAGCAATGCGTCCGGAATCTTACTGTCTGTTAAATGTTTCTTCACGGTGACAGAATCCTGACCTCCTGTGCGGATACTATGATGAACGCCACTGGTGAGTCGCAACAACCGACTTTGTACAACAGGATCATTAAGATCTTCTTTAGGGTGAACAATGTGTTTTTCAAACATCACCTGACCTACTCGGGCCGAAAGTTCTGCCTGCCGGATGCGTTGATTGGCCTGTTGAATTTGTTCGACCTGTTCCCAGGCCTGCTCCATGAATTCTTCCTGATTTTCCTTTACAATCAGGGTTCCAACTGCGGCAATAGCCCTGTGACGTGGATCGAGGTTCAACTCATTTTTCCAATTCGCTGTGTCGCTGTCCACTCTATTGCTTTTTGCATGCCATTGTCCATACAACGGTGGCAGTACACCCGGATCGAAAGATTCGCCAAAAGGCAAAACTCCTTCAGAAGTTCCCGAACCTGTGAGGTTCACCAACTCTTCGATGTGGTTCACATAGTCCAGATAAGGTTTGATTCCATCGCTGTTGGTAATACTGGTAATGGAAGGTGGCATTTCATCGATGGGTGGCATCAGTGCTCCTTCGAGTTTGATGACATCCAGACCTGCCGGAAGTACAATATCGTTCATACCCATTCCCGGATCACCGATATACATGTCCCTTCCTATATCTTCAGCAGGCACCGCAACTGGTTTGATGAGGTTCGCCAATTGCTCGAAATCGCTTTCACTATCTGTCTTAAAATCCCATGAATAATAAAATGGAATTTCGGTTGGATAGTTTACTCCGTCCGGCCATGCTTTTTCCAATGATTTTGTACCCGTCGGATCTTCACCCATCGCGGATTTGAATCCGGTTTTAAACGTTGGAATCAGGAAGCAAGTGTATTTGGTATCCTGATCCAGAGCGCGTGGACAAATGATTCTGCTGATTGCGAGATTGGGATCTGCATTGATATCGTTTAACAAAGTCGCATGAACATCGGCCGGTGCGCCTGTGTATTCCTTATTCACCTGTACATGCGCCCATGCCCACAGTTGATCGTCTGGTGGAAAGATATCGGCCCCTGAAACCCCTGAGGATAGAACAATATAAGGTCTGCCCGGTGTATCAGTATTGATGGTGAATTCATCTTCCCTCAATGCAATCAGACATATCCACGGAGAGAGTCTTGCTTTGGAAATTTCAGTGGCATCATCGGCAACAGCCGGTGTATAGCGCCATGGAAGATCTTCGTCGTAGAACTCAATGTATGGAAGATAGTTGCTTTCAAAATTTTGAATTCCACTAATAGGATCTGTTCGCAGAATAGCGCTTTGCGATAATCGCTGAACTTCGCCCGGTCCATGCAGGGAGAAAGTTTTCGAAACAGCCGGAGTATCCTCACTGTTCAGATAAACAAATGTCTGTAGTGATGCCCGCATATCGGGCTGAAGGGTAATATCTGTGTTTTCGTGCTCAGTAATTTTTGCACTTAATCCTTTTTTCAGCCAGGGCAAAAAGGTGTATTTTTCGTTACTCATTGTTCTAAGTTTTTCAGGGTCCAGTTAGTTTTTTTATCAATTTGGATTAGAGCCAATGCTCTCAAGTTGTCCATCCATTCCATTGTTGTTGAAATATTCGAATCGGGGTGCAACGCGCAATTGTCTCGCATTCACTGCTGAAATAACATCTGTATTGGCGAGTAATTCCAGCGCCTGTGTTTTGGAGTTCACAACGATGCTGTTAGACCACTTCTCGAGGTCATTTTTCTTTACAATAGAATATTCAGTTTCTTTCACGCGCACTTTGTTGCTTCTGAAATTTTTGCGTACTTCAGATCTGAATTGTTTGTTTCTACCCAGCGCACCACCTTTCGAGAATTGCTGTCTCTGCACGTTTCCTGAGAGTTGCAATTGATTGTTCTCAGAAGCCAGACTTTCGCCTGGATTTTCGGTTGCACCTTTGTAGAATTGCTCGTAAGTAATTTCTCTGGAAGTATAATGTTCGGGAATAGATAGAGACAGTGTATTAGAAATACCAGCTCCACTCTTCATCAAATCATAAGAAGCAGACTGCAGGCGCTGTTGTTCGGAAAGTGATTTGAACTGGTTTGGCGCAAAATAGTCTTCCGTATTTTGAAGGGAAGTATCAGAAAAATTCTGACTATTCGATCCTGTTCCTATTCGAATCTTACGAATTTTGAAGTAATTGGTACCCGAAATCGGATTTTCTCCATATTTCTGGATAATCACTTCCAGCGGAACAACCAATTGGTTAACCGAAAGACTGTCTTTTGGGCAGAGTATCAAAGTTGCATCTTCATCCTCTGCCGGCTGGTCAACAGGACGCAGGGTAACCTGACCATCTCTCATTCCGGTACCCTTCCATGCGCCATTTTTAGACAATTCGGCCAAAAGAATGGGTTGAACATTTACAGCGGGCAAACCTTGATCGGCTGTATCTCCCCAGCTTATATCGAAGTTGAAACTTGGATTAAATGGGCCTATTTCGAAACTTGCGCTGCCTCTTGCATTCCATACACCTGGCCCGGAAAGCGAACCACTCAGATGAACGGCTGCTATGTTGAAGCCTTTCCAGGCTACTTCTGCACCAGCGGAAATGGATACCGTGAAATGGAATGGATTGAAGTAGAACAAGGCATCAAAGCCATTGTATGCCTCTACTTTAAAACCTCCACCTTCGTAAGTCAACATTGCTTTAGCACCAATCTGGAATGTATTCGATGTAACTGCAAAATAAGATTCAGCAAATATTTTGAGTTCTTCAGTATCTTTTATTCTCAGTGCGATACGATTGATAGTCCCCAACTTCCAGGTTGTATCCGGCACAAATTGCGGATGAAAACCACCTACAGTGATGACAAACATTTTATTATCACCCCATCCGAGGCGAACAGCAATATCGCCTTCAATTCCAATACCGGCAATACTGGAGTCGTAAATGCGGGCATCGAAGGTGATGAGTTTTGCGCCCTGGTCGAAAATCCCGAGGAATGCACAGTTCAGTACTACCAGATGTTTTTCAGGATCAGGTGCTACGATCTTCACGGTTCCGCCAATTCCAACAAGAAATGGTTTCGTTCTGATCAACAAGCCCACTTCAAGGTGGACCATGTCGCTTTCACCATAGGTGAGATCGAACAACAATCCAAAACTATGTACACCATGTTGCTCAGGAAAGAAAGCTTCCAACTGCTGCAAGACAGTGTCCATGTTGTCGATAATGTTTTCAGGGAAAAATACCTGATCGAGTGTTCCATTGCGAACACCATCGCGCATAGCATCCGGATTCAGTCCTCTGTGTAAGGCTACAATACCACCCACACCTTGCAGGTAGAAACCAAATACCAAAGGAATGGCATTGGGCAGATCAACAGTGACCAAAGCCAGGAAGCTGTAACCATCTTCCGTTTTCGCGTAGATACCAATGGCGTCGAGACCTAAAGAATTGACGTCAATACTGAGGTATCCGTAATAGCGTTCGTTTTCGTTGTCCAGGAAAAGATAACCTGCAATGGCAACGGGAGGAGAATAGATGCTTACGCCGATGCCTTTGGGTGGAAGGAATTTAATGTCCAGGTTGTTTCTTCCAAAATTACCCCATTCTGGATTGTTAGGATTGGGTCTTTCTTCCAAAACAGCCTGCAGTCCCATTCCATCAACTATTCCGGTAAATGGTCCAATATTGATATTCAGTCCATAGAATTCCACATTCAATGCGGGGCCATTGTTTTCGCTTATTTTGAGTAAAATTTTATCAATAGAAATGGTGTCGCCGGCAAGACTTGATAAACCATCCAGTGGAATATAACCACCAAAGCCTGTAGCATCGCTTCCGGTTATTTCAAACCCTCCTTCCCATTTCAGTTTTAAATCGTAAATAAAGTGAGAGTTGTCATTTTCGTCGTACTCGAAACCAACTTTATTTATATCTATCAAGTGAGGGATGATTTTAGAGAGCATCGGCACACTGATATCGGTGGTAATTTCTCCACCGATTTCGAAATGAGGTCTTCTGTTGGGTAATTTACCCAGCTTGAAGCGATCCAGCAAAATGGTAATGACATCATTCGATAAAAGATCCAATTGTCCAGTGAGCAAAGCGTCAAATCCTTCCTCCAAAAATGTGAATTTCACACCAATGGGTACATCATTGAACGCGTCATTTTCCAGCTCAATTAATCCGGAAACCATTGACTCCGGCAGGATTCCATTGCGGTTCAGCTTGATTTGAAATGCAGTCAAGCCAATTTTTACAGATCGCAGATAAAGCGTTGGAACATTCTCAGGATCAATCTCAGCAGCGATGGTAACTATATCATCATCGGCTGAAATAAGCACATTGATTTCTGTCGGAATGGTCTCGTCTTCGTCATTGTAACAACCATCAATTAATACGGAACCACCGATTCCAATACCATTGATTTTACCGTTGGCCAATGCAAATTGTACCGAATTCAGTCTCAACTGAACTGCGCCAAAATGAAGTTCGGGATTGTTATCAACGAAGGAAGCTGCAAATTCGATTTGTCCATTGTCATATTCTCCATCGATTCTGACTTTTACCACTTCTGAATCTGCTTCATTGGTTTGTTTTCCTTTCGGGAAAGACAACCAGAATGAAGCTGATGCTGCTGAAATCCCACCATTTCCAATAGTTATAGAAAGTGGAATTTCACCATTTAATGGAAGAGGATTATCATCAACCATTTGCAGATCGACCTGCCCAATAGATAGAACAGAATCTGTGTATGCATCAAGTTTAATTGAACCATCGATGTGTTCAAGACCGAAACCAATTACAACAGGCTCATCACCTTCTTCCTGTGGGGGAATCATAATTGTTCCTTCACCATCGCAAACAGTCAAACTACCATTTTCAATTTCAATATGAAGATCTGTAAGCTCGAGGTCAAAACCGAGTATCCTTGCTGCCGTAGGCTGTACGCCCGGAGCTGAATTGGCCAATTCGATGGTCTTAGTTCCAGCGGAATCGCTATAGGTAGCATGGAACAGGGCATCATTGGCAGAGACTGATCCATCTGCTAATACAGCCTTCACGCCTCTGATACTCACCAGACATTCAGTATCTATGTCAGAAATTTGACCGCCGCCAAAACTGATTCCCAGATTCAAAGGCTGTATGTGCACAGGCCCAAAATCAAATGCCAATCCATTGATATCGCTGGCAGAAATCGTGATCTCTTCGGTATCGGCGTTATAACCGATAGAAGCCGTTAGCTCAATCTCATTCTCTCCACTTCCAAAACTCATGGCAAGACTACCGGCAACTCTTTTGACACCGGATTTATCGAATTCTACAACAAATACTTCATCTCCGAATGACGGATCATTCTCAGGCAATGCCAGATTACCGGTGATGGTAGCTGTGTTGTCACCAAGCGCTATTGAGCCTGTATATGATCCTTCAATCCGAAATGTATCGGTATCGTTGTTGAACGACATGGCGAACGCTATTTCATTGGCAGAACCCGGTAATTTCAAAATACCACCACCGTGGAAATCGAGAACAGAGTTCTTTGACATTTCCAGATAAAAATCTGTAATGTCAATTTCCATTTCTCCAATTCTGGTTTTGAAAGCAGCATCAACCAGATCTTCGGAAGTATTGACCAGTTCGAAAATTCCGCTGATGCCATCAGGAGGTCCAATGAGCACTCGTCTGGCTCTCAAAGCCATACTTTGGTCGTCGTTGGTAGAAAATCCTTTTGGTAGATATACATCCAGATTACCCACATAAACGCCTTTGAATTCCGAGCGACCATCGGCCATAGCTTCTGGTATATTTCGTTCATTGCTGAGGTCGAGTTTCAGGTCGTCAAGTTTTATGACAAGCCCTGATTTTCCCAGTATGCCATAGTAATCTCCGCTGCTCAGGCTGAGTTCAAGGTCATTGGTAAAGCCGCGTTGAGAATGGTATTCGAAGGTAGCGGGTTGAAACTGCAAACTGAATTTTGCATTTTCATCTGTAACCGCATTGAACTTCTTCCGGACGACAGCAGCTTCGCCCTCACCCTCCGTTATAGTCTGCACCACAGCCGGGATGATAATATGCCTCGGAAACTCAATGGCAGCGCTGAGTTCTAATGAAGCCGAAAACTTCGGCAGCATCAGATCCAACAGGTAGCTCTCCATATCGTAGGAAGGCAGTAACCCTCTGAAGAATCGATTGAGTTTCTTTTTTGTCTCTTCCCAACTGAAAGAACCATCTACATGTTGCGACAGGTACATTCCCAATATGCTGAGAACAGGTTCCTGTTGCACACTCAGGCGCATTTGAGTAAGCAGTTCACCCAATTTATCGCTGCCACTAAGGGGACCAATGGGCGCGATGTCCACAGAGGTTGCGTAGTTATTGTAGTCTATGATAAATTGGTCGATACTACTGACGCCTTCAGTCTGAGAAGCGCAAAAAGTATTGATGGCATGCGCCAGAACTTGTTTGTCGGACAACCGCAACACATTCAGTGCAATATCAAACAACTGACCAGCAACAGAGCCAGACTGACCTGAAGTATCCAGATCAAAATCCACCGAGCGCAGATAAGCCAGAATGGGCCAGTTGTATCCCAATGTAATGGGAAAAACACTGCGATGGCTGTCATCAGTCGGATCGTGATCAGGATTGAGCACCAGCATAATGCCAGGCTCATCTCCCTGAGCAGTGCCCGGTATTTCGACACCGAGGCGACTTTTCGAAATTACAGAACAACTGTAAAAACCATTGTCGCCGAGCAGGCTTTTGGAGAATTGAAAGTCCTTGACAAAGATGTGGCTGAACTTTTCAGTAAGGAATTCAGCAACCGCAGGCGGCAGCTTGAATTTACCTATATGGCTGGGATCTACGAATGAAGCCAGCGAGGGGTAGAAGCGGGGGGTGAGGGATGTGGGCATGGGGTGATTTTAAATTAATACTGGTTCATCGGTAATTTCCTCCTCAGGGTGCAGGAAATAATACCATTCCAATAGGATTTGTTTAAGATCTTGTGTTGTTAAAGAAATGTCGTAAGTAGGGTTATCCGCATAAGACAACAATGTAGTATCAGGTCCAATGAAAGCAGAACTATCATTGTAACCAATAGCAGAACTATTAGATTGTTCCAAGGCATCGTCTAATTGGGGAATAAATTCGCTGAAAATTAATTCTTGCCTGGCCTTGGCATACAGCAAAAAGTCACAGAGTTCCAGCGAACCATTATTTACAAATTGTATTGACTTATAAGTACCATAGCCTACTACTCTATTTATAAAAGCTAGACCGTATTGTGAGTGTGTATTCGTCATATCAAGAAATATTAAACAATTATATCTGGAAAAGTATCAGTTAAGCTATTAATAAGACTTTCGAAGGTCCAGTTGCCATATCGAGGAAGCGGCTCGTCGTTGGGATGACCATTCTGAAAATAATATATATCTCCAGCATCCTCTCCTGTTATCTTTACATGCAAAGTTGTCCTGCTGGCAATTGCAAATGGAATATACTCAATTTTGCCTAAAAATTCATTAATAGAATGACAAATTCCTTCCACTGATACTGTGCAAGAGTTCTTTTTAACTGGAAACCACGCATCTATTTTGACAGGATCTCCATCATTGTTAAAGAATTCCTCGGCCACAAACTGGCCCCCATAAGCGACGAGAAATTCAGAAAGATAAGTTGGTAAAGTAATACCAAATTTGGTCTCAAATTCTTCTATATCTTGCATGGTAACGGCAAGATCGGGATCTGTTTCTACTATTGTTAATTGCTTAATCATGATTTATTTAAATTATTATTTTCTATATGGACTGTAATTTCCGTTGGCATCAGTACCACTCTGCTTGGAAGTAATACCAATTGCTCCATGGTTGTTACCCGCGGATTCTTCACCGTGGTGCACTGAACTCTTAACCAGTTCAAACTCATAGCTGCCATGTGGAGGGTCAGCCAAATCTGTTGAAAGTCTTTTTGTGTGATGCCAAGTATATCGTACACCATTGAACTTCCTGCCCTTTGGCATAGATATTCCATAAAGGACCTTAAATTGAGCATCCAGCTCCATAAAATCAAGTAAATCTGAGCCTTTTAATTCAATCGAAATCACCACTTCCGTTTCTTGTCCAAGCAAAGGTAACTTTAAAATATCATCCGACCCTTTGAAAGTCATGCAAAAAGGCTCGTGAGCTATTTGGTATTTGCTACCTTCACTTTTAAACACCACATTGAGTCTTTCCACCGTATGCGGTTTAAATGGAGCCATAAACTCAGGATTCGTTTGCCAAAGCACCAAGCCAGAATTTTGCTTTTCGCCTTCAAAAATAATGTATAATGGATTAGTATCAGTTCTGCCAACGTCTATTTGTACCTCTTTGACCAATGAAATTTTTCTGCCCTTTCCGAAATCCGCTATCTCCTTTCTCAGATAATTATATAACTCCCACGCGGCTTCCCCTCCTTGAAATAAAGTGAATTTACCTTGTTTAGCATTTGGAGGAATACGTAAGGTCAAGTTTGGTCTCGAGTTTATATAATTCTCAATTTTTCTAAAATTACTTTCGCCTAACAAAGAGATAAGCTCGTCCATTACTTCATTTCCAACTATTTTGAAATGAGTAATTCTAAGCAATCCGGCCAGATCTCTCTTCAACAAAATCTCACAAATAGACCCATTGGTTAACCTTCCATAATACACACCAGGAGTGAGCTTTGAAGGCACTCTGGCATCCATAAGACAGTATGCTAATTCTTCCTTTATTCTTTGTGCATTTCCAAATATTGAACTTAACTCTGAGAACTTGGCAGCAATAGTTTCTGTTGAAATTACAGTTCCATATAAATTATCTATAATGTTATAAGCCTCAAGAAATTGCAAACTCTTTTTGGCAAGATTTAGACTTACAACTTCCGCCCAACACTTAACTAGATTTATATTTTCGTTAAAACTCTTTAGAATCAATTTTCCGGAATTACCAAAATCAATTGCAAAATTCCTTTTAAGCTCCGGATTTGGCAATAAGCCACCGGGCTGATCAAATTCACTCAACAAATTATCAAGTTCACCTGTAGCAATTAATTCATTTCTAAATGCATCAATAACAGCTGCCGGCTCCTGAAATTGAAGAAGCTCTCCCACGTGTGGAAGGCCTGGGTTCTTATCGTGAACACTTTTGGCCATCTTTGACAGTTTCATGAATACCAAATCTCCAGTGATTGAAGAAGCCATTTGAAGCGTACACAAAAACTCAAGTAATTCCATGCATCCACTATTCATTTCACCCGTTGCACATTCATCGCTGAAATGAGAATACCAAAGGCTCAAAACGGTCGTTGGAATTGTGACTGTAAGCGATCCAACATAAAATACCATGAAGGCAGAGTCTCCTCCTGCAGCTAAACCGGTCTTAACGCCAGATGCCAGCATCCCAAGACGACTGATCTGCCCCACTATGTTAAATGTCATGATAATATTCGCAAATAGCATGCCTCCAATCCCAATATTTGCTGTAGTGTTTTTTCTCTCAGCATACTTTAAAAAAAGAATTGGAAAGCAACTCGAATATTGCCACGAGTTCAAATCAACGTTCGTCGAATCACCTTTTTCTAAAGGTAGTTGAATTGCCATATCTCCAGTAAAATTGACTATAGTTACTGGTTGCAAAATGCTATAATAGGCAGAATATTCGCCGTATACAATGCGGAATACTCCTCCAAATGGAACCACAGAGTATTTTCTCCATCTTAAAGATTTACCGTCATCGGAGAACTCAAAATCGATATTTTCAACAAAAAACCCCAGGGTATTAATGGATCTTTCAGAACTGAACTCAAACACCATTGGTCTGGTCTCAGAACTACCATAGCTTTTTTCGCCGTTACTAAGGAAAAAGTTGTAAGAATATTCGTAACCAAGGTTTTTCCATTTCTCCAATTGAGAATTCATACGACTTTTCATAGTCAACTCGTCCACATTACATTTCGTAGGCGAATATTCGTCAAAATAGATACCGTAATATGGATTATAGTCGCTGAAATTCCATATATCGAGCAACACAGAATGAAACTCTGAAAAATTTTGCGCACCTCTTCCGACATCATCAAGACCTATAAACAGTGTTCTATACAAGCATTCTTTAGAGCTGGTTTCCTCCGTATTAGCGTCTAACCTCACATATTCTCCATTGACTATTTTGGTAGTTAATTTAAATGTGCCCAACATCGCATCCAACAATAAACCATTATCGTTTTTATTATAATTATCTCTAAAACTTCGCAGGATTTTTATTACGCTAAATTCGGATAAATGATAAAATGTGCTCTCTTGCGATCTAGAAATGAGATCGTACTGAGCTATATCTTGTATTAATCTTATTCTATAATCGGCACCTATATGTCGCAATGGATAATCACTCAATCTTTCGATGACATAAGACAGTCCGCTCACGGTGTATTCCCATTCAAGCCTGTCCTCAACTACAGGAAGAGGATAATCTGGTGACATTAGCACATTAACGTCACTTAAAAAATTCGAATGATATTGGTTAAACTCTTCAATAAGATCATTTACATATCCTGGCATAATTTCGCAATAGTTGTAAACTCCGGCCCCTATATCGGCAAGAGGAGCTGTTTCGTGAGTATTCAAATAATCGTACAAACGTTTCTCAAGAAACCCAGACCAAAGAAGTTTATCCACATTGGTAATAAACAACCCTAATGAAAGAATTGAGCTAGGGAACGTTGCTGAAGTATCACCCAATTTAGCCCTTATCGTTCCTTCCTTTATATAGAGCGAATGATTAGATGAAACAATCACCCCACTACAGATATCATCTAGTAAGTACTTTCGTAACTCTGAAACTTCAAAACATGAGTGATTAGAAAGAATTGTATAATTAGAACGAGGGAATCCATCTGTCTTGTAAACGCCTTCAATCCAATTAATTCCATTCATTGCTAATAACATAGTAACATTCGATGTGTTATATGAAAAACCGTTATTCGGATTTGTATATTGTAAGGTAATTTCAGGTAGTGAAACTAACCATTCAAGTGTTATCAAAACTGAGCAATTGGTATAAGGATGATTCACCTCATCAAAACATATAGTGCGTTGTTGGTTAATAACCGTCCTTATGTAATTATCCTTTACTGGAATTTCATAACTATGAAGTGGTAAAACAAAATGCTGATTTCTCACATTGACATATTGACCCTGCCATAAGTGGGGATATTTCGAATAACTCTCAAGGTCCTCAAATTGAGTATATCCAGCAGATATATTAATACCTTCCCGCTCAAATTTCCTTTGGTCGAGCGATAAACAATAAACTACACCACCTTTAACAAATTTAGAAACAACCCAGGTATTGACTATACCCATATCAGGATTCCCCATAATTGTCCCACACTTAATAATTTCAAAATCATCCCAATGATCAATTCGAATGAATCGATAGTCATTATTTTCGAATAAGAATATTGCACCGGTTGCCATTTTATATAATATTAATTTGAATGTTATTTGAATAAAAATTCTGAAAGTCCGTAGAGGAAAGCAATATTCTCGATACGTTTGGAACGCAGTGCATTTTCCCATCCAAATTCTCAGCAATCAGAGTGAGAAAGCTCAATTGAAAAATATTTCCAATGGCATCTACATTTGTTATAATACCTGAATTAACTAAAAGTGGGTTCACCAAATTTTGTCCAACTGATGTGTCTAAAAAGAGTTGATACTCACTTAAATTGATACTGAAACTACTTATCGAAAGATCAATTCCGTTTCCATATACTCGGTCCATTGTAGTAATTTCGACACCACTTTTAAGGGTACGCGGTATAAATCTTGAGCTAAATCTATCTTTACGAATCGGTTCAGAATCTGAAGATTGACTAGTTACAGTTATAGGTTCGCGTAAATAAGCCAAATTTGATTTAATGTTAGGAGAAATGGTCTCAATCATCACTGGCAGGAACTGAACATGAAGGAACGAATCTGGCTCAATGTTAAAGTCTTCATTTGATTTCAAATAGTTACTGACTACAACCTGAGCAAGAATAATATTACCGTGCTGATCGCAAACTACTTTGCTTGAATCAAGCACGTTCAGGTACTTGGCTTTTGATGAAACAAATTTACCCTCAGGCTTGAACAACTTACATATTGTTCGAAATTCATTCAAGAGATTGAAACAATCAAAATCAATGCTTACATCTTCAAATGTACTCCTTAGCAATTCGAATTTGATATATTGTGAAGATCTAACCACAATATCTACATTAGTTAAATTGATTAGCCCAATGTTGAATGGCCCACAATTCGCACTATTGTCGCTAGATTTACAGTTTCGAATTCTTTCAATTTTCTTATCAGTTTCTTTAAATAAATACTCTTTTACAAGAGCCTTATATTTATTACTTTCTATGAAAATGCGTAAAGCCAAATCTTGAATTGCAATTCCACTTGACAATGGTATTATACAAATTGGCCAGTTGGAATTTTGAAAAGTATCTAGTGTGGTTTGTACCTCACCTAATTCATTGACAATTTCTGCCCTAAATGGACAGTTTTCCTTATAGTAACAATAGGATCGACTGAATTCTGACGTTATCGAAATATATAATTTCTCATCCACAAACAATCCATGAACAGTCTCGAATAGCTCATAACCGGATCTAATCAGCCAAGCCCCAGAAGCACCTTCGTAGAGTTGAATATATGAACCATCAGCACAATGCATCCCCCAAAACGCCGCCGGATCAATAAAATCCAATATAGCTTCTCTATAAGCCTTTTCCGGATAATTCGAAGGTTTGCCTGCAACTGCAATAATTCCCTCTGCTGCTCTTGCGAATGTTATATTGTGCAAAAATCCAGTAGTGGAAACGAGTGGTTTGTAATCGGGGCTTCCCAACACAATGTCCAATTGAAAGTCTCCACTGAAATGTCCCAGATGAACACCTTCTCTGACAAAAGGCAATTCGTCCTTTTTGGCATTAACCGGGTCATCATCTGTAGAAGGATCAGAGATTCTGAAAAACATATCATCAATGAGATCGGTATCGGGCGTTGCGCCCAGTTCATAACCAATCCATTTTGAGAGCATCTCTGATGCAACAGGCACATTGTTCAAACTTGCGAAATCACTTCTTACTTGTGTTAAAAATTCCAGGCCTGTAAGAGCAAGTGTTGTCTCATTCGCAAGGAAGTCGGCTTTATCCAGCCCTCGATAAATAAAATACTTGATTGGCATAGCGTTGAATGGCTGCACCATGGGTCGGAGTATAAGATTTACTTTGGAACTGTTGCCGGATTGTGGCTGCAACAAAACGTTGCCTGAGCAAATGGCAAATGCTTTAGCATTAGGAACCTCTGCTTTAAGTTTCATCTTCGCTCCTAATCTGAATGATGCTGCCTTTTGCACATCTGTTGTTCCCATTGGACCAAATGCATGACTATCCGAAAGATTGGTGCTTTGTTCTACTTTATCAGGTTCTGTAAAAAAGAATGACTTCCCCACTAATTTGGGTGTCCTGCTATTCGTATTTTCTGACATGTTTTCGTGGTTTTAAACTTGTTCTTTTTTTCTGAATATGACCTGATCGAAACCAAGCTGCGCACTATTCGCCTCCGTTCCATTCTTCACACTGCGGCCTAACCAGAGGTGAAGTCCGCCGTTGTAGTCGCGGCCATAGTAGTACCGGTCGGTAATGGTGAGCCCCGTTCTGGGGATCAATTCTTCTTTGAGGAGAAACCGGTTCTGAGCTGCTGTTTGTGTTACACCCAGCAACGGATTGCCTTGTGTTCCGGTGATGATGGGATTGCCCTCGTCATCGAGCAGGCGATCGTTTTCATCGAGCATCCATCGCAGGATTTTGGTTCGGGGTCTTACACGTGTTATTTTATCGCCAACTGTGCGTGGCATCCAGCCGCGTTGTAATGCTATACTTCTGCTACTGAAGGGGGCTGGCATGTTGCCATCGCGCACCGCAACAAATGGTATATAATTTTCAGGAACTGTATTGCCTAACTTGTAGATAAGTTCGGCATTGGTTGGATTAATTTCTTCTACATCTCCGGTCAGACTTCTGATATAAGCCTGGAGTTCTTCTGAGAGTACTCCGCCATTGCTGGCTCCACCTAGTTCTGATGCGATAAGACTTTCAACTGCCCAAACGCGGTTGTCCATTTCATCGCGAATGAACTCGATGCGCTCAACAGGGTCGCTGCTCGCAATGGTACGGATGGATCCCAGCACAAACCCTGCGTGAATACTCTTTCCTGTATTTCCGGCCAAAATGCTTTCGGCTTCCGAAGCGACATCGTGGTGGAAGAGATTCCATTCATAAGCTGCAGCCTGATCATCTACCAGGATATTAGAACCGGCTGATGCAAGTGCATTTTTGATGAATGTGTATTCGCCAAAGGTGTCCTTCACCATGATGCCTTTCACACGGACCAATTCCTGTTCTTTCCTCTTGAAAGGAATCACAAACCAGTCGTTTGAATAAACCGAAGCGAACTCTGAAATAATCTGTTTGACAGTTTCTGTTTTGTCTCCTTCGATATTACCGAGATCAATATGGCCATCTTCCATTTCCCACCAACGACGGGCAGGCATTCCTTTGAAGTTGGCTCTGGTCAGTACAATGGGAAATACATGGTTTTCTCTGTACAATGAGATATCCGTTACCGGTTCCTCTATGTTGGATAGTGCCGGATTCAAGATATCGGCACCATACCAGTCGGCTCCTTCGGTTGCTTCTGCGCGATTGCCCAAAACAACGTGTTCAATTTCTTCCTCACCTTGTCTGGGGTAAGCCCATTTGTAGTCGTAACCCAGATTTTCAGTGTGCCATCCTTCAGCGGCATTGCTTTCTTTCAGATGTGGATAAAGATTTTCCATCATTCTGATGAATGCATCCTTTACGGCAGTGCTCACAGTCAATGTGGGAGTCGCAGCGGTCAGATCTGAATAAATCGAAAGTCCATCCGGTACACGGTTTTTATACATGGCGGCGACATTCGATAATTTACCCTGGGCATGAAACTTCGTTGCGTGCAATTGATCATCCCAGTTCGATTCTGTCGGTGTATCTGGCAGCACAATTGGAAATTGATCAATGATCAGGTTCAAATCGCTGTTGCTCATCGTATCCTGTTGTCTGCACAATTTCAGGAATTGAATTCCGGTGTGTGAGCGCTGCTGAATGTTAAGCTCAAATTGCAGGTGCCGGGTTGCCGCTACGGGCAATGTCATTAAGTTAAGAGCTAATATGTTGGTTTATAGTTCATAAATGTTTTGTGTTTGCTATTGGACTGTTTGTTTTTAATTATCCTTGGGAATGATCTTCCCTTCCTAACGGGTAATGGATCTCTAATAAAGTAATTATGAAGCTCAATAATAATCTCCATTGGTTCTTTTGTTGTAAACAATTGGACATACCGAATTCTTAATTTTCCAGCGGACTTGTTTTGATTTATTTTGGAGTGGTGTTTTCTATGCGCGAACTTAATATCGACTGTTTTTTGTGCATCTTGAATGATAATTGAGTGGAGATTGGAGATGAATACTGTGGCGAAAAAATCTTGTTTCACAGACAGTACACTCAACCCGCTGAATGACTCTAATTGTAGAATATTTTTTTGTACCGATATGTTGGATTCAATAGCCCATCTTTTTGCATATAATTCTTTCAACTCATCGTCTGTATGCCCATCACACTCCCAAAGATTAGTGATTAATACTTCGATTGAATTTTTTAGTTCTACTCTTACTAGTCGAACTTTAAGAATTGTTTTTTTTGTTACAATAAATCCGCTTTCTTTCAAAGAAGAAATGGCAGTGTGGGTAACAGGAAAATTAACTACAGTACTTTGATATCCGTTCTTTATAAAATCAGAAATAAAATTAATATCTTCCCTTGCTCTTATTATAAACTTTATTTCCTTCTCTTGCCAGCAGTGTAGCGCTGCCATTCTGAAGTTACTGAAATTTCTGTCATAGATCACAATCATATCACTTTCCAGATTATCGATATTGGATATGGCCATTTTAATTTCCCCATGACGGTAAGGTTGTATGTCACAACCCAGAACCAGTTCATTCAATATGTCGTAGCAATATAAAGTTTTGGCCTGAACAAAACTGGAGTGTTGATTGCTCTGCCCTCCGAAATAGGTATTTAACTCAGTGGTATTTACCAGGCTAATATTTGATCCGTCAACAGCCACCAATCGATAATTTTTCCACCGCTTGATATGTTCATTTTTATAGCGTAAAAAACATAATACCAGTAACTGATTCCAAATTGAAAAAAAGCGATAATCAAGCTTTTGTCGTTGTTGACAAAAGGCACTGACCGTGCACGAGTTTGATTCATTAAGGTCAGCAAAAAAACTATCAATTTCAACACTAAGAGACTTCTTACATAATTTTGTAATGAGTAAAACCAGTCGATCAAACGGTAGCTTTCGTGAACGAGTAAAGGCATTATCAATCAGACTAAATTTACTTAAGGCATCTGGTTCATTTAGAACGTAATTGATAAAATCTTTTAACTCAGAAATAATTTTTAAATTTGCTTCAAACATGGGACTTTTGCTCTTTTAAGTTTAGTTACCTCAAAAGAAAGCATTAGTTCCATTGTTTTTCAATAAGTTGCTTAACTTAATGACATTGC
>JANNEQ010000110.1:0-69215 GCA_031378885.1 Flavobacteriales bacterium
CGTTTACCCCATTGTTTACACGCATCTCCTGATCCAGAATGGATCAAACGTTTATAGCACATTCTGTTTGCAACGATCAAACGACCCGGATAGGGTCGAATGTTATTTTATAAAAAGACCTTAACTTAATGACATTGCCCATTGGGACGGCGCTACAATATGGGCCGTGCCTCTGGCACTATGAAGTATATCCATAGTTTAAAGTTCGCAGCGGATAAAAGAGCCGTAGGCTCGGTCCATATTGTAGCAACGGGTTTTAACCCGTTGAAAGGGTTTTAACCCATTGAAAGGGTTTTAACCCGTTGAAATGAAATGGCGAATGAGAACAAAGAGCAAGCTCGGCCCATAAAATTTGATCCGAATTCTATTAATGGTAATGTCAACGCTAATGAGTGCCCACCATTCGGTGAGGATTTTTTAAAAAGCAAAAGGCACCCATAAGAGTGCCTTCATTTATTTTTTCAAATAATTTCAAAATTATTACACCAACATCGTTACCGGATTTTCCAGATATGATTTGAGTGTCTGTAAGAATGCGGAACCGGATGCGCCATCCACCACGCGGTGATCGCAACTCAATGTCACCTTCATCACATTGCCCGGAACAACGGCCCCATTTTTTACGATGGGTGTTTCTTTAATAGCGCCAACTGCCAGAATACATGCATCAGGTGGATTAATAATGGCAGTAAATTCTTCGATGCCAAACATGCCAAGATTAGAAATAGTGAAAGTATTTCCTTCCCAATCTGCGGGTTGAAGTTTTTTGGTTTTCGCTTTTTCGGCAAAAACTTTTACTTCAGAACCGATTTGTGCCAGCCCTTTTTCATTTGCAAAACGAATTACAGGAACGAGCAATCCATCTTCAACAGCCACTGCTACACCAATGTGAACATGGTCGTTATAGCGTATGCTGTCGCCGCGCCATGATGAATTTACTTTGGGGTTTTTGCGCAATGCAAGTGCACTGGCTTTTACCACCATATCATTGAAGGAGATTTTTACTTCTCCGGATTCGTTTATTGCTTTGCGCGCAGTGATCGCATTGTCCATGTTTATTTCCATGGTCAGATAGAAGTGAGGCGCAGTGAATTTACTTTCAGCAAGTCGCTTGGCAATGGTCTTTCTCATCTGACTTACTGACTCATCTCTGAATGATTCAGTTCCCGATGCCACAAAAGCAGGGGCTTGTGCAACTACATGATTGGAAGGACTATAATTTTCTACATCTTTTCTTACAATTCTTCCACCATCTCCGCTGCCTGAAATCTGCGCAATATTTACTCCTTTGTCTTCAGCAATTTTTTTCGCTAAAGGCGAAGCTTTTATTCTGCCGTTGGAAGAAGTATCGGCTATGGGGTGAGAAATAACTGCCGCTGCCACAGGCGCCGCTGGCGGTGTGGCTACGGCAACGGGTGCCGAAACTGCTGCTGCAACAGGTGCCTGTGCCGCAGCAGGTTGAGCTGCCGGTGCTGCAGCGCCATTGGATGCAATGAGGGCACTGATGTCTTCGCCTTCTTTGCCAAGTATAGCCAGAATGCCATCAACTACCGTTGTTTTTCCTTGCTCCACTCCAATATAAAGTAAAACACCGTCCTGAAAGGATTCAAATTCCATGGTGGCTTTATCGGTTTCGATTTCAGCCAACAATTGTCCGCTCTTTACTTTATCTCCCACTTTTTTGTGCCACACCGCTACTGTTCCTTCAGTCATGGTGTCGCTGAGCTTTGGCATTTTTACTATTTCGGCCATAATATTTTCTGTACTATTACTATTCTTAAAATAAATAATCTTAATCTTTCACGTAAGGATAATCCTCCTGGGTGTAGACATCTTTATACAATTCATCTACCTCAGGAAGTGGCGATTCTTCGGCAAATTTTACAGAGGCTTCTACATCGGCTTTGATCTGGTCGTCGATCGATTCGATCTCTGCTTCAGAAAGCCATTTGTTTTCTCTGATCACATTTAATACATGTTCGATTGGATCGAGGGCAAGGTATTCAGCCACTTCTTCTTTGGTGCGGTATTTCTGCGGGTCGCTCATAGAGTGCCCTTTGTATCTGTAGGTTTTTATGTCGAGCAATGTGGGACCTTCTCCGGCTCTGCCGCGTGCAACAGCTCTGTCCATGGCTTCGCTTACCGCTTCCGGTCTCATGCCATCCACTGTTTCACTTGGCATTTCGTAAGACAAGCCGAGCTTGCTGAGATCAGTTACGTTAGACGTTCTTTCTACAGAAGTGCCCATTGCGTAATTGTTGTTTTCAATAATAAAAATCACGGGCAATTTCCAGGTCATGGCCATGTTGAATGTTTCGTGCAATGCGCCTTGTCTGGCAGCACCATCACCAAAAAAGCACACTGTCACATGGTCTTCGCCGCGGTATTTGTCGGCAAAGGCGATACCCGCTCCCATTGGAATTTGCGCACCCACAATACCATGTCCCCCAAATAGATTTTTCTCTTTGTCGAACATGTGCATTGAACCACCTTTTCCTTTGGACGTTCCGGTTTGTTTGCCATATAATTCGGCCATTACAAATTTCGGATCAGTACCCATCACCAGTGGATGCGCATGATCTCTATAAGCGGTAATTACTTTGTCGGTGGGTTTAATGGATTGCATCATTCCACTTAGAACAGCTTCCTGACCAATATACAGGTGGCAAAATCCACCGAATTTTTGCTGGATATACAATTGTCCGCATTTCTCTTCGAAACGGCGCATCAGGAGCATTTCCCTGTACCATTTGAGGTAAGTTTCTTTGGTAAACTTCACGCCTGTCGCCGCCGCGGGGCTGTTATTAGCTTTTGTCATTTCGCTTTTTTTCTTGGTGGCAGTTGCTGTGGCCATTGATTTTACTATTAACTGTGGATGGCAAATATAACTCAACCTCTGTTCAACGATGGTCTTAAATGAAGGTTAGTGTTAAGGCTACACTAAATAAAGAATAGACGCCCAACTTACACTTGTCTGCTGAACTGGCGCAAGAATCTCATGTCGTTCTCAAAGAACATTCTCAGGTCATCTACCTGGTACCTGAGCATGGTTATTCTTTCTATTCCCATTCCAAAGGCAAAGCCCGAATATTTTTCGGGATCGATGCCGCTGGCGCTGAGTACCGCAGGATCTACCATGCCGCAACCCATTATTTCCAGCCAGCCCGTTCCTTTGGTAATTCGGTGATCGGCCTCTGAGTTGAGTCCCCAATACACATCCATCTCTGCGCTGGGCTCAGTAAATGGAAAGTAGGAGGGGCGCAATCTTATTTTGGCTTTGCCAAAAAATTCTTGTGTGAAATACAAGAGGGTCTGTTTCATATCAGCGAAAGAAACTCCTTCGTCGATATACAATCCTTCGATCTGGTGGAACTGGCAATGGGCCCTCGAGCTGATGGCTTCGTTTCTGAAAACACGCCCGGGCATAACGATTCGCAATGGAGGTTTTTGATTCTCCATGGCGCGAACCTGAACGCTGCTGGTATGGGTGCGCAATACGATTTCGCGCTCACTTTCATTGGTTTTTTTCTCAATGAAAAAAGTGTCCTGCATATCGCGGGCGGGATGTTCAGGAGGGAAATTTAAACCGCTGAATACATGCCAGTCGTCTTCGATCTCCGGGCCATCGGCCACAGTGAAACCAATTCTGGAGAATATTTCCAGAATCTCGCTCCGTACCATCGACAACGGATGACGCGTACCCAAAGGATTCTGGCCAGAAGGACGGGTCAAATCGTCTTCCATTTTTTGGCCGGAATTTTTTGGTCCTTGATTCTCCTGAAGTTGATTGATCTTGTCCTGAACTGCTGTTTTCAGCTTGTTCAGTTCCTGGCCCATCAACTTTTTCTGGTCGTTGGGAACAGCTTTGAAGTCTTCAAACAAATCATTCAAAAGCCCTTTGCGTCCGGCAAAGCGAATTCTGAATTGCTCAATTGCCTCGGCCGAATCGGCCTGAAATTGATCTACTTCAGAAAGATATTGAATGATTTTCTCCTGCATCTGTTCGTATTAAATAGCGTGAAAGTTCTTGTTCAGGCGTAATTACTTGATTACTTCCATTGACATTACTACATCGGCTATTGGCCTGTCGCCTGGTTTTGTAGGCTGAGCAGCAATGAGGTCAATTACATTCAGTCCGTCAATTACTTCACCGAATACAGTATAATCCATATCCAACTGAGCAGTTCCGCCAATGGTTCTGTAGATTTCCTTTTGTGCATCTGTATAAACAAAACCAGGTGCAGCACGCTGTACATATTTTTCTGTCTGTGATATTTGCATATCATTCATGGTAGTGCCTTGCACAATATAGAATTGGCTACCGCTTGATGCTTTGGTTGGATTGCCCGGACCACCTTGACGAGCAGCGGCTAATGCACCTTTTTTGTGGATTAACTTAGGATTGAACTCAGCGGGAACTGTATAGCCCGGGCCGCCCATGCCCAATTGCTTTTCGGCTGGTGCGCCTTTGCTGTCCGGGTCGCCGCCCTGAATCATAAATCCTTTGATACAACGGTGGAAAAGCAATCCGTCATAGAATTTTTCATTGACCAATTTGATGAAATTGGCTTTGTGGCCTGGAGTTTCATCGTATAGAAGCACGATCATATCTCCGAATGTTGTTTTTACGCGGATCTTCGTTCCGGGAATGTTGCTGATGTTTTCTGACATGGGTTGTTCTGGTTTTGCAGGCTCCTCCTTTACGGGAGCGACTTCTGCGGTTGGATTTTCTGTTTTTGGGGTTTCTTTACTGGTTTCCGATTTGTTCTTACAGCCTGAAGCACTGCCCAGTAGGGCAATCATGGCGCAACCTGTAGCAAATAATAGAAGTCTTTTCATTGTGTTATGAATGATCGTTTGTGTTTCATTATAAAACGAGGCGCGAAATTAATCAAACATTGCCGTCGGTTTTGCACAGCTTTTCAAAGCTAAATTTGTTAATATAAACCTTTGGAAAGGTTGGTGGCTGGCCGGTGTGTTGAAATTATTTGTGTGGTTGGATAATGATCGGGCATCAGATTCGTTGTAACCTGGGGTTCGTTTTAATTCTTTTTCTTTTCAAAGCATGCGCGAAAAGGGATGATTTGAACAACCTATATTTCAAACTATAAAATGATATACGTCAATTTGGGGAAAAATTTCTTTTCTTTGTTTCCCCGAAAAGGACAAAACAAACTCAGTAATGAACAACTCTAAAAGATTTTTTGCCTTCATATTGGTTGTTTTTGCAGCCCTTGTTGTTTCATGTAGAAAGGATAAGCCTACGGTGGCTACCATTACAGTGGTCAACTTTAACGGCCAACCGGTGCCAGGTGCTTCAGTGCGTCTGTACTCAAATCCATCGGAAGTTCCGCCACCACCGAACCAGCTCAGATTCGACACAACACAGGTTACCAATGGAACGGGTAAAGTTACTTTTGACTTCTCTGAGTTCTATAAACAAGGTCAGGCTGGTTTTGCAGTATTGGATATTGAGGCATACAAGGGTAATTTGTACGGTCAGGGAATTATCAAAATTGAAGAGGAAACCACCAACGACGAGACTATTACCATCGAATAACGAATTGGTTGGCCGCTTTTTTTAAAGTGGTGTTTCGTATAGCTGGTGTGGTTCCGCTCGTTTTTCAGCTTTTCCCCCTTTTTGTAGTTTGATCCATTTTTCTCAAGATTCATAAATTTCAGTCCCGAAAGTGACTTTCTTGTTCGTATTGTTTTTCTGATACCCTTTATTATAAGGCGTTTGACTTCTGCTTCTTCTGGCATTGCCCTTTTTTTCTTCACTTTTTGGTCCTTCAATTCGTTTTATACCAATGTTCATTTTAATTTAGTCCATGCCGTAGATGAAATCATACAGTGGTAAATACCGAGAGAGTAGCTGTTTAGTACAATCAAGCGCAGCGCAGATTGGACTAAAACAGATACCAAATCGGTATTATCTAAATCTCTTTGCTGGAATTGTGCGGGTATTTCTATTTTTGCGCCCTTAAAATCGGGATGTAGCTCAGTTGGTAGAGTGCACGTCTGGGGGGCGTGAGGTCGCAGGTTCAAGTCTTGTCATCCCGACATTTTATTGTAAGAATGATTGAAAAGCCGCAATTAGCGGCTTTTTTTTCGTGTAAGAGTTGGGTCAATTGCAAAAGTTGGTGAGTAATTGGCTTTAATAATTCTCCTGTATTATCCTGAGGCATACCACGTTTACCTCGCAGCGCTGGAATTCATTAATCTTTTTTAGCGGCCTTCGGATTTTACTTTTTTGAATTCAAAACTCATTTTTTTGTCAACACTTTTTTTGTCAACAAAATATGTGTGACAAAAATAGTGGTGACAAAATTCTGCTCCGTAGAAAAAGAATCTCTGAAATTTCTTACTGAAACATAATTCGGATGAAAAAATTCTCAAAAGATGACGGTCGACTTCTTTTAAATAATTTCAAATTGAGCTTCCCGAATGAGCCAGAATTTGATTCAGATTTTTAACACCACCCGTTCAATGTCATTAAGTTAAGGTGTTACTCGAAGCACAAAGCCCGAGCGGACAATGTCATTAAGTTAAGGAATTGAAGGATCAACATTCGACCTTGGTCGTTTATCGCCCAAGTCAAGATATCAGCACTAAACATGCGATCCATTACTGGATCGTTTATGCCATTGTTTACACGCATCTCCTGATCCAGTATGGATCAAATGTTTATAGCACAATCGGCTTGCAATGATCCAACGACCCAACGACCCTGTAAGGGTCGAACGTTACTTTATACAAAGACCTTAGCTTAATGACATTGCCCCCCGTGACAATGCACAAAAAAAAGACCGCCCAATCGGACGGCCCTTCTATATCTAAACTTAATTGAGGTAAATAATTACTTCGAACCAGTTGGAGTGCTGGAGGTATATCTGCCAAGATCAAAGGTGATTGGCATGATATAACTAGACTCAACAGGTGTTCCATTTTTTGCCGCAGGTGACCAGGTGGGAAGTGAAGATACGAATCTCAATGCTTCATCATCCAACAGGTAATGCACACCATCACTTACTTCCGGAAGGTGAACCTCGCCAGTAGCATCAATGGTAAATGTTACGTAAACTGTACCGGCAATACCTCTTTCGCGGGCTTCAACCGGGTAAACCAAACTATCCTGAACCAATTTTTGAAGGGCATCCATGCCACCTGGGAATTTGGCTCCGTTTGTCGAACGATTGGTTGGTTTGAAATCTTCGTCGGGATAATAACGATCTGGCTTGGCAATGCCATCAAAGTTCCAGCGCTTCCATATGCCTACTTTAAGACCTTGCTTAAAACGACCTTCTGATTCCATCTTGCCGTTTGCATAGAAATATTTGAAATCTCCGTGTTCAACCTGAAGGTCGAGATCCACGTAAGTTCCCAACATTTTGGTCTCTCCGGTAATGTACAGAATAACTACTGATAGGGAACTATCAGGATTAATCGTAACATTGCGGACGTATTTGGCCTTATCAGCGTTGGGAAGAATATTTTCTCCTGTTGCGTCTAAATAGTCGGTGTGCGTTTGCGCACAAGCCGACGAAGCACTCACAACAGCCAACACAAGGACACACAAGCGTAAAATTCGTTTCATATTAAATCTGTGATTCGTATAGGTTTTTACTTAGGCGTTGCTAAGATAAACCAAAATTGAGACGGTTGTTTGTCTAAAAGTTGCGCGAAGGTTATCAACATTTTATAAAAAAGAGGATTCCTGACATGGATTACATATTTGAAAAGGCTTGGAATGAAACTGTTACGAAAATTTCGGCCTCCTTTGGTGAAAAGTTAGATTACACAGCAATTCTGTTTATTATCGGTTTGCAGGAGCTGGACAAGGATTTTCAGACCTATAAAAAGGACCAAAAACTGGAAATTATACACATTGGTATCTGTACCCTGCTCGAACCTTATGGTTACCATACCTATATTGGCCGTGACCCGGAGGGATGGCCTCATTTTGAGCGCGTTACAGAACTTCCGCCACTATCTCCGACGGAGCAGGAGTTGCTGATTAAGAAGGCAATCGTGAATTACTTCAAGTAAATTTATCAGGTAATACCAATTCCAAATATAATTTAACCCAAAGGGTAAATTATTTTGTGAATTGGTTATGCCGCCACTAAAAATAAATAGTACTATGAGGCATAGCCGAAATTGGACTATATTATTTTTGTGAGCGGTATAACTTATTGAGCCAGTTTAATTTTATATGCGTGCATATATATAGGTGTAAAACAGAAAGTCCCTGAAACATGGTTCAGGGACTTTGATTTACAATTTTTCTTGACTTAGATTATGATTTAACAATCACGGCCTCTTCTTCCTCTTCTTTTAACTTCATAATCTGCTCCAGTGCATCCGGTACAACATCGCTGCAAATGGTTACGAAAGCTCCTGATATCGCATTGCGAATAGCGTACTCAATGGCTTCCCTTTCTTTGGGTATGACCGTGATCTTTCTGTTGGGATCAACCTGATTGATTCCGGTTTTCATCAATTCAATGATGGCTTCCTCTGATCGGCCGCGCAGATTTTTGTCCTGGCGAATGACCACTTCATCAAACATACCTGCTGCTACCCGGCCCAGATTTACGATGTCTTCGTCGCGGCGATCTCCCACACCGGCTATTACACCAATTTTTGGACTAGCGTCTACCTTCGACAAATAATCGCTGATGGCCATAAAGCCATGTGTGTTGTGTGCATAATCCACCATCACCGTAAAGTTCTTGAAGTGGAACATGTTCATTCTGCCCGGAGTCTGGGTAGGTGATGGAATGAAGTTTTGCAGGGCAATCTTCATGTCCTCAATTTTGAAGTTGCGGATAAATCCTGCAAGCAAACACGGCAATACGTTGGCTATATTAAAGGTAGCTTTTCCGCCATATGTAAGAGGAATAGCAGATGCTTTCTCCACTCTTATTTTCCAGGTGCCTTTGCAAATGGTGACATAACCATTTTCGTAAATGGCAGCCAGTCCGCCTTCTTTTATATGCTTTACAATAATCGGATTGTTTTCGTCCAAAGAGAAATAGGCAATTTTACAATCGAGCTTTTTGGCCATTCCTGCAGTGTATTCATTGTCGGCATTGAGAATAGAGTATCCTCCAGGCATAACAGACTCCGGAACTACAGCTTTTACTCTGGCCAATTGTTCCAGCGTATCAATATCGCCAAGTCCAAGATGGTCTTCGGCCACGTTGGTCACGATGGCTATATCACAACGGTGGAAGCCTAAGCCTGCGCGTAAAATTCCGCCGC
The DNA here is from genome assembly GCA_031378885.1 of Flavobacteriales bacterium. Classification (GTDB taxonomy): domain Bacteria; phylum Bacteroidota; class Bacteroidia; order Flavobacteriales_D; family Sanyastnellaceae; genus JANNEQ01. The sequence goes on from JANNEQ010000110.1 coordinate 9,268, forward strand.
GGGCACATTCCAATACGGCAAAATCTACAGTAGGGTCTTTCAATACAAACTCAGCACTGATGGGGCCGGTGCAATCGCCGCGCATCATCAACTGATTCTGGATATAAACACCGTCGGTAGTGGTATAGCCCACTTTGTGACCCATTGTTTTTACAATATGGGCCATTAATCGGGTAGTGGTGGTTTTACCATTGGTTCCGGATACAGCTATAATAGGTATGCGTGCGCTGGTTCCGGGAGGATAGAGCATATCGATTACCGGCTCTGCCACGTTTCTGGGCAAACCTTCAGTGGGTTCGATGTGCATTCTGAACCCTGGTGCGGCATTCACTTCTAGAATTGCACCGCCATTTTCACGAATGGGTACGGATAAATCGGGCCCCATAATGTCGATTCCACAAATATCAAGACCTATAATGCGTGCAATTCTTTCACACATAAAAATATTATCAGGATGAACCATGTCAGTAATATCCGTAGCGGTTCCTCCGGTGCTAAGGTTGGCAGTCGGCTTTAAGAAAACTTCTCTGCCTTTTTCAATTACACTTTGAAGAGTTAATTCCTCACGCGAGAGCATTTCCATAAGAAAGTCATCCACGGTAATCTGCGTCAATACTTTCTCATGGCCATAGCCTCTTCTCGGATCCTGATTGGTAATGTCGATCAGTTCCTGAATGGTATGTTTTCCATCACCTTTTACTGCGGCAGGTTTACGAATGGCAGCGGCGACATATTGGTAATTGATTACCAAAACACGGTGGTCTTTTCCGGTGATAAATTTTTCTACAATTACACCGCGGCCGTATTTTTTGGCGGCTGCGAGACCTGCTGTAGCGCCTTCCCAATCGGTAATATTGGTGGTGGCTCCCTTACCGTGATTGCCATCTACGGGCTTGGTCACAATGGGATAGCCCACAGAGTCGATGGCGTCTTTCAGTCCTTCTTCTGTATAAACAATCCTGCCTTTTGGAACGGGAATTTCTGCTGCTCCAAGAAGATTTTTTGTTTCTTCTTTGTCGCAGGCAATATCTACTGCAATGCTACCTGTTGTGCTCGCAATGGTCGCTCTGATGCGTTTTTGATTTACTCCATAGCCAAGCTGAACCAGCGAGTGCCTGTTCAGTCTTATATAAGGAATGCCCCGTGCAACGGCTTCCTCCACAATACATCCTGTAGATGGCCCGAGACGTTCGTCTTCGCGGATTTCGCGGAGTTTTTGAATATCCGCAGCCAGGTCGTGAGGAGTTCCTGCGATTAATGCTTCTGTAATTTTCACCGCAGCGCGCGCGGCGAATTGTCCGGCTTTTTCTTCCATGTAGCTGAATACTACATTGTACACTCCGGGCTTTGATGTCTCGCGGGTTCTTCCGAAACCACAATTCATACCCGCGAGTGTCTGGATTTCGAGAGCGATGTGTTCTATCACGTGGCCCATCCATGTGCCTTCTTTTACCCTTGAAAAGAAACCACCGGGTGCTCCAACAGAACAGCGGTGGTCGTACATTGAAGGAAACATTGCCTCAAGCCTTTCAGGAAAACCAGGAATCGAATTGGATGGCCTTTGTTCCATGTCTTCCAGATCCAGGCGCATTTGAATGAGTTTATGACGACGGATGCTCCAGTAGTTGGGCCCTTTCATCACTTTGATATCGAGGATTTTCATAGGCTAATGGTTAAATGTATTGAGTTAGAAAGTCTTGCAGGCTTGTGCCTGGTTGAATAAAGTTATTATTAAGGTATTACAACCCGTTGGGTCAATGCGAAAGTGCTGCATTTTCTGCAAGAATCAAAGAAAGAGCGAATCTTTTTTGAGAAATGGTGTTCTGAGGATTTAAAAACCTGAATGGTCGAATTGGTTCAGCTTGAGCAAAACGGCAATAGAATCAGGCTTTTTACGAAGAAGACTAGATATAATGCAATACTTTCTTAAAAACCATTGCTGATAAATGTCCAATGCAGGATTTATCCATAATTATTGGATTTGAACAGGGAAAAATGACAAACGATAACACCACAAATGGCGGGCGTATGCGGCCAATCGTTATTTTGAATGCTTTTACTTATCCACAAAAAATGAAGAATCAATGGTCACTGCACTGATTTCAGGGTTAATCAAAAAGAAAATTACTGTTACATTTGCCGCCAAATCATAAAAATCAAGAAGTTGATCGTTCCAAAAGGCAAGCTCATCTCTATTGGAGGGGCAGAAGATAAAGGCACAGAGAGTGAGGGCTCTTATTCGCAGCATAGTAATCTCCATTTTTTCGAATTGGGCATTCTTAAGCGCGTGGTGCAAGAGATGGGAGGATTTTCTTCCAGAATAGAAGTGATCACAACAGCCAGCAGCATACCCAAAGAGGTGGGAGAAAATTATCTTTCGGCATTTGGTAAAATTGGTTGTGATAATGTGGGTGTAATGAATATCCGCAATCGCGAAGATGCACGCAAAGAAGAATTTATCGAACGCGTAAAAAAATGCGATGGTTTGATGTTCAGTGGTGGCGATCAATTGCGTCTGACCACCATTTTCGGCGGAACCGAATTTTTAGAAATTGTACGAGACAGATATATAGATGATAATCTGGTGATAGCCGGAACAAGCGCAGGCGCAATGGCCATGAGCAATACCATGATCTATCAGGGAAAGAGTGATCTTGCACATTTGAAAGGTGAAGTAAAAATCACCACGGGCCTTGGATTTATGTCAGATGTGATCATCGATTCACATTTCGACAAACGCGGAAGATTTAATCGTTTGGCGCAGGCAGTAGCAAGTAATCCTTCCTGCACAGGAATTGGTCTGGGTGAAGATACCGGAGTGATAGTAACCAATGGAAATAATCTTGAAGTAATTGGCAGCGGTGCAGTAGTTATAGTAGATGGCCGCGACATCAAACATTCCAATATCACAGAAGTATCATTGGGTACACCTATTTCGGTAGAGAATATCAGGGTAAATATTTTGGTAAAAGGAAATTCCTATCTGGTAAAGGAAAGGCAATTTGTGCCAGGCGAAGCCGTAGAACAGGAAGAGGACTAGTAGATACGCGATGCATCGCGTATCCGCACGAAACACAGTATCGGATATCCACCCAATACGCATCGGATATCCACCCAATACGCATCGGTTATCCACCCAATACGCATCGCTTATCTAAATGAAAAGAGCCGCATATTCGCATCGCATAACCATGCGATTGTCATAACCTACTACCGATTTGTATCGCATCATCCTAAGAATTTACACCATTGGATATTTATTGCATTTTACAATTCGAACGTGATGGATTTATCCGCGGGTAGATACGCAATGCATTTACAATTCGAACGTGATGGATTTATCCGGGGGTTGATACGCAATGCATTGCGTATCTACCGATAAATTTCGATATTTTCAATATCATTTTTCATCCATGCCCTGTACATACCTTCTGAATTAAACGGCAAATGAATATTGCCTTGTTGATCGATGGCAATCAATCCACCTTCACCGCCGATTTTTACCAATTTGTCTTTTACAACGATATCGCAGGCTTCTCCTAATGAAAGTCCTTTGTATTCCATCAGGCATGAAATATCATAAGCCACAACTGATCGCAGAAAGTACTCGCCATGACCAGTACACGAAATAGCGCAGGTATTGTTGTTGGCATAAGTGCCAGCGCCAATAATGGGAGTATCGCCCACACGGCCCCAGCGTTTGTTGGTCATGCCACCGGTAGATGTTGCCGCGGCTAAATTGCCCTGAATATCCAACGCCACAGCTCCAACTGTTCCGAATTTTTTTTCACTGTGGTCGAGTTTCATGGTATTCTCTTCACGTGCTTCTTTCAGTTGATTGAACCTAAATTCATCATAGAAATATTCTTCGGGTTGGAAGACAATGTGGTGCTCTTTGCCGAATTCTTCTGCACCACTTCCGCACAACATTACATGTTCTGATTTGTCCATTACAAATCGAGCCAGTTCCAAAGGATTTTTTACACCCTTTACTCCGGCTACTGCTCCGGCTTTGAGCGTCTGACCATCCATTATTGATGCATCCATTTCGTGATGCCCTTCGTGGGTGAAAACGGATCCGCGCCCTGCATTAAAAAGTGGATTGTCTTCGAGGTGCATCACAGCAACTTGCACTGCATCGAGCGAAGTACCTCCGGCCTTTAGTACATTATATCCTGCCTTCAGTGCTTCTCTAAGCCCTGAAGTGTAGCGCGCTTCTTTTTCGGCGGTCATCATCGATCGTGTTATGGTTCCTGCTCCGCCGTGTATAGCTATGCCAAAATCTTGAATCCAATTTTCCATAGTCGTTGTTGTTGTTCTCCTGCGAGGTTTATTAAAGTTGGGTCGGTTCTATTTTCTAAATTTACAGCCCCAAAGGAATCACAAAATTCTGGGTATTTCTATTCGACCCTAAAATGTTTCTGAATATATGTGTGGAAGGTATGTGCTGATGTCAAAAGTAAAGGCAATTGAAAAGAAATTTGGGGTTACTGCAGATGATCCGGAAGAAATTCTGGCTGACCCCAATATCGGAGTGGGCGCATTGGGTGCAGTGATTGCTTGTGATAATCCAGATAAACTGCAGTTATTTCAATTTGGAATGACTCCTTTCTGGGCTGAAAAACCCATGTATCTGTTCAACGTAAGAAGTGAGGGCGATCAAAATCCAGATGATGATCCGAATTTTAAAGGAGCCAAAGGCATATTGCAAAAACCGGCCTTCCGAAAAGCAATCAGAAGCCAGAGATGCCTTGTCATTGCTGATGGTTTTTTTGAAGGGTCTAAAGAAAAGGGTCTACAGGAACCCTATCTTGTTTATCTGCGCGATGGAAAGCGGCCTTTTGCGATGGCCGGAATCTGGGATGAATGGATCAACAATAAAACGGGCGAAATAAAAAGAGGTTTTGCTATCATTACTGTGCCTGCCAATGATTTGCTGCAGAAAATCGGTCACCATCGGTCGCCGGTTATTTTGCAGGAAGGTGAGGAAAGAAAGTGGCTGGATGTATCGACGCCACTTTCCGAAATTACGTCGATGTTGTTGCCTTATCCTGCCGAAGAAATGAATGCTTATCGGGTTTCCAGCGAAATCAAAAACCAGGAGGCGAGCGATTTTTCACTCTTGCTCCCCATCGGAGAAAGGGTTTATCCGGAATATAGTTTCGAAATTGTGCACGAATTGGAACTGTTTGGAATGGGTGAAACGCGGTCCAGACGGAGAAGAAACAAATCAAAGGACGACAAGGGGCAACTGGATTTATTTAGCTGAATCTGCCGTCCAAAATTCTTATTTTCGCAGCGCATTCATTTTACTTATTGCGGGATGTAGCGCAGTTGGTAGCGTACCACGTTCGGGACGTGGGGGTCGCTGGTTCGAATCCAGTCATCCCGACTGGAGCAGAAACGTGTGCGATGCGTTTCTTCTTTCAATGGACACTTACATTGGAAGTGCATAACGCCTTTCTACATAAAAGATTTAAATGAACAGATCATTATGAAAATATCATACAATTGGCTGAAAGATTATATCCAGTCTGATGTTACTCCTGAAGTTGCTTCCGAAGTCCTTACCAGCATTGGTCTTGAGGTAGAATCTCTCGATTTGGTTGAGGCTATTCCGGGTGGATTGAAAGGTGTAGTTGTCGGTCATGTGGTAGAATGTGGTAAACATCCTGATGCCGATCGATTGAGCTTAACCAAAGTGAATGTTGGTGGTGAGGAATTGCTTCCAATTGTTTGTGGCGCTCCCAATGTGGCTGCAGGACAGAAAGTATTGGTGGCTACGATTGGAACCATGCTTTATCCAAAAGGTGGTGAGTCTTTTCAGATAAAGAAAGGAAAAATAAGAGGTCAGGAATCTCATGGAATGATCTGCGCCGAAGATGAATTGGGGCTGGGCGAAAGTCATGCTGGTATTATGATTCTCGATGAAAGCCTGATGCCCGGAACTCCCGCTGCTGTCGCTTTGAATATCAAATCGGATTATTGTATTGAAATCGGGCTTACTCCCAATCGCACGGATGCTATTTCGCACATCGGTGTGGCGCGCGATTTAAATGCTGCCCTGAATAATATGGAAGGAATTGAGGCCGTGAATTCGTCTTTGAAATATCCTGAACTGAAGACAATTGATTTCAGTGGAATGCAGGCTTATCCTGTAATGATGGAAAGTGCAAATTCATGTCCGAGATATTGCGGAGTTGTTCTCGATAACATTAAAGTGGCGCCTTCTCCTGAATGGCTTCAGGAAAGGCTTTCTGTAATTGGCCTCAGGCCGATCAATAATATTGTAGACATCACCAATTATATTCAGCACGAATGTGGTCAGCCTTTGCACGCTTTTGATGCGGATAAAATTAAAGGCGGCAAAGTGGTTGTGCGAAATGCAAGAGAAGGCGAAACGTTGATATTGCTTGATGGTGCAGAAAAAAAACTGTCTGTTGAAGATTTGATTATTTGCGATCAAAGCGACGCGATGTGTCTGGCAGGAATTTTTGGAGGCCTGCACAGCGGGGTGACTGAAACTACAACAAAAATATTTTTAGAAAGTGCTTATTTCGATGCTGTCTCTATTCGGAAATCGGCTAAACGACATGGACTGCATACAGATGCTTCTTTCAGATTTGAGCGCGGTTGTGATATAGACAAAGCCCCATGGGCTTTGCAACGCGCTATGGATATGATCGTTGATATTTGTGGTGCTTCAATTGTTTCAAAATCTACTGATCATTATCCATTGACAATGGAAAGGTCTGTGGTGAATTACAACTGGCAGAGAACTTCCAGGTTAATTGGAAAAGATATTCCAAAAGAAAAAGTAAAGTCAATATTGGCCTCATTGGAAATAGATATTTTAAATGAAAATGAGGACGAACTTTCTCTGTCAATCCCACTTTACAGAACTGACGTGAAACGCGAAGCAGATGTGGTAGAAGAAGTGCTGAGAATTTACGGCTTTAACAACATTGATTTTCCTGCCCGACTCTCTTCATCACTTTCGTATGCACCGAAACCTGATCCGGAAAAAGTTCAGAACAAGGTTGCTGATTTGTTGATGTCCATCGGCTTTTCGGAGATGATGTCGCTTTCTCTGACCAAACAGAAGTATCAGGCATTGGCTGCTGAATCTGAGTATAAGGCTGATTGTGTAGTCGAACTCCTCAATCCGTTGAGTGGCGATTTGGCAGTGATGCGCCAAACTTTGGTGTACAATGGTCTGGAAGCCATTTCAATGAACCAGAATTTCAAAAATACTGACCTTCGGTTATTTGAATTTGGAAAGGAATACAGAAAAATAAATCAAAAATATTCTGAGGAAAATCACCTCGCTTTGTTTTTATCCGGAAGAAGAAGTCCGGAAAGCTGGAACAATGGAAATGATATGGTTTCATTTGCCGACCTGAAATCGGCAGTAGAAAAGGTATTGGCCCTTTGTGGCATCACCGATATTAGTTATCAGGCTTGCACGGCTTCTTTCTATTCTGATGCAGTGGAGTTTTTTGCCGGAAAAACTTCTCTGGTAAAATGCGGCTATATCAGCGATTCCTTGCTCAAAGAATTTGATGTGAAAAATCCGGTGCTTGTTGCGGACTTCAACTGGGCCGCGGTGATGAAATCTCTGCCCAAAAACAGAATTCAGTACAAGGAGTCTGATAAATATCCTGCCGTTCGCAGAGATCTTTCTCTTCTCATCAACAAGACTGTTACTTTTTCTGAAATAGAGAAAATTGCATTTGACTCAGAAAAGAAATTATTGCGCAAAGTGGGCTTGTTCGATGTGTACGAAGGCAAAAACCTGGAAGAAGGAAAAAAATCTTATGCGGTGAGTTTTGTTCTTCAGGATAGCGATAAGACCATGACAGATCAACAAGTGGAAAACTCCATGAAACGTATTCAGCAGAATTTGAGTGATAAGCTGGGTGCAACCTTGAGAGGCTGATAATCCTGGCCTGGGCCAAAGAATAATAAGGCTCTTGGGTTTTTTGCTATGTCGGTTAGTATGCGGCGATCAATAGCCTCAGATCTTTCCATTGCAGGTCGAACATGGTTCCAATACTTTCATTGGTCAATGTGCCATGGTACATATAAACTCCACTGCGAAATCCTTCCTGACTTTTAACCAGGTTGGTAATTCCACCTTCGTCACCAATGCTCAATAGAACCGGCGCAAAAATATTGCTCAGTGCATAAGAGGCAGTTCGCGAAACCCTGGAAGCAATGTTGGGCACACAATAATGTATCACACCATGTTCTTTGAAGATGGGCTTGTCGTGGGTAGTTACTCTTGAAGTTTCGAAACAACCTCCCTGATCAATACTAATATCTACGATCACACTGCCGTATTTCATATTGCTCACCATATCTTCTGACACTACAATGGGTGTCCTTCCTCCTGAAGTATGCAGTGCGCCTATGGCTACATCAGCTGTATCCAGGGCGTTGCGAAGTTCTGAAGGCTGTATGGTGCTGGTCCACAGCCTTACTCCAAGGTCATTCTGTATGCGGCGAAGTCTGTAAATGCTGTTGTCGAAAATTTTCACACTGGCCCCCAGGCCTAATGCAGCGCGGGCTGCAAATTCTGCCACTGTGCCTGCGCCAATGATGACTACTTCTGTGGGTTTTACACCGGAAATACCACCGAACATCAGGCCTTGCCCGCCATTGGCGTGTCCGAGGTATTCGGCGGCGATAAGCACTGCCGTATTTCCGGCAATTTCGCCCATTGCCCTTACAACAGGATAAATATCTGTTTCATCTTTTATATAGTCCCAGGCAATGGCCGTTATTTTTTTTGCTGACAGCGATCTGAAGGTTTCAGCCTTTTGAACCGGAAGATGTATGGCCGAAATCAATGTCTGTCTGCCCGGCATCATCAAAAGCTCTTCATCACTGGGTGGAGCCACTTTCATGATAATCTCACTTTTGAACACATCGTCAGGAGAGTACACAATGCGCGCACCTGCTTCGCTGTAGTCATGGTCCTGAAAATTAGACTCTTTGCCTGCATTGGTCTCAACGATTACCTCGTGGCCATTGCTAACCAGCAAGCCAACACTCTCAGGCACCAGTGCCACACGTCGTTCCTGAAAGGAGGTTTCGCGTGGAATTCCTATGGTAAGGTGCGAATGTTTTTTTCCAACAGCCAGAAGTTCTTCCTGAGGCATCAGGGCTGCTTCCTTTGCCAGCGCTCGGATTGACTCTTTTTTAATATCCATAAATGTACAGTAGCGGGTGGTGGTTTGTGAATCTCGAAGGTAAGTATTTTCTTCCAAATTCTTTCGGCAATTGCCCGATAATTATCATTATTTCAAGTTGATTATTTCATGTTTTGAACTTGGCGTAAAACTTCTATTTTTGGCCCCAAATACTAAACCAAGACCAACCTTATGGCAAATCAAGATTCATCAGAAAAAAAGAGATCGGCGTTGTGGACTATTTTCCCTGCTGTGGCTATTGTATTGTGGATTTTTTACGCAGCTAATAATAATGCAGCACCTCCTAAACCGATTCTTTCCGGCGACATGGGGAAGGTGGATAAGAAGGAAGTAAAGGTTGTTGAACATGCCCCAGAAATGCACGCCGAAGCGGCTCAGGCCGGAATGGTGGAAGTAAAACTTCCTGATGGTAAGGCTCTTTCTGGCGCTTTGAATGGTATTGAGTCGCGTCTGGTCAATTACATTCAGGATCCTGCTTCTAAAATGGAGAAGACTGACTGGATTGACTTCGATAATATCACATTCAGCTCTGGTTCTCACACGCTTGAGGCGAGTTCAATGGCTCAATTGACGAATCTGTCGGATATTCTTAAGGCTTTTCCTAACGTGAAGGTAAAAATCGGAGGTTATACCGATAATGTGGGCGAACCAAAGAAAAACTTGGCACTTTCAACCCAAAGGGCAGAGAGCATTGTGGCTGAACTTGTGAAAATGGGTATTGCTGCTGACAGGTTGAAAGCTGAGGGTTACGGTGACACGGTACCTCTTGCCGACAATAGCACTGAAGAGGGCAGGGCAAAAAACCGCAGAATGTCTCTTCGCGTGTTTGCGAGATAGTGTTTTATGAAATGAAAATAGTGAGGGCTGTCTTTATGGACGGCCCTTTTTCTTTTCAAAAAACTGATTTTCCACCATACATCTTCAGAATTCAATCTCTCTTATTCCATCGTTGTCGATGATTCTTACGATATGATAACTATCGAGCAAAGGCACAATCAAATCGGGCCATTCGATAAAAACCCAATGTGCATTTCTTTCATCGAGGTATTCCTCAAGCCCAAAGTCCAATGCTTCTTCCAGCGATTTTATCCTATAAAGATCGAAGTGGAAAACCTTTGTGCCTTGAGGAGCGTGGTATTCATTTACAATAGAAAAAGTAGGGCTGCTGGCCGTATCAGCACCAAGGAGTTTGCAAAGTGCGCTGATGAACGTGGTCTTACCGGCGCCCATTGAGCCATTCAAAATGAATATGCCGGGCTCCGGAAATTTACGGAGAAATGCTTCAGCAATTCCTGCGAGCTCATCAACGCTGCGCACATTGTACTTATCCGTAGACGGCATTTGTAAACAATTATTTTGCCCTCAATACTGCGAATGGAATCAATACTTCCTCCATCGAAATACCTCCGTGTTGGAAGGTATTCTGATAGAAATTCACAAAGTGATTGTAGTTGTTTGGGTAAACAAAGAAGTCATTGTTCATTGCAAAAATATAAGAGGTACTAATATTTGTTTTGGGTAAAAACGCATCTGCAGGGTTGCGTATTTCGAATACTTCTTTTGGATTGTAATTCAAATTTCTTCCTGCTTTATATCTCAAGTTGGAGTTGGTATTTTTATCACCAATTACCTTAATTGGATTTTCAACCCTGATAGTACCGTGGTCGGTTGTAATAATTAACTTGCCGTTGTTCTCCGCTATTTTTTTCAAAATGTCGAGCAACGGAGAGTGATCGAACCAACTGTTGGTAATACTGCGGTAAGCTGGCTCATCGTCTGCCAGTTCTTTGATGACTTCCATTTCTGTTCTCGCATGGCTCAGCATGTCCACAAAATTATAGACGATCACATTCAACTTGTTGTTCATCAAATTCGAAAATGAATCGTTAAGTTTTTTACCTGCGTTTAAGTTGGTGATTTTATTGTAACTCCATTTGAAATCAAATCCAAGTCGCTTGAGTTGTGACGCCATTAAATCTTCTTCGAAAAGATTTTTGCCACCCTCATCATCTTCGTTTTTCCAGAACTGAGGCATTATTTTTTCTATTTCACTGGGCATAAGTCCGGCAAAAATTGCATTGCGGGCGTAGTGGGTGGCAGTTGGTAGTATGCTGTAAAATAATTCTTCATTGTCCAATCGGAAATGGTCTTTTAATCGTGGTAAAATTACCCGCCATTGGTCGTATCTGAGATTATCGATTACTACCATGAACACCGGTTCGCTGCTTTCCTTTAAAATCGGTGCAACTTTTTGTTTGAATAAAGTATGCGACATCACCGGGGCAAGGGTGGCCGATTTGAGCCACGTGGTGTAATTATTTCTTACAAATTTGGTAAACTGCTCATTGGCATCAGCACGCTGCGTCATAAAGATCTGAGCCATGCCCTCGTCTTGCGAACCTTCAAGCTCGAGACTCCAGTAAACAAGTTTCTTGTAGAACTCCGACCATTCTGATGGATCCATCCTGTCGCTGATGCGCATAGAAATTTCACGGAACTCCTGACGATAGTCGCTGGTAGTTTTTTCACTTACCAATCTTTTTTCATCCAGGTGTTTTTTTATGGAAAGCAAAATCTGGTTTGGATTGACTGGTTTGATAAGGTAGTCAGAGATTTTTGATCCAATGGCATCTTCCATGATGTGCTCTTCTTCGCTTTTGGTAATCATCACCACGGGAATAGTGGGATCTACCTCTTTAATGCGTTGTAAGGCCATCAGACCTGTGAGTCCGGGCATATTTTCATCCAGAAAGACAATGTCGAAGAAATTATCTTTTACCTGATCAATGGCATCCACACCATTGTTTACTGTGGTTACCTTGTAACCTTTTTGTTCAAGGAAGATAATGTGTGGTCGCAGCAGATCAATTTCATCGTCTGCCCATAAAATACGTTCGTTTGCCATTTCAGGAATTTAGGTGTAATGTTGCTTTTTACGGTTCCAAAGCTACAATGTTGTGGTGGTTTGCCTAACTCACTAAATACATGAATATTTTTGCACACCGATAATATATACTACAGTATTGATTCACATTGAAAAATAAAAGAAAAATAATCAACGATCCGGTCTACGGATTTATCACCTTCAGGCATGGATTGATACTTGAAATCATTGATCACCCATGGTTTCAGCGTCTTAGAAGAATTGCTCAACTCGGATTGTCGCACCTGGTTTATCCGGGCGCTGTGCACAACAGGTTTCAACACGCCATTGGCGCTATGCACCTGATGCAGAATGCCATTGATGAAATAAGGCTGAAAGGACATGATATTTCTTATGAGGAAGAATTGGGTTGTCTGGCCGCGATTCTTATGCATGATATCGGACATGGACCTTTTAGCCATGCGCTGGAAAATAGTATTGTCAGCAATCTGCACCATGAGGACATTTCCTCAGAGATGATGAACAAGCTGAACATTGAATTTGATGGCCGGCTTTCTGTGGCCATTGAAATTTTTAATAACCGTTACCCCAAGCGCTTTTTGCACCAATTGGTGAGCAGCCAGCTTGACATGGACAGGCTCGATTATCTGGCGCGCGATAGTTTTTTTAGTGGAGTAGTAGAAGGACAGGTAGGATCTGAGCGCATTCTGAAGATGTTGGATGTGGTAGATGATCAATTGGTGGTGGAAGAAAAGGGTATCTACAGCATTGAAAAGTTTATAGTGGCCCGACGCTTTATGTATTGGCAGGTTTATCTGCACAAAACCGTTCTGAGTGCGGAGTTTATGCTGGTCAATGTATTGAAGAGGGCTAAGTTTCTGGCAATAAACGGTGTTGAACTATTCTGTTCACCGGCCTTGCATTATTTCCTGTATGATGATATAACCAGGGAAAGATTTATAGGAAATGCTGAGGCAATGAGAATGTACGCTGCGCTCGATGATTATGATATTACCGGGGCAATGAAGGTTTGGCAAAATCACCCAGACAGAACTTTGGCTTTTTTATGTATAAAACTTCTCAGCAGGGATTTATTCAAAATTGAAATAAGAAAGGAACCTTTCGGGGAGAGTTTTGTTGAGTCGCGCAGGAAGTCGATTGCTGAGGCAATGATGTTGAGTGCAGAAGAGGCTGCCTATTTTGTTATTCACGAAAAGGTGGGCAACCTGGCTTACAACCAGCAATCTCAGGTAATAAAGGTTTTAATGAAAGATGGCTCTGTGATTGATGCCGAAGAATTGAGCGAGCACCTGAACCAGAAGAGTATGGGAAATTTTGTAGAGAAATGGTTTGTGGCTTCGCCTGCCAATTGAAAAGACCGAGAAGAAATCAGATTAAATCGCTATTTCCTCGCCGTCCTTGTCATAGAAATGATATTCCAAAAACTGCGATACCGATGAACTTTCTACCTTGAGCTTGATGCTATACTTTTTGGCCCAACCTTTTGCGATTGTCTTAAAAAATCCGCGATTGAGGTAGCATTCTACCATAGGATGGACGACAAGTTTAACTTCTTTGTGTGCGCCTTCTTCCGAAAGAAATCTTAAACCACCTTCAAGTTCATCTGTGAATAACACCGAGGCCTGAACTACACCCTTGCCATCACAGCTTGGGCATTTTTCAGTAGTGATTACTTTAGTAACGGGCTTTACACGCTCTCTGGTAATTTCAACTACACCAAAGCGGCTTGGGGCCAGAACATTGTGTTTGGCTTTGTCATCCTTCATGAAATCGCGCAGTGAATCATGGAGTTTTCTTTGGTTGTCCTTGCTTTGCATATCGATAAAATCGATGCAAATAATTCCACCCATGTCACGTAGTCTCAGCAGACGGGCAATTTCTTTGGCACATTCGAGGTTGGTTTGCAGGGCATTCTCTTCCTGATTATGAACCGAAGAGTTTTTTCTGTTGCCACTATTCACATCTATTACGTGCATAGCCTCCGTGTGCTCCACGATAAGATAGGCTCCGCTTTTTAAATTAACCTGCTTGCCAAAACCTTGCTTGATTTGTTTGTGGATGCTGAATGCATCAAATAAATCAGGAAGCTTGTGGAATTTAAGAATATTTTCCTGGTGGCCTATCGATTTGAGATAAGCTTTTATTTCTGCGGCAACCTGATCATCATTTACATGAATGCTGCTGAAATTTTCAGTAAGAATATCGCGCAGAATTGAAGAAGTCTTGTTGATTTCGCCCAGAAGTCTTTGAGGCGCGCGCGCTGTTTTGAGTACTTTGTGCATTTCCTCCCAGCGTTTTACCAGATCCTGAAGGTCCTGATCAAGTTCACTCACGCTTGTACCTTCGGCCTGGGTTCTGATAATGACACCCATATTCGAAGGGCGAATGTTGTGCATTTGTTTCCTCAGACGTTCTCTTTCAGTTTCATCGGTGATACGACTTGAAAGAGAGACTTTATTGGAGAACGGCACTAGGACGAGGTAACGTCCGGCCAATGTGATCTCTGAAGTAAGTCTCGGACCCTTTTGAGAAATGGGTTCTTTAGCGACCTGAACGGGTATTACATAGCCCTGACCCATCACATCTTTTATCTTACCATCTTTAGCTATGTCAGGCTGAGATGGAAAACTCGTTAAATCGGCAGAGGTTTGCTCGCCACTTATTGTTCGTCTTGTAAAATGATTCAGCGAGGCAAACTGTGGTCCGAGATCCAGATAGTGCAGGAAGGCGTCTTTGTTGTACCCCACGTCAACAAATGCCGCATTCAAATGTGGCAAAATTTTCCTTACTCTACCCAGATAGATGTCACCCACAGCATACTCCTGATTTCGCTGTTCGCGATGGAGTTCCGTAAGAAGTTTGTCACTGAGCAAGGCAAGTTCAACACCGCTCGATGTCGAATTGACTATGAGTTCAACGTTACCGTTCAAATTTCTAAGTAATTATCAATAGAAAACAGGCGGGTATACAACACCCACCTGGTATTGAGAATATCCGGGCTGAGTCTATGCGTTTATAGATCAACCTGCACTAAAAGTCAAGTACTAGCGTACTTTCTTCTTGTGACGATTCTTTCTTAGACGTTTCTTTCTTTTGTGAGTCGCCATCTTATGGCGCTTTCTTTTTTTACCGCAAGGCATTGTTACTACGGATTAAGTTTCTTATTAATATTATCTATATACTGTGTCACAGTGGTCACAATCACGCTATCTGTGCAATGTCTCAACAGTTGACTGTAGAGCTTTGCAGCTTCTTCATTTTTTTCCTGACTTTCTTTGATTTGCGCTGTAAAAAAGAGTGAGTTGTTGTCGGTTGAGTCCAACTGAACACCTTTTTCAAAACATTTCAAGGCTCTCGAAATACTGTCCATTTCAAGATATTGAAGTCCAACTCTTACCTGGTAGTTGAGATCTTCAGGGCGAAGTTCGAGTACTTTTTCGAGGCGAGCGATCGCCTTGTCGTACTGACCGCTCTTTACAGAGAATTCGCCCAAAAAATACTGTGCATCCACATTGTTTGGGTCTTTGGTTACCAACTCACGAAGAATAGTAATTCCTTCCATGGGGTTGGGACCCTGAACCAATTCGATGGCTTGCATCAACTTTAGAGAGTCAGCATCTATTGCAGATACTTCTTTTTTCTCTCTTACAGATTGAGGTTGTTTAGGTAAAAATAAAAAAAGAACGAGGAGCGCAATCGCTGCTATACTTACAATGATGAGTTTATTTCTATTCTCAAACATGCTCAGCCGCTACTTTCACCTTCTCCTTTACAGAATCAACGAATTCCTTCGCTGGTTTAAAAGAAGGAATGTAGTGAGCAGGGATTACCACACTTGTCTTGGCAAGTATATTTCTTCCTAATTTCTCTGCTCGCTTCTTCACAATGAAGCTACCGAAACCGCGTAAATACACGTTTTCTCCTTTCTCCATTGCATTCTTTACTGTTCCCATAAAGCCTTCAACAATTGCAAGTACGTCATTTCTGTCAATTCCTGTCTTGTTGGAGATCTCGGTTACGATATCCGCTTTGGTCATTTTTCCTAACGTTTTATATTGGTTATAAACTTGTTTCTTCTAAAAAATTGGGGGCGCAAATATAACTGTGATTTCTTTATTTCAAAGTCTTCTTTTTCTGTTTGTTATGAGAAAATTCCACTTTTAGTTAAAATATCAGGTAAACTGGACATTTCAAACCTTCTGTTTTGCGCCCGACTTCATAATATTGCCGCTGAATGACCAAATTTTCGACTGCTTTAGAGAAATGGTACGGGCTTAATGCACGTGATCTGCCATGGAGAAATACACCCGATCCATATTCAATATGGCTATCTGAAGTAATTCTGCAACAAACCCGGGTGGCTCAGGGAATGTCGTATTACCTCAGGTTTATGGAGCTTTTCCCGGATGTTGGCCAACTCGCCAGCGCTTCTGAAGACGAAATCCTTAAAGCATGGCAAGGGCTTGGGTATTATTCAAGGGCCAGAAATCTACATAAGGCTGCCAAAGTGATCCATGAAGATCTGAAGGGCGAATTTCCCCTTACTGCGGAAAAACTGCAAGAACTTCCGGGAATCGGTACTTATACGGCTGCTGCGATTGCCTCAATTGCTTACAATGAACCCGTTCCTGTGGTGGATGGAAATGTATACAGGGTTCTCTCCAGATACTTTGGTGTAGCCACACCAATAGATTCACCGGCAGGTAAAAAAGAATTTGCCGATCTGGCCGCTCAACAACTCAACAGGAAAAGGCCTGGAATGCACAATCAGGCCATTATGGATTTTGGTGCAATTGTATGCACTCCCAAAATGGCTTCCTGTGAGACCTGTCTTTTGAGTTTGGATTGTAAAGCTTTCAAAGGAAATTTTGTGAATGATTTGCCGGTCAAATCAAGAAAAACTACCGTAAAAGAATTGTGGCTGACCTATTTTTATCTGATAGAGAATGGCCATACTTATATCGTAAGAAGAGATGCGGAAGGAATCTGGAAGGGATTATACGACTTCCCAAACGAAGAAAGTAATTATCCACCCAACACTGAAAAGACGCTCGATACATTTGTCACTGATTACCTTGCTACGTCGGGCATTACTGAGGTTGTAAAGCATGATGTTATACATCATCAGTTAACCCACAGAAAAATACACGCGACTTTCATTTCGATTTATACAGATAGCAAGCCAACGAATATTCCGGAAGAATGGTTGCGAATTTCGTGCGACCGAATAACAAAGTATGGTGTTTCGAGGCTGGTGGAAAAGTTTCTGGAGCCCTTTTAAAATAAGGGTTTTGGAATTTTCGCGACAATGTTCATTCTATTAGTGAATAGCTATTTCTTGCACGGCTCTTAAAAAGAAGTACGTTTGTGCTAATATTAATTTTTTAAATCTTACTCTCATGGCAGGAAGTGTCAACAAAGTGATCCTTATTGGTAATCTCGGGAAGGATCCGGAAACAAAAAATTTTGAAAACGGTGGCGCGATTTGTAGTTTTCCGATTGCAACTACAGAAAGTTACTGGGACAAAGACAAAAACCAGCGGATTGAACTGCCCACAGACTGGCACAACATCCGCATTGGTAAGCCAGGATTGGCTAAAGTGGCCCAGCAATTTTTGCGCAAAGGCAGTTCAGTTTATGTCGAAGGGGCTGTCAGGTACCGCCAGTACCAAACCAAAGAAGGGGAAACAAAGTACTTTACAGAGGTACATGTTGAAGAAATGGTGTTGCTGGGTAAAGCTGGTTCTCCAGCTGAAGCCACAGGATCTGCACCATTGGCAACAAGACCTGAGGAAATTCCACCGGCTGATTTTTCTCCGGCAGATGGTGATGATCTGCCATTTTAAAAGTAACCAAAGGAAACCATCTCAGGAGCATGCGCTGTGTTTGTTAAGGTATCTTCTGATCTCTGAATTTGTATGGCTAAAAAATAAGTTTTACCAGCCAGTTCAGTTGTTCACAAGGGAGTTTCTTTAAAATGTAACAATAGACATGTTTTTGAGATGGGTTCTAGATAATTTTGTCAAAATAATTTTAGACCCTTTGGAAGTAGATTCGAGTTTGTTTTTCGGCCAGATTATCCTTTTAGGTATTATGAGCAATGCGGGCCCCATTTTAGCGGTGGTGGTGCTTATTGTATGCAGTGCTCTGATATCCAGTAGTGAGGTAGCATTGTTTTCCCTGACTCCTTCACAGCGCGAAGAAATCCGGTTGTCCAAAGCGTCATCAGATAAAAACATACTTGAGTTACTTGAAAAACCAGATCGTGAAACTGGTCCGAAGAGGCTCCTGGCGACTGTTCTTATCGCCAATAATGCTGTCAATATTGCAATTGTATTGATTGCAAATAAAATGTCTGAAGTCTGGTTTCCTGCTTCCAATTACGCACCGTGGTTTAAAACATTGGTGGATATAGTAGTAATTACTTTTGTCATTGTTCTTTTTGGAGAGGTAATTCCTAAAGTATATGCCACAGGAAGCAACTTGAAGGTTTCCAGATTTATGGCGCTGCCATTGATCTTTATACAAAAAATATTCGGCCCGCTCACTTCATTTTTGATGCGGGCATCTTTATTCATTGAAGACAAACTCAAAGCAAGCAATCAGGGAAATATTTCGGTTGATGAATTGGGACATGCCCTTGAGCTCACTGCGGATGACGATCGTTCGGCGGAAGAACATAAGATACTGGAAGGAATTGTCACATTCGGGGCAAAAAATGTGAGCCAGATAATGACGCATAGGATGGAAGTTAGTGCACTTTCCGTTTCTGATTCTTTTCAGGATGTATTGGATCAGGTAATGGAAAAAGGTTATTCAAGATTGCCCGTGTACAAGGATTCTGCGGATCAGATAGTAGGTTTTCTTTTTATCAAGGATCTCCTGCCTTATCTCGATCAAACGGATTTCGATTGGATAACCCTCATGAAAGCTCCTTTCTTCGTTCCGGAAAACAAAAAAATTGATGACCTTCTTCAGGAATTTAAGCAAAATAAAATTCACTTGGCTATAGTTGTTGATGAATATGGAGGAACTTCCGGACTGGTTACACTCGAGGACATTCTAGAAGAAATAGTCGGCGATATTTCGGATGAGTTTGACGAAGAGGAAACGCAATATTCTATACTCGATAAACACAATTATGTTTTTGAAGGTAGAATTACTTTGATCGATATGTATAAAATTATTGATCTGGATGATCATCTTTTCGAAAGTTCAAAAGGAGACAGCAGTTCTCTTGCCGGCTTTGTAATTGAGCAGGCCGGAAGAATTCCGGAAAAAGGTGATGTAATCCCTTTCCTGGATTTTATATTTACCATTGAAGCAGCAGATAAAAGGAAGATCAAACGAATAAAAGTTACGCTGCCAGCATCAAATAAAGCCGAAGAAGACAATGCTTAATGCACAACGAATTAAGTTTTGCTCCTTCACATTATTGACTTTGGTGATGGTGCTTTTTTCTTCTTGTGAGAAAAATTATGTGCCTAAACCACACGGATATTTCCGAATAGATTTACCGCAAAAAAATTATAGAGATTTCGAAAGTGATTGTCCTTTGGCATTTGAGCTTCCCGGGTATGCCAGAATAGAAAGAGTAAAACAAAATCTCGCAAAGGATTCGTGCTGGTTTAATGTCTATTTCCCAAAATTTAATGCAAGAGTGCATTGCACCTATAATCCGGTGGGTAATAATTTTGGCGAACTGATTCATGAGGCCTATGATGTAGCCATGACGCACGAGGTGAAAGCAACGGCAATGAAGCGCACGCTGATTGACGACAGTAAAAGAAATGTCTTCGGTATCTTGTATGACATTGAAGGCGAGGCTGCCTCTCAGCTTCAGTTTTTTCTAACGGACAGCACGGACCACTTTTTCAGGGGAGCATTGTATTTCTTTAATAGACCAAATCCAGATTCTATCGCACCCGTGTTGAGTTTTTTACGAGAGGATATTATCCATCTTACAGAGACTTTAAACTGGAAATAATATTCTTCTAAGGAATTAATTTTCTCTTTTATCTCATTGCCCATCTTACCGTCATCACAACAAGGCAAATGAGAAACATAATGATAGAAATTTTATTGATTCCGTGCATAAATCTCAAATTGAGATCACCACTATCCCTTTTGAATAAATTCGCAGGATTGAGGTAGTACAAAATTTTTTTGAATAGCATTGATAATAAATTATGCTCAAATGTAGATGGTTTCATCGTTAAACAATACGAACTACGGCAGATAGGCAATCATTGATATTTCCACACGGGCGTTTTTGGGGAGTACCGAAACCTGAACAGTTTCTCTGGCGGGAAATGATGATTCAAAAAAGTTGACATAGACTTCATTCACTATACTAAAATCATTCATGTCTTTCAGAAAAATGCTGGTTTTAACCACATGGCTGAAATTTGCTTGAGCTGCTTCCAGCACGGCGCTGAGATTATGCATTACCTGTAAGGTTTCTGAGGCCGCGTCGGAGGGATTGTATTCTCCCGTTTGCGGGTTGATGGCAATTTGCCCTGACATAAACAGCGTTTTGCCGGCTAAAACTGCCTGACTATATGGTCCGATTGGTGAAGGGGCTTTTTTTGATTCAATGATTTGTTTCATCTTAATGATATTTTTGCCAAAACTAATGGAGTGAAAGTATTGATTATTGATAATTATGATTCATTTACCTATAACCTCTACCATTATTGTTTAGGTATGGACCGTGAAGTGCAAGTAAGGCGTAATGACCGGGTTTCGGACAGCGATCTGGAGGATTGCGACAAAATTATACTCTCACCTGGTCCGGGCTTGCCTGCGGATGCTGGTCGTATGCCTGAGATTATAAGGAATTATGCCGAAAAAAAACCTATTCTGGGCATTTGTCTTGGCCTTCAGGCAATAGCAGAATGTTTTGGGGGTGAACTTCAGAATTTGAAGGAAGTGCTTCACGGCCAAAGTTCCAATTGTAAGGTGACGCAAAAGGATGAAATCATTTTTAAGAATTTGAAGACCGGTTTTATGGTGGGACATTATCATTCCTGGATAGTGGGAAGTAGTGGATTACCCGAGAATCTGGAAATTACCGCAATCAATGAGTTTGGATATATTATGGCATTGCGCCACAGGTATTTTGATGTTCGCGGAGTTCAATTTCATCCGGAATCGGTGCTTACACCCGATGGCAGAGCGATGATGAACAATTGGCTTAACGCGGGTCGTGATCTGGTGCGCTCGTGAAATCTCGTTGCGCCTTTGTTTTAAACCAAAGGGAAGTAGTGTAAATCATAAAATATGTGCTGCTTTTATAAGTTATGGTTTCTCCAAATCTTATATTTGTTCAAACAGAAGTATTTTTGAAGCATGAAAAGAGTAATTGCCATTTGTATTGGCGTTTTTATATTGAGTTCATCATTCATTCTTGTACCACCCAGTTATCAGATTGCTGTGCTCAAATACAGGGGAGGCGGTGATTATTATGCCAATCCAACCTCAGTTCCGAATCTGGTGACTTTCGTGAACAAGAATCTCAACATGAATATTGATCCGGAAGTACCTTTTATAGAAGTTGGAAGCCCGGAATTGTTCAATTATCCCTTCGTTCACATGACGGGGCATGGCAATGTTGTTTTCTCTTCTGATGATGCCAGTAATCTTCGCAATTATCTTATTGCAGGTGGATTTCTTCATATCTCCGACAATTATGGCATGGATAAATTTATTCGCAAGGAATTGAAAAAAGTCTTTCCTGAACTTGAGTTGATTGAAGTGCCCTATGATCATCCTGTTTATCACCAGGCTTATGACTTCCCCAATGGATTACCTAAAATTCACGAGCACGACAATAAGCCTGCCCAGGGTTTTGGTTTGTTTTACGAAGGTCGGTTGGTTCTTTTTTACGATTACGAATCTGATTTGGGAGATGGCTGGGAAGATTATGAGGTGCACAAGGATTCGGACGATGCCAAACAGCGCGCTTACAGAATGGGAGCTAACCTGATACAGTTTGCATTGATGAGGGGAGATCAGGAATAGAATGCACTCTCTAAAGCCTTCCGGCAGCCGGAAAAAATCGACAGAAGATCTGCGTGATTTTCTGGATACAAAGGCAATGCAATTCAACTCAACTGATTTCATTGAACACGATCCCATTGCCATTCCACATCAATTTTCTAAAAAGGAAGATATTGAAATAGCAGGTTTTTTAGTTGCTACCATTGCATGGGGCAACCGGAAGTCAATTCTCACCAATGGAAATAAGCTGATGAAATTGATGGGAAACGATCCCCATCATTTTGTTATGAATTATTCTAAAAATGAATTGAAGACGTTGAGCTCCTTCGTTCACAGGACATTCAATGGCGACGATCTCACTTTTTTTATTCAGGCCCTGAGGCATATTTACCGGAAACACAACGGCCTTGAGCATGCCTTCTCATCAGGAATGAAAGGTGAGGATACGAGCTATTCGATTTCTAATTTCAAGAAAATATTTTTTGAAATTCAACACCCGGCAAGAACTACCAAACATATTTCGGATCCTATATCCGGATCAAGCGCAAAGCGACTGAATATGTACCTCAGATGGATGTGCCGAAAGGACAATAAAGGAGTTGATTTTGGAATCTGGAATTCAATTTCAATGTCGAAGTTGTCGATTCCTCTTGATGTACACACCGGTAATATTTCCAGAAAACTTGGTTTGCTCTATAGAACCCAAAATGATTGGAAGGCTGTAGATGAGTTAAATAACTCGTTGCGCAGGTTTGATCCGCTTGATCCAGTGAAATACGATTTTGCATTGTTTGGACTTGGCGCAATTGAAGGATTTTAACGTATTTATTCATTGCAATGACATCAGTTGCGCAATAGATGTTGTTTATTCTATAGTAGAATAATAATTTGTTTTTTGCACGTTTGCTCTGACGCATATTTGTATTCCCCTAAGGCCCGAACTATTGTCGGCCGAAATTAATCTGGGGTAACAAATCAGGACATGAAATTTGATTCTCTTGTCAGCAACATCCATCAAACCCACGAAGGTTTTCAGCGTCAGGCAGCAAAAGCTGTGGATCTTTCCCTTACACTCAGAAACTGGCTCATTGGCTACTATATTTTCGAATTCGAACAAAGGGGAGAGGACCGAGCTGCTTACGGGCAGGGTTTAATTCTCAACCTGGCTAAAAAAGTCAGTATTGATGGGCTTTCTTCCACTAATTTAAAACTGAACAGACAGTTTTATTGTATTTATCCTCAATTGGCCGAAGTGATTATTACTGAGATGAAGAAAATGGGCATGAACGCCCCGCTTGAAATTGGTCAGACAGTGTCTGACCAATTTCAATTTATTGAAAATCAAAATGATATTAGGGATTTTGTTTCGTCAAGACCTGTTCTGGGCCCTCCGCCCGATAAGCTAATGAGTCATTTGTCCTTCTCTCATTTTGTAGAGTTGATGTCGATCAATGATCGTGAAAAGCGATTGTTTTATGAGTTGGAATGCATACGGGCGAATTGGAATGTAAGAGAATTGAAAAGGCAGATAAATAGTTTGTATGCCGAGCGCAGTGCCATAAGCAAGCAACCCGACGTACTAAGAGCAAAAGTTGCAGCGGAGTCCGAAAAAATAACTCCGCAACAGATTGTCAAATCGATATATTCATTTGAATTTCTTGGATTGAAGGCAAAAGATGTTGTAGAAGAGAGTGATCTCGAAATTGCACTGCTGGATAATCTTCAGGATTTTTTATTGGAAATGGGCCATGGCTTTTGCCTTGAAGCGAGGCAGAAAAGATTATTAATAGGAAATGAATATTTTTTTATCGACCTGGTTCTTTATCACCGCATTCTTAAACCGAGATTGTGCCGTAGAGTTCGTTATGAGACGCCAAAGCGCAATAAAATCAAGTATTCCCGCAAGATTTTTTGAGGAAGAAATAGTTACTCCTATTTAGACGAGAAAAATCGAGGAAATGCTTGATTTTGCAGCGATTTGGTGTTGTAATAGAATCTCTACTGCACCTTCTCGGTTAAATGCCATGTTTTGATCGAGCTAAAGGTAGGCAAATTCAATAGCTACAATGCCGGGCAATTGAATACCTATCTCAATTACTACAGGTCTATGATCATGGAACATAACGATAATCCTCCGGTAGGAATACTTCTGGTTACCAATAAAAATGACACATTGGTTGAATTTGCAATTGCCGGGATGGATAACCAACTTTTTGTATCTAAATACATGGTCGAACTACCCGATAGCGAGCAACTCAAAAAGCTTATTCAAGCCCAGGTTTGCAGATGGAAGAATTAAAGTATACTTTGCCGAATGATTATTTAGAAGCAATACCTGTTGGCTTCAATAACCTTTGCAGCAACAATCCTTCTTGATTCTTTTACGTTAAAGTGTTCTGTCTTTGTAAACCTTCGCAATCCCATCAGCATCATCTTCAACTCATCGCCTTCAACGAATGAAATTAGGGCCTCTTTGCCGCTGTGCGCGATTATTTCGGATGCTTCGTAGGTGAAAACCTTCATCATTTCTATTTGTTCTGCTACTGCTGCCTCTCCTTTAATGGAAGCTAGTTTTTCTGTTCGCAGTAATGTACTTTCAGCTACGTAAGTCTGAATAATCATGTCCGCCACGTTCATCAGAATTTCCTGCTCTTTGTTTAATTCTGCCTTTAGCTTTTGCACTGCACTGCCTGCGATCATTAATATCGCTTTTTTGAAATTGATAATATAATTTCTACATTCTTCAAATGTGTTTGATGGTGCGTCAGTGGCTTCAGGAATCGACATCAATTCTCCTGCAACTTTCATTGCGGGTCCCATTAAGTCGAGTTCACCTTTCAAAGCTTTTTTCAGAATCATGTCCACCGTCAACAATCTGTTGATTTCGTTGGTGCCTTCAAAAATTCTATTGATTCGCGCGTCTCTGTACGAACGTTCAGCGTTTGTTTCGGCGCTGTATCCCATCCCACCAAAAATCTGAACGGTTTCATCGGTTACATAATCTAATACCTCAGAACCGAATACTTTTAGAATAGCACATTCCGGCGCGAAGGAGGCATTTCCTTTTAAAACGGCCTGGCCTTTGTCCATTCCACCTTCAATGAAAGAATGAATGGCATCGTCTATATTTTGTGTCGCTCTGTACAAAGCAGATTCAAGGGCATAACACTTAATGCTCTGACTGGCGAGTTTAAAACGGATTGCGCCATATTTTGCAATGGGACGACCAAACTGATTGCGTTCGTTGGCGTATCGTATTGCGTCGGTCACACTGCCTTTAGATCCACCCAAAACACCTCCGGCGAGTTTTATTCTTCCAATATTGAGAATGTTCACTGCGATCTTAAACCCATTTTGTCTTTCACTCAATAAGTTCTCTACCGGCACTTTTACATTGGTAAAAAATACTTGTCGTGTACTGGACCCTTTAATTCCCATTTTTTTCTCTTCAGGATTGAGAGAAATACCTTCCATGTCTTTTGTTAAAATGAAGGCAGAAAGATTTTCGTCATTGTCGATTTTAGCGAATACTGTAAACACATCAGCAAATCCGCCATTCGTGATCCACATCTTTTGTCCGTTCATTGTATAATGCTTTCCATCATCGGAAAGTACCGCTTTGGTTTTTCCACTATTGGCATCCGAACCACTTCCGGGTTCTGTAAGGCAATAACATGCCTTCCACTCGCCAGTGGCCAGTTTAGGTACATATTTTTTCTTTTGCTCTTCATTTCCATAATAGAGTATGGGCAGCGTGCCAATTCCTGTTTGTGCGCCATAAGCTACACTGAAGGAGTAGCCTTGTCCCAATGCTTCTGCACAGAGCATGGAGGTTTTGAAATCCATACCCAAACCGGAAAGTGATTCAGGTACTGAAACGCCGAGAATACCCAATGCTCCGGCTTTATCGAGAATTGAAACCATCAACCCTTCTTCCTGATGATCAATGGCTTCAAGTTTTGTGGCAATTTCCTGCTGAACAAAATCTTCACAGGTTTTTTTCATCATGAGTTGTTCTTCATTCCATTCTTCGGGAATGAAAATTTGGGAACATTCTGTTTCTCTAATTAGAAACTCTCCGCCTGTAATGGCTTTTTTGTTGGCTTCGTTTGACATGATCTATTCAGTAATTATGTGTTCTTATTCTTCTTCTTCTTCTTGAGTTACTTTAATAATTCAAATACTCCTGCGGCGCCCTGACCTGTGCCTACGCACATCGTAACAACGCCGTATTTTTTCTTTCTGCGCCTTAATTCGTTAAATAGTTGAACCGATAATTTTGCCCCTGTGCAACCCAGAGGGTGACCAAGGGCAATGGCTCCACCATTGACATTTACAATATCGGGATTTAATTCTAATTCGCGCAGCACGGCCAGAGACTGAGAGGCAAATGCTTCGTTTAGTTCGAATAGATCAATATCCGATTGTTTCATATTGGCTTTTTTCAATGCCTCCGGAACTGCGTATATCGGACCAACACCCATAATGCGGGGTGCCAAAGCGGCTACATGATAACTCTTGAGTTGTGCTATCGGTTCTACATTTAATTCCTTCAACATCTTTTCCGAAACAACCATCACAAAAGCTGCACCATCGGAGGTCTGCGATGAGTTGCCGGCTGTTACACTTCCTTTTGCATCAAAAACTGGCTTAAGTCTGGCCAATGCTTCAACTGAGGTATCATTTCTCGGACCTTCATCATTGCACACTGTATATTTTCTTTCTTGTCGTTTTTCTTTTTCATCAAGAAATATTTCAGTGACTTCAATGGGAATTATTTCATCTTTGAATATACCACTTTCAATGGCCGCAATGGCTTTCTGATGGGATTGAAAGGAAAATAAATCCTGGTCTTCGCGGCTTATATTATAATCATTGGCCACGGCTTCTGCCGTGAGTCCCATGCCCCAATACCAATCGGGATTGCTCTTTGCAATGCGTGCATTTGGTACAATTCTCCATCCGCCAAATGGAATGGGCGACATGGTTTCTACACCACCTGCAATAATACAATCTGCCATTCCCGAATGAATTTTAGCACAAGCTATTGCTATGCTTTCAAGACCGGAAGAGCAATATCGGTTGATTGTCATGCCCGGCACTTTGTCTGTTTGAAGCCCCATCAATGAAATCATTCTTCCAATGTTGAGCCCCTGTTCTGCTTCGGGAGTTGCGTTGCCAACGATGACATCATCGATTCTGGTCTTGTCGAGCGAGGGCATCTGCGCCATCATGTGCTCTATTACTTTTGCGCCCAATTCATCTGCACGATAGAATTTAAAAAAGCCACGGGGTGCTTTTGCAACTGCGGTGCGATAACCTGATATGATATATGCGTCCATTGTCTTAGTTTCTTAAAATTTTACCACTTGTTACTAAACTCTGCATTCTCTCAACAGACTTGCGCTGCTGGCAAAGCTCAATGAATATTTTCCGTTCGAGATCCAATAAATATTGTTCACTTACCTGGGTGGCTGCAGAAATATCCCCGCCCGCCATTACAAATCCAAGTTTTTCGGAAATAAACTGATCATGATCACTGATGTAGTGACCACTTCTCATGGAGTTTGCTCCTACATATACAATTCCCAAGGCTTCTTGCCCCAATATGGTAATGTCCTTTCGCGGCGTGGGTTGAACATAACCACTGTCAGACATTTCGAGGCAGGCTTCTTTGGCACGGGCCAATTGTAAATCACGACTAATGATTACCTCATCAATTCCCGGACGCAAATAGCCGAGCTCAAATGCTTCATGACCAGAAGTGGAAACTTTGGCCTGTCCTATTGTCAGGAATCTATTGCGGAAGGTGTTTAATCTGATGTCGCCATCTTTCATTTCATCCGAACATCGCAATGCAAATTCCTTTGTGCCGCCTCCACCAGGAATAACACCCACTCCAAATTCAACCAGGCCCATATAGGTTTCTGCATGGGCAATTACTTTATCGGCATGAAGAGCAACTTCACAAGAGCCTCCCAGACAAAGATTGTGAGGAGCTACTACCGTGGGAATAGATGAATAGCGCAATCTCATGGTGGTCTTTTGGAATATTCGAACAACCATGTCCAGTTCATCAAGGTCTTGTTCTACAGCCAGCATAAATATCATTCCAACATTTGCACCGGCTGAAAAATTTTCACTGTCATTATAAAGTACAAGACCTTTGTAATCCGCTTCTGCAATATCCAGGGCTTTATTTAATCCCTGCAAGACCTCACCGCCAATGGTGTTCATCTTGGTCGTCCAGGAAAAGCAAAGTATACCATCACCAATATCCTTTAACGAACAGGTACTATTGCTCCAGACAATTTTCGAGTTGTCGATTTGTGAAAGGGTGATTTGTTTCTCAGGAGCCGGAATTATCTTGTAAGATTGTGAAGAAATGTCGTAATAGAATTTTTTGCCATTTTCGATTTTATAAAAACTACTAAATCCGGACTTTACCATGGACGCCACCCAGGGCGCAATGGTCAGTCCAATTGATTCGGCATCTTTCAGGCATTGTTCGATTCCAATTACATCCCAGGATTCGTAAGGACCAAGTTGCCAGCCAAATCCTGCTTTCATTGCATCATCAATGCTATATAGATTCTCGCTGATTTCGGGAATGCGATGGCTCACATAAGCGAATAAGGCAAGATGTGTTTTTTTATAGAATTCTCCGGCCTGGTCATTTCCATTGTACAGGATTGGAAGTCTTTTTTCTAATTGATCAATGGATTTGGTGGATTCGAGCGTGGCGAATTTTACTTTCTGTTGCGTTTGATACTCCAGAGTTTGCAGGTTGAGCGAGAGTATTTCGCTTTCGCCTTTTTCGTTTTTGGTTTTTTTATAAAATCCCTGTTTACTCTTATCTCCAATCCAATTGTTTTGAATCATTTTTGCCACATAATCCGGCGTATTGAACGCTGCTATGGCTTCGTCCTTCGGACAATTTTCTTTTATTCCATTGGCCACATGAACCAATGTATCAAGCCCCACCACATCGCAGGTTCTGAAAGTTGCGCTTTTGGGTCTGCCCAATATTGGCCCGGTGAGTTTGTCTACAGCTTCTACACTTAAGTTCATCTGGTTCATTAATCCAAAAACGTATTGAATACTGAATACACCAACGCGGTTGGCAATAAATGCCGGTGTGTCTTTGCACAGAACTACAGTCTTACCCAAATATTTTTTGCCATACTCTTCAAAAAAAGAAATCACTTCGGGACTTGTCTTTTCAGAGGGAATAATCTCAAGGAGTTTGAGATAGCGCGGTGGATTGAAAAAGTGGGTTCCGCAAAAATGGCTGCAAAAATCTTCACTTCTGCCACTTAACAGTAAATGTATGGGAATGCCGGAAGTATTTGTGGTAACCAATGTACCAGGTCTTCTGTGCTGCTCAATCAGATTGAATACGCTTTGTTTTATTTCAAGCCTTTCAGTTACTGCTTCGATGATCCAATCGGATTGTTGAAGAAGTGCAGCATCATCCTCCAGGTTTCCGGTTTTGATCCGGGAAGCAAAATTCTTTTTGTAAAGGGGTGAAGGATTTGATTTTACTGCGGAATCGAGGGCTTCATTGACGATTCTATTTCGTACGCTTTTGTCCTGAAGGGTCTTTCCGGAAGATTTTTCTTTGTCATTTAGTTCTCGTGGCACAATATCAAGAAGCACCACTTCGAGACCTACATTGGCAAAGTGACAGGCAATTCTGGATCCCATGACACCACTTCCTATTACCGCAGCTTTTTTTATTATTCGTTTCATGTCTTAATTTTCTGAATGAAATATTTTTTTACAGATCGGCTTTTTTCGTTTTCTTTAATTTCTTTTCCTCAAACAAATTATCGCTGTCTAAAAGTTCGTTGATCATATCCATTACGTCAAAAAAGGTATTGAGTTTCTGCGCTGGAATATTATTCTGAATGTGCTCGTTAAATCTTATGACGGCCATTCTTGATTTGTCCCGCATTTCCTTACCCTTTGCAGTCAGACAAATTTTAACCACTCTTTTGTCTTCCTTATCGTTTAGGCGCTTAATAAACTTCATTTCTTCCATACTTTTTAATATTCTGGATAGACTTGTAGGTTCCATTCCCATGCGGGGCCCGAGCCGCGTGCTTGGGGTGCCTTCTTTGTCAATACAGAGCAATAAGTAACCAATGGCCATTGTGCCACCGTGCTTTGCAGCCTCTACATTGTAGGCTTTTGCAATCTTGGCCCAAACCCAACGGATGTGAAAGTCTATTGTCTCTTCTGGTTTCATAGTTGATAAAAGGTTTTGCGAAGTAAATCAAAAAAACTATGCGCGCATAATTAATTTTATTCTAATTTATTCTAAATTTAGTAAATCATTGATATTTCTTTGAGGTCGCAGGTAATAACTTGCCCGTCTGTTTTGGTAAGGATCAGTTTCCCGGTTTTGTACACCCCGGTTATTTTGGCTTCTATTTCCTGCGAGGCATAAATGAATCTTTCTGTCTTTCCATAACCGAAGAGGTGCGATTCGTAAGCCTTGTGTAATTCTGTGGTGTTGTGTGACCGCAATTTGAAGTAATATTTTTCAAGGTGCACTAGCCAGGCTTCCAGCCATTGGTCTATTGGCTGATAAACGCCGAGAATGGTTCTGGCGGAAGTGGCCTTTGAATTGCCAAAATGAACTTGATTCAGATTCAGCCCCAATCCAACTATAGCGCTTGTCAGCTTGTGCTCATTCCAATTGGCTTCAATGAGTATTCCGGCAATTTTCTTTTGGTTCACAAGAATATCATTGGGCCATTTAATAAAGGTTTCTTTGCAGAGTTTGTCCTCAATCAGCTCGCGAAGGGCGAGTGAAACGGCTATATTGAGGTAAAATTGGTTGATGGCGTTGAGTTGAGTAGGGTAGAGAATTGTAGTGCACAACAAATTATCGCCAGACTTACTCTCCCAGTTTGCACCTCGTTGTCCTCTGCCACTTGTTTGGAATTGTGCCGTTATGACAGTGCCTTCGGGTGGAGTTGACAGTTTTAGTAAGTTGGCAGCATAGTTGTTGGTCGAGTCGACCGAATCCAATTGTATTACTGCACCGTTCTTAAATAACATTTCAATTTTGATTGAACAAAAGAATGATTAAAATGATTCATTATTTGGCTAAGATGCAACAGTTGTTTACAATTGATTTTTAACTTTAGGATAAAATTGTTTGAGGCGGGAAGTGAAGTTACATTTGCACGGAGAGTTTAATTAATTCATGACGAAAAAAAAAGTAACCAAAGACAGTACCTCGGTTCTGTTAGAAACCATTGTATCGGGCATACAAGAAGTAAAAGGTTTAGATATTGTAATACTGGATTTGAGAGAATTGAATAACGCCATGACTGATTTTTTTGTAGTCTGCCACGGCAACAGTTCTACTCAGGTTCAGGCACTGGCAAGGGCAGCCGAAAAAGAAACTATTGAGTCCCTGGGCGAAAGGCCTTGGCACGTAGAAGGCTCCAGAAATGCCAAATGGATTTTGATGGATTATATTAATGTGGTCGTTCACATATTTGATCAGGAATCCAGGTATTACTATTCAATAGAGGAGTTATGGGCCGATGCCCGGATTACTCAGGTTCCTGAAATCGCTTAATATCATTGATCACGAAATAACCAAATATGTCAAATCAACCGAGAGATAATAGAAAACCAGGGGCGCCGCGCGAAGGCGGTGAACCGAAAAAACCCAATAGTTTCTATTGGATTTATGTGTTCATTGCAGTGGTGCTCATTGGAATGATGATTTTCAATAGCAGTGGAGACGGAAAAAATATCGACTTTCTGTCATTTAAGTCCTATGCCCAAAATGGATGGGTGAAAAAGGTAGAATACAACCAGAGCATGGGGAAGGTATTCCTCAATGACAAAGGCCGCGAAGCACTTAAAGACAAGATAGATTCAAGGCACATTATGCAGGGATCGGGCGCGGCCAGTGAGTTTTGGTTTAACCTGCCACCAACCGAAGATACGGTTAAAGAGATCGAAGCTATGGGTACGCAATATGCCTATACACCGGATTATAAACCAATCAATGATTTTGCTCAAA
This sequence comes from Flavobacteriales bacterium, assembly GCA_031378885.1. Taxonomy (GTDB): domain Bacteria; phylum Bacteroidota; class Bacteroidia; order Flavobacteriales_D; family Sanyastnellaceae; genus JANNEQ01. The sequence continues at coordinate 41,441 of JANNEQ010000110.1, forward strand.
ATCTTGTGATGTGGATTGTTGGCTTTGGTTTGATTATCGGCGCCTGGGTGCTCATTATGCGTAGATTAGGCGGTTCTGGCGGCCCTGGCGGACAGATTTTCAACATTGGCAAGTCGCGTGCACAGCTTTTTGAAAAAGGCAAGGGTGTTCAAATTACCTTTAACGATGTGGCTGGCCTTGAAGGAGCAAAACAGGAAGTTCAGGAAATTGTAGACTTTCTGAAAAACCCCAAAAAATATACTGAACTTGGCGCTAAAATTCCAAAAGGCGCCCTCCTCGTGGGGGCTCCGGGTACTGGAAAAACCCTTTTGGCTAAAGCCGTCGCAGGTGAAGCACAGGTTCCTTTTTTCTCTCTGAGCGGATCAGATTTCGTTGAAATGTTTGTAGGTGTTGGTGCCAGCAGGGTAAGGGACTTGTTCAGACAAGCCAAAGAGAAGGCACCTGCCATTATTTTTATAGATGAAATCGATGCTATTGGAAGGGCAAGAAGTAAAAATGTGAATTTTGGAAGCAACGACGAAAGGGAAAATACCCTGAACCAGCTTCTCACTGAAATGGATGGTTTTGGTACTAACTCGGGTATTATTATCCTCGCAGCCACAAACAGGGCCGATATTCTGGACAAAGCATTGCTTCGTCCGGGCCGATTCGACCGCCAGATTTTTGTGGATATGCCGGATATTGTAGAACGTGTCCAGATTTTTAATGTCCATTTGAAAAACGTTAAAAAGGACGACTCTGTAGATGTGGACTTTTTGGCCAAACAAACCCCTGGATTTAGTGGTGCTGATATCGCAAATATTTGTAACGAAGCTGCTCTTATTGCAGCACGTAAAGGCAAACTAACAGTGGGTAAGGATGATTTTCTTGACGCAGTAGATCGTGTAATTGGTGGTCTTGAAAAGAAAAACAAAATCATCTCTCCTGAAGAAAAGAATGCCATTGCTTATCACGAAAGTGGACATGCCATTGTAAGCTGGTTGCTTGAGCACGCATCTCCTTTGGTGAAGGTGACCATTGTTCCAAGAGGGCGATCATTGGGTGCCGCATGGTACCTGCCTGAAGAAAGACAGATCACTACCACTGAGCAAATTCTGGATGAAATGTGTGCCGCACTTGGTGGCCGCGCGGCAGAAGAAGTGGCTCTTGGTAAAATCTCTACCGGGGCTTTGAGCGATCTCGAAAAAATTACCAAGCAAGCCTATGCAATGGTATCTGTATTCGGATTGAATAAGAAATTGGGTAACATCAGTTTCTATGATAGTTCTGGCGAGTCCCAGTTTACCAAGCCTTACAGCGAAGAAACAGCGCGAATTATCGATGAAGAGGTGAGTACTATTATTGAGAAGGCCTACGAAAGGGCCAAAGAATTGTTGTCCGGACACCGCGATAAGCTGGATGCTTTGGCAAAAAAACTTCTGGACAAAGAAGTGATCTTTAAAGACGACCTCGAACAAATACTTGGTGCAAGGCCATGGGCGGATAGGCACACTCATGTGCCTGTGCCGATTGTAGCAAGTTAATACATTTAAAATAGGACATCCGAAACGCACTCTTCCGCTGAAGTAGTGCGTTTCTTTTTTTAACCTGGATTGTGCAATAGAGTTCGTCATGAGACGCCAAAGCACAATAAAATCAAGTGTTCCCACAAGATTTTTTGAGGAAGAAATAGTCACCCCTGTTTAGACTGGAAGAATCGAGGAAATGCTTGATTTTGCAGCGATTTGGTGTCGTAATAGAATCTCTGTTGCACATTCCCGGTTTAATTCTTAATTGTCTTAAGTTTGCCAACCATTAATTGTCCATGATTTGAGTAATTTATTTATCAGAAGTATTGCAGGATTGGTGTTTTCGGTTGCCGTGATTGGCTCAGCACTTCTTGGGCAATATGCCGTTGGTGCTCTTTTTCTGTTTTTCGCCCTGGGTGGTTTATGGGAATTTGTTCACCTGAATGGTCTTAAGCTAAAATCACAGCCCAGATATGGAGTGACACTCTTTCTTGGCTTTGTCCTCTATATGTTGTTCTTCATGTTTTCTATCGGCAAAGTAGAAGTCAGCGCTTTCTGGATATTCGTTCCATTGCTCGTTGTAGCATCTTGCCTGGAAATATTCAGTACCGACCAATGGTCCATTCAACAGCTAGCCATTACTTTTTTCGGATTGGCTTACGTAATCATTCCGTTTTCTTTTGTCAGTTTGCTCGCATTTAACTTCGGAGAGTTTAATTACGAATTGCCCGTTGGTTTTTTTCTTATTCTTTGGGCAAACGACACCGGGGCCTACCTCATTGGAAGGAAAATCGGAAAACACAAATTGTACGAAAGAATTTCTCCCAATAAAACGATTGAGGGTTTGTTTGGAGGTATTCTATCGTCGGCATTAACGGGCTATTTATGTTCACTTATTTTTACCTCACTTGAATTAATGCACTGGTGTGTAATTGCTCTGATTGTGGCGGTTTTTGCTAATGTGGGAGATTTGTTCGAGTCACACATCAAAAGGATTTGTGGCGTCAAGGACAGTGGTAAAATAATTCCCGGCCATGGAGGTGTTCTCGATCGGTTCGATGGACTGCTGATGGCGCTTCCTGTGGTTATCGTTTATCTCAAACTTATTTAATTCGGTTATGACTATACACAAAGAAGGTTTTAAAATCCTCGGTATTGCGCTCATTTCAAGCATTCTCATCATTTTATTGTCAAAGTATTTTCTTCCGGCCGGGTCTTTCTTTTTTTGGCTCATTACTTTAGCTGTGTTGGTAATGTTTTATTTGGTATTGCAGTTTTTTCGCTTGCCAAAACGCGTCAATCTGAGCAAAGATGGAGAGCTCGTGGCTCCCTGCGATGGAAAAGTAGTGGTGATAGAAGAGGTAATGGAACCGGAGTATTTTAAGGATAAGAGAATCCAGGTCTCCATATTTATGTCTCCTTTAAACGTGCATTGCAATTGGGTGCCAATGGATGGTACAGTGAAATATGTGAAATATCACGCAGGGCTTTATTTGGTCGCATGGCACCCTAAAAGTTCTACCGAAAATGAAAGATCAACCATTGTATTCGAAAAGGACCCGAGCCGTCAGGTCTTGGTAAGACAGGTGGCTGGAGCGGTGGCCAGGAGAATAGTATATTATATGAAAGAAGGCCAGAGGGTGAGTAAAAATGATGAACTTGGATTTATCAAATTCGGAAGCCGGGTAGATCTTTACTTTCCTTTGGGTACCGATATTGTTGCTAAAATTGGTGATATTACCAAAGGCAACGAAACGCTTATTGCGCGCTGGTAAGTCTCAACAGCGGTTTAGTGTCTTATATGGTAAAAAACAAACACATTAGGCACTAAGGCCGTAAAAAAAAATCACTCATTTACTCTTCGTGCCTTGCGTCCTTAGTGCCTTATGTGGTAAAAAAAATAAACACATTAGGCACTAAGGACGTAAAAAAAAATCACTCATTTACTCTTCGTGCCTTGCGTCCTTAGTGCCTTATGTGGTAAAAAAAATAAACACATTAGGCACTAAGGACGTAAGAAAGTAAGAAAAAAATCATTCATGTATTCTTCGTGTCCTTAAGTGCAGAAAACTGAAAGAATGGATTGTCTGGCTGGTTGTTATCTGGCTCAAATTAATTTTAATTAAATGGAATTTCCAAAGTAGAATTAGATTGTTTATTCCACTTTTTAATAGTGATTTTTCCCGGCATAATCCCAAACCTCGTTTTGATGGCTATCGGTATAAAACGAAAAGTCCGCCAATCTTTTGGATGGCGGACTTTTGAATTTATGAAAAAACTCTTATGAGAATTCTTAATGTTTTATGATAAAACTTCTTGTGGTAGAAGTTTCTCCGGTTCCAATCTGTAAATTATACACTCCATCTGGTAAAAACGAGAAATCGAGTGGACAAGACTTCGAATCAACAGAGTTGCTCAAACGGGTGTTTACCACCACCTGACCAGCAATGTTGGTCACACGCAATTGTTGTTTTCTAAGGTCTTCGCCGGTCAGCGTCATCTGGCCGGTGGTAGGATTGGGGTAAATCATCAATTCTACATTACTTGCTGCAACAGGAGCCACAGAAGCAGTTATATCAAGGTCCGTAGTCACGCCAAGATATACAATATCCACTTCCTCAACGTTATCGAGATCGCCCCTGACATTTAGCCCAGGTTCGCCGTCACGCATAAGCACAATGTGTAATTTGTCATCAATATTTCTGCAAAGTGATGGGAATGCATATTCTAAACCTTCACCTTCCTCATCGGGAGTGAGTTCAACTGGCGTACTCCATGTATCACCATTGTCGTCGCTGGTGATGGCAAAAAGGTGCCTGTATACTTGTTGGTCAATATATTCCTCGTCAGCAGCAGAGTAAACCAGGTAAAGCTTACCACTGGCATCTTCGCCAATTGTTGGCATCGAACAAAGAGAAGTTCCGTAGCGCGGAATTTGGGCGAGAGTCACGGTAAAAACATCGTCATTGTCATTCTCACTTTCCTGCGCGCTGGCGATAATATAAATTGAATCAGTAGCTAAGGTATCATTCCAATACAATAAATCGAATGTATTAAAGAACGAGTATAAAGTATCGCCCGGAGTGTCGTCCATTATAAAACTTGATCCAAAGAAAACGTGCGTGGTTCCATTGTTATCGATATGGACTGTTCCGCAGCCTTCGGATGTAAATAAGGTATCTATCAGACCATCGTTATTTGAATCGGTAAATTCGTCGTAAGTGTAGCCGTCAATTGCAAAATCGCTTATCACTTTCAATTCCCAATTCGATCCTGAATCCATAGAATGCATGAGGATGGTATCGGAAAACTCTAGAAAAATACCGATGGAAACATGACCATCACGGGCATGAATGTCATAAGCATCACCAGAGAGCGATTTAAATTCGCTCACATCTATTTCTGGGAAATAATGATCGGTTATACTCCATGTAGCTCCGTTGTCGTCGCTTCTGAAGTATACCATGTTCATGTCAATTCCATTCACCAGTATTCCACCTTGGGCCTCTGGTTCCGAAATAGCAATCAGGTGTATCGTGTTGCCATCAATTGCAGCTTTTGGCCACAATAAAGTAGTTCCCAATGTAGTCGGAACAGTAGTAGTGGTCCAGGTGCCTGAGCCAACCTGATCGCGGGTAAGTTGAGTTATTCCGCCAGTTCCTGAATGGCAAAATATGATCTCCTTTCCATTGCCACCAACCAAAGATGTAGGAAAACCTGTTCTGAAAGATTCTATTCTTTCGTAAGGTTCGGTGCCCCACATACCATCATCTGCAGAATTGTTGCCGGTTCCACGGTCTGCCCATGTAGCATTTAACTCCGAACTGTAAGTCCAGAGTGCCGACAAATTTGTTCCATCAGAAAGAATTCTGTTCTGCATGGAGTTGTTGGTTTGGTTGTCGTAAGTAGAAAAACCAATAATTTCCTCCCAATAAGTCATCGACTTCATTTGAGCCTGAGTGGGCAATTTAGTTGCTGAACCCTTTGATGGCTGAGGTTGGGTGTTCTGGTTGGATGGAGCTATGGTCGGAGCAATTAAAGGGATCTTGATAGATTCCTTCAATGCAGGTGAAGCCGGTCTTGGCTTCAATTGAGCTATTCCAGTCAGTGTTAAGGTTGAGGCGAATAAGAATGTAAATATTTTTCTCATGTAAATTGAAGTATATTAATTGTGTATGAAAGTGCAATATAAGTCAGACGAATCAAGTATTTGATTTTTTTTCTTCCTAATCTTGCGCTTCCAAATGTAAAATAATTCTACAATCAAACTAATGAAGGCGGAAATTATATGTATCGGTGACGAGTTGTTGATTGGACAAACAATTAACACCAACGCGGCCTGGCTGGGCGAAAATTTGAATATGGCCGGCTGGCGGGTGAATCGAACTGTTTGTATTGCGGACAACCGCGAAGATATTATCAAGGCTCTGGACGAATCGGCTACAAGGGCCTCATTGGTAATTATTACAGGGGGATTGGGTCCAACACGCGATGATATTACCAAAATGACTTTGTGCGAATATTTTAATTCGAAGCTGCTAGTCAATAAAGAGGCTTTGGATAGAATAACGGGTTTTTTCGAAAAGAGAGGCTTGCCGATGCTTGAAGTCAACACCAGGCAAGCTGAATTGCCAGAGGTTTGCACTGTAATTCAAAATCTAAGAGGAACTGCCTGTGGAATGTGGTTCGAAAAAAACGACGTCGTTTTTGTTTCAATGCCGGGTGTTCCATTTGAGATGCAGGGAATGATGGCGGAAGATGTATTGCCGCGACTGGCTGCACATTTTAAGACACCCGCCATTGTCCATCGCACCATTTTGACACAAGGGGTTGGCGAGTCTTTTTTGGCCGATAAAATGAGTGCCTGGGAAGATAGCCTTTCTTCGCAAGGTCTTGGATTGGCTTATTTGCCTTCTCCGGGTGCGGTTAAATTGCGCTTATCTGCTTATGGCGGTGGAACCCGCGATGAACTTGCGTCAAAAATCGCAACCAAAGAAGTAGAATTACTTGAAATTATCGGCGAACATGTCTATGGCTTCGAGAAAGAAAGCCTGCAGACCGTAGTCGGCGAGTTATTGCTCAGCAATGGAGCTTCTCTGGCTTGTGCCGAAAGCTGTACCGGTGGATACCTTTCACATTTAATTACTTCTATTCCAGGGTCGAGCAGGTATTTTCAGGGCGCGGTGGTTTGTTATGACACAAGCGTTAAAACGGGCACTTTGGGAGTTCCGCAAGATTTGGTGGATAGGCATACTGTGGTCAGCGAAGAGGTAGCTAAATCAATGGCCGAAAATGTGCGCAATAAACTCAACTCAACCTATGGCCTGGCCACCACTGGTCTTGCCGGCCCGGACGGAGGTACAGACCAATATCCGGTCGGCAGCGTTTGGATCGGGCTTTCCGGCCCGAATGGAACTTTTGCCAGGCTATTTAAGTTTGGAACCAGCCGCGAAAGAAATATTCAGGTGGCTGCCAATTCAGCCCTGAATTTACTCAGGAAAGAAATTTTGGGGTAAGGGGGTTGTGCATTTGAAAAAATGTGCTTTCTTTGCACCCCCAAATTTAACGGGTATAAATATTAAATGCCATGGCACGTGTTTGTGAAATCACTGGAAAGAAGACAATCTCCGGAAATAATGTTTCTCACTCTAATACTAAGACAAGACGCAAGTTTTATCCGAATCTCCAGTACAAAAAATTCTGGTTTGCTGAAGAAAAGCGCTGGATTGAGCTTCGTGTAACTCCGAACGGAATGAGAACAATCGACAAAATTGGTCTGGCAGTTGCGTTGAAGCGTGCGAAAGAAAATGGCCTTATTGCCTGATTTTCAAATTAAAATATTGAAAAGCATCACTTCGGTGGTGTTTTTTTTTTCCCGGGACCTGCGAAGTGGCTAATCAGGGCAACCTTATTACAGCCTTCGCGTTAGAGCTTTCCCGTGCTACCATTGAAAAAGTTTTCTATATATCTAAACTCTAGGCAAGTGATCCCCTTATATCACTATATTTGCCGCCCTAAAATTTGACGACCTTACCAAAAGTTTGATTCATGCAGAATAAATCAATTTTGTGGATTTTTGTAATCCTACTTGCACTTGTTACCGTCTACATGCTTTCCTTCGGCTTTGTAGCCAAAGGTTTTGAGCAAAAGATGCTGAAACAGGCCTCCGATTCACTTCAGGTGGACTTCGCGTCCGCATCCTCAGATTCTTCTTGCCTTGCCCTGCAAAGAAAGTATCTGGTGGATAGTTCAGAAGCCAAAGTTTATCCTTTGATGGGTACAGCCTATGCTGAATTGAAGAGAAAGCAGCTCAATCTTGGTCTGGATCTCAAAGGAGGTATGAGTGTAACACTCGAAGTTTCTATACCAGAACTTTTGATAGCTATCAGCGACAATAGTACGAATGAGGTTTTCAGAAAATCTGTTGAAGAGGCAAGAGGAGCCATGAATAGCTCTACCGCCAATTACATTGATTTGTTTTCTGACGCATGGAAAAAGAACAACGTGACCAATGTCAAACTCTGGAGGATTTTCAGCAATATCGAAACACAGGAAAAGTTTCCGGCCAATATGTCGGATGAAGATGTAATCAAGACACTTCGTGCTGAGGCTCAGGCGGCTGTAGACAATACTGAGAATATTATCAAAAAACGTATCGACCAACTGGGCGTGGCCCAGGCCAACGTTCAAAAACTATCAATAGGTGGTAGAATTTTGGTTGAATTGCCAGGTGTAGAAGACCGCACCAGAGCTCTTCAGGTATTGAAAGCAACAGCGAATCTCGAATTCTGGAATACTTACCTCACGGATGATGTATTCTTTAAAATGAGTGAGCTCAATATTGTTTTGGGTAAAAAGATGGCTCCGGAATTTTATTCGAAAGATCCTAACCGCCCAATGAAGGATTCCCTTATGCGCGTAGCCATGAGCGATACTTCACTCACTAAAATCGAACGCGATTCTATTCAGTTGGCTTACCGCGACACTACAGTAAAGGCCGACAGTCTGCTCACCGAGGCTGAGTTGAATAAAAAATATCCTTTCCGCCAACTTCAGTTGAATCCACAGCGTGGTTCTGCTGTAATTGGTTATGCCAGATCCGGTGATGTGGCACAGCTCGACAGAATGTTAAAATCACCTGAAGCCATGGCGGCCCTGCCAGGTGACCTCAGGCTGTTTTGGGCAGCAAAGCCAACCAAGAACATCACCACACTTTATGGAATTAAGGATGAAAGTGAAGGTTATAGAGGTAAAGCAAAACTAACCGGTAAATCCATAGTGGATGCCCGTCAGGATTTTGATCCAATCACTGGTGAAATAAATGTGACCATGAGTATGGACGGCGAAGGCGGAGGTATCTGGAGAGAAATGACCAGAAAGAATGCCGCAGACAATAAACGTCCGATTGCCATTGTAATGGATAGTCTGGTTTATTCAGCGCCTTCGGTAACTACCGAGATCCCCAACGGTAATTCTGTTATTACTTTTGGTGGTGAAGGTTCTCGTGAAACCAGAATCATAGAAGCACAAGATCTTGCAGGGTTGTTAAAGGCTGGTTCGCTTCCTGCTCCGGCAAAGGTGATCAACCTTGAAGTGGTTGGACCAACCCTCGGTCAGGAAAATATCAAAGCGGGTGTATGGAGCTTCTTCGGTGCATTTATCGCCGTACTTATTTATATGCTGGTGTATTACGCATTTGGTGGTTTTGCGGCTGCTATTGCATTGATAGCTAACTTGTTCTTCCTTATTGGCGCACTTGTTTCTATCGGTGCCTCACTCACTTTGCCAGGTATTGCCGGTATTGTATTGACCATGGGTATGGCCGTCGATGCGAACGTATTGATATTTGAGAGGATCAAGGAAGAACTTCGAAGTGGCAAGGCCATGTCGGCTGCGCTCAAGGAAGGTTATAGCAAGGCATATTCAGCGATTATCGATGGTAACGTAACTACACTGCTTACTGGTGTGGTACTTTATATGACAGGTTCCGGACCTATTCGGGGATTCGCTGTTACCTTGATTATTGGTATTTTCACCACTCTCTTTACAGCAATCATTATCTCAAGATTGATTGTATACTGGAAATTTGAGAAGAGCAAGACAGTTAGCTTCTTCACCAATTCCACAAAGAATCTTTTCACCAATGTTCATTTTGACTTTATTGGAAAAAGAAGACGTTTCTACCTGATTTCGGTCGTTCTGATCGTGATTGGACTGGCTTCTATCTTTACAAAAGGCTTTAATAAGGGTATTGATTTCATCGGTGGTACGTCATACACGGTTAACTTTGATTCTGCCGTAAATGCCAATGATCTTAGAAACAATCTCAAAGATATGCTGGTAGACAACGGCCAGCCTTCTACAAGCACTGTGCAGGAAGTTGCCGGAAGTGGCAATAGATTTAAGGTTACTACAAATTACATGGTTGCAAGTAATGCAACGGATGTGGAAGTACAGATTAAAAAGAAAGTTGAAGAAGTTTTGGCCAAGTCGGGCACCTTCAAAATTGACCAGGAATTCAAAGTGGATGCTTCTATGAGCGATGATTTCAGAAAGCAGGCGTTTTGGGCAACTATTATGTCAGTATTGGTTATCGGACTTTATATTTTCGTGCGATTCCAGAAGTGGGACTTTGCATTGGGCGCCATTATAGCCCTCTTCCACGATATCCTTGTTACCATGGGTGTCTATTCTTTGCTGAATGGAATTGTGCCCTTTACGCTTGAATTGAATCAGGTATTTATTGGTGCCTTGCTTACCATTGCTGGTTACTCTATCAATGATACCGTAATTATCTTTGACCGTCTGCGTGAATACCTCAAGGTGCGCAAGGCTGGTGCAAGCATTGAGCCTACTATCAACGACGCCTTGAATTCTACATTGGGTAGAACTTTCAATACGTCCATGACTACCCTGGTTACATTGATCATCATGTTTATATTTGGTTCAGATGATATCAGAGGATTCTGCTTCGCCTTGATTGTAGGTATTGTGGCAGGAACGTATTCTTCTGTATTTATCGCGACTCCATTGGTTGTAGACTTGCGCAGAATGTTTGGCAAAACTTCGGGCTCCACCACAGAGTCAGTGGCTTCAAAGGCATCTGCCATCAAAGCATAAAAGTTAATTTATTTTAGATATTAGAAAAGGCCATCATTTGATGGCCTTTTCTTTTTTCTCTTGCTACCTTTGGCATTGATATGAGTACCGGTGAAATTGCTTTGATTTTATTTATCTATCTTCTGTTCTTCGGAGCGAAGGGTGTTCCTGCTTTGGCTCAAACCCTCGGCAAAGCAATGTACCAGTTTCGCAATGCCGCTAAAGATGTGCAAAACGAAATTATGCAATCTGCGAATGAGATAAAAAAGCAAGCCAACGACGCAGTCAAGCTGGACCAATTTGATCCGGAAGACCAGTACGCCCCGATACCGGGCCCAATGATCAAGCCTGCTCCCAAAAAGGAGGAGGAATCGGATTCTGAAAAAGCAGAGTGAGTCAGCAGAGCTTTACCATTCTTCAAAACGACAAAGGCGAATCTTTGCAATACTTGCCTGAGTATTGCCGGGAATTATCGCTGAATGGTCTTTCGAATCAAATCACCTGGAGGCAAAACAACATTAGAATTTTCGGGAAAACAATTCCGGAACCCCGGCTTACCGCTTGGTTTGGTGCTGCATATACTTACTCGGGAATTTATTGGCCGGAAAATTCCATACCAGATTTTCTTTCGCCGATTTTTGTCAGACTCAGAAATGATTTTGATTTCGATTTCAATTCAGTACTGATTAATTTCTATAGAGACGGAAAGGACTCTATGGGCTGGCACCGCGACAATGAGCCTGAAATGGATCAGGAACTTATCGCTTCCATTTCGCTCGGGAGCGCCAGAATTTTCAAGGTGAAGAACAGGGCTTCCGGTATTTCACAAAATATTTTGCTGGAGAATCAATCGTTACTGCTGATGCGGAATTTCCAAACCAATTGGATGCACAGTATTCCTAAATCGAATAAGGTAGCCGAGCCCAGAATTAATCTGACTTTCAGAAGAATAAAATAATACCGATTCGGTATCTGTTTTAGTAGAATCAAGCGCAGCTCAGATTCTACTAAAAAGCTACTCTCACGGCATATACCACCGTATCATTTCCCGTGGCACATGGCCTAAATTGAAATGAACATTGGTATGAGTTGGGGATGAAGACCAGGTTACTGGTGTCAATGCATTATGCTCTGTGGAAAGGATCCAAAGGATATAAACTTATGATGCTTTGCCCTGCAGCCCGATCAATAACTTCGGCCGTGTAACGCAGACATCTTTCTGCGAAAGAGATAATTCTAACCTCTTTTGCGCTCACCGATTTGCTGTCGCCACATGGCGTAGTAGAGTCCTTTCTCCCGGAGTAGTGACTCATGATTTCCTTGTTCAACGATTTTTCCATGTTCAAGTACATAAATTCGATCTGAATGCATGATGGTTGATAGTCTGTGGGCTATCAGGATCGTCATTATATGTTGATTGCGGTGAATTTGTTTCACTGTTTCAGTGATTTCTTCTTCGGTCAGTGAATCCAGGGCCGAAGTGGCCTCATCCATGATCAATAAATTAGGCTTGCGCAACAAGGCTCTGGCTATGGACAAGCGCTGCTTTTCGCCCCCTGAAATTTTAATTCCTCCTTCTCCGATGGTAGAGCTCAGACCATTTTCTGCACGGGCCATCAACTTCTGACATGAGGCTTGATCCAGGGCTTTCATCAATTGCTCGTCTGTTGAACCAGGACCGACAAACAATAGATTCTCTCTGATCGTGCCAGCAAAGAGTTGTGTGTCTTGTGTAACAAATCCTATTTGTCTGCGCAATTCGGTCATATCAATATCAAGGCTGTCGTGATCGCCGTAGTATATATTGCCTTCTGAAGGCGAGTATAATCCCACCAGCAATTTTACCATTGTAGTTTTTCCGGAGCCTGATGGGCCAACAAACGCAATGGTTTCTCCTCTGGTTACTTCAAACGAAATCTGAGACAACGCAGGCGACTGAGCCGATTTGTGGTTGAAGCTTACATTTTTGAAAGTGAAACTTTTTAGTTCGCCCAATTTTTCTGGCTTCACGGGTTTGTGTTCGGCAGGCATCATCAAAATATTCTGGAAGTTTTCCAAAGATGCCTGAGCTTCCCGATAAGTGGCAATTACATTTCCCATTTCCTGAAGTGGTCCGAAAATGAAAAATGAATAAATGGTCATGGTCCAGATCTGGCCGCCGGTCATTTCACCTTTGAATACCAGATAGTACATAAAGAATATTAAGCTGGTGCGGAGAAGGTTTACTGTCGTGCCCTGAATAAAACTTAATGACCGGATGAACTTTACTTTCTTTAATTCTAAAAGTAAAATCTGACCAGTACTTTTATTCAGACGATTGATTTCCTGTTCTGCAAGTCCGAGCCCTTTTACCAATTCAATATTTCTCAGAGATTCTGTGGTACTTCCTGCGAGAGCAGTTGTCTCACCTAAAATGGTTTTAGAAATTGTCTTGATTCTTTTACTTAAAAGATTACTTACTAAGGCAAGCAATGGAACCGTAACAAGAAACACGGGTACGATCGTCCAGTTTACGCGCATGGCATAGATTATAACGAAAACTATTCCTACCAGACTCTGAAAAAAAATGGAGATAAAGGACGTAATAAATTTTTCTGAATCGCTTCTTACTTTTTGAAGCTTGCCAAGTGTTTCGCCACTGCGCTGGTCTTCGAAAACTTCGTAAGGAAGTTCCAGAGAATGTTTTACACCATCGGTGTACATGCTCGCTCCGGTGCGTTGTATAACCACACTGGTAAAATAATCCTGGAAATTTTTAGCAATTCTGCTGATCATAGCCACACTGACAGATAGCCCGAGAAAGAAAAATAAATCTTTTCCAAAACGGCCCCAATTCTGTAAATAATCTTCGCGATGTGTAATCAACTTATCGAACATTTTTCCTGAAATCATTGGGTCGAGAAGCGAAAAACATTGGTTGATCGCCGCAAGAAACAATGCCAGTAAAAGCAATTTCTTTGACGGGCGCAGATACTGTAAGAGTATTTTCATAATTTGACTAAAGGCGGCAAACATACTTCTATATCCACCTCCGCAGCTTGATATGTGTTAATTGTGAAGTAAGATTTTGGCGATCTGGATTCACTTTATTTGCAACATGAAATTTCCACTTAAATATAGCAATGAAGTTGCCCTGGCCATCCAATCAAGCCTGCCGGTTGTGGCTCTTGAAAGTACCATTATTTCTCATGGCATGCCTTACCCGAAGAATCTGGAAGTGGCACTACTGGTAGAATCTACTGTGAGAAGTAATGGCGCTGTTCCAGCCACAATAGCCATCATTGGTGGAGAAATTCACATCGGACTTTCATCTTCCGAATTGGAGATTTTTGCCCAATCCTCTTCTGTAATGAAGTGCAGCCGGAGAGACTTACCCATGGCAATATCTGCCAGACTCAACGGTGCAACTACCGTGTCCGCAACCATGATTCTCGCTAAGATGGCCGGAATAAAATTCTTCGCCACCGGCGGAATTGGTGGGGTCCATCGCGGCTTTCATACAATGCCCGATGTCTCGGCAGATCTTCAGGAGTTTCATTTGTCTGAAGTGGTTGTGGTAAGCGCCGGTGCAAAAGCCATTTTGGATTTGCTGGCAACACTCGAAGTTCTGGAAACACTTGGTGTACCTGTTATTGGATATCAAACCGACGAATTTCCAGCTTTTTATTCCAGATCATCCGGTCTCAAAACACCATTGAGGTGCAACACACCTGAGGAGGTGGCTTCTTTTGTCGGGGCAAAATGGGCCATGGGTTTAAACGGTGGCGCATTGGTAGCCAATCCTATTCCCGCCGAATATGAAATTCCTCAAAATAGTATTGAACCTTATATTCAGGAAGCTTTGGTTCTGGCAGAGAAGGCCGCCATTTCCGGTAAGGAGCTTACTCCTTTTCTACTTAAAAAACTCAATGAGCTGACGGATGGAAAGAGTCAGATTGCCAATCAGGCATTGGTAATCAATAATGCAGAATTGGCTGCCCGAATTGCACTGGCCTATACAAATCTTCTTACATAAACTTCACCTTGACCTTATCCACTCAGAGCCCACAAATACTATCTTTGGCGCATGTCCAGAACATTTGAAACCCCGGAATATATTCTCACTGAAGAAAGTATTCGCCAGCGTATGATTGAGGATTATCGCCTCGCTTGTATCAGTCGCGAAGCTTCTTTGCTGGGAAGAAAAGAAGTACTTACTGGTAAAGCCAAATTCGGAATATTTGGAGACGGCAAAGAAGTGGCCCAGATTGCCATGGCCCGCCAATTCAAAAATGGCGACTGGAGAAGTGGATACTACCGCGACCAGACTTTTATGCTTGCCATTGGAGAGCTTACCATCCAACAATATTTTGCCGCATTATACGGCCATACTGAATTGAGTCAGGAACCTGCCAGCGGCGGTCGACAAATGGGGGGGCATTATGCCACGCGTTTTTTGAATGAAGACGGCAGTTGGAAAGATGTAGCAAACCGCAAAAACTCATCAGGCGATATTTCTCCTACAGGAGGACAGATGCCCAGATTGCTTGGATTAGCCCAGGCCTCTAAAATTTATAGAAATAATCCGGGACTTTCTTCATGGAATTCTTTTAGCCAGAATGGAAATGAAGTCGCATTCGGTACTATCGGTGATGCTTCTACTTCAGAAGGTTTGTTTTGGGAAAGCATGAATGCTGCCGCAGTATTGGGTGTTCCAATGTGCATGAACGTATGGGACGATGGCTGGGGAATCAGTGTCCCTAAAAAATACCAGACAGTTAAAGAAAGTATTTCAGAAGCATTAAAAGGTTTTGAAAAAACTACCACAACTAACGGAATAAAAATTTTCAAAGTCAAAGGCTGGAATTATCCAGAGCTATTGATGGCTTATGAAAAGGCGGTGGCTTACACAAGAGAAAATCACATTCCTGTATTGGTGCACGTGGATGAAATAACACAACCACAGGGACACAGCACCAGTGGATCACATGAACGTTACAAATCGAAAGAACTTCTTGCCTGGTACGAAGAATATGATTGTATTGTTCAGCTCAAGAAATTCATCATGATGGATGGATCGGCCAAAGAAAAAGAGTTGGATGAAATTCGCGAAGAGGCCCGGAAGTTTGTAAGAGAAGAACAAAAGAAAGCGTGGAGTGCATTTCGCGCTGACATAGACAAAGATGTAAAGAAAGGAATTGAATTATTAAAATCATTGGCTGCGGCTATTCCGGATCATTCGGTTATCGCATCGTTGTCAGTTGATTTGCAAAAAGTAAATGAGCCTATCCGCAAGGATATTTTTACCATTTGCAAAAAAGCCATCCTCATGGCAAGATCGAATCAGTGTGCTGAATTGACCGCGCTAAAATCATGGCTCGCCGAATTGAAAAATGAATGCAATGCAAGGTACAGCGATGAACTTTACAGCAACTCTCAATGGTCTGCATTGAAAGTCAAACCAGTTGATGCTGTTTATGCTACTGATCCGGAAATGGTAGATGGCAGAATTATTATCAGAGACAATTGGGATTATGTTTTGGGCAAAAGGCCTGAAACTTTAATCTTCGGCGAAGATGTAGGCAAAATTGGCGGCGTAAACCAGACTTGCGAGGGTTTGCAGGAAAAGTATGGCGACCTGAGAGTGGCAGATACCGGAATTCGCGAAGCTACTATTATTGGTCAGGGTATTGGCATGGCCATGCGCGGACTCCGACCAATTGCCGAAATACAATACCTGGATTATTTGTATTACGCATTGCAGATAATGCGCGATGACCTGGCTACTGTGCGCTATCGTACACGCGGCGGACAAAAGGCTCCGCTCATCATCAGTACGCGCGGACATCGCCTGGAAGGCGTTTGGCATGCGGGCTCGCCAATGGGAGCCATCATACACAGTGTGCGCGGTATGTATGTGTGTGTGCCGCGCAATATGACACAGGCCGCAGGAATGTACAATACATTGCTGGAGGCTGACGAACCGGCACTTGTAGTTGAATGCCTCAACGGATACCGATCAAAAGAAGCCCGACCGGATAATATTGGAGAATTTAGAATTCCGCTGGGAATTCCTGAGGTAGTCCGACAGGGAACTGATTTAACAATTGTTTCTTATGGCTCTACTTTTAACATCTGCCAGATTGCGGCCGACATGCTCCAAGAAATTGGAATTTCGGTGGAGTTGATAGACATCAGAACTTTACTTCCTTTCGATACCAACAATATGATTCTGGATTCTATTAAGAAAACCAATCGGGTTTTATTTGTAGATGAAGATGTTCCCGGAGGTGCTTCTGCTTTCATGTTAGACGAAGTACTCAATCGCCAGAAAGGATTTAAATACCTGGACTCAGAACCGGCTACACTTTCTGCAAAACCGCATCTGCCGGCTTATGGTACAGATGGAGATTATTTCAGTAAGCCATCGGCCGAAGATATTTTTGATAAAGTGTATGCCACGATGGCCGAAGTAAATCCGGCAAAATATCCACTGTGAACTGCTTGTAATTACGCATCGGGCGGAGATCCGAGCCGCATTTTGCCTTATTTTCGCTAATGCCGGATGTATATTTGGCCTATATCCTTAATCAGACAATGAAGGCTTACTGGTCTTTCTTATCTATTTTGTTTTTCCTTTTTCCCTGCTGCTTAAATGCACAGGTCGTAAAGGGCCGTGTGCTGGATTCTACCAACGGCGATCCGATATTCGCAGCAACAATAGGAGAGAAGGGAACCTCCAATGGAACCTCTACAGATTTTAACGGCGAGTTTTCACTCAAGCTAAGTCAGGTGCCGGCCACTCTTGTAATAAGCCTTGTAGGTTTTACGGATAAAGAAGTTGTTGTTCAGGCCGTGGATAAACGTCTCGACATTCAATTGTCGCCGAATACAGAGGTAATTAAACAGGTAGAAATCAGCAGCGACCGAATTCTGGAAAAGCAAAAAAAGAATCCTCTTTCGGTAGAAAGTATGGATGCAATAGCCATCAAAGAAACTCCTTCAGCAAGTTTTTATGAAGGACTCAGTAACCTGAAGGGTGTGGATATGGCTTCTGCAAGTCTTGCCTTCAGGGTAATCAACACCAGGGGTTTCAACAGCACTTCGCCTGTTAGATTACTTCAACTCATTGATGGGGTCGATAATCAATCACCAGGCTTGAATTTTTCGCTCGGAAATTTTCTGGGTGCGCCAGATCTGGATGTGAAAAGTGTGGAAGTTGTGCAAGGTGCAAGCAGTGCTTTTTTTGGCCCTGGAGCTTTCAATGGCGTGGTGAGGATGGAAACCAAAAATCCATTTTTTACACCCGGCCTGGATGTCTCTTTCAAGGTAGGAGAAAGGAACCTGATAGAGCCTGTGGTAAGATGGGCCGATACATTTAAGAATAAGAAAGACCAACCATTTTTTGCCTACAAAATCAATGTCTATTATCTGCAGGCCAGAGATTGGGAGGCGAAGAATTATTCACCGATCAACGGAAGCCCCAATGGCACTTCGAACCCCGGCAGATTCGATGCGGTGAATATTTATGGCGACGAATATTTTCCGGGAAATGATTATTCCACAGCTTCACCATGGACCTACAAAGGCCTGGAAACTTTTTACAGAACAGGCTACAAAGAAGAAGATCTGCTGGATTACAACACCAAAAATTTTAAGACAAATGCGGCACTTCATTTTCGATTGAAACCGGAGTTGGATTATGCTTCACCTGAACTCATTCTTCAAACCAACGTTTCGAACGGAACTACAGTTTATCAGGGAGACAATCGTTTTCGACTGAAGAATATTTTCTTTATGCAAAACCGTATTGAGCTCGTAAAGAAAGACAAGTACTTTATCAGGGCATATATGACCATGGAAAATGCTGGTCAATCTTACGATCCTTATTTTACAGCATTGAAGTTGCAGGATGCAGCGCGAAGTAATGCAGATTGGGCCAAAGTATATGAAACTTACTGGAGGCAAAATATCAATCCGCGGGTAGACCAACTTGGATATCCGCAGTTGAGTATCACTTTTCCGGGACCGGTAATTACATTTGATACTGACTCACTCGAGCGATGGCTGGTTAATTATCAGGATTCATTGGTGGCATGGCACCAATTGATCGCGAATTTCACGAACAATGGAAACGCAGGTATTCTGGGAATTGACAATGTCGGATATTTCGAACCGGGATCGCAAAAATTCAACGAGGAGTTTAATAGAATTACCAGTTTGAAGAATAATGACGGCGAAGGTGGTACAAGATTTTATGATCGCTCAGCCCTTTATCATGCGCAGGGAGAATACCGCTGGAAATTTATGTGGCTCGATGAATTGAGGGTAGGAGGAAATTTCAGGATGTACAGACCCAATTCCGCAGGAACTATTTTTTCTGATGATTATAAGCGAATTACCAATAGTGAATTTGGTTTGTATACAGGTGCTGAAAAACATCTTCTGGAAGACAAACTAACGCTGAATGCCACTGTGAGGATGGACAAGAACAGAAATTTTCAAGCCTTGCTTTCGCCGGCATTGTCTGCAGTATATAGCCCTAAGAAAGATCACTATCTGCGATTGTCTTTCAGCAGTGCGCTGCGCAATCCTACACTTGCTGATCAATACCTTGATCTGAATGTGGGCCCGGCGACATTGAGCGGCAATCTGCAGGGAGCTGATAGTTTGATCACCATCAGTTCGTTCATCGATTGGCGCAATACTTTGAATCCGGATACCTTAAAGTATTTTGATATAGCAAAGATTCGTCCTGAGCAAGCGCGAACTATAGAATTTGGCTACCGCGCTACCCTTGCTAAAAAGGTCTTTCTCGATTTTTCAGTTTACACCACTTACTACACCAACATTATTGGTTATCAGATAGGCATAAAGGCCAATTTTAATGACAGCACCGGACTTGCGGACTTTAGTACGTTAAAAGTTTATCGTTATGCCGCAAATGCTGCCACAACAGTAATTACCAGAGGTCTTAATGTGGGAGTAAATTACTATTACACCGGTCCCCATGCTTTCACGGCTAACTATTCCTACAACAAATTGACTAAAACGGATGTGAATGATCCGATTATTCCGGCATTCAATACACCGGTTCATAAATTCAATATTGGCTTAAATGCACGCCAGTGGCTGAAAGCCGCAAACGGAAACTCCTGGGGTTATGGGGTAAATTACAAATGGGTTGATAACTATTTATGGGAAGGATCGCCCCAGTTTACCGGTAATGTGCCGAAATTTGATCTTCTGGACGTTCAGATCAACTATTCTTTAGTGAAAACAAACCTCAACTTTAAACTCGGGTGTTCGAATATTTTATCCAACAAACACATCGAGGCATATGGAGGCCCGCTCATTGGCAGAATGGCTTATCTGACAATTTTATACGAATGGAAAAAAAATAATTAAAATTCATAAAACTCTTTTTTTAATAATCAATACAACTCAAATGAAGAAAATTTCTACTCTACTTGTGGTCTTTCTGATGTTCTCAGGCTATCAGATATTTGCGCAGACCCGCTACCTTGACGAAGTGTTTACGAATGTTCAGGTAACTTCGAATGTTACTTATGGTGTAAATGCTACAGTTTTACTTTACCCGCTGTATAATGAGGCTGTACCGGAGCCATTGAAACTTGATTTGTACGAACCGGCTGGTGATACTGCGTCCATGCGTCCTTTGGTACTCTATTTTCATACTGGTAATTTTTTGCCTTTTCCTCAAAACCAAGGTACACAGGGAACCCGCACAGATTCTAACGTAGTGGATATGTGCAAGCGTCTTGCGCGTATGGGATATGTGGTGGCCTCTTGCGATTATCGCCTTGGATGGAACCCACAATCGACCAGTCAGGACGTAAGGGTTACCACATTGATCAATGCTGCCTACAGAGGCGTGCAAGATTGCCGCACTGCAATTCGATATTTCAGAATGACTGAAGACACTCAGAGTAATCCGTACAAAATTGATCCGGATAGAATTGCAGTTTGGGGTCAGGGTACAGGCGGATATATTGCATTTGCATCTGCTACCATTGATCAATATAACGATATTGTAATTCCAAAGTTCATTCATGACGTGGAAGTGCAGCCAGGTGTGTTTGTTCCACTTCCAATGGTTATGGAAGATGTTAATGGTGATATCTTCGGAACTTCTGTAGGTATTAATCCACTCGATGGTGATACATTGTGCTACGTGAATCACGCCGGATATTCTTCTGATTTTAATGTGATGATCAACATGGGCGGCGCCTGTGGTGATAGTACATGGGTTACTGCCGGCGATACTCCAATGATTTCATTCCACACGACATCAGATCCTTTTGCTCCTTATAATATCGGAACGGTGATCGTTCCCGGTCTGAATCTTCCTGTAGTTGAAGTAAGCGGAAGTTACCACGTTCAGAAAAGGGCGAATGGTCTGGGATTGAACACCGTATTCCAACCTGTTGAAGCACTCAATGATGTCTATACACAACGCGCTAATGTGAATAACGATGGATATTACGGATTGTTCCCTCTAACCCGTCCCTCTGGAAGCGAAGCGGATAGCGCGCCTTGGGAATGGTGGGAAAGCACCAATGTAAACAACGCAAATGGATTGCTTACCAATCCAACAATGTCTGAAGCCAAAGGAATGGCTTATCTCGATTCGATTCAGGCATATTCTACTCCGCGTATGATGTGTGCTTTGAATTTGCCCAATAGCCCTTGTGAGGTTACTGGTTTGGCAAATGACGAATGTCCAGGAGCAATAGACATTAATTCACTCACAGGTGGTGCGGCCAATGTTCCTGTGGTGTCTTCGCCTTATACTAATGTGGGTGCAACACCAGAAAATCCTGTTGTGGCTGGAATTGGTTGCTGGGAAGATACTGACACTGCCAATAACCTACTCGAATCATTGGATAATTCAGTTTGGTTCACTTTCGAAGGTGATGGAAATGATTACCTGATTACAACCAGCAATTGCGGAGGCAGTGCTACATTCTACGAAGGGGATACGCAAATGGCTATTTACTCAGGAAATAATTGTGGAAGCTTGACACCAGTGGATTGTAGCGAGGATATAGATTTCGGTAACGCCAATTATTACTCGTCTATTTTGGTAGAGACATCACCCAATACGACATATTATGTTTTGGTAGATGGCTTCAATTACGTTGATATCAACGGTGAGCCTGCAGCATCCGGTGACTTCTGTCTGGAAGTGACCAATACTGTGGTAAGCGTAAATGAAGTGAATAATGTGACATTCGTAGTTTATCCTAATCCGGCTCAGGATCAATTCACCGTTTCAAGTTCTGAATTAATCGAAGCTGTGAATATTTATGATATGGTTGGACAACTTGTTATGTCAAATCAAAATGTAAATGCAAAACAGTTTCAGGTTAACGCTGGTCTTGCTACTGGCGTATACACTGTTGAAATGGTTACCTCTTTTGGTAAATCAACCACACGCGTGGTGATCAGATAATATTATTTTAGAATAGTTCGAAAGGCCCCTGGAAATTCCGGGGGCTTTTTGTTTTCAGGAGAATTGTTTTGTATCAACCGCAAAAGTTGGGGAGAGATGGAGCAAGTTGAGTGGGTTGACTAAGTCCCGAGGACTTATATGTTATTAGCCCCGGCCTGTCCCTTTGGGCAATGTCATTAAGTTGAGGAATTGACTGATCAACATTCGACCCGTTCCGGGTCGTTTATCGCCGAAGTCAAGATCGTACTTATAAACATGCGATCCATCCTGGATCGTTTACCCCATTGTTTACAAGCATCTCCTGGTCCAGAATGGATCAAACGTTTATCGCCGAAGTCAAGATCGTACTCAATTCCAAACTTGACAACGATTCGTAATTGGGATGCTTGTGCAGGAATCCATTCAAATCAATTTTTATAAAATGCACTCCGCACTGCTCTTGTTTATTCAATGATAATAGTATTTTATTTATATTAGGGGAGGAGAAGCTTCGTTTTCTGTTATCAATGAATCTACAAATACTTCTAATGATTCGCAAACGTAATCTGCTTCTTTGTCAAAGCTCAAAAGCTCAAAATTAGTAAAGTAGATTTTACCATAAGTAGGCTCATTCAAAGAAATAAGGTAATATCGCTCAAAATCACTTGATGCAACTGGCATCCAATAGCCTGTTTCTTCCGGATCAAACCCAGCATTGTAGGCCATAAGCCAATTATTAATGCTTTCCACAAATTCCCCTCCTACTACGCGGACAAACCTCTCGATAATTCTATCGCGAACTCTGTCGTCATCAATAATGGGATTTCCCAGGTCGTCTTTATCAGCATAGCAACATTCCTGAACAATTGCGCCATTATATTTAATAAGCAATTGCCTCAAGTTATTTGGAACAACCAAACCATATTGCCGTTCGATAAATTCAAAGTCACCCTCCTGAACGGGTACGTAACCCGAAATGATTGTTAAATCTTTCATTCAATTTATTGTATTTATATTAATTTCGTTAAATATAACCATAACCCAGGGAAAACCTAAAATCCAGCCAAACAACATCACTTCTTTGGGCCATATTGCTTTTTAACTCTTTTAATTTTCAATTTCATTTTTTCAACCTCATTTATTTTCTTTTTGCTTATCCCGGAAAGAGCTGTGCAATGTTTTCTGATGTAATTTGATCTGGACGAATACAAGCCTATTTCAACATATTCTTCCCTGATATAGCCTTCTCTCTCTCTTCTGTTGGGTTTAATTTGTTTTTTACAAACACCGTATAAGGCAGCGCAATGTTGGTTCACGCGGTCCAGTGCAATTCGGTATTGGGCCAGTTCACTTCTGTATTGTACAATGTTATTGTTATATAACACGGCCAGGGTGCTTTGATCGCCATGATACTTCTTGAGTTTCACATATTCTTTCGCCAACGATTTTCTTTTTTTGTATTGATTTTTAAAGTGGGTCTGAAGTTGGGTTATTTGGTTGAGCAATGATCTTACAATAAAAACATTATTGCTGTCCAACAACAATTCATCATATTCGAATTTATACTTTAGTATGGAATCCTTTATTGATCGGATTTCAAAATCCAGGTCGTCAAAACTATTCATTCTTCTATCTGTGACCACTACAGTGGCCGAAGTGTTTTTACTACTTCCATAGCGATGGGTGGCGAATTTTTCCAGAAATGACAAATGAAAACTGTCCAGAACTGAAAACTGTCTCTCTATAATTAACTTGTTTAATGCAATTGAATCCAACAGGACCTCAGCTTTTCTTGCTGCGTTTAATGAGTCTTCAGCGCTGTAACGGATAAGAAGATGAGCTTTTGTAAATGCAGTTTTTTTACTCAGACTTCGCAATTGCGTTTGATTTGATTTGTTTATTTTCTTAATTTGATTTTGCGCTCTGAAACTTAATTTCTTTACTGACCTGATATTTTTTCCGGCTACTTTTGTGGAGGATATAAGCCTTTTATTCTGCGCTCTTAAAGTGTCATTTTTGGCGTCATTGTTAATTTGCAACTCCTGCCTTTGCTGATTTAAGTAGTAGATGGTGCTGTCAAAATGTGAACGGGTCGTTGCCAATAAATTCAGAACGCTGTCGCATTGATTGAGAACTGTAAGGGTGTCTTTGGATTTATTGTCTATGCCTTTAAACAAATCGCTTGTTGTGATGTATTGGCTGATGCCAATCGGATAATGATTTTTATGATTATAAGCATAAGAAACAGGGCCGTAATACATGTCTTTCTCAACGGGCGTCATACTGGAAATACGAAGTCTGGTAGAATTAAATCCTGCATCGGGCAAATTACCCGTTTCAGATTGCCTGCGGTTGAAATAAAATGAGCTATCCTTTTCGCATTGTTCTATTGTTCGCATCGGATTGATTAATTGCCACAAAGGGTCAGAAGGTACATGGTCTGTTATAAACCAGTTTCCATCTTTGAAGTAATATCTGTCAGTGGGATAAAACCTGAAATGTGGTTTGAATCTTAAAATTTGATGCCTCCCCAGTGTAAAAACATATACCACATAACCCTTTAGTGTCCTTCTGAATGGCTTGATATATCCCGCGTCCCAACACGCATCAATCAAGGCCCATTCGTTATTGACATAAACGGCATTCCAGATATGTTCATCAAGGTAAAACTTATCATTGAGATCAACCCGTTCGTTTTTTGAATATCCGGGAATGTCTGTGGAAGTAATGTTGGCGTGTTTACACAATTCATTAAACAAGTCGCTGTAACCGGTGCAAATGGCTTTTCGCCTGCGCAGGATTTTTTTTACCGGCACTCTTTCATAATCAAATGCCAGACTTTTCTTTAAATCATATTTGATATGGTGTGTTATCCAGCAATGAATGGCCTTGACTTTCGCACTGTCATTTGGCAAGTCGTGTGTAAGCCTATGTGATAATTTTTCGGCGTTTAAAGCTCTGAAGTAAGGTATGTATTTGTTGCAGGTTGTTTTTTGCGAAATTGCAGCAGTTGATATAAAAAGGAAGAGTAGGGTTTTTAGAATTGAATGCATCAAGCTTTGTTGTGTCCGTTTTCGGAGGTCAGACAATTTCTTTTTTGAATTATTGTCTGCCGGGTGGCGGTGTTTCGACTGCAACATCTTTTTATCAGGCAGAACCAGGCCAAAAATAGGTACATTTTTACTCCAATTGAACGATGCCTGAGATATTATAAGTTTGCACTATTAACAGACAAAAACATTGACAAGGTCTTTTTCCGGCAACCACCTTGCTCATCGACGATCATTTCACCAGCCTCAGATCGTTGCTCCGATGCTCAAAAAAATGGTTCTGCCATTACCGGGTAAAATACCGGGGCCCGGATAGCCACCTGCTCTGCGGGTGGCATATTTTTCATTGGTAATATTATTTACCCCGGCTTTGAAATTATACTTTTCGAAAAATCTGTAAGACAATGATGCATCCATTAGCTGATAGCCATGAAGTTTGCCAATGGTGGCAGTTGCGTTGGGTGTTTCGGTATTGGCGGCATCTGTGAACACGTCTCCGACTGTGCTGAATTGAAATGTAGCAGAAAATTCTTTTATATTATATGTCGCACCGAAACGGTGAATGTAGCGCGGGGCATTTTCAACGCGCTTATTTTCGATGGATTTGGAAGGATCGCTTGCGATGGTGGGATTATTCCACTTTACATAAGTGGCATGAATGAATGAGTTGGATGCAAAAATCAGCAATCTGCCAAACCTTGATTTCTCGTTGAAAGCCTTTATAATATCTATTTCAACATAGGATTCAATCCCTTTGCTGACCGATGTTCCAATATTTGTTCTAAAAGGGGCATTGTTTTGTGTGAGTGTTCCAATGCGGTTGTTGTATTGCAGATAAAATAATCCGACATCAAAGTTCAGAAAACTTTTTAGTGTTCCGCGGTATCCTAAATCCGCATTGAAACCGTGGGCGTCTTTTAAATTCGGGTCTATTATTTCTGTTGTGGCAGAGGGTGTAAGTTCTGAAAAGGTAACAGGACGATAGGCGAGAGAGTAATTGCCATACAAATGGGTACTTGAAGTCACCACAAATTTACTCCCCATTCCATAAAGCAGAAGTTGGCGGGTTCTTTCACCGGTATTAAGTGTTCCGGTTGAACTTGTATTTATGTATCCGTCTGCTGTGTTTCTGATATACTCAAAACGAATACCGGGAACAACACTCCATCGTTTGCCAAAGTGAAAAATGTTTTCTGCGAATACTGCGTAATTAGTAGTTCTGTAATCCAGTGAACGCTCGTAACGGGGATTGGTCAGTGTCAGATCGAAATCGAAACTGGTTGTTCCTGTACCTAGTTGGTTTCTTTTTGTACTGCCGTAATAGGCCCGAACTCCTCCGGCGAAAATACTTTGCTTATTTAAGAATTTATACTTCACCGCCAAACGTGCTTCAGCGCCATAGTTTTTATAACCATCTCTATCCACTTGTCGTGGAGTGTATTGCAGTGTCATGGCGTTAATTGTATCATTCACTGCGATTGCTTTTGTAAAACCCACGCTATTGCGCTCTGCGATGGTAGCAAAGGATTTGAGTTGCAGATTTACTGATGAAGAAATGTCGTAGTTCAAGCTAATGGATGCCACATTCCAGGGAGCGCCAAACCAGTTTCTTTCTCTCATGGATTGACGTGGATTTTCATTGAACTGAGCATCTGTGAGACCACCCGACTGTTGACTTTTGTAGTCCATTTTCGTGTACTCGGCTCTTATGTTTATTTTATCGGTCGGTCTGTAATTGAGCGATAGATATCCTGTATTTATTTCGTAACGGCTGTTGTTGCGCCATCCATCTGCTGCTCGGTGATGAAGAAAACCGTAGTAGGAAAACTTTTTATAAGTTCCGCCAATTGCGTTATAAGAGTTGAACAAACCATAGGAGCCAACAGTTTGCTGAGTTTCAAAAGCAATGGGCCTGGAAGGATTTCCTTTTTTGATTTGGTAGTTGAGCAGTCCGCCAAATTGTGGACCATAAGCCAAAGAAGCTGCACCGCGCACGACTTCTATTTTTTCCAATGCCTCCATAGGTGGGCTATAATAAGATTCCGGATAACCAAAGGCTTCAGAAGAAATGTCGTAGCCATTTTGCCGCACATTAAATTCCCATGAGCGGTTGGGGCTCAATCCACGTGTGGCCACGCCTGCCTGAATGCCCGATCCGTCATTTTCCCAGATACTCATTCCCGGAATTTTTGAAAAAACCTGACGGGTGTTGTTTGTACTCAGGTCAGCGTTTATTTTATCCAATATTATTACTTCAGTTTTTTTCCCTGTGTAGATTACATTGTCTTTTATTTCAGGCATACGTTCCATTGCTCCCGGCGAAATATATACTCTTATAACGACTTCTTCCAGATGCCCTGCGGCGGTGGTGTCAATTTGCTGTGCGTTTAATATTGAAAATGAGGCGATAAAAAACAACAAGGTAAGTAAGACTATTCTTTTCATATATTAGAGGTTGCCGGATGGGTGTGTTAAAATATCCGGATGCAAAGAAGAAGCCCAACTTTAGATGTGGCAATACCTTAAAAGATGTATAAGTAAAAATTGTTGTCCGACTAATTTTTTGTTTCATCTTGAAAATAGTAAAGATAAGGTTGCGAAATCAATTGTTTTCCTGACTCCGTAAGGAGTCGAACATTGAATAGCCCTGGGTGAAGATCCGCAGGATCGAAAGCCAGGGTATG
>JANNEQ010000066.1:0-85999 GCA_031378885.1 Flavobacteriales bacterium
GTGGATTGACCATGTCCGGAGGACATTGATTTTATTAGCCCCGGGTGAAACCCGGTGGTTCAGGAATCAAATGCGGATCACAACTCCAACGGAGTTGAATTTTGATTTGTCGAACATCGGGAGTATTTAAATTTGAAGGAAAGAAATATTGAATTATTAGGTAATAGACGCCAGAGTGTTAACATTCAACTCCGTTGGAGTTGTTGGGTCAACCAGGTTGTCAGGCCACCGGGTTGCACCCGGGGTTAATAACATTTTAGTCCTTTGGACTTAGGCTTTAAATGAAGCTCAATTCCATTAAAAGCGATTAGATCAAGATATGCCGCAGACAAACTTACATGATGCCAAATACAGAGCACTCCCCAACTTTTGCGGTTGACCCGTTCAATATGAAGGAATATTGAATTATTAAATAGCCGAAGCCAGATTCACTTTACATATAAATATGTACCCTTTGTGACTTTGTGTTAAAAAAAAACACACACATACCGAGATAATCTTGAATGATTTGATACTCCTAAAACATTTTTTTGCGATTGAAATTTGAGTTAACAAATCTGTGCTTGTGCTCAGCGCTTCTGCGAATTGCAGTTGGCAAAAAAAAAGCTGGTTACAACAACCAGCCTTTTTTTATTATATCATTTTCGAATACTATCTTGCAATACCTACAGCGCGCTTTTCGCGAATAACTGTTACGCGAACCTGCCCCGGATAAGTCATTTCTGTTTCTATTCTGCTCGCTAAAGTTACAGCCAATGCATCAGATTGTTCGTCTGTTACTCTGTCGGCTTCTACCATTACACGCAACTCACGACCAGCCTGAATGGCGAATGATTTACTTACGCCCGGATATTCCAAAGCGAGGTTTTCAAGATCGCGGAGACGCTGGATATAGGCTTCAACGACTTCGCGACGCGCACCCGGGCGGGCACCACTGATGGCATCACAAACTTGAACGATAGGAGAAATTAGTGTTGTCATTTCTACTTCGTCGTGGTGGGCTCCGATGGCATTGCACACATCTGGTTTCTCGCCGTATTTCTCAGCGAGTTTCATACCCAGAATTGCGTGCGGCAATTCGCTTTCATCATCAGGAACTTTTCCAATATCGTGAAGAAGACCAGCGCGTTTGGCCGTTTTAGGATTAAGTCCAAGTTCACTCGCCATTGTAGCGCAAAGGTTGGCTACTTCTCTTGAGTGTTGCAGAAGATTCTGACCATAAGAAGACCTGTACTTCATGCGGCCCACCATTCTGATGAGTTCGCTGTGAAGGCCATGTACACCCAATTCTATACAAGTGCGCTTACCAATTTCAACAATTTCTTCGTTGATATTTTTGGTCACTTTGGCCACCACTTCTTCGATACGTTGAGGGTGAATTCTTCCGTCAGTTACCAATTGGTGCAAAGACAATCTTGCAATTTCTCGTCTCACCGGATCGAAGCATGAAAGCACAATAGCTTCTGGTGTATCATCTACAATAATTTCAACTCCTGTAACAGCTTCGAGTGTGCGGATATTTCTACCCTCACGACCAATAATTCTACCTTTGATTTCGTCGTTTTCAATATTGAAAACAGAAACGCTATTTTCTACGGCATGCTCAACTGCTGTGCGTTGAATGGTTTGAATCACAATTTTCTTTGCTTCCTGATTGGCCTTGAGTTTGGCCTCATCTACGATGTTCTGAATTTGAGAAGCTGCGGCATTTCGCGCTTCATCTTTCAGTTGTTCCATCAGTTTGGTCTTCGCTTCTTCCGGACTCATTTTGGCCAATTCTTGCAACAGGCTGATGGCTTTCTGATGATTTTTTTCAAGTTCAACTTGTTTGCGTTGATTGGATTCGGTGAGTTTGTTGAGATTTTCTTTTACTCCATCCAGATCCTTTTCTTTTCTTTTGCTTTGTTCAATTTGCTGAGACAATTCGCGCTCGCGATTTTTTATTTTGTCTTCTGCCTGTTGAATACGCTTGTTGCTGTTGCGTACTTCGTCGTCATGCTGTTTTTTGAATTCGAGAGACCTCTCCTTTGCCTGGAGTATCTTCTTCTCTTTCATGGTTTCTCCTTCTTTTTCTGCTTCCGCAAGGATGCTCTCTCTTTTCGACTTCATCACAGTCTGATAGAGAATCCAGGTAATGGCTGCGCCTGCAATCACACCCGCTAAAGCAGCAATGAGGACTAAAATAGTGTTAGACATTGCTAAATATTGATATTAATTAAATAAAAAAATAAGACGAACTGAATTCAGTCCGAATGGCAGAGAATTAAAATAAGGAAATGTGTTTTTGTAAAGAAAGATTACGAAAGATATTGATCCAGTTTCGCCTCAAGTTCAAGCAATTCGGCGGACATATCGGCCGGTACCTCGACAGGGACTTCTACTTTTTCAATGATGGTCTCTACAATGCGTTCCACTTTGGGTTCTTGCTTTACCTGTAGTCGGGCTGACATTTGTAAAGCGGACATTGCAAGAAGATCTTGTTTATCTTTTACTGCGTAATTCTTTTGAAAAACCTGAATGCTTTCTTCAATACTTTGTTCAGCCTTGCGGATACTCTCTTCTTCTGCGCTGTCAATCGTCAGTGGATAAGAACGTCCTGCTATGTTAACTTTAATTGAAACTTCGCTCATCGTTTGGGCTAATTTATTTGTTGAGCAATGCTATGCATTCATCTACTTCCTTCACCAGTTCATTGATTCTCTGCCTGGTAACCATTTTAAGGTCTTCACCCGAATGGTTGTGCAACGCGCCGGTGTTTTGGAGTTCGCTGTTTTTTTCTGACAATTCTTCAATCTGAGCTTGCAACTCTTTGTTGATGCGATATAGGGCATCGCATTCGTCCTTAAGCCTGATGGTCTGGTTCTCCAGATCCTTCTTGGCCTCGCCCAATCGGTTGATTTTTTCTTCAATCCGGGCTAATATGTCGTTGTGCTCCATGTTATTGAAAATGAATTGCGTTGAAATTCAACGATCCGAGGTCAAATGTATAACACTTCGGGCATTTCCCCGAAAAGTGTTTTTCCGAACCTCAATGTTAATATTTAAATAAGGAACAAACTGAAAGTCAGGGCACGAAGATTGACTTTCGCATTGGCGCACAAAGGTCATTCAGACCTGATAGCCCAAAAAATTGAGACCCACCACATCTAATACATTTAGCCTGAAAACCATAGGGTTTGGCCTATTTACTTTTTTTCTACTTGTATTTCAGTCACTCAGGATTTCTGGTCAGTCTGATTATCCGCAAGACTATTTTATTTCACCAATGGACATTCCCCTTCAGCTCTCAGGTAGTTTTGGTGAGCTCAGAACCAACCATTTTCACGCTGGTCTGGACATCAAAACCCAGCAAAAGGAAGGACAAGTTATACGTTCTGTTGCCGATGGTTATGTGAGTCGAATCAAAATCTCACCGGTTGGATATGGCTATGCCTTATATATAACGCATCCCAATGGCTACACTTCCGTTTATGGCCACCTGAGGAAATATGCTCCGGCAATTGATGCCTATGCAAAGGCTAAGCAATATGAACAACAGTCATTTAGCGTAGATTTGTTTTTGCAGCCACAAGAATTGCCAGTGTCCAAAGGCCAACTGGTAGCCTACAGCGGCAATTCAGGATCCAGCGGCGGGCCACATCTGCACTTTGAAATTCGTGAGACCTTGAGCGAAAAGGTGGTGAATCCATTGCTCTTTGGATTTAAAGTGAAAGATAAAATTCCACCCCTTGTCAATTCAATATGGATAGTACCGATGAATGATTCGGCCTGGGTAAATGCTTCTCAGATTCCGGTGGCGTACGAAACAAAGGGCAGCAGTGGTGCAGTGGGATTGAATAACCCGAAGCCGGCTTTGGTGCATGGCGACATTGCTTTTGCGGTTCATACCACAGATATGCTCGACGGAAATACCAACCGATGTGGAATTTACAGCATAGAACTTTTTGTAGACAGTGTGCAGGTTTATGGCCAAAGAATGGATAGGCTCGACTTCACAACCAATAGGGCAATGAACGCACACACTATTTATGAGCGATTCAAAAAAAATAAAAGTTCAATACACGGTTCTTATCGCTTGCCAGGAAATCCTCTTGACATTTATGAGAATCTCGTGAACGATGGTGTTTTATCTTTTCGCGACGATAAAATTCACAATTGCGAATATGTGCTCATGGACATCATGGGCAATAAGTCCAGTGTTAAATTCAAGGTACAGTCTACGGCTAAACACGGTGTGGCCCCAAAATCAAAATCAGATATTCTTGCGCATTGGAATTGGGAAGAAGACAATACCTATATCGGTAGTGAAGTAAAAATATCGATGGGAGCTTTTACACTTTACGAAGATTTGGATATCACCATAAAAAAGACGGCCAAACGCGAAGGTGCAGCAAGTCCGAATTATCTGGTTGCTTCCACATACGAGCCGGTGCACAATGCCTATTTTATTGAGTTAAAAGCCGATCATCTCAAACCCAATGTAAGAGACAAAGCAGTAATTGTTCGTTACGATCCCGACAAGGATAAACTCATCAGTGAAGGTGGCGAATACAATGAAGGTTGGGTTTGTGCTGAGACAATGTACCTCGGCAATTTTATGTTGATGGTAGATACAGTGAGGCCTTATATTGGTTCCATTGATTTTGGATTAAATCTCAAAGGCAAGTCGCAGTTCACTTTTAAAGTTTCTGATGGTTTATCCGGCATTGATCAAATCATCCCAAAGATAGATGACAAATGGGTTTTGATGGAATATGATGCCAAGAGCAGCCGTATTACCTATTATTTTGATATCGCATATCTGGAACATGGCAGACATACTTTCGAACTCACCGTAATTGACGGCAGAAAAAATGCCAGAACTTTCAAGGGCACTTTCGATTGGTGAGGTTAAGTCACTTTGATTTTAATACTGTAACTCTGGACCTCCTTTGATCCAGGGAAATTCATTTGGTCGATCAAAGGTGGATTGTTACTTTTGTCTGATAAACTGTTATCTATGTATTCCCATATTTTGCCAATCGTCCAGATTTTGCTTTCAGCATTGCTCGCAATGCTCACTTTAAGATTATATACTTTATCCAAAAAACAAGGGGTATATGAGTCGAAAAAAATTGCAGTAAATTTAATCGCGGCCATATTCGCGGTTATATGCGCATTTTCAGTTTTTTTTGCTGAAATTAGAAGCCAAAGAGAAAAAGATGAGGATAAGAAATTACAACTTGAGCTTGTGGATTCACTATTCAAAGCAAACTTAAAGGTTGATTCCTTGGTTAAAATAATACAAAGCAATTCGACGACGATAAATTCAACTGTTAATACTAGTGGGGGAAGTGTTTCTGGTGGTATTTTTCAAGGCAATCATGAAGTTCACATAAGTCAGGAACCTAAACCAAAAACAAGCGAAGTGGTTACTGTTGCCAAGGAAGTATCAAAGTCAAAGTACTTTATTTCAAAAGGTAATCGCGTAGTAATTGTTTCAAATGGATCGATTAGCTTCGGACCTAATATAGGAACTTCTGATCCAGATGGAACGAGAACAACTTTTTTGAATTCCATGTATTGCAAGAATACCAAACTTCCATTTGGATCTCTTTTGTACAAATTCGAAGGGGAAAATGAATGGAAATTTGCTGGTAGAGAATTGGAATTCATGTCTAAAAAAAGCGGTCAGATCTTATTTGTTGTAAATGACAAGATTACTACTGACAATGAGAATCACTTTGACGTGACAGTCAAAGTATTTGAAGAATAATTTAATGCATATCACATAAAATAACTCTTCTCCATGCCCAGCCATTCTAAAGTCGAATGGCAGAAAATGTCGTCTACAATCGTTTTATCCAATCCCATATCTTCAATAAACTTACCAACTTCCAGATCGCCAAGAGGGAAAGGATAATCTGTTCCAAGTGTTACTCTTTTAGAGCCTTGTAAATCGAGCACATATTTGAATAACAATGGATCATGTGTAGCACTATCGACCCAGAATTTACCGATGTATTCTCTCGGATTCACTGGATTGTCGAGCGCTACAAGATCAGGTCTGCAATTAAATCCGTGTTCGATTCTTCCGATAGTGGGCAGAAACGAACCGCCGGCGTGAGAGAAGTTGAATCTTATTTTTGGAAATCTTTCCAGTACACCACTGAAGATCAACGAACACATTGCACGGGCCGTTTCCGCCGGCATACCAACCAGCCATGGCAACCAATATTTTCTCATTTCATCCTGGCCCATCATATCCCATGGATGGATCATCACAGCCATATCCAATTCTTCTATGGCAGACCAAAGAGGATTGAAAACAGGCTCACTCAGATTTTTTTGATTTACGTTGCTTCCAATCTGAACTCCTTTGAGACCTATTTTTTTGCAGCGCTCCAACTCAAGTATAGCCAGTTCAGTATCCTGCATAGGAAGTGTTCCCAGTCCTACATAATTTTTTGGGTACTTCGCTACCAATTCTGCAATATGATCGTTCAGAAATTTAGAAACTTGCAGACCATCATGCGGTTGAGCCCAGTAGGAGAACAATACAGGAATGGTGCACACTACCTGAACCTGGGTGTGGAATCTGTCATAATCTTCGATGCGTAAAACTTCATCCCAGCAATTGGCTTCTATTTCGCGGAAGAATTTATCGCCTTGCATCATTCTGGCATAACCAGAACGGTGGTGGTCGAGGTGAATAAAAGATCCATATCCAAATTTAACCGACCAATCCGGAAGGTCTTTTGGAATGATGTGGGTATGCATGTCTATTTTGAGCACCGGCAATCAATTGAGATTATTTGTTGCGAATTTAGGCAAGTTCACGAAACTATTTCCAGAACAGTATTTCATTAACAGCATATAAGGATAACAGGTATTTAAGTTCTGAAGGGCGACAAGTTCTAATCATCTGACTTTTTCACTGTCTTCAGATCCAGCATATTCACAGGATTGGTCTGCAATCCCGAAATATTTTTTCTGATAAAATGAGAGACCTGATCATAATATAGAGGAATAACAGGAGTATAAGACGAAACCAGACTGTCCATGCGCTTGTACAACTCAAGTCTTTTGCCGCTATCCGATTCTATGCTTGCCTTTTGATAAAGCTCGTCAAATTCGGCATTGGTGAAATGTGTATAGTTCGGACCGGCAGGAGCGAAGTTGGGTGAGTAAAACACACTCAGGAAATTTTCGGCATCGGCATAATCGGCCAACCAACTTTTGCGAAACACTGCAAGTTGTGCTTTGGCAGATTGCTCGCGAAAAGTGGAGCCTTGCAGAATATTCACGCGGACTTTAACTCCCACTTTTTCCAATTCATGTTGAATGTATTCCAGTAAGTCTGCATAGTCAGCAGTAGATGAACACACAATTTCCGGCAATCCTTTCCCATCGGGATATCCGGCATCTGCCAAAAGTCTTTTGGCAAGAGCAGGATTGTAAGTGTCTTCTTGTCCCAGATGAGAAGTACCCAGCAATGCAGGAGGAACAAATCCTGATTCCGCCGGAAAGACAGTATTGTTTCTCAGGTATCTCACCATTTCTCTTTTGTTGATGGAATGATGAATTGCAGCCCTCACTTTCGCATTGAGCAATGGAGAATTTTTAGAAATCTCTGCATTCGGGTCAACAAGAATTCCCAGATAATCTGTTTTGATAAATGGAGTTTTTTGAAACTTCAACATATCCATATAAACTTCCGAAAGTTTTCCGTCAGGTGTGAGCAGTTCATCTTTGAACGAAGCGTTGATACCACTAATAAAATCATATTTCCCCTGAAGCAATCCCTGAAACTCTACCGAAACATCTTTTACAAAATCAATTTTTACTGCGCTGAGATAGGGAAGTGAATTACCCAGGTTGTCTTTTTGCCAGAAATTTTCAAAGCGATGAAAGACCAGGGCAACCTCTTCGTACCAGAATGCAAATTTGAAAGGACCGGTGCCGATAGGATGATTTCTGAAATCAGCACCATAATGTTCTACCACTTCTTTCGGAACCACATTACAATATTGCGTGGTGAGAATTCCCAGAAAGGGTTGAAAGGGTTGAGCTAACTTAATTACAAGAGTAGAATCATCGGGTGCAGTAAATGCTGCACCGGCAGTGGTGTCAACGTGTGCAAATATCCATTGTCCGGGCGATGCAACTTCGGGATCAATGATCCTGGAAAAACTGTAACAGAAATCAGAAGCAACTACTTTTCTTTTGTTTTCCGCTTTGAATAATGGCGAAGGATGGAAGTACACATTGTCTCTCAGGTGAAAAGTATAAGTGAGTCCATTGTCAGAAATTTCCCAAAAGCGCGCAATACAGGGTTTTATTTCTAAGGCACTGTCCAATTCTACAAGGCCGTCAAAAAGTTGATTGGTAGCCCACATTATTTCAAAGTCGCGCGCAAACGCAGGATCGAGTGAGGTAATACCATCGCTTTCATTGTAGCGAAAAACATTTACTTCCGATTCCAGATTCGATTTGCAGGAACCAAAAAAAAGCAGCATTACCAGAGGTAATGCTGCAATAGATTTATTATGGCGTAACGAGATGAATAACATGATTTAACTTCAGGAGAGTTGAAACCTCAACCTTGAAGCAAATCACTGCTTTTCTTTTGGAATAATTTCCATTGTCTCTCTTATTTTATCAGCACTTTGTGGCGGATAATATTTATCGGCTTTTCTTTTTCCTGTTCGGTCAAATCTTTTCCAGGTACCCACTTTCACTCCACGGTCGAATTCGCCTTCGCTTTCAATTAAACCATCTTCATAGTAATAGGTGAAGTGTCCATCTTCCAGAAATATCTTACCAATCATCAGGTAAATTCCTTTTGCTTTTACCTTGTCCATATAATTGAAGATCGTTCCATTAAAGGAATTACCGGCAATTTTTTTCAGAACAAGCTTGAAGGCTGACTTGTTTTCGGCAGTAATATTGAGCATTGCATCCAGAAACAATGTGTACGTTTCCTGCTGAACTACAGGTTGAGGTGCTGACTCAGTCTCAGCCGATTCTTCAGATTGCGCTGACATTTGATTCGTGAAGCACAAGCTGAACGTGAATACTATAATAAATATCTTTTTCATCATTTAAAGTGTTGAGTCTATTTCAACGACTTCCTACCTCATAGGGTTGCGAAATAAAAAAACATTTCGCCCAATTGGGATTTTCTCCTGATCTTGGCGCCTTAAATAACAATGAGAATGAGATTCAGTGTGCCTCTTTTAGCCGTCATGGGCTACGTTCTGTCAGCAGCATCGTGCAATGATACTGTAAAAACCAGCGAAAACAAGGTTGCCCCAACTTCAGAAATGACGGTTGCGTTTTATAATGTAGAAAATCTTTTTGATACTAAAAATGATCCTGATACCAAAGACGAAGATTTTACGCCCGATGGAAAATTACATTGGACAGAGGACAAGTATGAAACCAAATTGAAACATATATCAGAAGTGCTGGACGCATTTCCGGGAGATTTTCCTGCAATAGTTGGCTTGTGCGAAATAGAAAACAAAGCTGTACTGGAAGATTTGGTGAAAGAGGCCTTAATCTCTGGTGTTGGTTACGCCATAGTTCATCAGGATAGCCCTGATGAAAGAGGAATCGATGTGGCGCTTTTGTATAATCCTAAATTGGTAAGCATTAAAGACCAGAAGTTCATTAAAACAAGATTGCCTGATGATGCCGATCCAAATACAAGAGATGTGCTCTATGTAAAAGCTGAAGTGAATGGTGAGTTGTTGCATTTGTTTGTCAACCATTGGCCGAGCCGGGGAGGTGGGCAGGCAGAGACTGAACCATTGCGCATGTTTGTCGCAGGGATAGTTTCTGAGCATGTAAAAAATATTTTAAAATCAGATAGCGATGCACGCATATTGTTAATGGGAGACTTCAATGATTTTCCGACGGATAAAAGTGTAGCTAAGGTTCTCAACGCCGGAATTGAATCTGAAAACGTGCTTTTTAATTACATGTATGATGATCAGAAAGCCGGAAAGGGTTCTCATTACTACAAAGGAGAATGGAGTACATTAGATCAATTTATGGGTAGTATGTCACTGGTAAATTCAAAAACAGGAATTATTGCACCGGCTGAAGCAGCAAAAATATTTCTGAATCCTCTTGTAACTTTTACAGATAAGGAAGGCAACCAACGTCCGAACAGAACTTATGTGGGAGATGATTATAAGGCAGGATACAGCGATCATTTGCCGATATACATCACCATTAACTATTGAGTAGTGTCAGAGAATTGCCCGTTAAACTCGCGGATGATCGTATGATAAAATAGATTCGTTTTGCGAATCTGAGGGAGTGCAGTGGAAAACTTCGAAGTTGATTTTATACTTCAGGTTTATTTTCTCAAACCTAACCAACCCAAAACCCTATCGTGGTCAATTTTATAATGTTGACCTACTACTTCCAATCCCAGAGACTCTCTGCTGTTTCCCCATGGCCCCGGATTTTGTTGAACAATTTCAATTTGGTTTAATTGCACTTCGGCTATGATGGCTACATGGCCATATGGATTGAAAGCAGTGGGAGCGAACACTATAATGTCTCCCGCCATTGGCGAAGTCAGGCCCGGATTGGTAAACTGATAAAGATCTCTATCCATATTGATCAATCCATCTTTCAGTTTCGGATCGAAGAATTGAAATGCATGTCCATAGGAGTCAGGCATTTTGTGGTTGTATTTTTCATAATAGTATCTCTTGACAAACTCCACGCATTGGTACTTCAATCCAATGTTGTATCCATCTTTGGAGGTATTTCTACCTTCGGTATGGTTAACCGCACCATTATAAAAAACCTTCACAGAATGAAGGCTATCCATTAGCTCACCTGGTTTGTGTTGGAAGTTTAGATTGACATTATTGATCAGATAGAATGAAAGGAAAAGTATTACGAGAGCAGCAGATAGAATAAGAATGTTCTTTGGCTTTATTACTTTCATGATTTAAACGGTGCAACAAAAAACCCTGTGCAATTGCACAGGGTTTTTAAGATTTGATTTCTTTTGGAATTAGTTGCTTGCTGGAGGCATTGGAGCCGGAGCAGCTTTTTTAGCAGCAGCTTTCTTCTTAGGAGCGCCTTTTTTAGCGGCTTTCTTAGGAGCACCAACTTTCTTAGGAGCACCAGCTTTCTTAGCGGCTTTCTTAGGAGCACCAGCTTTCTTAGCAGCTTTCTTAGGAGCAGCCTTCTTAGCAGCAGACTTTTTAGCAGCAGCTTTTTTCTTAGGAGCAGCTTTTTTAGCGGCAGCCTTTTTCTTAGGAGCAGCAGCTTTCTTAGCAGCAGCTTTCTTCTTAGGAGCAGCTTTTTTAGCAGCAGCTTTTTTCTTAGGGGCTGCAGCTTTTTTAGCGGCTTTCTTCTTAGAAGTAGCTTTTTTAGCTGCCTTCTTAGCTACCTTAGGGGCAGCATGTGATTTTGACTTTGTCTTCATTTTAGTAACGGTTGATTTGTTTGCTACGTGAAAGGTGATTTTAACCGTAACGCGGTACTCTTGTACTTTACCGTTCTTAACGGTCGCGCTTTGGTCCTGGACATACACAGAAACTATATCTCTTAAAGTTTGAGATGCTTCTGATACGGCATTAGATGTTGCGTCTTCCCAACTTTTGTTGGATGATGCCATTAACTCTATAACTTTTAATACGCCCATTTATCTTTAAAGTTTGGCCTCCTACGAGGCTTTTTATTTTTTGTTCTAAAAAAAGAGTGCGTGCAATTTAATCTTACCGTCACTTCGCACTTCAAAAGTAGGTGATGGCAGTTTGATGAAGCTTAAAATTCGTGCTGTAATCTTCATCCATTTCTTCGGCCATCGAATTCGATTCAAATCTGCATCAAATGAAATGTAGAATTCACGTTTGCGCTGAAAATTATTAACACTCATTAAGTTCATTTTAGCACTCGTCATTTCTGTTGCTCCGTAACCAAATGCGATGTTCATCCACCTCGGGAAATCCGCGCCAGAAGCCAGAAAGCTGTGTATGTTGAAAGATGACCAATATGTCTGTGCATTGTAGTCTTTGAAAAGGCGTTGTTGAAAATTACGTCCTAACGCTTCTGGATTAACATCTGCAAATTCGGAATTTGAGTAAGAAAATTTTAAAGTGATCCTTTGTTCATTCCAAAATTTTTGTTGCAAAATGAAAAATGAAGTGCCTGAAAAATTTGCAATCATATCTCCCCATGAAAATCCCCATTGCGAACTTTTCGCATCCATCAATTCTATTCCTGTGAGATAAATTAATCCGGCACTGCCTCCTAAATACAACGATTGGTTTTCTGTAAAACCACTCCACTTAAACACATCATATCCTGCATGGCCAACAGTATAGCTCGTCATTGCATGTCCTGCTTTATCCATTTGCAGCCATTCGCAGTTATCATTAAAAGAATGGAATGATGATCTTGGATAATTTGCATACCATAACTGATCCAATAGAAGATATGAAGTTACCGTACCAACAACGGATACACCTGTCACAGCACCCTTTCTACAAGGTGCGCATCCTTCGCTCATTTGTCCATAATGAACGAAGTGAGAAAAGAACAACCCCAAAAAAGCAAGATACTTTATTGTACTCATGAAATACAAAGGTGGTTAATTGAAACTAAATAAAGCATTGTTTCGTAGAAGTTTTTTTTAAGAAGGAACAAAAAACAATTATGAAAGGAGCCCTATCAGAAAAAAGCTCAGGTGGCGGAATAAGATTTTATCGCGTTATCTCAATGTGTGGAGCAGTCGGCTCTGCACTCTTCTTTGTATTTTTTGTACTAATGTTACCTTCCGAAAAAGAATTGATATGGGATCGGGTATTGGTTTTTTTATACTGTTCTTATCTTTCAATTTACGGATTCAAAAAGGATATTATCCCGCATAAATACATTAAGCAGGTATATATAGGTTACTACCTGATCGCAACTCAGGCAATTTTATCTTGTGCATTGAGTAATTTTCAGCCATTCAATTTTCTGATCTTATTTATTATTTCACAAATTTGCGCATATTCGTTCAGACGCTCGAATGAAACATTGGTATACCTTATATATATATGTATAGCCAATTTTTTATGTCTGCATTTTATATCTGACATCTCAAAGGATCAAATGAACCTGTTTACCTGTTTCTTATTAGGTGCTACTTTTTTTCAATATACCACTTCCAGGATTAAGGCAGATTTTATTTTTGGAATGAAAGTGAAGCAGGATTTATTGCGTTCACTCATTACCAAAACAGAAACAGCCATTCTCCTCACTGATGAAAAAGGCAGGATAATAGATATCAATCCAAGGAGTGCGGAGCTTTTTGGATATACAAAGGAAGAAATAATCGATCAGGACTTTAAGATGTTCAGAAAAACTGAATTGTCTCCCGAGGAAGTTGAGTTAGGCTTGAACGAACTCAACCAAAATAAATTCTGGATCGCTGAAGCCTTACTGGTGAGAAAAGATAAATCGGAAATCTTCGCCAGAATTTCAATTACAATGATCAGTAATGGAGGTAAACAATATCCGGTTTATCGTGTAGATGATATTACGGCCATTAAAAATTATCAAAGCGAAATCCTTGCTGCCAAAGAAAATGCCGAAGAGGCCACCAAAGCCAAAGGTCAGTTTCTGGCTGTGATGAGTCATGAAATCAGAACACCATTAAATGGTGTAATTGCTACCGCGAGTCTGCTCAGGCAAACTCAGCTCAACATTGAACAGAATGATTATGTAGACATAATAAAGAAAAGCGGCAATAACCTCTTGATGCTAATCAACGATATTTTGGAGTTTTCTAAAATGGAAAACGGCAAGATGCAACTCGACTTGCAACCATCTGATATTGGTGAGATAGTAATAGATGTTGTTGATCTGCTTCGTTCTCCTGCTGAATCGAAAGGGCTAAAGATATCTGCCAATGTGCTGAATTCAATTCCACCGCGTTTGATGGTAGATGGATTTCGTCTCCGCCAAATCATACTCAACCTTGTGGGTAACGCAATTAAATTTACGAGCAAGGGCTATGTCGATGTAAGTTGCAATGAAGTGCTCATTAATAAGAATAAGGTTAAATTGTCTTTCGAAATAAAGGATACCGGAATAGGAATACCCAAAGACAAACAACATTTATTGTTTCAGTCTTTCACACAAGTTGATTCTTCCACAAGCAGAAAATTTGGAGGAACTGGTCTTGGATTATCCATCAGCAAAGAATTAGTTGAGTTGATGGGAGGAAGCATTACTTTAGAAAGTGAAGAAGGAAAAGGCTCCATTTTCAGGTTTTTTATT
Source organism: Flavobacteriales bacterium (assembly GCA_031378885.1). Taxonomy (GTDB): domain Bacteria; phylum Bacteroidota; class Bacteroidia; order Flavobacteriales_D; family Sanyastnellaceae; genus JANNEQ01. The sequence continues at coordinate 14,281 of JANNEQ010000066.1, forward strand.
CATTGCGAAATAGCAGCAAATGAAGAAAAAACACCTCATGCAATAGCAAATAGTTCAGAGTGCGATTATAAAGGATTAAAAGTTTTGATTGCCGAAGATAATCCGGTCAATCAGCAAGTATTGCGACAGATGATGACCAACATTGGAATCGTTTCCGAAGTAGTTGATGACGGATCAAAAGTTGAGGAAGCTATGTCGAGGGAAAGTTTTGATGTTATTTTTATGGATATGCAAATGCCAGAAATGGATGGTATTCAAGCTACCTTGAAAGTAAGAGCTTCTAAAGTTAAACAACCCATTATTATAGCGATTTCTGCCAATGCATACTCCGAAGACCGCCAGGATTGTATCAATGCCGGAATGAACGACTTTCTCTCCAAACCATTTGATCTGGATCAACTCAAAGGCATCCTTCAAAAGTGGATTCATAATCCCGGAAGCATTGAACAGGCCGCGTAAGCCGGGGATTTCATTTTTTTTTCAGATTTTACGATTTATTTTATGGAATTTGCCTCATGCCGGAGTCTAAGGTGTAGAACTTGTTATGTAGCGTGACCTTTTTCACTTTTTTAGGTCTCATTGTAACAAGCTGTAGTAAATTTGCTACCTTGGCTAGCCTTAAATAATATATGACGAGAGCACATCATCTGAGAAAACGGCTTTCATTACTTTTTTTTGTAATGGTTTTGGTGCTATTGGCGGGTTGTGGTTTCCTATACTATTCGATTAAAGAACAGGCTTCCTATTCCACCAAGATCAGTATTACTTCAAGGCAGAAGGCTTTGGCCGAAGAAATTTCGAAAAATTTACTACTTTCATTAGACCGCCAAAAGGCGGGCACCGATCTTACCAATGATATCCTGGAGTTAAAAATATCCCTTGATAAACTTGAAAATGCCCAGAAAGCACTTTTGAACGGAAGTGAGTTGTATGGAACAGAAAAGGCCAATAGTCCGGAAGTTCAGCTATTGCTTCAGCAAAGCTCGCCGGTCTTTATGCAAAGCAGAGATAATATAATGTCTTTTCTTGGCGAACCTGCAAAGCTGAATTCAGAAAACGTGAGAGGTTTGATTAATTCGCTGAACTCTTATGTAGATCACATGCACAATGTGACCGGAGCCTATCTCAGAGAAAACGAAAGGGCGACAAAATTTTCACTTTGGGCATTTTGGGGAATTTGTGGGGCTGCAATAGGGCTGATGATTTTTACACTTTTTGCAGTGATCAGACCACTGAAGAGAACCTTCGACGATTCAGACAAATTGGTGCAGGAAATGGAAGAAAAAATCCTGAAATCGGATAATACGAAATCCGAATTCCTGTCCAACATGAGCCATGAAATACGCACTCCTCTTAATGGTGTGATTGGAATGAGCGAAGTACTGTCAAGAACCCAACTCGATCAGGAGCAACGCGGCTTCGTTCGCAACATTCATGCAAGTGCCCAGAACCTGCTGGATGTGGTAAATGATGTATTGGATTATTCCAAATTAAAATCAGGTAAACTCGAATTACACAAAGAAAGATTTATCCTATCGGATTGTATTGAACAGGTAATTGACCTGATGAAACCATTGGCCCATGGCAAAAAGCTCGAGCTGATGAGCGATATTGATCCTCAGGTTCCACTCGAAGTGGTGCAGGACGAAAGAAGACTCAGACAAGTATTGGTCAATCTTGTGAGCAATGCTATAAAATTCACCGAAAATGGCGAAGTACTTATTAAAGTAGAAAATGTCAACAAGGAAGGTGAATTCGTTCAGATGAAGTTTAGTGTGAAAGATACCGGAATTGGAATTGATCCTTCAGTTGGAGATAATTTGTTCCAGTCTTTCTATCAGGTAGATTCTTCCATCAGCAAAAAATATGGCGGCTCAGGACTCGGACTGGCCATTTGCAAAAGCCTTGTAGGAGAGATGGGCGGAAGAATTTGGGTGGAAAGCAAACAAGGCGCCGGTTCAACTTTTTATTTCACTCTGGTGGCAGAAACGGCCGGTGCGACGCAACAAATTAAGATCGATTCTCTTCACGGCCTTCGAGCCCTTATTGTAGATGACAACAAAACCAACCTGCGCATTCTTGTAAAGCAGCTCACCTCATGGGGTGTTCAGGCTACTCCTTTTAATAGCCCCGAATTGGTTACTGAGATTATGTCGAATCTTCACAAATTCGATTTTGTACTCATGGATATGCAGATGCCCGAAATGGATGGAAGAGCGCTGGCCAAAAGAATTCGTCAGGATTACAGCGCAAGAAAACTTCCCATCATCGTATTGTCATCTGTAGGCGAACACCTCATGAACGACAATGAAGGTTTCTACAATGCTTACCTGACCAAACCGGTAAAACAAACCAAACTTCTTGACACCATTGTTGATGTCCTTGGCATCAGCCCTGCAGAATTGGCCAAAGAAAAAGTAAGCACGGGCAAATATGATTTGCAAAGCGCCAAAAGCAAATTGAAAATACTGATCGCTCAGGACAATGAGTTATCACGTGCCGTTACAGCAAGAACGTTAGATCTTCTCGGACACACTTACACCAGTGTAATGACCGGAAAAGAATTATTAGAACGTTCCAGAAAAGAAGAATTCGACCTCATACTCATGGACCTTGAGCGCGATGAGATGACAGGAATTGAAACCACGCGAAAACTGAAAAAATTATTGGGTCGCAATGATATGCCTGTTATAATAGGTATAACAGAAGATGAGAAACGCGACAAAGACTCCTGTATTCAGGCAGGAATGGACGATCTGATGGAAAAACCAATGAAAGCTGAAGTGCTTCAGGAAAAAATCCACTACTGGCTCGAAACGGAATAATACTTCCTTATCGATAAACGCATCCAAAATTTTTACAATCCTTTACTCCGCAGCCATTTGTGGTAGTCCGCAGCATATTGCAAATGCTGGTCATACGATTTAGCAAAATTATGGTATCCGGTTGAGCCAGGCTGTGCGCACATATAAAGGTAGTCGTGGTGTGCGTAGTTCAACACTGCATTGAGGTAAACGGTCTCTGTAAAATTAATAGGACCCGGAGGAAGACCTTTATTGTGGTAAGTATTATAGGGGGAAATTACATTGGTATGATCATCCGTTACGCGCCTGACATTCTCTGCACCACTGGCAAATACGGCCGTAGGATCTGCCTGAAGTGGCATATCTATTTTGAGTCGGTTGATATAAAGCCCTGCAATTTTAGGAGCCTCATCCATTTTAGCCGTTTCGCCTTTTACTATCGATCCGAGAATTCCAACTTCAACAGGTGTCATTCCAAGAGCCTTTGCTTTTGCTTTATTTTCATCTGTCCAGAAGCTGTCATATACTTTTTTCATTCTATTGAGAAAAGCCTCTGGAGTGGTTGTCCAGAAAAAGTCGTAAGTGTTCGGGACAATCATGCAGCCAAGTGTTTCGCTGTTGAATCCTAAGTTTTGCGATACTTTAGGTGCTGTGAGATAAGAGAGAAAATCCACAGAATCTGCTTCAAGTATTTTTCCAAGTTTACCACAAAGGGCATACATATCACGCGCGTCATCTATTCTGATCAATATGCTTTGTTGATTGCCGCTGCGCAGCATATTGACCAATCCATTTACACCAATTCCCTTTTTTATTTTATACATTCCCGGTTTGGGTTGACTGAATTTTTTCAGTTTCGACCACATAATAAATCTTGCCTTATCTGCAATAATGCCATTCTGTAAAGCACTCGCTGTCATTTCTTCGAATGATGTTCCTGTTGGGATATAAAATACTTTCTCCTTATCAGAAAAACCTGTAATTGAAGTGAACATAATCCAATACACAGCCAGCGCAGCAACTGCTACCACAATGCCTAAAGCGATAAATATTTTTTTCCTCTTTTGAATCATATCTCATTATAAAGATAAAAGTATTGATGGGCTTTTTTGCCTTTGATAAAAGTAGGCCCCGATATTTTGAATCCAACTTTTTCAAATAGCCTTATGCTTTTTTCATTGTCATCATGAATGAGACATTGAATACGCTGTAATTTATTTTTGTGCCCCAGATATTCTATTATTTCTTTCAAAGCTTCTGTGGCAAAACCATGGTTTCTGTCTTTGGGGTCTGCAATCATTATCCCAATTCCTGTTGATGCGGAAATAGCATCATAATCAAATAAGTCAATACACCCAATGGTTCGTTCGGAGCCATCCATTATCATCCACCGCGTTTGCCCGTTGTTTTCCAGATCGCAGTTCTCTGAAATAAAAGTTTCAATTTGTGCGAGTGTAAAGGGCCCTTCATTCTCTGTAACAGACCAAAATTCCGGGTCATTCTCCCACAGCAATACCAGATTGGAGTCTGCCCGTTCAACAGGTCTCAAAGTTATTTTATTGCTTCGGGTCAAGATCAAAAGGCCCTTGTTTTTAGTAATACCAGGGTGCAGGCATTTTCTGTTTCTATTCCCTTCGATCTGGCCAATTCTTCCAGTTCAGGATTTTCCGCTCCGGGGTTGAAAATGATTCTTTTTGGATGAAGTCCAAGGATGTAATCATACCAATCTTTTTGACTTTGGGAATTGAGATAGATAGAAACCGTGTCAGTATTTTCCAAAACGGGTCTGTCCAAAACAATATCCAGATCGGCCACCTTCCCTGCCTTGATTCCAAGAGGGATAACTTCAAATCCGTTATTTCTCAGCAGGTTAACTGCGAGATTAGAGTATCTTTCAGGGTTAGGTGAGGCTCCAATCACTACTGTCTTTTTCATTTGAGGGATATTAAATTCCATTTGCAAAGATCGCAGAATTGTGAGAACCTGTTCCATGCTTACTTTTGGGCAAATTCCAACCTTCCAAAGACAGGTAAATATGAGAATAGTTTTGCTTCTGGCGATAGTGATTACAGGATTGTCTTCATGCACTATCAACCGAAATTTTATGTTTCGAACTGACAAAGAGTATGTTTTTGATCAGCCCGTAATTGATTCGAATAATGTGGAGTACATCATTGGTCCCAACGACGTGATCATGTTCGACCTCTATACAAATGATGGCGCAATGATTCTGGAGTACACCACCAGTGGAACAGAAACGCCCAAATTCAGTTCTGGTCTGGAATTGCATTATTTCGTAGATGCCCAGGGAAATGTAGATTTTCCCATCATTGGAAATGCGCATGTAGCAGGAATGACAATAGCGTCATTAAGGACTTTTCTTGAGAAATCGTACAGCCAGTTCAATTACCCCTATGCTGTTGTAAGAGTCTTGAACAAAAGAATAATTATCTTCAACGGGCCCAATGGCGAGGGAAAAGTTGTGCCGCTTGAAAATACCAATACAAGTGTAATTGAAGCATTGGCGCTTGGCGGAGGGCTTTCAGTTCGCGGAAATGCCAGGCAAATAAAATTAATCAGGAATATCAATAACAAGCAAGAAGTATATGCACTTGACCTATCCACCATTGAAGGAATTAAGTACGCAAATATGCCAGTTGTTGCCGGTGATATTATCTATATCGAGCCAACACCACAGTTGGGAGCCGAAATAGCCAAAGACATACAGCCATATTTCCAGATCTTTACCGGATTAGTGCTTGCTGTATCTATTTTGAGAAGGGTGCAGTAAAAATACCATTGGCAACCGAATGATTGAACAAGGAGATATAGAAAATATTTCTGATTACAAAAGCAGACTCACTAATTTCTCCAATGAGTTTGACCTTGGTCTGTTCATTCATATCCTTCGTAAATCTATCATCTGGGTAGTTCTTTGTATGCTGCTTTCAGGATTAGGCGCATTTGTTTACCTTCGTTATACTGCACCCAAGTATCAGGCCCGCACTGTAATTCAACTGGCCGAAGATGACAATGTCAACAAAATTCTGGCCGTTGAAAAAGTAACCGAAGACAGCAAGCCCGAGGCTAAAGTGGAATTACTTCGTTCCAAACTTCTGATCAGTCGTACACTAAAAGAACTCCCATTAAAAGTTAGTTACTTTGCCAAAGGCGAAATTCTCTCTGCCGAACATTATCTCTCCTCACCATATCAGATTGAGTTATTGGAGTTGCTCAATCCTGCCATTCAGGACTTACCCATTTCCATTCAATTTGACGGACCAGGTTCTTTTGCCATTCGATATGGTGGTCATTCTCAGGAAAACTGTCAGGTAGGCAAAGAAATTGTCACACCAGATTTTAAGATAGTGGTGAATATTTCTGACTGGGAACAACTCAACTCCAACGAAGACGAGTACGAATTATATTTTATCATCAACAGCAATCTCACCCTTACCAATCGTTTTTACGACAACCTCGACGTAAGAATTCTCAATGGAACAGCGAAGACATTAGAAGTCCTTTTCAAAGACAACAATCCTTATCTGGCCAGGGATTTTGTAAAAGCCCACTCCAACGAATTCCTTGCTTTTGATCTTGAGAAAAGAAGAAAGAGTGATGACAATGTATTGAACTTTTTGGACGAACAAATTGATACTGTCTACAACCGTTTAAAACAAAGTGAGATTTTGCTCAATACTTACAAGCAGCAAAACAAAATCAACAACCTTGAAAGTATTGGAGAAGTTTATCTCGACAGATTGACTGATTTCGAAAGTGAAATTGTGAATCTTGAAATGGAGGAAAAAGTGCTCAATGAAGTTGAGAACCTTACCAAGAAAAGCAGCTCCGATGTTGAAATTTACAACCTCATTCCACTTGTGGCCGGAAGTAAATACGAGTCTACCTTATCAAAAATGCTCGACAAACTTTATCAGTTGCTTTCCGACAGAGAAGAAGCATTGTACAATGTAACCAAAGACAACAACCGGATCAAAGCACTCGATTATCAGATAGGCATTCAAAAGAATATGATTATTCAGAGCATTTCTGCCTTGAGAGATCAGTTGCAAGAAAGACAAGTTTCACTTGAGGCCCGATTGCAGGAAACCGAAGGCAGCTATTACAACATTCCTCAGAAAGAGTTGGAGTATGCCCGATTGCAAAGGTTGTTTACCATCAACGACAAGTACTACACCCTGCTTCTCGAAAAATCCATTCAGTATAAAATTTCGAAAGAAGGCTTTGTAAGCAACAATCAGATTCTCGAAGACGCCCGTACGCCAGTATCACCAGTTTCTCCAAAAAGAAATATGATTATCCTCTTCTTTCTGGCTTCGGGTATTTTGCTTGGGCTGATGATTATTTTGGTGAGGTACTTCCTGCACCACAACATCACTTCGCTCAACGACATTGTAAAGATGAGCCATGCCAGCATTTCTACCTTGGGAATTGTACCAAAGTACAAAGAAGACATCCCTGTGTCGATGCTCATCGTGAACAAGAATCCGCGCTCACTCATTGCTGAATCTTTCAGGTCCATACGAACCAACCTGCAATTTATCAATAATGCGCCAGGTTCAAAGGTCATAGCAGTTACTTCAACAATAAGTGGAGAAGGAAAGACTTTTGTCTCCCTCAATCTTGCAGGCATCATTGCCTTTAGCGGAAAGAAAGTAATTGTCTGTGACCTCGACATGAGGAAGCCCAAAATTCACAAAGGATTTGGTGTAGAGAATACTGAAGGCATGAGTACGTTGCTCATTGGCCGCAGCAACTTGCAGAGCAGTATCAGAAAAAGCTCCATGGAAAACCTTGACTTTATTACTGCAGGTCCTATTCCTCCCAATCCATCAGAGCTCATCATCAGTGCTAAGATGGAAGAAATTATGAGCGAATTGAAAAAGACTTACGATATCATAATTTTAGATACACCACCAGTAGGTTTGGTAACAGATGGTATAGCACTTCTGCAATTGGCGGATTACCCTATATATGTATTCAGATCCGATTATTCGAAAAATCAATTTGTGCATGTGGCCGATAAGCTCATCAATGAAAATGATATTCACGTGTCGGCCATACTGAATAGTGTGGACCTCGAAAGAAATAAGTACGCTTACAAATATAGCTATGGCTATGGCTACGGTTATGGCTACGGCTATGGCTCCGGTGGATATTACGACGACAAGAAGAATGGAAAGTCAGGCCTCTTTGCAAGATTATTCAGAAAAAAGAAATGAAAATAGAAACTACAGAATTTGCGCAATTGCTCATTATCCAGCCTGATGTTTTCAGGGATGACAGAGGGTATTTTTTCGAACCCTTTAATGAAGCAAAATTCAGAATAGAAACAGGACTAAACATGACTTTTGTGCAAGACAATGAAAGTATGTCTTCCAAAGGAGTATTGCGCGGATTGCATTTTCAACTTTCACCCAAAGCACAGGCAAAATTTATAAGAGTCACCCGCGGAGCAGTGCTGGATATCGTGGTTGATCTGAGAAAAACACAACCCACTTATGGCCGCCATTTCAAAATAGAATTGAGTGCGGAGAACAAAACACAATTATTTGTTCCGGAAGGATTCGCGCATGGGTTTTATGTGCTCGAACCCGATACCATTTTCAGTTACAAGTGCAGCAATTACTATAGCAAAGAACACGATCGTTCATTGCGATGGAATGACCCCGTCCTTCAGATCGATTGGGGTGTAGAAAATCCAATATTGTCAGACAAAGACCGCAACGCACCGCTGTTCTCTGAGCTTGACGCCTTCTTTTTCTAGGAGAATGAAGGAATCTATTGCCCTTGTTGCATTGCTCGCATTTGCCATCCTTTTTTACAAAGGAGCCATTCGCTTCTTTTCCAATCTGGGAATGATTTCGAAAAAAATGGACGCCGGCTCACGGTGGAATAAATCTTCCCGACCTGCAGTAGGTGGTTTAGGGTTTTTTATTGCCTTTGTCATTGGATTGATTGCAACTTTTACCATTATTGAGCCTTTAGGACAGGGGTTCTATGACGCGTTTTTTGTGGCAGGAGGAGTAGTGGCTTTCGGGATCGGATTTTGGGATGATATCAAAAGGATTTCTCCGCTAAAAAAATTAATAGGGCAGCTTTTGGCCGCAATACTATTGGTAGCCAGCCAACATCATCTTTGTCTCACCAACGGAATTATTGATCCTATTCTCTCAGTGATATTTGTAGTGGCTGTCATGAATTCATTCAATATGCTGGATAATATGGATGGAGTTGCAGCAATGACTGCACTATTCATTCTGCCCATTGGCTACATGCTTGGAAGTTCACCCATTCTTATTATACCAATGGGCATTTTTATCATTGCCTTTTTGGTTTTTAATCTTTTTCCATCCAAAGCCTTTATGGGCGATTCGGGAAGTATGTTGCTGGGATATATTTTGGCTGCATTGGCCATGAATCAAATTCCGGCTAATTCCGCTGGTATTGTTAGACCCGATAATATCATTGTTATAGTGACCCTCTTTGCTATTCCCATCGTAGATACTTCAGTTGTGATTATCAATCGCCTTCGAAATGGCATTTCACCAGCCACAGGTGGCCGAGATCATACTACTCATAATTTGGTTTATCTTGGTATTCATCAAAAGTGGGTGCCATGGATTTTTGCGACATTAGGATTGCTGCAAGTTGCTTTGGCATTTCTTTTTAATTCGAATTTCATCAAACATTTTACTTCGGATAACGGGTCTTTAAGCAACTTTATCATACAATCCCGGTTGAAAGATATTCTTTTAACGGGTCTGCCCAATATCATATATTTAATATCTTTGTTCTTAGCCATGTACCTCATTTCCATTAGGAATTTACGCCGTGGAAAATACCAATATCAAAAATGAAAACAGGTAAAATCTATTTAGTATCGGGCCTTATCGGTCTTTCATCAGCAGCACTTGTGCTCGCTCTTTTCGGTTTTGTAAAAGAAGAAAAACCCACCAAGGTCGAAAACGATGCCTACCGTGAGGTAATCAACGAGAAGTACAGAATATTTGCGCTTCCTGTTCCCGAGAAACTCGATTTTGCAGGCGAAAATGTTCCCCTCGAAGATTGGGATGTAGTAGAAAAAATGGACCGCGAAATGTTGGTCAATGCCTATTGGCATAGCAACACATTACTCTCCATCAAGCGCGCAAAAAGATGGTTTCCTGTAATTGAGCCCATTCTAAAAGCGAATGGCGTTCCTGACGATTTTAAATACCTGGCTTTAATTGAAAGTGGTTTTACCAACGTTGTTTCTCCGGCGGGAGCTTCCGGTTTCTGGCAATTTCTTGAAAGTACCGGAAAAGAATTTGGCCTACAAATCAACGATGAAGTGGATGAAAGATACCACGTTGAAAAAAGCACACAAGCTGCCTGCGAATATTTGAAAAAAGGATATAGCCAATACCAGAGCTGGGCATTGTCAGCCGCCTCTTATAATATGGGACTTGCCGGCCCGGTGAAACAACTTGAAAAACAAAGGCAGGACAATTACTGGGACTTGCTTCTCAATGATGAGACCAGCAGATACCTGTATAGAATTCTCGCCCTGAAAGAAATTCTCAACAATGCCGACAAATATGGCTTTGTACTGCGCCCTTCAGATTTGTACGAGCCCTTCAACTATAAAACAGTTACAGTTGATTCAACCATCGAAAGCCTGGCAGATTTTGCTTTAGAAAATAATGTTACGTACAAAGAATTGAAACTCTACAATCCCTGGATGAGACAAAGTTCATTGAAGAACAAAGAAAAAAAGGCTTACGAAATTAAGATTCCGGTTCACTAAAGCGGTGCGATAATTAATTTTTGTTGCCCACGAAGGTTTCAATAGTGATTGAAGCCAGATTCAGAAAGAGCGAAATCGAATAGTCCCAATCTGGCAATGTCCTTAAGTTAAGGAATTGACCGATCAACATTCGACCTTGGTCGTTTATCGCCAAAGTCAAGATCATACCTATAAACATGCGATCCATCCTGGATCGTTTATCGCATTGTTTACAAGCATCTCCTGATCCAGTATGGATCAAATGTTTATAGCACAATCTGTTTGCAATGATCCAACGACCCTGTAGGGGTCGAATGTTATTTTATGTAAAGTCTTAACTTAACTTAATGACATTGCCCTCTCTGGCGGGTTTAGCGAACGTGTCCCCACCGAAGGGTGTGGGAGCGTAACCGCGTGGCCCCTCTCTGGCGCGGGTTTAGCGCAGCGTAACCGCGTGGCCCTGGCAGCCTACCACTTGAGCTGGTTTTCAACCAGCATCCTCACTGGCGCTGGTTTGAGCGCAGCGGTATCAGCGTGGCCCCTCGGGCTGCATACGGCTTGAGCTGGTTTTCAACCAGCCCTCACTGGCTAATTTGACCGAAGTTGTAACAGAGTTGCTCTGCCCGCCTACCACTTGAGTTGGTTTCCAACCAGCATACACCGCAGCAGATTTTTATTCCATTCAATCTGCTTTCTGCCCCCTAACAACTCTGCACACCACTATCCAACCCCACCCTCTAACCATCTCGTCAGAGCTTCTATTTCCGCATCAACCGCCGCAACCGCTGCCGTTTTGCTAATAATCCTATAAGCAAGATTCTTTTTTATTTTTCTGTTTTCATTTTCATTTTGGAAAATCCTGACCGCGTTTTTAACGATTTTATTGGTGCCGGATTCTTGCACCCATTTTATACCAATGTTCATTTTAATTTAGTCCATGCCGTAGATGAAATCATACAGTGGTAAATACCGGGAGAGTAGCTGTTTAGTACAATCAAGCGCAGCGCAGATTGGACTAAAACAGATACCAAATCGGTATTAGTTGCAATCCGAGTTTGAAATTCTCCATGTTCTGTTGGGCAAGTTCCAGGTTCATCTTGTCGAGCTGAAGTTTATCGCGGTCGCGACGGATGATCAAATCATTCATGTTTTGAGTCAATTCCTTCACCTGCCATTTTTCCAGGGGAAGAAGTGGAGCAGGAGGCTTCTTTCCTGAGCAGTAAGTTGCCATTTTACTCAATTCAAGTAATCTGTTTTTGGATGCCTTGGGAAGACTGCGCACTTCTCTTTCTGTTTTAGCATAGTTGGCGCGTTCAATGCCCAGAGCCACTGCCATGATGTCCTGCGACCAACTGAGGTTTTGACGTATTTCTTTTATGTTCATGTGAATCAAATCCGTATTGAAAAATTTACCTTTTCGACACAAGAATAATAAAGTTCGTCGTGAAGATAAAAGTTTTGACCCGCAAAATGATTTTTGGATACTTCGTGGGTCAAATTTTTGACCCGCGATTCTTTCAAAAAGTAATTGGTGGGTCAAAATTTTGACCCATGAGTTGGTGAAATTGTAAATGATGGGTCAAGATGGGAGTTGAGCTGCATGATAAAGTAGGGATTCACTTGCCTCATTGGCGCTGGTTTGAGCACAGCAGTAACCCTTACTGGCGCGGGTTTAGCGAACCTGTCCCCACCGAAGGGTGTGGGAGCGTAACCACGTGGCCCTGGCTGCCTACCACTTGAGCTGGTTTCCAACCGGCACGCTCACTGGCGCTGGTTTGAGCGCAGCGGTATCAGCGTGGCCCCTCGGGCTGCCTACCGCTTGAGCTGGTTTTCAACCAGCAACCTCACTGGCGCTGGTTTGAGCGCAGCGGTAACCAGTGCCTACCGCTTGAGCTGGTTTTCAACCAGCAACCCATTACCCAATCTTAAACGCCACCGAACACATTCTCCTTGTGTCTTCATTTTCTATCCTTTCTTCTAAAATCATATTCTGCGCAGTTGGGTTTTGCATTACCTCGTCCATGCTGAGAATCGCTCCAGCAGGAACATCATATTCCACAAATTTTTCCATCCAATAAGTTCTTGACTGTTTTTTGAACAGCATAACAAGTGCATCAGCGAGTAACATTCTGTTTTGCACCCTCTCCTGATTGGACACAAATTTTTCTTCCATTGCCAGGTCAGCATTCCCCAAAATTTCGCACATCAACCTGAAGTGCTTATCACTTCCAATGGCTAGAACCAATGCTTTTTCATCTGAGCAATAAAAAATTTCGCCATAAGGTGCAATGTTCGGATGAAGCGAACCAATTCTTTCCGGAATTTTTCCGGCCATCAGATAATTTGTGGCCTGATTCACCAGCGAAGCAAGACCAGCGCGTTCCAATGAACATTCCACCAATGAGCCTTCGCCCGTTGTGGCTTTTTTCCAGAGAGCGCAGAGAATTCCTTCTTTCAGTTGGTGTGCCGCCAGCACATCCATAAAGGCCACAGGCATTTTCACAGGACCGCTCTCAGGCGTTCCATTCATGTGCATAAAACCAGTTTCAGCCTGTAATACCACATCATAAGCCACACGTTTTGGGTTGCTGTCAAAACCTTTGATGGCGGCATATACAATATCTGGCCGGAGTGCTTTTACTTCATCGTAAGTCAGTTTGAATTTCATATCATCGCCGAATTTGAAATTCGTAATTATAATATCTGCTTCTCTGATGTGTATATCAAGTTGTGCCCTGTCCTTTTCAGACCCCAGATTGAGCCACAAGTATTCTTTTTTATAATTGACAGAAGAGAAGTAGGCCGACACCGGGCTGTCTTTCTTTTCTGATGGCAATTTCCACGAACGGGTTACATCGCCATGGGTGAGAGGGTTTTCAACTTTGGTGACATGTGCTCCCAGTTCAGCGAAAAAAGTAGCCACAGAAGGCCCGGCGAGCACAGAGGACAGATCAAGTACCCTGAGGTTTTTAAATAAAGTTGTCATAAAAATGGCGTGGCTGAAATAATATTCAGATCACGACACAAATCTGGGGAATAATCTGGAGCGGATTGGGGAAAATGTGTTGAGAGTTTTTTAACGTCACACAACCCTCAAAGACTCGAGTTCGACTGCTTATTCTAACTACTCCTTCACCAACTCCACCGTATCTAACCAAGTGCCGCCACTCACCCAATGCACCTGATAAAGCCCCTGTGCATAATGCGCAGTATTCAACTCCAATTGATATCGCGCGCCAAAAGAAGGCAAGTTCATTCTTTCAATTTCGCGCCCGCTTATATCAGTCACTATCAATTGCGTTTTGCTGAAGTTATTTTGTAGAATAGCAGGGTTGGGAATCTCAAATTGAATAGTAGCATGATCGCGCACCGGATTAGGAAAAACCTTCATGGAATTTTCAAAACCGATGACGATCTCTGATACATTTACATTGTGACAACCCGGTTCGAGACAACCGAATTCGTCGAGGCGCATCAGCCAAAGGTCAAATTCGGCTATCATGTTTGGAACTATTACTGTTCCGGTACAAATAAATCCACCATCACTGAGGGTATCAAAATCCCATATTTCAGCCGAGGCAAAGTGATGTATTTCTTCCGGATGCCAATAAGTTCTAAACCACAAACTATCCAGATTCTCGTCTACTTTAAACATAAATGCACGAGAATAAGGAATGGAGTCCGTTATTGGGGTATTAACATCATGCATTCCTGCGGTTACAATATTACCATCATTCAAAATTTTGGTGATGTTATCGTACTTTCTTCCACCAAATCTCCCGTACTTTACCTCATCCACTTGCTGAAAATACCAACCAGTATCTTCAAGTTTTCTGAATTGGTAGTAAGGAGTATCCCAATACTGATTTGGAGGATTGTCGTTATTCCATGTATTTGAAATAATAATACGACCCTGATCATCCTCTACGCACGTCGAACCTATGCTGTTCAACCCACCAGTAGTATATCTCCACTTTTCTTGACCAATTGAATCCAGTTTTTGAATTAAAATTTGGTTGACCATACTATACCAGATTTGGCCATTCAGTATCATATCACCATCAGATAGAAGGGTAATTTCGCTACTGCCCCATATTTCATCATAAATACTTTCCCAGATAAGATTTCCCTGAGGATCTAATTTCTGCATAAAAGTGTAAGGGCTATCAGTAGACTCTACAAAATCGGGATTAAATCCCACGCAACTCACAAAAATATTACCTTCATTATCGGTTCTCACTACATTGGCAAATGTATTGTCTTCGGGAGTTGGACGTTGAATTTCTCTAATCCAGACATCCTGAAGGTTTGTATCAAATTTGCGGATGTACATTCTTGTAGAATCAAAATCCTCAGTGAATTGTGTATAGGGTAAAATAAAATCGTCTGGCGAATTCCATTCCATCATATCCATTCCCGCTCCTGAGAAAGAACGAAAGCCGTTTTGCAGGCTGTCTTCGATTACTCTTGTTGCCAAAAGATTTCCATTGAGATCATACTTCAACAGCAAAGATCCCAGCAGACAATTTTCATCCAGATAGGCACCACTCACATAAATGGTATCATTCCACACCTCTACGCCAAAACCTTGCGCAAATCCATCGGAACAATCGTCACTGGAATATGTCACACTCCAACGATCCTGCGCCATAAATTCAATATTCAACAATAAGACGAGTGCTGCGAAAATTAGGGTCCTAATCATTTATTGAATATGCTTTTGAATAATATAATTTAATTTTTTGCCCACTACTCCTTCACCAACTCCATCGTATCCAACCAAGTGCCGCCACTCACCCAATGCACCTGATAAAGCCCAGCCGCATATTGCGAAGTATTTAACTCCAATTGATAGCTCGACCCAAAAGAAGGCAAGTTTATTCTTTCCACTTCGCGCCCGCTTATATCAGTCACTATCAATTGCGTTTTGCTAAAGTTATTTTGCAAAATAGCCGGATTGGAAATTTCGAATTGAACCGTGGCATGATCCCGCACAGGATTGGGGAAAACCTTCATCGAATTTTCAAAACCGATGACGATCTCTGATACATTTACATTCTGGCAGCCCGGTTCGAGGCAACCGAATTCATCGAGGCGCATTAGCCAAAGTTCGTCTTGATCCTGCTGACTGGCTCTGGTGACGATGCCCGTGCAAACAAAACCACCGCCTTCGACGGTATCAAAATCCATAATCTGACATGATCCCCAGAAGGTAAACTCTTCAGGATGCCAGTATGTTCTGAACCATACGCTATCTAGATTTTGGTCTACTTTGAAGAGGTAGCCTCTTGTTAACGGTGGTGGTTCAAAAACAGTTTCAAGTTGATTGTGCATACCTGCGGTTACTATAGATCCATTGCTCAATATTTTCGCAGCATTTACCTCCTTAGTTTCTCCAAATCTTCCAAATTTTATTTCGTCAACTTCTTGAAAAGAATTTCCAAGATCTAAAATTTCTCTGAATTGATAGTATGGTGTGTTTATATATTCGTTTGGGGGATTGTCATCATTCCAATTGCCGGAAATAACAATATTGCCCTGCTCATTTTCCACGCAAGTTGAACTGCGGCAATAGAGGCCACCAGTTGTATATCTCCACTTCTCAGCACCTGTTGAATCCAACTTTTGGATGAGAATTCCATCAATTAAAGTATTCCAGTCTTGACCATTGAGAATAATATCACCATCTGAAAGTAATGTAATCTCACGCGTGGCAGTGACAGCATCATAAATACTTTCCCAAATGAGATTGCCTTCTGGATCTAATTTCTGAATAAAGCTGTAAGGAATATCCGTTGTTTCGTCAAAATTGGTATTTCTACCAAAGCAACTTACGAAAATATTGCCTTGGGTGTCCCTTCGCACAACGTTAGAAAATGCATTATCCTCAACAATTGGGCGCTGAATTTCATGTATCCAAACATCCTCAAGATTCGTGTCAAATTTTCTGATATATATTTTGGTAGAATCATAATTAGAGTTGAATTGTGTAAAAGGCAAAATAAAGTCTTCAATAGAATTCCAATCCATCATATCCGTTCCAACTTCTAATGCAGTTCTGAAAGCACAACCAGTGCTGTCATCTATTATTCTGGAAGATATTAAGTTACCGCTAAGATCATACTTTAAAAGGAGAGCAGCAAATTCACAGCTATCATCTACAGCGACTCCGCTTACGTAAATTGTATCATTCCAGACCTCCACACCACATCCCTGAGTTCTTCCTGCTGCGCACATTTGAACCGAATAAGATTTACTCCAACGCTCTTGAGCAACACATCCAATAATGAACATTTGGAAAAGGAATGTTACCGAGATTATTCTTTTCATTCTTTCAAATTTATTTAAAAGTGCAGGAATTTAACAATTCCTGCACTTTTTAAATGTATGATGCTAATGTATGACTGAAAAATTCAAATTAGAAATTATAGTATTGTTGAGGTACAGCGTAACAATGTACATACCCTCACTCCAATCTTTGCAATCCATTTCTAAAACACCGTTGTGGTTGAGTTTTATTCGTTTGATTTCTCTTCCCACGGGGTCATTTACGCAGATATACGCATGCCCATCCAGTTCGAGTGGGTAGGTAATGTGGGTTGCTGTATGGGCAGGTATGGGGTAAGCCGACATCAGGGACTCTTTGGTTTCCCTTTCACGCGGTTGTCTGATCATAAAGGTGCGGTCTTCCATAGGGATTTCCGGCTCAGGCATTGTTTCGCTCAGGCTAAGGCCATGCAATATTGAAAGAGCATAGCCATATACACCCTCTGTCTGATTGTCCACCCAACTTTGCAATTGGGCAAGTTGTGAGGCGTCGGCCTGCTCCCAATCATTCTCTAATGCGATTTGCATTTGCTTTGGTGCAATCAAGTCTTGCGTATTGGGTCGTTAAATTATATTTGAATAAAGAATATCACTCCTTCACCAACTCCACCGTATCCAGCCACGTACCACCACTCACCCAATGCACCTGATAAAGCCCCGATGTATAGTGCGAAGTATTCAACTCCAATTGATAGTGCGCGCCAAAAGAAGGCAAGTTTATTCTTTCCACTTCGCGCCCGCTTATATCAGTTACTATCAATTGCGTTTTGCTAAAGTTATTTTGCAGAACGGCAGGGTTGGGAATTCCGAATTGAATAGTAGCATGATCTCGCACCGGATTTG
The DNA here is from genome assembly GCA_031378885.1 of Flavobacteriales bacterium. Classification (GTDB taxonomy): domain Bacteria; phylum Bacteroidota; class Bacteroidia; order Flavobacteriales_D; family Sanyastnellaceae; genus JANNEQ01. The sequence continues at coordinate 32,044 of JANNEQ010000066.1, forward strand.
GAAAAACCTTCATGGAATTTTCAAACCCAATCACTATCTCAGAAATATTTATCAATTGACAACCTGGTTCGAGACAACCGAATTCGTCGAGGCGCATAAGCCAGAGTTCGTCTTGATCCTGTTGACTGGCCCGGGTAACGATACCCGTGCATACAAAGCCACCACCTTCGACGGTGTCAAAATCCATAATTTGACACGATCCCCAGAATGTGAACTCCTCAGGATGCCAGTATGTTCTGAACCATACACTATCAAGGTTTTGGTCTACTTTGAAGAGGTAGCCTCTTGTATATGGTGGCGGCTCAAATACAGTTACTATTTGATTGTGACTACCTGCTGTTACGGTGGATCCATCACTTAATATTTTTGAGGCATTTGGTTCTTTCCATTCTCCAAATCTTCCGAATTTTACTTCATCTGCTTCTTGAAAAGACGTACCTGTATCCATTAGTTTTCTATATTGATAGAATGGAGTATTTATATATTCGTTAGGTGGATTATCGTCGTTCCAATTGCTAGTTATAAAAATATTGCCTTGCTCGTCTTCTACGCAAGTGGAACTTCTACAATAAAGACCTCCTGTTGTATATCTCCACTTCTCAGCACCTGTTGAATCCAACTTTTGGATGAGAATTCCATCAACTAATGTATTCCAATCTTGCCCATTGAGAATAATGTCGCCGTCTGACAACAGCGTTATCTCGCCTGTAGCAGTAACACCATTGTAAATACTTTGCCAAATTAAATTGCCTTGCGGATCTAATTTTTGAATGAAACTGTAGGGAATATCAGTTGTATCATCAAAGTTAATATTTCTACCAAAGCAACTCACGAAAATATTGCCTTCTGCATCCCTTCTCACAACATTGGAAAACGTATTGTCGACTGTTATTGGGCGCTCCAACTCATATATCCACACATCTTCAAGGTTGGTATCAAATTTACGGATATAAATTCGAGTTGAATCGTAATTTGAGTTGAATTGTGTAAAGGGCAGTATAAAGTCATCTGGAGAATTCCAATCCATCATATCATTCCCAACTTCTATTGCGGTTCTGAAAGCACAGCCAGTGCTGTCATCTATTATTCTTGATGCAAGTATATTACCATTGAGATCGTATTTTAAAAGTAAAGCTGTAAACTGACAATTTTCATCAACAGCCACACCACTTACATAAATAGTATCATTCCAGATTTCTATACCGCATCCTTGTGTTCGCCCTGCGTCGCATAACTGAACAGAATAATCTGTACTCCATCTTTCCTGACCAAAGCATACAAAACTTAGTAATTCAAAAAGGAATGTTATGTAGATTATTTTTTTCATTTGTTCAAATTTAGATAAAAGTGCTGGAATGTTTCCATTCCAGCACTTTATAAAAACTATGATGCTAATGTAAGACTGAAAAATTCAAAGTAGAAATTTTAGTATTGTTGAGATACAATGTAAGCACGTACATGCCCTCACTCAAATCTTTACAATCAAGTTCCAAAACCCCATTGTGGTTGAGTTTTATTTGTCTTATTTCCCTACCCAATGGATCATTGATGTACAAAATACCATGACCGTCTAGTTCGGGCGGATAGGTTATGTGGCTCTCTGTATTGGCCGGAGTAGGATAGGCTGAAATAAGCGATTTTTTTGCGGCCTTTTCTTCTGGTTGTCTTATCCACAGGCTTCTGTCTTCCATAGGGATTTCCGGTTCGGGCATTGTTTCTGTCAGGCTAAGGCCCTGCAAAATGGAAAGCGCATAACCATATACACCCTCTGACTGGTTGTCCACCCAATTTTGTAGTTGGGCCAGTTGTGTGGCATCTGCTAGTTCCCAATCGTTTTGCAGGACGATCTGCATTTCTTTAAGGGTGATCAAATCCTGTCCATTCGGCCAAAGGGCGATAATGTCCATGTAGTAATCAATTTGCACAGGGTCGTTGATAGAAATGTAATAATCCAGCAACCACAATATGCTGGAAGGGTCGCCATCGGTTTCGGCCAGGGTCTTTGTGGCAGCAGTCAAATCAAATTCTTCATCTTCATTGGCCATCAGTTCTGCCACCACCATGCCCCTCCACTCAGCCAATTCGCTCGCACGACCGGCCACCTGCATTTCCAGAAACTGCCTCCAGTTGGTATTGCCTGAGTAATAGGAGTCCCAGAGGAAATCCATAAAAAATTCTGAGAGAATATCGCTATCGTCCAATGCGTGCATTACATCGCCTGTAAGGGGACAATTGGCCAGCAACACCTCCGTGAGGTGCCAACTGTCCATAATGCCAAAGTGCGAGGCCAACTCTATCATTACAGAATCACTCAATGGGGTATGCGCCAAAAGATAAGCCTTGAGCTGGCCTGAGGCCAAAGGAAACGCAGCATTTATCTGGGCCAATATTTCAGCCTTTTCTCCTTGGTCAACTATAAGATTATATTGTTCCATAGCGCTGTTATAATTTGCTCTGGCTAAGGTGTGCATGGAATGCACAGATGTTCCTGGGGTAACCACTGGGTTAGCAGGGCAATTGGCGGCTATTCCTGACTGATCAGGTATAACTTGCATGAACGCACTTTGGCAATCCGGTTTATAATATTGATCGCTTGTGCAATAGTATTTGAACAAATAGCCCGCATAGTTATTCTGGCTAACTGCCATGTCATGCCTATTAGGGTTATCGCAATTTTGCAGGTCGTAAGAAAATTTATTGTTGGCCTTCTGACCATCGCTAGCTGCCATACCTTGAGTTATCCTCCACCTAGAATATGAGGCGAGGTATTGGTCGTAATAGCAGTTAGTGTAAGTATTGCAACGCAACTCCAAACCACTACTAACAGAATTCCAATTCGATCCTTGCGCTTCTTGTCCTTTGTATAACTTAGTGAAATTATTCAAATAAGAAATATTATTGGCCCCTCCCACATTGCTAAAAATAGCACCCACATTTAGCGATGTCGTATTGAGTGTAGTGGCATAAAACGTATTCTCCTTAAAAGTAAAAGCCGTAGATCCGGCAAAGGAAGCGCCCTTGGGCAACTCATAACTCAATGCAGCAAAATCGGGTACATGGAAGGTATTGGAGGTAATTACCTCGTTGCTCACTCCGGTAGTAAGCAGGCCCACATTGCACTCCTGAAACCACATTTTATTCAAGGTAAATGTAAAATTATTAGTCCCCGAAACGCTGACGCCCTGCCGCAATTTGTAGAAGGTATCGTGCGTAGTGTCGAAGGTACCCAGGTAATTGTCGTTGGCCCCTGTGCAGGAAAAAGTGCTGTTGGAACTGACCAGGCCTCTGCCGCGCCACTGCATATCGCCTGTATAAGGGCGTATATTTCTGAAAGAACAATTGGTATATATAATACCGCTGGCACTTTTCATTTCGGCATGGGTAATACTGGTCTGCCCATACAAAAACTTGGTATTTTGGTTGGTAAGAAAATCGCAATTGCTAAACTGGCTGTAGTTGCCACCGCTATAATTTGCATTGGACGTGTATTTTAGAAAAAATACATCGCGTATATTATTCCTAAAAGTAGAGTTTGTGGCGCGTAGCACTCCTCCTGTATTACCCGTAAAAATACTTGTATTGGTGCCCACCTGTGCGGCTACCAGTGCATGCTCTATGGTGGCATTGTCCATAATAAGCAACCCCTGTCCACCCGCATTAAAGTAAGGCACGGTAAAGTTATTTGGATATTGATCTATCCCCGGCGAACCATAAATGTCCACCCCCTGCCACATCAGATCAGGACAATCCCAACTGGTAAGTATAGTTCCGTTGTTCAGGCGCACGCTGGCATTGGGTTGAATAAAAACATCACTCTGCGGACCAAAGCGCAGGTCCATGCCGCTGATGTTCACCCGCGATCCACCATTGAAGGTAATATCGCCATTGATGTAGACGGGCCCCGTAGTGGCATTCCACGGATTGAGGCCTGCTCCGTAAGTCCAGTTTACATAACTGGTTCCCGTATGCGTATAATTGCCAAAAGAATAATAGAGTTTATTTTCTTCGCAGCAATCTGCATTTTGCAAAGCCACAGTTTGGTCGGGCTTATAGTTTTGTTCGCTTATTACGAACATGAGGTCGTTGTAATAGGTTGAGGCGCTGTTTGACTCAATGGGTAAAACTCCCGGTACGGAGAATACATCTTGAAGAATGACCAGCGAATTGGGTGTATTGATATTCTTTATGATATCAATATGTGCGCCGTCATAAAGGAAAAGAGCGGGCTGGGTTTGATAGAAATTATATTCCATTTGTGAGTATTTGTTGAGTTCAAAATATGTTGACCCCAAATTCATATCCACCGATGGATAATGGACTGTATTATCTGTAATATCCACATATCCGAAGTAGGGAGCTGAAGATTGGTTAAAATAAAGGTAACGTCCATTAGGGCTGAATTCTAAATCTCCGATTACCCCATTTTCGAAATTCGCTGTATAATGTGTATTAACAAGCGTTTGAGAAATAAGTCCCCAATTGGTATCATACTTATCTATTTCCAGATTGTTCGAATCAAAAGGTGTTCCGGCAGAGCCATTATCAGTATGAACCGAATAGTGAAAACTGCCATAATCGGTAACTTCCAAGCCACCGCTACTTCTAACACCTTCGCCCTGACCCAATATTTTTACGTGGTAGGAAATGTATTGGATTCCAGTAGGAGCTATTCTCAAATAGTGAATAAAATTAGTAGTACAATGAAGCAAAATTTTGTCTCCATCTACATTATTGTCATAAATGTCCAAATGCGAAGAAACTTGCTGTTGACCACCATTATCCAAATTAATAATGTAGGTAGAGGGGTCGTCTGTTTCTGCAGCATCTCCCACAGAACTGGCTAAAGCCAGGTACTCGATGCTGGCCAGATAATCCTGCCAAACTTCATCGTTAGAACTATCAAGTAAGTCTATTGCCACACCATATTCAGTAGTATTCTGCGGGATAACAGTGTTGATGAGACCTAGATCTATGAAAGTAACAAAAAAATCAGATGACATGATACCCATAACAATATATTTATTGCAAGTTTCGGGTATTCTGGTAATATGAATCTCAGATTCTGAAACGGCCAAGGGCATAAACGACAAAATATCCTTGATCAGATACCCATGGTTGTTATAAATCTTTGAATCTACCACAAAAAACAATATTTCTCCATTGACCCCATACTCCACATTGCTGTGTTTGGTGGCTTGCTGACCATGGTAGGTGTAGGCATAAAGTGGATGATTCGCAGGCAGACCCGGATTGGGCAAGTTGGAAATGCTGATGGTAAAGGAGTTGTTCAGATCGATCAACTTATTGCCCAGCGTCATCAGTTTGTTTTGGGCTACAAACCTTGCGGAGAACAATACACACAAAAAGAGCAGAAATAATTTGGTTTGAGAATTTTGAAAAAACGATCTTCTGTAGGATCGCGCATTTCGACCCGGAGGTCTGTTGTAAGTAGGATTCATTATAGAGTTATTTAATAATTAATAAACAGTTTAATCTCGCCCTACTACCATCATATCCATCAGCCAAACTACCAAAAAAAATAGGGCGTGAACCATCATATAATCTTCTGTTCAGAGAAGGCACGTAGAAAGCCCAAAAGCCCAGCCGAAAACAAATGGAACGCGCCCTTGAGGCGCGCCCGTGCTTACGAATGGCTTTCATTTTAAGAATTTCTACGTTCTACTCTGAAACCAAAAACACAGATGCGTATTTTAAAAAAAAATCTTTATATGTCCGTTGACAATCGGACACAATGGTAGTAAAAAATTGGTTACAAAGTTTTTTTTTGCCGAAAAAAAATCAGTTAAATAACATTTCCGGCAACCCTGTTATGGAGAACCGCTCGTGGGCGAAACAATGGCGCACGTCAGTTACTCGACTGCACCTTTCGTTTTATTCTTCTAGTTGTATGCTTTAATTCAAAGAGAAAAATCATAAAGGCAAGGTCGAAGTTTATTCATTCAGGTTGGAATTTTAGTCTGACAACAAAGAAAACTTATGTTTCTTCTTTCTTTTAGCTCCACTGGCAATATTGCGACCAATCGCATAGCCTTTGTAATTCTCGCAATGCTCTGTCCAACTTTTTAAGACTGTACCTATTTTTTATTTCTGGTATCCAAAAAAATAAACGAACTACAACAGCGGCAAAGAATAAATTTTAAGGTTCGTAGCGCAGAGCAAACTGAAAATTAAATTACAGAAAGCACGAAATCCTGCAAAGCTTTTTTTGAAATGGAATTTATGTTTCACAAAATCATTTGCAGAAACAATCAGTTTGACCAATCAAAAAGCGCTAGATATATTGTTTTTATTGGTGTTTTGCGAAATGGATTCAATTGTAAAGCTACTCCAAAGGCAGAAGGGAAATTTTTCAGTTTCGCACAAAATCCCGTAGTTTTAAAGAGCAGTTTTTAAGGCTGTAAGCATTGGTTTAACTGATGTTTTGCTCCAAAATGAACAAAATCCTGCAAAGGATTTTGTGAAATACAAATCATGTTTCTAAAAATCCTTTGCAGAAATTTTTTTCAAAAAAATCAGAATGCTTTGTAGGCATACATTTTATACCAATGTTCCTTTCAATTTAGTCCATGCCGTAGATGAAATCATACAGTGGTAAATACCGAGAGAGTAGCTGTTTAGTGCAATCAAGCGCAGCGCAGATTGGACTAAAACAGATACCAAATCGGTATTATCACATTTTTAAGCATTAGTTTGAATTGCACCAGGCGGAGATCCTCCCCATATTTAGATCATAGTCACAAGCAGATAAAGTAGGTCTTCATACACAAGTAAAAATTGGTTCCAACAAATGCATGGCTATGAAGCGTTTTTTCTTCCACTTCAATGGTCTTGATTACCCCGGACTAGTTTCTTCTATTAAAATATTGTTCCTACACAGCAAAGTCAGAATCAATTAGAAATATGATTAGAATTAATTAACCAAGCTTCAGATAAGTGTCAAGCCAATTGAAAAAAGATCCGATTGAGAAAAACTTTGGTAGACTACCTTTTGCCGGACATTACATCAGGTGCATACACTATAAATTTCATCTGTCACCCCGCCAACGCCTTCTTAAATGTCTCCAAACACCTTCCTCTGGCCATCACATGGTCCACAATTGGTTTTGTGTACTTCGGCGTACCATATTCCGGCACCCATTTTCTAATGTACTTAAATTCCTTGTCAAATTTTTCGGCCTGGCTTTGCGGATTGAAAATTCTGAAATAGGGAGCCGCATCGCAACCACAACCTGCTGCCCATTGCCAACCGCCCACATTGCTGGCCATTTCATAATCCAATAATTTTTCGGCAAAATATCTTTCGCCCCATCGCCAGTCGATGAGCAAATGTTTCGACAGAAAACTGGCCACCACCATTCTCACGCGATTGTGCATAAAACCAGTTTCATTCAATTCGCGCATACCCGCATCGACCATTGGATAACCGGTATGCCCACTGCACCACAGGGTAAAATCTTTTTCATTGTTCACCCATATTATTTTGTCGTAAGCAGGTTTAAAGGCATGTTCTACAGTTTGAGGGAAATGATAAATAATCATCTGGTAAAAATCTCTCCAGATCAATTCGTTCAGGTATTTTTCGTTGTGCTGCTGCGCGTGGCGCGCCAGAAGCCGGGTGCTGATGGTTCCAAATCGCAGGTGAAGACTTAGCCTGCTGGTTCCGTTGATGGCAGGAAAATCGCGGGTCTGTTCGTAGCCCGAAATAATTTTGTCATTGATCTTTCTTCCCGGAAAATCCAATTCACTTTTCTCAAAGTTCATTTCCTTTAAGCTCTGGATTTTCGTTGCCGTCAGAGGCAATAGCTTCGGGAGTTTTTTCTTTGAGTCGTAAGTCGCAAAACTATTCTCATCCAACTTCGACTTCCATTTTCTGCTATAAGGAGTGTAAATGGTATAGGGCTTGCCATCGTCCTTCATCACTTCGGATTTATCAAAGATCACATGGTCTTTGAAAGCAGTAAAGCCAATGTTTTTTAATTTCAGCAATTCAAAAATTTCCAGGTCTCTTTCTCTGGCATAAGGCTCATAATCGCGGTTGGCGAATACATGTGCCACGTTATAGGTTTTACATAATTCTGCAAAAACTTCCAGAGGTGTGCTGAAGAAAGTAAGAAGTCCGCCTCCCGCGACATTCAGTTCTTCGTTCAACCGCGAGATTTCCTGATGGATAAAAGACACACGCGCATCTTTTCTGTTTTGTAGTTTACCAAGAATATTCTTATCAAAGATAAAAATGGGTAAGACTGGTTTATCTGCGGAAAGTGCTTCAAACAATCCGCGGTTGTCTTCCAGCCTCAGATCTCTTCTGAACCAGAAAATAGAAATTTCTTTCTTCATTTAAGGTTGAAATAAATTATTGAGCGCAGCATCTACCTCTTTAAACTGAAATTGAAATCCTGCCTCTTCTATTTTTTTAGATGAAATTCTTTGGCTGTTGAGTACCATCGAAATCATTTCACCAAAAATCAGTTTGAGAAAAAATCCGGGAACAGGAGGCAGGAAGTAGGGTTTCTTTAATGATTTTGCAAGAGCCCTGCTGAACACGGCATTGGTTACCGGATTCGGAGCTACCGCATTGTAAATGCCTTTTACATTATAATTCTCAACCGAAAAAAGAATCATCCTGCAAAGATCCTGAATGTGAATCCAACTCATCATTTGTTGGCCATTTCCCACTGCCGAACCCAAACCTTTTTTAAAGAAGGGCAATAACTTCTCAGCAGCACCTCCGTGTTGGTCGAGCACCACGCCAATGCGCAGCGCAACCCATCTTGTAGAAGTTTGTGCAATGGCTTCTGAAGCTTTTTCCCAATCCCTAACAAGATCGGCCAGAAAACCTGAGCCAGACAAGGTGCTCTCGTCTTGCCACATCGGTGAGGAAGCATAAATTCCTGTAGCACTTGCTGTAACAAATACTTTGGGAGGCAAAGCCATCTTTTTTATGTTTTCAACCATCAATTCAGTGCTTTGGAGCCGGCTCTCAATCATTATTTTTTTATTTTCATCCGACCATTTTTTTGCAATTGAAAATCCGGCCAGATTAATCACAGCATCGACCTGACCAACTTCTTGTAGCGGGAATTCTTTTTTTTCCGGATTCCAATAGAAACTTCTCAGGCCTGACTGATCGCCATTTGGATTTTTTCTTGTGGTAAGATTGAGGACTTCATGTCCGGCTTTGCGGAGCATGGGAATAAGATGACCGCCTACTAGCCCGGAGCCTCCTGTGATTAATATTTTCATAAAACCTTAAACATTTTCAGATAATTATTGTTCGAGACCTTCTCATAGTGGATTCATCGCCGGAGTTCAATTCGGTTCAGGTTCACTCAGTTGTTGCCTGTAAAGAGAGGCATAAAGGCCACCCAGTGTAACAAGCTCTTCGTGAGTACCTTCTTCTATAAGTTTACCCCTGTCGAGAACAATAATGCGATCAGCGTTTTTTATGCTGGAAATTCTGTGGGAAATAATCAGACTTGATTTTCCTTTCATTATTTTTTTGAGCGCCTGAAGAATGTGTTCTTCGGTTTCTGTGTCCACGGCACTCAGACAATCATCGAAGACCAATATGTCAGGATTTTTGATAATGGCCCGTGCGATAGCCACACGCTGTTTTTGTCCACCACTCAGGTTGATTCCGCGTTCGCCCAATAATGTATTGTACTGATCCGGAAAGCCCATTATGTTGTCGTGTATATCGGCATCTTTACAAGCCTGTACAATTTTTTCACGGCTCGCCTGCTCTTCGCCAAAGGACACATTATGCGCAATTGTATCAGAGAAAAGAAATACTTCCTGCGGCACATAGCCAATACTTCTTCTCAGGTGGTAAAGGTGTTGTTTTTTCAAATCTTTGCCATCAAGGACAATGCTTCCGGAGGTGGGGTCAAACATGCGCAGCACAAGGTTACACAAAGTGGATTTTCCGCTGCCGGTTCTGCCTACCACTCCAAGCACTTCGCCCGGAGCTATTTTGAAAGAAATATTTTGCAGCGCAAGAGCACCATCTTCGGGGTAGGTGAAACTGACATTCCTGAATTCAATTTCACCATTTATTTTTTCAATGACTTCAGTTTCGTTTTTAATTTCAGGAGTAGCTTTTAAAAATTCATTGATCCTTTCCTGACTGGCTTCTGCTTTTTGCACCAAACTGGTTACCCAACCCACGCTGGCAAATGGCCAGGTTAAATTGGTCACATAGAAAACGAATTGTACAATTACACCCGGACCTATTTCTCCTGCAATTACTTTATTGGCTCCAACGTAAACAGTGAGGATTGTACTCAATCCCACAAGTAGCATGATCACTGGCATAAACAAGGCATCGACCCTCACCAGTTCAAGTTGCTTTCCTTTGTAGATATCACTTTCTTTTCTGAATTCATCCGTGTAGAATTTTTCGCGGTGAAAGGATTTGATTACGCGGATGCCTGAGATCGTTTCCTGCACAATGGTGCTGAGTTTTGATTGTTGCCGCTGTGTGCGCTCCGTTTTTTTATTGATTACAGTGCTCACATAAAAAATAGCAATCATCATAAATGGAAAAGGAGCAAGGGTATACAAGGTAAGTTCAGAGTCTATTCTGAGCATTACAGTAACACACATCACCAAAAGAACAACCAGATTCATGGTGTACATCACAGCCGGACCGAGGTACATTCTTACCCTGCTCACATCTTCGCTTATTCTGTTCATCAGATCACCGGTGCGATTTCTTTTGTAAAATGCCATATCCAATTTTTGGTATTGGTCGTAGATCTCATTTTTCAATTCATATTCAATATACCTCGACATTACAATGAGCGCCTGTCTTTGATAGAAAAGAAAAAAACCTTTCACCAGATAAACCAACAGATATCCAATGGCCAGTATAATCGCAATGCGCACTACAATGGTGGAAAAATTCGCAGCGTTAAGTTCAACATGTTGATTGGAGATTCCCAGCACTTTGCTAAACCAGTTCAAACTTTCAGGAGTACTAACACTAAATGAGTTCGCGCCTTTTTTTATTTCATTTGATGCGGATAAAGAATCGGCCAGAAAATTAATTCCATCGCCTATCAGCACCGGTGCGTACACTGTGAGCACGTTGCCGGCTATTACAAGAAGAAATCCCATTAACAACCTTCCCCGGTATTTCCAGAAAAACTTATTGAGGTACAGTAGATTTTTCATAGGCTATCAGAACTCAAAGTTCCAGGTAATACTTGGCAATATGGGAAATAAACTTACCTGATAAGCTTTTAATTTCAAAGTGCCCTCATTGAGATTGCCTTCATTTCCAAAATAAATGAAGTATGGATTTCTTCTGTTGTAAAGATTATAAACTGAGAATGTCCAATTGCTTCTGAATTTTTTTGGTACCTCGGTACTTTCATTTGTGTCTTGATTGACAATTTTTTTGGTAGTTTTTGAGCGATAGGTGGCCGAAATATCTGCGCGGTGATAAGGTGCCATTCGGAAGCTATTTCTTTCTCCGTATACACTAACCACACGATTTTCGAATATGTACCGTTCAATTGGAAGCGTAATGGCATTGCCCGTTCCATAAACAAAAACGAATCCGCAGTCAAATCGTTTGGTGATGGTATAACTCAACACAAAACTCAAGTCATGTCTTCTGTCCCATCGGGTTGGGTATGGATCTCCATTGTCTATATCTGCAAATACCCGATAGGTTTTCGACCACGTATAACCGATCCAGCCATTTAGTTTTCCTGTTCTTTTTTTGAGAAAAAATTCTGCACCATAACTATAACCTCTTCCAAAAATCAACAGGTTGTCAATGTTGTCGTTTACAGTTTGATCCGGTTGTGCACCTTCTCTGAATTCACTTTGGTTTTGCATGGTTTTGTAATACACTTCCACGCTGCTTTCCCATTTGTTTTCCAAAAAATTCCTGAAATATCCAAGGCTCACCTGATTGCCGATTTGCGGACTTAATTTATCCGTGCTGGGCAACCATACATCAGTAGGCAGCGAAGTAGGGGAGAGGCTCGTGAGGTGGATGTATTGATAATTCCTCATGTAGCCACCTTTTATACTCGATTTTTTATTGAGGGTAAATCGAAAATTCAATCGGGGTTCAAGACCGCCATAAGCTTTTATTTTATCCCCTTTTTTGTAAGATATTACTTCGGGCAAATCTCCGGCAACGCCTGGCGTAGAAGATTCAGGATAGACATAGCGATCAAAAGGACCCACATGAATGAAATGAGAATAACGCAAGCCGGCGTTTATTTTGAGTCGCTCGTTGATGTCAAAATCATCCAGCACATAGACAGCCATTTCGTGCGAATATATTTTTACGATTTTACCCAAATCAAATTCAGTGTCGCCACTTCTCGCTGTTGCATTATTGGGTGTGAAAAGATGGTGTGTGTATTCGAGACCCCATTTGATATTGTGGAGGTAATTGGGATAATAATTCCATTGCACTTTTGCGCCGTAATCCCGGATGCCACTTTTGAGTTTGAATTCAAATTCGTCCTGTTTTCCTTCAAACGCAAATTGATAATCAGTAAAAGTAGCAATGGCATTCATGAACATTTTTTGACCAATGATTCTGTTCCATCTCATCGTGGCGGTAGCATTTCCCCAGGGAATGGTGCTCGAAAAATTGGTGAGCTTACTTTTAAAGCTAAACACATCCCGTCCAAAATATCCGCTCAGAAACAACTGGTCTTTTTTGGATATCCTGTAGTTTAGTTTGGCATTCAGGTCATAGAAATAATATCCTGAACCACCAAAGTTGCTTTCAGGTTTAATAAAAGGTTTGAGCAATACATCAATATAAGTTCTTCGGGCAGAAACAATAAAGGAAGAAACATCTTTTTTTATCGGCCCTTCAACCGTAATTCTGGAAGAAATAGTGCCCACTCCTCCGGCCACACTCAATTCTTTGGCATTGCCTTCCTTCAGTGCAATGTCGATTACTGAAGAAAGTCTTGTTCCATAATTCGACGGTACTCCACCCTTGGTTAACTCCAGATTTTTTACCGCATCTGCATTGAAAACAGAGAAGAAACCGAAAAGGTGAGAAGCGTTGTAGACTGTGGCATTATCCAGTAAAATAAGATTCTGGTCTACACCTCCGCCGCGGACATACAACCCCGCATTGCCTTCACCTGAGCTTCGCACACCGGGCAAAAGGGTAATGGTTTTAAGAATATCAATTTCACCCAGCAGCACCGGAAGTTTTTTGATTTGGTCAACATCCAGTTCGATTTTTCCAATTTCAGTACTCTGCGTGTTGTTGTTTTTGTCAGATTCAATAATTACAGTAGCTGTTTCGGTTGATTTCGGCACCAGGTCAAAATTGATCACCAGATCTCCTGAAAGAAGGAATTCCTGTTTTTGCGATTCATACCCTATCAAGCTTATTTCCAGAAGATGCTCCCCACCTGGCAGCGTGAGCGAATAAAATCCGTAGGGATTGGAAACGATTCCTTTTTGGATATCCATGGCAACAATAGATGCTCCAACCAGATATTCACCCGTTTCGCTGTCTTTTACTTCTCCGCTGATTGTGAATTTTTGTTGAGAATGTGCTGAAATGCCCACCAGCAGAGTTATTAGAATGAAAAGGAGTTTCGTGATTCTACAAGGCATTGCGTTTATATGTCAAAATTGCAGCGCAAAGTTATCTGTTTTTCTTTGTGCAGGAAGGAATGATTTTAGGTAAAAGAAGAACTCCTTAAAGTCTGATTTTGTTCAAACTGAGTTTGGCATTTAATACCAATGTTACAGTGGTATATGCTGATAGAGTAGCTGTTTGGTAAAATCAAGCGCAGCGCAGATTGTACTAATACAGATACCGAATCGGTATAAGATTGATGGTATTGCCCAATAGCGATCTGTATTTGACACAATTGCATCAGGCCAGGTTGATCGATTGCGGAATTGTTAATTTTATTTTTGGGCAGTTTATACCAATGTTCATTTCAATTTAGTCCATGCAGCAGATGAAATGATACAGTGGTAAATACTGGGAGAGTAGGTGTTTGTCAAAATCAAGCGCAGCGCAGATTGGACTAAAATAGATACCAAATCGGTATTAATTATTAATCAGGTGAGTTGGCCCATCTGCATTCCTTACTTTCGCGCGGTCGATGCCAGCCTTGAAAAAAATACTAACCTATTCTGTTGCAGCAATCCTGCTTTGTCTGCTCCAATTGAATTCAGTTGCCCAATTTGAAAAGAAGAGCTTGCAGGCATTGCGCATACTTGAAGCGCCAAAGGTGGATGGAGTATTGGACGAAGAATTCTGGAAGGGCGCAACACCTGCCAATGATTTTGTTATCTATAAACCACATCCTGGCGCGCCACTTCCTCAATCAACCGAAGTTAAGCTGGTCTACACGGACGAGGCAATTTATGTGGGGTTTGCATGCTTTGATAACGCACCCGACAGCATTTTAAAGCAATTGTCTGGCCGCGATGTGCGTGGCAATAGCGATTATTGTGGTATTACCTTTAGCTGCTATAGTAATGGTATCAACGGATTCACCTTTGGAGTAAGTCCCAATGGTGAGCAATATGACGCGCGATATGGCGGAGCGGAAGGAGATGAGGATGCAACATGGAATGCAGTCTGGTGGTGTGAGACATCCATTACAGAAAAAGGTTGGGTAGCGGAGTTCGAAATCCCATTCGCAGCATTGCGTTTCCCCGAAGCTGACATTCAGAACTGGGACATCAATTTTATTCGCAATGTGCGCAGAAACCGGCAAGAAGCTTTTTGGAATGGAGTCAATCCTTTGGTTCCGGGCGTGTTGACACAAATGGGGAAATTGACCGACATCAAGGGAATCAAACCACCGAGAAGAATTTTTTTGTATCCTTATGCTTCAGGGTATTACAACAGCAGGCAGATCAAAGACCAGAAATCCGCAAACGACTTCAGTTACAATGCGGGGCTTGATCTTAAACTCGGTTTATCCGAAGCATTTACATTAGACGCTACCCTCATACCGGATTTTGGTCAGACCATCAGCGATCAATTGGTATTAAATCTCTCGGCCTTTGAGTTGCAATTCAACGACAACAGGCAATTCTTTATTGAAGGGACAGAGTTATTCTCCCGGGCCGGACTTTTTTATTCGAGAAGAATCGGATTTACTCCTCCCATTAATTCTGGTAATATTGAGCTGAATTCCAATGAGCGAATTATTGGCAATCCTTCTTCAGACAAAATCATCAATGCCATCAAGATTTCCGGCAGAGATAAAAACAATCTTGGTGTTGGTTTTTTTAATGCCGTTACCGCACCCTCTTATGCCACAATCGAAGATACAGAAACAGGTCAGACGCGAAAAGTGCAGACATCGGCTTTGACCAATTACAATGTGCTGGTATTTGATCAGAATCTTCCAAACAATTCCTACATTTCAGTGATTAATACCAATGTAACCCGACAAGGCTCTGATTATGATGCCAATGTAGGTGGTTACGAATTGGAGATAAGAAACAAATTCAACAAGTACAGCGTCAAAAGTGCAGGTGCCATTGATATCAAATCCGGGAAGGAGTACAACGCCTTATTGACCGATAGAAGCTCAGGATTTAAACAATCATTGTCGTTGAATAAATTGAACGGTAACTTCAGGTGGTCAACGGGCTATGATATCATCAGCAATACTTTTGACCCGAATGATCTTGGTTTTCAGACTGCTCCCAATGCCGTCCGATATCTCGGCGGAATTGAATACACCATTTACAAACCCTTTGGAAAATTCAACTCGTTCTGGAATAAGTTGAATGCCATTTATAGCAATCTTTACAAGCCCTATCATTTCACTGGTTTGTTTTTAAAAGGTGAGCATGGAATGACGACCCGAAAATTTTTCACATTTGGAGCGCAATACGAAGTCACCCCAATGCGTGGATTTGATTATTTCGAACCGCGTGTGAGTGGCAGATATTTCAGAACATATAAGAATGTTTTTGGAGGTGGCTGGATAAGTTCAGACTACCGCAAGGTTTTGGCCATTGATGCAGGAGCATGGTACGGCACTTATGAAAATGACGGAAGATATAGATTCAATTGGCGAATTGCTCCAAGATTACGGGTGAACGACCACCTTTTCATTACATATGTTTACAGCAAACAAAGTCATATCAACGACCTTGGCTTTGCTTATTCCTATGAAGACAATGAGAGGAAGCAACCCCTATTCGGCAGAAGAGATGTAATTTCTCATACCAATGTGTTGACCGTTCAATACGCTTTCAATCCTGTAATGACGCTGAATACACGTGTCAGACATTACTGGGGATATACGCGTTTCCATGAGTTCTATTCCCTGGAAGACAATGGCTACTTAACCACCTCCGGTAATACGGCCAAAGATTTTAGTTTCAACTCCTTTACAATAGATATGACTTTTCGTTGGATATTTACCCAAGGAAGTGAGTTGAACATCACCTGGAAAAATTCAATCGGCCAAACCGATAATATCCTCTTATCTTCTCTTGCAGAGGATGTAGAATATGTATTCAAATTACCTCAGAGCAATGCAATAAGTTTGAAAGTTATTTATTTCCTGGATTACAGGAAAATTTCAAGAATTTCCGGGAAGAAAAGACTAAATCCAGCAATGTGAGCAAGATAAAAAGTAACCCGACTGATCTTTCGCCCATCTTTTCAAAGTGGAGGGTTGTAGTATTTGCAGCGATGTTCTTACTTGCTCCTGCCGGCATTTTTGCACAGGCTTATATTACATCGGGCGGTATTCGATTTGGTACTGAGTTAGGTCTGAGCATTCAACAGAAAATTCCCGGAACCAATACAATCGAAGGTATTGTCACCACCAATAAATACCGATGGCAGATTCAGGCTTTATTTGAGCATCACCGCCGACTGATTGGCAAAAGACTTAATTACTACTACGGCATCGGCCCACATTGGGGCGACGAAAAGGCTTATGGGAAGTATTTTGGAATAACACCCATTTCAGGAGTTGAATTTACCATTGCCAAACTGACGGTTTCATACGATTACAAGCCGTCTTTCAATCTCAAAGGCGGCAGTTCTTTTATTTTTCACGATTCCGGATTGTCCGTCCGGGCTGTAATTATCCGGAAAACCAGAAAGCATCCTATCAAGGACTGGTTCGAAAATCTCTGATTCACAGTTATTTAATGATTATTTGTACAAGCTATGCTCGCATAGTGAATTTGCTGTAATTTTAGTCGCCCCGTGCAACCTCGGCAATGGAAGTAGGGTTATTGTAATCAGATGGATGAAATAAAGGAGATAATTCAGGGATGTGTCCGAGGAGAAAAACGCTCTCAGGATCGCCTCTACAGGAAGTTTTCTTCTTTATTATATGGAATCTGCCTGCGTTACACCAAAAACAGGATGGAAGCGCAAGATGTATTGCAGGATGTTTTTGTTAAAATTTTCAATAACATAAGTGCATATCATCACGATGGCAGTTTTGAAGGTTGGTTGAGAAGGATAGCAGTAAATACTTCTATCACCAATTATAGGAAAAACCTGAAACATGCATATCAGGACGACATTGATGAGGTGATAAAATGGAACGACGAGCCATCCAATTTTGTGGATCTCGAATTTACTGCCGAAGAAATGATGGGTTGTATTGAAAAACTACCCCCTGGATATAAAATGGTGTTTAACCTGTATGTCGTGGAAGGAATGATGCACAAAGAAATTGGCGATATGTTGGGAATTGATGTAAATACTTCGAAATCTCAATTGAGCAGGGCTAAATCTTATTTACAAAAGGAGTTAGCACATATTAGTAAAATAAAAATAAAGAAAGATGAGTGAAGAAAGATTCTTTAATAGCGTGAGAGAATCCCTCATGAACTACAGTCCTGAGGCTCCTCAGCACTTATACCAGGGTATGAGGAGGCGCTTATGGTGGAGCAATTTTGTCAAGCTTGACATGTCCAGACTCAATATCTGGTATGTATTGCTCGGCCTTGCTGTGGCAACAGGCAGCGTATTTAATACTATGGATAGCAAAGAAAAGGCTGCTTCAACATTGATTGAGGTAGCTCCTCACTCCACTGCTGCTGTAGAAAATGCGCAATCTCTTTCTGTGAACATGCCCCAAAACTCTACTGAAAACACTGTTGGACATCAGGCTGAACTTGCTCCGGTTTGTTCGGGTACAAATCACTCATCATGCGGCGGAGGTTCCGGTATTTCAGCCAGGACTGATCCGGGTGTAGCCTCTAGCATCAAGCCAGGTTCTGCCAATATTGAACCAGGAGCGCCAATAACTTCTGAGCCTCTTACAATGGAGCCAGTTAAAGATTTAGGTACAGCTCCATCAGTAGAATTAAGTCCTGCAGTAGAAAGCGCACAGACACAGATTCCCTCTGAGCAAGTTGCCTCAAAACCACCCAGAAAAGCTAAAGAATGGGTGATTCCTGTTATAAAAGACATCAAAGATTAGACGCAATTGAATTCGCAGATATTTATGATCTCCACTGATTACCTTTAGCCCGAATATTAGCACATAATCTTCGGTTATATATGGTCTTTTCAGGTGTGAAACCAAAAGCATGGAGCAACATCATTATTATGATGTTGCTTTTTGTTTGTGCCAACACGGCAGTGAAAGCCGGATGGCCCATTGGAGACACCATTATCATTGACGGCGAGACAATTTATATTGAAGAAAAAGACGTTTTTGTAGACGTAGATTCACTGCAGGAAGAATGCAGCAAAGATGTAAAAGAAGCCAGGGGACCAAGTCAATACAAATTTTCTCTGGGTGCAGGATTGGGTGCAATGATTACCATTGCCACCTACAACAGTTCCAATAATAAGTTCCAGACTCTCGATCAGTTTTTGGGAAACAAAAGATCCTTTCGGGCAGGTTCTTCTTTTCACATTGAAGCAGGTTACGATTTTTACAAGTCTAAAAGTATTCGTGGGGCAATTGGAGTCTACTCGGGCATTCAGTTGAGCCAAATGCAAATAAGTTCGCAGTATTTCGAACCTCAGGATGTGGCGCCAGATTCACAACTTTATTCTTTTTCTGCGCTGAATGGGGCTTTGTTGCAGGCATATGTATTTCCTGTATCAATAGGGTTTGAGTCAGACACAACCAGGGTAAAACTTACTACGGGAATTTCGTCGATCAGGGTTTTGGATATTCCATTAAAGTTTCGCTACACATGGTACTCTGGTCAGGATATGAGAGCAGAAAAGGGCGATTGGCAATTGTATCTTGAAACGGGTCTCATTTATAGAAGAACTTTAAAATCTTCAATGGCCCCTGGAATTCTCATCTCTTCTGACGGTACATACCAATCCGTTCCATCTGCCAATCTTGAGCCTCCTGATTTTAAAATGAAATTCGCATTGGGCATCGGATGTAATTATGCATTGGGAGTAACCTCATCATTGAGCTTAGCTATAAATGCCACGTTACCCGCATACGGGTTATCAGATTCGGATTATTTCTACAGGGTTTTGCCTGCCCGAATTGAATTGACTTATCGCCGCTTTTTTTAACCTGGATTACAGATGGAATTCGCTATGAGCTACCGTTGCGTTTAGGATTAGTCTTGGGAACATTATAATTTTTCCGGATCAAGGCAACATTTCTGCCTTTATAAACATCATAACTATACAAAACGGTGAAAAAAATGAGTCTGCTCTGTGTTTTAGCTTTTGGCTCATTCATTTTATTGATGTATATTAGCGCTAAATCTTGACAATAACCCTATGAAGGCTTTTTTAATCCTTATTCTCACACTGACAATAGCCGGTAGCGGTTTTTCTCAGTTGGTGAATAGTGGATTTGAGATTAATACAGGGATCCCAATGTCTTCCGGCTCTTGGAATTTGTTGTTCGGTTGGAACAATGCAGCTAGCCTTCAAGGTTCTCCCGATTATTATCATATTTTAGGTTCAGTATCCACAGATTTACCAGAAACTCCCCTCGGCTATGTTATTCCCGCTGAAGGTGAAGCAGTGGTGGGAATGGTTCTGTGCAGCAAACCAGGCACAGATTACCGCGAATATTTGACTGCTGTATTTTCTCAACCTTTGGAAGTGGGAAAAGAATACATTGTGGGCTTTATGATGACCAATGGTAATTATCCTGCTAATTTTTCAACTACTTCTGGATTGGGTGTGGATAAAATTGGTCTATCGTTTTCTACCACTCAGCCGGTTCAATCGGGTAACAGCCCCCTCCATACCACACCGCAATGTGTTATTGATACTGTCTTTTATTCGCGAAATTGGGAGTCAGTTAATTTCGTCTTTACAGCCGATCAGGCATATTCGTTTATGACTTTTGGTCTTTTCGGTGACGACAGCAACAAACAAATTCTGGAGTTTAACGGACAAGACCCTGATTTTGCGTACTATTTCATCGATAAGTTTTACCTTCAGGAAATAGACGAAAATTACAATCCACTAAACCCTTCTCATGACCGCGATGACCATGGATTGACAGGTGCACACAAACCTATTCTGGACGATACAGCTTTAGAGCCATTTTTTGTCCCAAACTCATTTACGCCTAATGGAGACGGCAACAACGAATTGTTGATTCCAGTCGCCAATTACGTGAAAGAATGGACTTTCTGCATTTACTCAAGATGGGGACAGTTAATATTCTGTTCAGCCGACATTACAAAGGGATGGGATGGTACATTTCGCGGAGCAAATTGCGATGTGGGCGCATATGTTTGGGAAGTTACCTATTTTGAAATGGACGACCAATCGGGCAAAGTAGAAAAAACGTCCAAAGGAGTTGTTAGTCTTTTGCGGTGAGCATTCGGTTTTTTTTTCAGCCTTTTCATTTCACAATTTTATTTTGAACATCAGGAGCACAGAGCGCTCTATTGCGATGCAATCCATTTCCGTAAGAGTTGAAGATAGCTTGATGGAAAAGCCAAAGTAATTAGTCTGTTTATATGGTAAACTTGGTCTAATTTCGCCCGCAATGCTAATCGACCAATTTCAACTTTCCGAATCAGTAGTTGCTGATAAACTCGTCAAAGATTATCTCAATCAGAACAACGCCATTAAAGAATTTTCTCATGGTTTTGGCAACATGGAAGATTTTGAAAGAACATTGGCCAACCGCGCTGGAAAAAACACAGATCGTCAACTTCTTGTGGAAGTGTTGAGCAATCAATACAATGGAATTATTACTTCGGCGCAATCCTCCGAAAATATTCAGGCTCTTGCAAATGCAGACACTTTTACTGTCACCACCGGACACCAGCTTTGTCTTCTTACAGGGCCGGCATACTTTATTTATAAAATAATTTCAGCTATTGCGCTGAGCAGAGTCCTGTCCGCAAAATTTAAGGACAAGAAATTTGTTCCGGTTTATTGGATGGCCACAGAAGACCACGATTCAGAAGAAATAAATCACTTCTGGATGAATGGCAAAAAGCACGAGTGGAAAACGCTGCAACAAGGTGCAGTAGGTGAGTTTGATACTGCCGGCATTCTTGAGTTATTAGATGGCATTCCTGAGTTTTCAAGAGAAGATGTGATTGCACAAGACCTGAGCAGCATCATTAGAGAAGCATACCACAAAAGCGATTTGGCCTCGGCCACCCGCCATCTGGTCAATGCACTTTTTGGACATTTAGGGCTTGTGGTAATCGATGCAAATGATGCGCGTTTGAAAACGCTCTTTTTGCCTCAAATCAAAACGGAACTACTCCATTCTTCCGGTGAGAAATACGTGAGTTCAACCAATGCGAAACTCGATGCATCCGGATACAAAGTTCAGGTTCATCCAAGGGCTGTTAACTTGTTTTACAAAACAGATGGACGGCGTTCGAGAATAGAAAAAGTTTCTGCTGATCATTGGAAAGTTTTGGATTCAGACATCGTCTGGAATCAGGATGGATTAATAAAAGAACTTGACGAATTCCCTGAGCGGTTCAGCCCGAATGTCATTATGAGACCGCTTTATCAGGAAACCATTTTACCCAACATTGCTTATGTAGGAGGTCCGGGAGAATTGGCCTACTGGCTGCAGCTAAGGTCGCTATTCGAAGCAGAAGGAATTTCTTTTCCTCAATTGATATTGCGCGACAGTTTTCTTTTTCTTTCAGAAAAATCGAAAGCAAGATTGGATAAACTGGGATTAAAGCGTGATGCCATTTTTCAAGATAAAAATGAATTGATACGCTCTATTGTCAACGCAGATCAGGTGGCATTGCTCAATGAAAAATCCAAAATGACAGAGTTGTTTAAAACCATTGAACTTCGTGCGGCAGAGATTGATTCAACCCTTGTGGGTTCAGTTCAATCGGAGCTTCAAAAATCACTGAATGTTTTAGAGGTGTTGGAGAAAAAAATGGTGAAGGCTTTAAAATTAAAAGAAGAAAATAAAATCAATCAATTGACCAAAGTTCTTGAGGAGTGCTTTCCTGATGGTGTGCCGCAGGAGCGCCACGATAATTTTTTCCAGTTTCAATTGTCCACTTCAATAAATTTGATCGATGAACTAGTTGAGGTAGCCAATCCATTGGATAAGACCATTAAAATCCTTTTGGTCTCGAACTGAGGTACGATTGCAGAATAATAGCCGCGCTGACTTTGTCCAGATTCTCTTTTTTCTGCCGGTCACTTTTTTTCATTCCACCTTGTACCAAAGCAGCAGCAGCCATTTTGCTCGAATAGGTTTCGTCTACTCTGACAACTGCAATTTGCGGGAATTTTTTTTGAAGCAGTTCCGTAAATTTAAGTTGCTGAAATGTAGTTTCCGAAGCATCGCCATTCAGTCTGCGCGCTTCGCCCACCACAAACAACTCTATTTTTTCCTTGAGTAATAGTTTTTCGAGCCAGGTGATCAGGTTTTTCGTTTCAATGGTATCCAGAGGAGAGCCAATCATTTGCAGATCGTCAGTAATGGCAATCCCGGTGCGTTTTAAACCGTAATCGAAGGCTAGAATTTTCCCCATTTGTTTCAGCCCGCAAGATGCGACCGGAAAACCATTGTCCGACTTTGTAGCCAGAGATTTAAACCCTAAAATTTGGCGAGGCCATGAAATGGTCATCTGTGCAAATCAGCCTTATTCACTAGCCTTATTTTTAGAATAATAAAAAATTGAAAATAAAATGGCTTTCAATTTTGCCCATCCAATTATTTAGGTGTTGGTTTTTTCATCAAAAATAAATGGGCTTGTCACAAAGTGCTTGTCACAATTCTAATTTGTGACGGGAGTTTTGTGACAGACCCTTTTTTTGCACCTGAATTTTCGAGACGAAACAAGTTTGCCCGGGAAATTAGGATTTTTAAAATCTTATTCAAGGCGATCAGGATAAAGGAATGGTTTGCCGAACCCGCTGAAGAACAACAGCTTCAAACGAAGATTATTCAATACCCTCATTTTTAACACAATAAAAAAGGTCAGATGGAATTTCGCTTTAGAATCTGAATGCTAATTCTGGGTTTACCTATGACTGATCGTCCGAATGGGTTCATTTCTCAATCACATGAATCACTCACCCTTAAATTATATTACGTTTGAACAATATTTCAAAAATGAACGACAATCTGCAAACGACCATAGAAAATGCCTGGGCCAACAGAGATTTACTCAAAGAATCAGAAACCCAACAAGCCATTCGCCATGTAATAGAGGAAATTGACAAAGGCCGCCTGAGGGTGGCAGAACCCACAGATGGTGGAAACTGGAAGGTAAATGAGTGGGTTAAGAAAGCCGTGATTTTATACTTCCCCATTCAGCAAATGAAGGTATTGGAAGCCGGACCAATGGAATACCATGATAAGATGGAACTCAAACGCGATTATGCAGCATTGGGTATCAGGGTGGTGCCGCCGGCAGTTGCGCGTTATGGAGCCTATATGGCGCCGGGCGTAATCATGATGCCTTCTTATGTAAATATTGGTGCTTATGTAGATTCCGGGACGATGGTAGATACCTGGGCCACGGTGGGCAGTTGCGCGCAAGTAGGTAAAAATGTTCACTTAAGCGGAGGTGTTGGACTTGGTGGAGTTTTGGAACCCGTTCAGGCCTCTCCGGTTCTTATTGAAGACGGAGCATTTATTGGCAGTCGTTGTATCGTGGTAGAAGGTGTAAGGGTAAAGAAAGAGGCAGTATTAGGCGCCAATGTGGTGCTCACTGCATCCACTAAAATAATCGATGTGACCGGAAATGAGCCGGTAATTTATTCCGGCGAGGTGCCCGAAAGATGCGTGGTGATACCCGGTTCTTATCCCAAAAAATTTGCCGCCGGCGAATACAATGTCCCTTGCGCATTGATTATTGGAAGAAGGAAAGAAAGTACCGATCTCAAAACATCGCTCAACGACGCATTGCGCGATTTTAATGTGGCTGTATAATGAGTGCTCTATTGCCACGGAAAATTTTAATTATTCAAACCGCATTTATTGGCGACGTTATTCTCGCAACGGGTGTAATGGAGCGATTGCACCGCACTTTTCCTGAATCGCAAATCGATGTTTTGGTTCGAAAGGGAAATGAATCGCTCCTCACCCATCACCCGTTTATTTCTAAATGTTGGGTATGGGAAAAAAAGGAAAGAAAGTTTTATCAATTGTGGAAATTGAGCAGGTTAATCAGGGCTGAGAAATACGATTTGCTTGTCAATCTTCAGCGTTTCTTTTCTTCCGGATTACTCACTGTTTTATCTGGTGCTAAAGAGACCCGTGGGTATTCCAATAATCCGCTATCACTTTTTTTTTCCAAAAAATATTTGCATGCATTGGGCTCAAACGGCCAGCCAGGCCCTCATGAAATAGAAAGAAATCACGCATTGATCGAAGATTTGTGCAGCGGCGAAGTGTGCAGACCTGTATTGTATCCTTCTGCCGGCGATGAACTGGCCATTGTACAATACCTTGAAAAACCATTTATCACCATAAGTCCTGCCTCAGTTTGGTTTACCAAACAAGTACCCGCTCAGGTTTGGATCGATTTCATTCGGGAGTTGGGGAAAGTAAGAATTTATTTACTGGGCGGTCCCGGCGATGAGTTGTTGTGCAATTCAATAATCGAATCATGCACTGCGTCGCGTATGGTAAATCTGGCAGGAAAACTCACACTTCTGCAATCTGCTGCGCTAATGAAACATGCTGCCATGAACTACACCAACGACAGTGCGCCATTGCACCTTTGTTCGGCAGTCAATGCGCCTGTCACCGGGGTATTTTGCAGCACCATAGAAGAGTTTGGATTCGGGCCTCTTTCGGATCAATCGTACGTGGTAGAAAGTTCCCCTAGGCCCGATTGCAAGCCCTGTGGTATTCACGGATTCAAGGCCTGTCCGTTGGGTCATTTCAATTGCAGCAAAATTAGTACTTCAGATTTATTGGAAAAACTGCCGTCCAATTGATGAAATTCAGAACTGAAATAGATCCCGGTGTATGCGAATTTAAAATTTCGCATGGACAATCAATTTTCCTTGTCGGGTCATGCTTTACAGAAAATATTGGCGACAAATTCGATCATTACCGGTTTCCGGATTTTCAGAACCCAAATGGCATTGTCTACAATCCCTTTTCCATTGCCAGATCACTTGAGGATTCAATAAAGGGCTCAATTTACACATCTGAAAATTTGATTTCGAGTGAAAAAAAATATTGCAGCCTGCACCACCATGGCCTTTTCAATCATACAAATGAAGATGTGGTGCTTCAAAACATCAATTCAACACTTAGCGAAGCCAAAGGCAAATTGACCAATGCAAATTGGCTGATACTTACCTGGGGAAGTGCATGGGCTTACCGTCATAAAAAGACCGAACAGGTTGTCGCCAATTGTCACAAATTGCCCCAACGGGATTTTGATAAGATTCTTTTGAATCACAATGAAATTTTTGAAATTACCCAAAAGGCCATTGAAGAAATCCGGCAAGTGAACAAGGAGATTAAAATTGTAGTAACAGTAAGCCCTGTAAGGCATTGGCGCGATGGTGTTACCAACAACCAACTCTCAAAATCCCATTTGATTATTGCCGCACAGAACCTTTCGGCTCAGGTGCAAAATGTTTTCTATTTCCCTGCCTATGAATTGGTAATGGACGATCTGAGAGATTATCGTTTTTTCAAAGAAGATATGCTCCACCCCAATGGTGTGGCTGTGGAATATATATGGGAGAAGTTTTGTCGCTGGATAATGTCGGAAGAAACAATAAAAGTCAATCAGCAACTTGATCCGATTCTTAGCTACCTCAAACATCGTCCTCTTCACATTGACCCGAGGGAGTTTGACGAAATTTGTGCACAAAAAGAGAATGAGGTGCAGAAAATTCTATTTTCAGCCCGGTTGCGGCCATAATAATCCGGAACGGCTAGGCATAAAAAAAGCCTGCTTGAAAGCAGGCTTCTCAATATTTAACGTATAATTAGTCGTTACAAACACCCAGACACTGGGCGGTAAAAACACCATTGGCCTTCACAATGTGAAATTTGGTTTGTGTACCGGCAGCCTTCAGGTTTGTTTGTTCAACGGTACCGATGATTGTGCTGCCAGCCTTCAGGGTGTACTCAATGCCAATCAAATGACGATTGCCATCGAACTGAGGCCTGTATAAGAAATCCACGCCAATGGCGCGCATTTGCTGTGCATAAGCAGCCAATTCTTCTCTCGAAGTCTGACCGTTAATTGTGATATTAATATCATTTTCACTCACAATATTCTGAGCGAAAGAAGATAAGCCAATTGTCATGAGACCAGCTACTAAAAGGGTACGAATGCTTTTCATCATTTTGATTATTTGATTACAAGACTACAAATATAATCGACAGGTTGTCCACTTATTTGGCAAATCTTTTCCATAATCTGGTGGTGAGTTCCACACTGCTATTCGGATATCAGCCAAATTCTTATTTATATGGAGTTAAGTGGCCCGTCTTTATTGGGTTTGGGCATTTTGTGCAAGAGCCGTAAACGAAGTTTGGAAGTCCATATCCGGATTTTTAAACCAGAATCCGGGTTTAGGTTTAAAGGCCGAACCGGACTTAATTTCGCGGCAAATTCTCAAAAATGACCACAAAGTCGAAATCCAGAATGCTGGATGAAATAAAAACTGAATTATTCAGTGAACTGGATGAGGTAGTTATCAAGGCATTGGAAAAGTGTCAGGAATATGGCGACCTTACTCTGGTGGAGCCTTTGATTGCCGTATATGGTCATTCCGGCAATCCCGAAGTCAAGGCCATTGCTGGAGAAATGCTGGAAACATTGAAGGTGAGTAAAACCGAAATCCCATTTCTCAATGCACTGAAAAACCCTAAGAACACGGCAATCAGAAAAGACATCCTGGCTTTTATGTGGAATTCCGGCTGTCAGCCTGTGGACGATATTCCTTTTATCACTTCTGTTGCGGTGGAAGGCAATCTGGAAGAATTGCTCGAATGTGTCACCCTTTTGGATAGTATAGATGCCTCAATCTCGGAGGAGGGCATATTGGAGAGCATGAATATATTAAGGCCGGCTATTACCGCCGAAAAGGAGCTTGGTAAGAAAAAACTACTCATGGAGTACCAAGGCATTCTGGCCTCCAGATCTGAGCAGGATTGATCGGAGTTTTTATTTAGCATGGCTTAAAACAGGTTTTGAAAATGACCCACTCAATTTGTTTCCTTGAGTTGTCTTTCATACCAATGCTGAAAAAGAGCCAGGCTATAAATCAGATAGGTGTGCTCTCCTTGTTTTTTTTTGTAAAAATCGCGGAGCAATTCTTCTACGCAAGGAGCATTGAGCAGAGGATGCTCCTTCATTTTGGTTGGATTTAATAACTGCAGAACAACATCTTTCAGTTTACCCCGCAGCCAGTTTTCCAAAGGCACTTCGAATCCCCTTTTACTTCTGTTCAGAATCTCTGCGGGCAAATCTTCAGCAAATGCTTCGCGAAGCAGCCATTTGGTTTTGGAATGTCGTATTTTGTATTCATCAGGAAGAGCATTCACCAACTCTACAACCCGGAAATCCAAAAATGGGGTTCTTATTTCCAGGGAGTTTTTCATACTCATCAGATCAGATTTAACCAGCATATCATTGGTGAGCACAAGCTTTTGATCTGCCTTAAGTATTGAATTCAAATTGCCCTCCTGAATGTCTTTGGTGATGTCAGAAAAATTGATTTGCTTTACATCATATCCACACAAGAGTTTGCCGATTCTATTGTCGTCACCAAAAGAAGACCAGTACAAGTATCTTTTTTCAACCGTCATTTTTAAACCATCTAAAAAACGTTTGAGTTGGCGTGCCTTGTTGCTCGTGGTCGAGTTTCTGTTTTGTGGAATAATATTCACCAAAGGGCGCAGCACATGAAGAATAGAATAAACCGATTTTTTTTCAAAAGATTTTTTAAAAGCCAGTTGTCTGTAATATCCTCCGTGTACTTCGTCGGCGCCATCGCCACTGATCGCTACGGTTACACTCTTATTTATTTCGCTGCATAGTTTGGAATAAGCAATTGCCGATGAGTCGGCAAAGGGTTCGTCCAGACTTTCCCATACGCTCAGCACATGGTCTGCCAGTTGATTGCTTTGCAAAGGAATGAGGTGGAGTTTTGAGCCTGCTTTTCGGGCAAGAATTTCGGCGTATTTGCTTTCGTCGAAAAAAGGTTCGTCAGGAAAACTTATACAAAAGGATTGCAATGAGGGCTTGTGTTTTGCGGCTAGTAAAGTCAATACCGAAGAGTCGAGGCCACCGCTGAGGAGCGAGCCAAGCGGCACATCTGCTTCGAGCCTTATTTTTACTGAATCCTCTAACAATTCTTTGAATTGACTGACTGGATTATTGCCAGAATTTTGATCGAAGGGAATATTTGAAGATGAATACCACTTTTCTTCAATTGTA
Source organism: Flavobacteriales bacterium (assembly GCA_031378885.1). Taxonomy (GTDB): domain Bacteria; phylum Bacteroidota; class Bacteroidia; order Flavobacteriales_D; family Sanyastnellaceae; genus JANNEQ01. The sequence continues at coordinate 60,883 of JANNEQ010000066.1, forward strand.
CTTTTTCCTATTTTGATAAAGTGGCCGGGCATTAGCTTTTTGACGCCCTTATAAATACTCCCGGGAGCAGGAATAAAGCTGAATTTAAAGTAAGAAGCCAGAGCCGAAATATCGATTTCTTTTGGAACGGGGAATTTCAACAACCCTTTTAGTTCGGAAGCAAAATAAAGGCAAGATTGATTCTGATAATACCACAGCGGCTTTACGCCAAATCTATCGCGCGCCAGAATCAGTTCGTCCTTTAGAGAGTCATAAAAAGCAAAAGCAAAAAAGCCATTTAATTCGTTTAATGCATCGCTTCCTTTTTTGATGAGGAGTTGTAATAGAACTTCAGTGTCACTTTCTGAGTTGAACACAATTCCTTCTTTCTCCAGTTCTTTTTTGAGTATTTTAAAATTGAATATTTCCCCATTGTATACCAGTGCGTATCTTTCGGTAGAATCGCACATAGGCTGATCCGCTTTTGACGTGAGGTCAATAATGGAAAGTCTGGCATGGCCTAGCAAAGTTCGCTTTATTTGAATCTCGTGTTGATTATCCGGTCCGCGATGGTGCATGGCCCGAAGAGAAGATTTCAGGTTGCCTTTTTCTTCGGAGCTAAATTCTCCGGAATGGGGATGTAAGCGGATTACGCCACTAATTCCACACATCAGTAAATGGATTCAATGATAAAAAAAGTACTCATCCTTTTTTTTTGAATATATAACCGCCTTTTGTGGCGCCCCAAACTTGTTTTCCGGCGGCATCCCAACCTTGATCCCAGCTCACCATTTGTGTTTCGGACATCGTCACTTCCGAAGTGGCCCAGCTTGCACCAGATCGGTCACTCGGACATGTATTCGGTTTTGTTGCGCCTTTGAAAATTTGCTCCTGAGGATTATAGCTAAGGTACACTTCGCAGCCATCTTTGATTTTTAATGAGTCCGGTGTGAGTTCTTTGAAAATGGCGTCATCTTCATTTTTACCTGTGAGTCTTTCCGGTTGATTCACCAGATATATATGACTTACAAAAGTCAGTTCATTTATTTTTTCTACCTTATAAACACGTTGCCGATAGGGTTTTTCAAGAGAAGTAGCCACGGCTTGTTCGACATACAAATAGAAGAAGTTCTCATTTGATTTCCAGATTGGAACCATTCTTAATCGGATATCGAAATAATCTGTATCGTTCCTGCTTTGTTCTTCGCTCGAAAATTCTCCGTTCATACATCTTTTCAGGAAAGTAAAATTGTCCATTCTGCGACCACCGGAAAACGAATCACCCGGGGCTGGTTGAGATGCAGCGGTATCTTTCGACTTGCGACAGGCTGCCAGTGACAGGGCAATGATGAAAAGAAAGAAGAAAAGAAAATTGATTTTTTTCATAGCCATGAGATTTTTTGGTTGTACCATTCTCTGTTTTTTGTCGATGAGGTCAGACCGACGGAAACACAAAGAAAGCAAAAGCGCCCGATAAAGGGCGCTTTCAATTTTTTTATGTTCAACAAAATTATCGCGTCACGCTGATGAAACCTGATTTCTCAAATGAATCACCATCATAACTCTTAATTTTGATAAGGAAGTTGTATACACCATCCTGAACAAAATAAGATTTTTGTTCTGTGGTATTTCCTATCCAGGGTTCTTCCGGATCATTGCTGTGGAAGACTACATTACCCCAGCGATCGAAAATATTGATATCATATTCACGAAGAGATGTAGAACTAATATTCCAAATGTCATTGATTCCATCATTGTTTGGTGTAAAGGCGTTTGGAATATACAAAATAGGAACAGGGCGAACTGTGTAATACTTTGTATCGGTGCAGCCAATTGCATTTACTGTAATCAGAGAAACTGTATACGCTGCAAGACCGTCAAACTGATAGGTTAAACTCGAATCTGTTATGCTTGTTGATCCATCACCCATATCCCAGATAAATGAGCAATCTTGTCCTGTAGGAGTAGGCACTGCAACAAATGAATAGTAGTTTTCACCAATTTCCTCTGCTGTGAAAGAACCAGTAATAGGCACTACATCTACATTGATGAAAGCACTTTCAAATCTACCACATTGATCGGTACATTTAACGGTATAAATTCCACCGGCATTTGCTCCGCTTACTGTGGCTTCATTTGTAGTTGAGTTGGTTCCTGTCCATTGATACATAAATGCACCTGCGCCGCCGCTTGCATTAACCCATAGGTGGGCACTGCCATCTATACAAATTGCAGTATCGGGTGAAGTGGTGAGCGTAATGGGTGTATCAATAATGAAAACTGTTACAGAGTCGGTATCTGTCTGCCCGCAGACATTTTCAACATTTACTATAAGCTCTACAGTTTCCATCGTTTGCACTGTAGCCATGTCTAAGGCAGCAATAGAATTGCCTCCAAGTGTCCAAGCATAAGTTGAAACCACACCTGTTATAGTGTTGGCTGTAATTTCTGTTGTAGCAGCGCAGGTGGTATAAACATCAGGGCCTAAATCAACTTCTACAGGATTTTCTATAATTACTAAGGAGACATCATGCACTGCAACATGACCACAAGCATCTACAGCAATAAACTGGATAAGTTCAGACTGATCCGTTTGAAACTGATACGTGGCATCAGACGACATCAGATTTCCGTTGAGTATCCATTGGTAGGTATAATTCGCGCTTCCACCAGTGACGATAGGTGCAATGTTAAAAAGTGTAGTGCAATCTCCTGTTAGTTCAGCCGGTGCATCGATTGCCATATTGTCTTCTGCTGTATAAATATTGATAAGAGCATTAAAAGATCCGGCGCAATCATCGCTCATGTACAAGGTAATTGAGCCTTCGATGCCGGTTACAACTTGTGAAGTACCACTTCCCAGGTAATTGAAGAACTGGTCATACCAGTTGTAGTAAATGGTACCAACTCCGCCGCTTACTACCGGAGTAATGGTTACAGGTAAACCATCGCAGATATATACATCATTAATAGGTTCCACGCTAAGTTCATCCCAACTTACCGTAACAGGCACACTATCCTGGACTTCAAATCCACAACCATCGGTGGCAGTAACAATGGCCCATCCAGGTCCATTCCAGGCACTCCAGTACAAGGTGTTTTCCCATCCCCAAAGTATATTGCCATCCTCATCTTCCCAATCGTATTGATAAGTTCCTTCTCCTCCAGTTGCAGTTGCGGTAAGGTCTACACCACCCCAGCAGTCCGTTATTTCGGGAGAAGCAGGGCTAACAGTAACCGAAAAATCGGGGAAGTCGCTCACATTGACCATAAAAGAAGCTGTGGTACTTTCAATACCACAAGTGTCACTTACTGTGAGTATGTATTCTGTTGTAATTGCCGGCTGCACCAACGATGTTTCGGTTTCGTCGCCATTGCTCCAAACGAAACTATAGGCTCCATATCCACCCTGGATCACAGGTTCCAATAGTGCTTCAGCACCCTCGCAAATGGCAATGGTCTGATCATCCACAATAAGAGGTTGTGCGATATCGGCAACAAAGAAGTTAAAAGTTGATTCCAGAGGAATTTCTGCACACTGTGCAAAATTCTCAATGGTCATGATTACTGTTTCAACTCCTTCTGTCAACCCATCTACAGTGGCATCAAGAGGTATGGTAACGGTAGCGACTCCCGGAGCAAAAACAACCGAGTCAGGCAAAAGATTAAAATCAACGCCATTGGTTGCAGTGCCACTGTAAGAAATATAGGCTACTACTTCGGTATTTATATTACCACTTTCAGGTCTTTCAAAAATAAGATTGGCCGTTCCACAATTTTCAAAAACGGTATCATCATTTGGACCACCAACCTCAAATACGATGGAAGTCTGAACGGTAAGATTACTTGAGAATGAATCCCTTTGAAGAAACACTCCTGAATCCAGCGCAGTATCACCTGCGTCGCACACGGCGAGTTTGATATGATAGGTCAAACCACATTGAACATAGGCCACTGCAGTTAAAACATCAGTGTAGCCATCGTATTGCATGTAATAAGGGTTGGTATATAAATCATCGTCCTGGTTACTGAAGAAGTAATTATCATTGGGGCTTTCCTGGTTGTAGTACTCACAGTACGCACATAGGCCGGCATTTCCATTGCCGTTATTTATGTTGTTGATAGAAACACCCAGATTCGTTCCCGGAATAAGTGCAATGTTTTGTGCATTATTGGAGAATGGTCCGGAAATTCCGGGACCACTTATAAAGAAACCAAAAACGTCATTAAAAGATGACCCTACGTAGCTGTCATATTCTTCAGAACCCCAAACGTATTTAAAACTGAGGGTATCGCCAAGAGGAACAAAATCAAACTCGATAATAGCCCATTGTTGGGTTGAACTTCCTCCGTTTGCCTCCACCAGATCAAGGAGATCAGGGTCTTGAGAACCTGTTGGAGCTCCGCCAGCACCGGTATAACCAGTATTGTTATTTGGCCCTACAACTCCGGCAACATCTCCTGAGGTCATAGCGAAGCCCGATAATATTCCTAAATTACAATCCGGACATTCAAAGCCACCAACCTGAGCACTTACCGTATTGGCACTGGCTCCATTGTATGTGATATTAGAAACACTGACATTGCTGCCAAGTAATACATCCTGAACATATTGCGAAACAGTCAAATTCGTTGAAGTTGTCATATTCTGACAAATCAACCAGGACGGACTGAAAATAGTAATGATAACTAGTGCGTAGATTTTTTTCATCCGAAAAGCTTTTAAACTCAGACTGCTAATTTAAGGCAACAGTTGCCCTATGGTCAATTTTTTCTCTTGTTAAATCAGAATCCTAATGCTGTTCAGCCTTATTTATGCAGCCTGATTTTGATATTTACATGAATGATCCCATTGGACAATCCATTAAACGTTACTTTTCAACCGGTTTGGATGAGCCGGTTGATATCTGGATCAATGGGAAGAGAGATCAACCTCTTTACCCATCGAGGTTTTTTAGAACATGGCAGCAAATGAACGGCTGTGAGCGGCGGGCATTGCAATTGTGCCGCGGCAGAATATTGGATGTTGGAGCAGGAGCAGGCGCACATAGTTTGGTTTTGCAAAAGAGAGATATGGACGTAACAGCGCTTGACCAGTCTAAAATTTCTTGTGACATAATGAAAAAAATGGCCGTAAAAAACGTAATCAATCAGGATATTATGTCCTTTACGTCAGGGAAATTTGAATCAATTCTTTTGCTGATGAATGGCTTTGGAATTGGTGGAGATATAAAGGGTTTAGCCAAATTGTTGCGCCATCTCAAAACGCTTTTGGCTCCGGGAGGCAAAATTCTGGGAGATTCTACCGATATTATTTATTATCCGATAGAAGGCGAAAGTAATTATGCCCAAAGCGGGCATTACTACGGACAAGTAAAATTTGATCTCCGTTTTGGACGACAATCTACTTCATTCTTCTGGACCTATCCGGATCCTGCTTTACTGAGTGAATTGGCCGAAAAAACAGGAATGCACATGGAGGTAATCTACAAAGGAAAAGACGGGCAGTTCCTTGCAGAAATTGGCATTCCGAATTGATATGTTACCTGAAATCGGTCAATTCTTCCATCAACTTTTTACGCGCATGAAAGATTCTACTTTTCACAGTACCCATAGGAATTGACATTGCCGCAGAGATTTCGTCATAATGATAACCGTCCATAAACATTTGAAATGGAGTGCGGTACTCATAAGAAAGACCGGTGATGGCTTTGTTGATGTCTTTTTCGTTGATTCTTCGGTTCACGCTGTCTTCTGAGATATTCCCACTATTCAGAAAGTACTGGTTACTAGTACTATCCAGCATAGTATTCTGAAGTTTTTTGCGCTTGTAATTATTAATGAAGATATTGCGCATGATAGTAAACAACCAACCTCTGAAATTGGTGCCTTCCTGAAAATGATCCTTATATCGCAGTGCCTTTACCAAAGTATCTTGAATAAGATCTTCAGAATCTTCAAGACTGTGAGTGAAATTGTAGGCAAAACTCTTTAGAAACTTGGAGTTTGTTACTAAAAGAACATTGAATTCCATTGTGCTCATATTGCTTTGTTTAATAATGTGGCGCAAATATTAAACGGAATATTCTTTAGACCAAATTTTTTGTTTAATATTTTAGTTAATTTAATTAAACAAAAAAAAACGTAATGCCTTTTTACTTTATTATAATGCTTATTATTAATAAGTTGAATTGTTGTTTATTGTTTGATATTTCTCGACATAAGTCAAACAAAATCAGAACTGGTTGACCAAATGCTCCACATTCTGGTATATACTGATATAATCAGTGTCGGGAGATTTGATCCCTTGTAAATTATTTCCGGTCAGGTGGAAATGACATTCAGTTCCTTGAAAAAGGCGAGCAATTTTTTTAAGATAATCACCTACCAATACATGGGCAGGGTGTGTCGTAAAAATTGAAACAAAATTCACATCACCCAGTCTGTGGTAGATCTGCTGCAGGTCTTCCAAAGGCACAGATTGACCTAACATGATGCTTTTTCTTCCTTTTTCCTTAATAATGTAATGTGTCATGATCAGTGACAATTCATGTATTTCAAGCTCTGGAAGAAATAATACTACAGGTTTTAGAGTAAGATCTGGTTCTGTTTTTATCTGATCAATTAATGAGAACATTTTTTGCCTTACCAGACAAGAAATGAAATGTTCCTGAGCAGGACAAATGGCGTTAGCAAGCCAGAGGTATCCGATTTGTTTCAGAAATGGCAAAAACATTTCTGTAAATGTCTTTCTCAATCCATGCTCTGCAATGTGAGGATCTACTACACCATTAAACAGGGCCTCATCATAATTGAGCATCGAAAGTTTGAGAATATGCATGAACTGCTGGTCCTGATTGTCGGAGGCATTGCTTTGAACAATGGCCTCTCTCATCTCTTCTTCAGACATCTGTGCGATAAGGGAGATTTTATACCCCAGATTATTCAGCAAACTTACGTTCAACAACAGCTTGAGATCCTTGTCAGTATACTTGCGGATATTGGTATCCGTGCGATCTGGAGCCAAAAGCCCATAACGCTGCTCCCATATCCTGATGGTATGGGCTTTAATACCTGTAAAGCTTTCAAGCTCTTTTATGGAGAATTCCTGCATTTTCATATCAACTGACTGTAATTCAATAGCAACAATGAAGGTTTCACATTGTTCAGGAAGGAACAGACAGGGTTTAAAAATAATTTTGAGCGCTAACCTAGAAACAATAAAGTCCTATGTCTGGCATTTTAAAGTTTGTTTTTCAACAAATTCATCATTCCCATGAGATTGGCAATGCTTAGCATCGATTGGAGGGAAGAGATTGCACACTCAGATTTATTCATACAGAATTATTGCTGTTGTAGTGGCCGATGGTCGGCCTTGTCTCATATTTGCAGTCCTTTTTAAGAAAAGACCTCAATTAATCTACTATGTTGAATATTGCCATTATTGGTTACGGATACTGGGGACCTAATCTGGTTAGAAATTTCTCTGGATTGTCCAATGCAAAAGTCAAAAAAGTCGTTGATCTGCGTCCTGAAAGGCTCGCCGTCGTATCTAAGGCTTATCCCGGATTAGAAGTTTCAACTGATATTGACTCACTTTGGGCCGATGCGTCTATTGATGCTGTGGTAATAGCCACTCCTGTATTTACGCATTTTGATCTGGCTAAAAAGGCACTCAATTCAGGCAAGCATGTGCTCATTGAAAAACCGATGACTGATACCTCAGCCCACGCCAATGAACTCATCGACCTTTCTCAGAAGTACAACAAAGTGTTGATGGTTGACCACACTTTCCTATACACCGCAGCGGTTCAAAAAATGAAAAATCTCATTACAGATGGTTCAATTGGCCGAATTAAATATTTCGATTCTACCAGAATTAACCTTGGACTCATTCAACAAGACGTGAATGTATTATGGGATTTGGCACCACATGATATTTCGATTCTGGACTACCTCACAGATGCCAAACCCATTAGTGTAAATGCAACAGGCGTAAGCCACATTCACAATGGCATCGAAAACATAGCCTACCTGAGCGTAAATTATCAGCACGATTTTATGGCGCACTTCAATTGTTCATGGTCTTCGCCGGTTAAAATCAGAATGATGATGGTGGGTGGTGATGATAAAATGATTGTTTTCAACGACATGGAGCCTACCGAGAAAATCAAAATCTACGACACGGCGCACAGCATCAGTTCGCTTGAAGAGCAGCAGAAGATTATGGTCGACTACAGGGTAGGAGATGTTTACATTCCAAAAATCCCTACAGGAGAGGCTTTGGCGAGTATGGCCAAGGATTTTGTCGGGGCCATTATCGATGGCACCACGCCAATTGCCAGTTGGAAATCTGGTCTCAATACCATCAAGATTCTCGAGGCTTCTCAGGAATCCATTAAGAACAAGGGAAGAGAAGTCCTGATTCATTAATTTTTTGCAAGCAATTGTATGGAAACCATTACTGTAAATAACGATAAGCAAAGCCTCAACAATGTGACTGTGGGCAAAGACGTCAGGATTTTTAATTTTGTCAATGCCTATGGCTGTACCATTGATGACGGCGCAAAAATCGGGGCTTTTGTAGAAATTCAGAAGGGCGCATTTATTGGCAAAAACTGTAAAATTTCAAGTCACAGTTTTATTTGCGAAGGAGTTCACATCGAAGACAATGTATTTGTTGGTCATAATGTTACTTTCATCAACGACCGTTTTCCCAGAGCTACTAATGCCGACGGGAGTTTACAGACAGATGCCGATTGGCATGTGGAGGAAACCCGAATTAAAAAGGGAGCATCTCTGGGCAGCAGCGTCACCATTCTTTGCGGCATTACGGTAGGTGAAAATGCCATTGTGGGCGCAGGTTCAGTGGTAACCAAAGATGTAGCCGCCAATACAATTGTTGCCGGAAATCCGGCGAAAGTCATTAAGAAGGTCTCAGACCGTTAACCGGATCAGCACATTTCAGTTCATATAAGTCGTTGGTAATGTTGAAGTTCAGAGCAGTTTCAACCACTGTTGCATTTTGGAAGGTTGACTTAATTGCTGAATTCTTTTCTGTTTCAGAGGGCTAATTTCTCGGTGGCAATGGGCTGCTGAGAGTGGTTCGTGTGCTATCTTGCACCGCCATTTACAGGCAACAACAATTATTCAAACCATACCTAAACATGTCAGAAACTACACAGGTAATCCAGAAAATACCTTGTCTGGATCTCAAAGGTCAACACCAGCAAATCAAAAATGAGGTATTTGCGGCCTGGGAAAAAGTCTATGAAAATACCGCCTTTTCAGGAGGTCACTTTGTAGAGGAATTTGAAAAATCATACAACCAATACATAGGTTCTAAATATTCAGTAGGCGTTAACAACGGAACTACAGCATTGCACCTCGCATTTATTGCGCTCGGAATTGGTCAGGGCGATGAGGTGATTGTTCCTGCAGATACATTTATAGCCACAGCCTGGGGTGTCTCTCATGCAGGTGCGACGCCTGTATTTGTAGATTGCACAGGCGATACCTGGCAAATTGACGTATCTAAAATTGAAGCTAAGATTACTTCAAAGACTAAGGCGATTGCAGGCGTGCACCTCTATGGCCAGCCATTCGACATCGACGCAGTAAGTGCTATTTGTAAAAAGCATAATCTTTATCTAGTCGAAGATGCAGCACAAGCCCAGGGCGCTCGTTATAAGGGCAAGAACATTGGTACTTTTGGCGAAATGGCTTGTTTTAGTTTTTACCCCGGAAAAAATTTAGGAGCTTGTGGAGAAGCCGGTGGAATTACTACCAATAACGAAGCGTACTACAAACACCTTTGCTCTTTGCGCAACCACGGAAGCACCGTGAGATATTATCACGATGAAATAGGATACAACTATAGAATGGGTGGCCTCGAAGCAGCATCTCTTTCAGTAAAATTGAATTATCTGGAAGGTTGGAACAACCGCAGGCGCGCCATTGCCAAAAGATATCTGGCAGAGATTAAAAATGATAAAATAAAATTACAACATCAACCCGAATGGGCTGATAGCGTATTCCACCTTTTTGTAATTACTACGGCAGTCAGAGAGGATCTGATGAACTACCTCAATACAAACCAGATTTTTCCGGCCTTGCATTATCCTGTGCCATGTCATTTACAAAAAGCTTATTCGCATTTGGGATATAGCAAAGGAGATTGCCCCAATGCAGAATACCTTGCCGAACATTGTTTGTCGCTTCCGATGTATGCAGAATTGACAGATGAGCAAGTAGCGCACGTAATCGAAACCATCAATAAGTATTGATTACATGTTGCATTCGAAGTTGCTAAGAAGCGTAGAAGAAATTGATTTGAATCTGAATAATAAGGTCGTCCTTACAGAGGCAGCTTCTGGTGCTTATGTTGTAACACCTTTGTTGGCTGCCATAGCAGGAGCCAGGGTCTTCGCATTTACCCGCGACACCGCCTATGGCAGTGTGCAGGATATTCGCAAATCGACTTTGGAATTAGCCAAAAAATGCGGCGTAGAAAATCGCATAGAAGTAATAGATACACTTACTGACGAAGTTTTAGCGCAAGCTGACGTAGTCACCAATTCAGGTCATCTCAGACCACTTGACTCATTGAAGTTATCAAAGCTCAAGTCAGATGCAGTGATATCTTTGATGTACGAAGCCTGGGAATTCAGACCGCAGGACATCGATCTTCCTTTTCTCCGATCACGTGGTTTGAGAATCGGAGCAACAAACGAAAGGCATTCTGATATTGACGTATTCGGATACCTTGGTGATATGGCACTTAAGCTCATTCAGTCATCAGGTTCAACACCGTACCGCAACAGATTTGTATTGTTATGCAACAACGACTTCGGTCCGTTCATCGCAAAAACACTCAGTGCAGTTTGCGATAAACTCGGCGTAATAGACCAGGCCGAAAGAAAAGGAGCCTACCAGAATTTGAATATCGATTGGCTGGGCAGTTTTCCCGAGATCAATATTCCTGAAGCGTATAAAAATGCCGAAGCAGTATTACTTTCCGCATATCCTTTTACCGAACAATGGATCGGCGATGAGAATGCAATCGTGCATTCATCGCGTTTAAAAGAACAATTCTCCAATCCCAAAATTCTCAGGTACATTGGAGATATCAATGAAACCAATCTTGTAGAAAATGGAATTTCATTTTTTCCACCGAAAGTAAAAAGCGGCCACATGGGCGTAATTCCATCTGACGTGGGATTCGATCCGGTAATAAGATTGCAGAAGGGTGGATTGAAAGTAGCAGAACTGCTCATGAAAAATGAGACAGAATTCAGGGGACAAAATATGGTGCAACAAATTATTTGATATGTCAGAAAACACAGACAAGGCCCAAAAATTAAGCGCACTTTCTTTTGAAAAGTTCAGAGAACTTGCCAAAGACGGATCGCTTTCGCGTTTTGAAAAAATCGGATTTTACGATGAATTCAGATCCGGAAAAGAGGCCGAAATTTTTCATGACATCAATGCCAAGCTCACCAACCTTTCGCGTCAGGGAGGAAAGATACTGGACATAGGCGCCGGTTGCAGCGATTTGCCCATGATGCTCATTGCACAAGCCGAAGCCAACGCGCAGAAAATATACATGGCAGATTCGGCTGAAATGTTGGCCAACCTTCCCGAATCAGGGGCAATGGTAAAAGCACCCGGCATGTTCCCCAACGATTTCGATGCTTTTATAGAAGAACACAAAGGAACATTCAACAGCATTATCGTCTACAGTGTCCTGCACTACATTGTGGTAGATACAAGCCTCATAAGATTTCTGGACAGTATTTTTAAATTACTCTCCAGCGGTGGCCAATGTCTCATAGGAGATATTCCAAATGTTACCAAACGCAACAGATACTTCAACTCGGAAGCAGGAATTGCTTTTCACAGAGAAAGACACAAGGACAATAGTTTACCCGATATCAAATGGAACACCATCAATGCCAATGAAATTGATGACTCTGTAGTGATGTCGATCTTACAACGCGCAAGACTTTCCGGCTTCGAATCTTATGTGGTTCCACAGTCGGCAGCTTTGCCTATGTCGAACAGAAGAGAAGATATTCTCATTGTTAAACCTTAACGACCTGAATGAAAAAGAAAATTGTACTCTTCGGCAACACAGAATTTGCTGAAATAGCTTATGAATATTTTACACACGATTCCGATTACGAGGTAGTCGGATTTTGTGTACACCGCCAATATATCAACAAAGAAAATATCTTTGGGCTTCCTCTTGTGGCTTTCGAAGATGTAGAAGCACATTTTCCTCCAAAAGACCATTCATTTTTTGCAGCAAGCGTTTATACCAAACTCAACAGATTGCGCACACAGATTTATCTGGAGGCCAAAGCCAAAGGCTATCATATTGCTTCCTATATCAGTTCGAAGTGTTTTGTCTGGCGCAATGTAGAATTGGGCGAACACTGTTTCATTTTTGAAGACAATACCATTCAGCCCTTTGTAAAAGTGGGCAATAACGTTGTGATGTGGAGTGGCAACCACATTGGCCACCACAGTGTGATCAAAGACAATGTATTTGTGTCTTCTCATGTAGTAGTGAGCGGCGGTGTGACCATTGGCGAAAATTGTTTTCTTGGTGTAAACGCCACCATCAACAATGCCATCAACATAGGCAAGGATGTATTGTTAAGCTCCGCTGCGCTTGTCTACAAAGACATTCCTGAGGACGCTGTAGTAAAAGGAAAAGACATTACCGACAAAAGTGCCCGCGCGCATTTCGGTGTGTAAGAAAAATATAATCAGTTGAAAGAATGAAGTGGATTAAAAAAGGATTGTTATTTGAGCCCAACCAGAATTTCTGGTGGTCTAAATCCTTTGCCGGAATTCCAACTGCCGAACTTATTTCTGAAGATACCATCAGGTTGTATTATTACTCGATGGACGAGCACATGGATGGACGAATCAGCTATATTGAAGTGTCTGCACAAAATCCATCGGAGATCAGATACATCCATCCTGAGCCTATCATCGACATTGGTGGCCCCGGCGATTTTGACGATTGTGGAGTCTGCACAGGTTTTGTCATCAAAAGAAATGGATTGCGACACATGTACTACATTGGAGTGCAGAGAGCAGTGAAGGTTCCCTACATGTATTTCGCAGGATTGGCCATTGAAAATAAAGAAGGTATTTGGGAAAAGAATGGCAGAACTCCATTGCTCGAGCGAACTTCCGAAGAGCCTTGTATCCGATCGGCCACTACCATGGTTGAGGTAAATGGCGAATTGAAAATGTGGTACGTTTCCGCCTTTCGCTGGATAGAAGTGAATGGCAAAAGGGTACCCAACTATGTTATCCGGCATTCGGTTTCGACTGACGGACTCAATTGGCAGAACAAAGGGGGCATTGCAATCAACTTTAAGAATGACGATGAATTTGGCTTTGGCAGGCCATGGGCTATATTCGAAAATGGCATTTACAAAATGTGGTATTCAATCAGGTCGATTTCCAAAAATTACAGAATTGGCTACGCCGAATCTGCCGATGGAATGAACTGGACGCGAATGGATGAAGAAGTTGGAATAGATGTGTCGGCAGAAGGATGGGATTCACAAATGATTTGTTACCCTTCCATTGTTGATGCAGCCGGAAAACGATATATGTTTCACAATGGAAACGGACACGGTTTGAGTGGATTTGGATATGCAGTTCTTGAATCTTGATAATGAAAGTAGAAAAATACAATAGCGAATACAGGGAACAATGGGACCAGTTTGTGAGAACTTCCAGAAATGGTACTTTCCACGTAGAACGCGGTTTTGTTGAATACCATGGCGACCGTTTCAGAGATCATTCGCTGATGGTGCTCGATGAAAAAAACAAGATTGTTACACTCATCGCACTTCATGAAGAGGACAAGAGTTTATTCAGTCACAAAGGACTTACCTACGCAGGATTTATTCTTTCGCCCGATACCCGTTTGGAAGAAAATCTAGCAGCCTTCAGGTTGGTAATTGAGTATTGTATAGCCAGTGGTTTTGAAACTTTTTATTACAAAACCATTTCGCACATGTACCATCGCATTCCAGCGCAGGATGATATGGTCCTTCTTTTTCTTCTCAACGCATCGCTTAAAGTGCGGCATGTCAATCCGGTGATTGAGCGTTTCAATAAAATGCCTTATCAGGAGAGAAGAAGAAGAGCCATCAAGAAGGCAGAGAAAGAAAATCTGGCCATTGAACTATGCGATCAGCTCGAAGTATATTGGAACATCCTCACTGATTTACTGGCCAGATATGAGAGTAAACCAGTGCATTCTTTTGAAGAAATTTCGCGTCTTGCCAAACTTTTCCCTGAGAGCATCAAGCTATATGCAGCCATGCGCGAAGGAAGAATTATGGCTGGCATTCTCGTCTTTGAAAGTTCTACTGTAGCCAAGTTCCAGTACATTGCCTCAAGCGATGAAGGCAAGGACATTGGCGCATTGGATTTTCTTACCGACAGATTAATACACGATATTTACAAAGACAAAGCATTTATAGATTTTGGCACTTCCACCTTAACCGGCGGCGCTAAACTCTCTATTGGAATAAGCAACCAGAAGGAAGGATTTGGTGCGCGAACCACAGTGCAAGATCATTATCAACTGGATTTAAAACAGCTCAATTGGTCGAATCTTGATAACTATATTCAATGAAGAAAGTATCAGTTGTTGTTCCCACATACAATGTAGGTGAGTTTGTAGAACCACTATTTGCTGCCTTTCAGGAAGTAGAAAAGCAATTGAATACACTCGACATGAGTTTACAACTCATTTGTGTGGACGATGGCAGCCGCGATGAAACCTGGATGTATTTGCTCAGGCATAAAGCTATGATCAAAGATCTTACGCTAATCAAACTCACCAGAAATTTCGGTGCCATATGTGCGTCCAATGCCGGTCTGAAGCAAGTGGAAGGCGATTGTTTTACCATTTTCGCAGCCGATCTTCAGGATCCATTGTACCTCATCACCGATATGGCTTCGAAGTGGAAGAATGGAACAAAGTACATTATTGCAAGGCGTGCAGAAGAACGCGGCGATCCGATGCTCACTAAATTATACGCCGCTATTTTTTATCGCCTCGTGAAATTTTTTGTAACCAAAGATTTCCCCAAAGGTGGCTTCGACATTGCATTTTACGACAGATCTATTTTGCCTTATCTGCAAAACACTTCGAAGAATATCAATCGCTCTATCTTCTCTCATTGGCTTGGATACAAGCCAGAGGTGATTGTTTACGAGCGCCCGAAAAGGCAAAGCGGCAAGTCAGGATGGAGCTTTTCAAAAAAGTGGAAGTTATTTTTGGATTCCATACTCGGATTTTCCGTTATGCCCATCCGTTTTATTTCATCAATAGGAATAACCGTTTCGGCAGGCAGTTTTATTTATGGCTTGGTAGTGCTCATTGGCGCAGTGATGGGTAAAATCACTGAGCCCGGTTTTGCAACGGTCACAGCACTGCTCACATTTTTGCTGGGATTAATCATAGTAATGCTTGGCGTAATTGGTGAATATCTTTGGAGAATTTTTGACGAAGTAAATAAGAGACCAGAATCAGTAACGGACATTATCATAAAGAATGAATAAGGATTATTTAATATTAGCACTTGCAGCGGCTTATGCCTCTCTCACGGTGTTGGGCGCCAGCCTCATTAAGTCGAAGGTAACAGGCTACAAGCTCAATGGCTTTATGGACTATTTCAATTTTTTGATTGAGCCAAGAGTCATCATTGGAATGGCTGTGATTTTTCTTTCCGCATTGGTGTTGTTCAAAGCATTGTCAATAGGAAATTTCAATTTTGTAGTTCCATTGAGCGCAGGCATCAATTTTCTTTTGACAGCCTGTGTGGGCTATTTTGTTTTTTCAGAAAAATTGAGTACCATCAACTTGGTGGGCATTGGTGTTATATTGGTAGGAATTGTATTATTGAACCAGAAATAAGAAATTAAAGCAATGAGCAGAATAGTTGTAACAGGCGGCGCCGGATTTATCGGATCACACCTCACAGATGAATTGCTGAAACGCGGTCATGAAGTAATCGCGATTGACAACCTCATCAATGGAAAAGTGGAGAACAATGCTGAGGCGTCAAAGAATCCAGCTTTTTCATTTGAAGAAGCAGATATTCTGGAAGCCACTGCAATGGATTCACTTTGCAAGGATGTAGATGTAATCTATCACCTTGCTTGCCTTGGTGTGCGCCACAGCCTTCACAGCCCATTCGAAAATCATTTGGTCAATGCCGAAGGAACATTGAATATGCTTGAAGCTGCAAGGAACAATAACGTAAAGAAATTCTTTTACATTTCTACGTCAGAAATTTATGGCGACATCAAACAATTTCCCATAGATGAAGATGGAGTGCCCCTTCCAAAAACTGTTTATGGCAGCAGCAAACTCGCCGGAGAGAATTACGCATATTCGTATAACAAATGTTTTGGACTTGATGTTACCATTACCCGTATTTTCAACAATTACGGTCCGCGAGCCCATTACGAGGGTGATGCCGGAGAAATCATTCCGCGCAGCATAGTGAATATTCTCTACGGAAAGAACCCTGTTATTTTTGGAGATGGAAGTGTTACCCGAGATTTCTTTTATGTAAAAGATACTGCAAAGGCTTTGGCCGATTTGCTCGATATCAGTGGAATTACAGGAGAGATCATCAACATAGGAACGGGCGTTGAGATTACCATGAAAGAACTTCTTTCCACATTATTGCGCATGATGGGCAAGGAAAAAGAGTTGCCCATTGAGTATTTAGAAGACCGCCCGGCAGATGTTCCCAGACTATGGGTAAATCCTGCCAAGTTCAAAAAAATTACGAATTTCAAATCCGGTTATACCTTCGAAGAAGGTCTTAAAGAGACCATTCCATATTACGAAAAATTGATGTCAGAAAAAGACATGCTCAGTGAAATTCAAGTTAAAAATTGGGAGAAATAAAGTCATGAGCGAAACGATCACTTCCACATCAGAAAACAAAACTTCCACAACAGGAAAAACCATGAAGATTCCATTAGCAAAACCTTATCTGGCCAAAGAAGAAGCCCAGTTTGCATACGATACTATCCTGACCAATTGGGTTACGCAGGGGCCGCGGGTTCAAGAATTTGAAGAAAAATTCGCCGCTTATACCGGATCGAAATATGCAGTGGCCTTGAGCAATTGTACCACAGCACTTCACCTTGCTATGATAGTCGCCGGCATTAAATCGGGCGACGAAGTAATTTGTCCGTCGATGAGTTATATCGCCACGGCGAATTCAATTACTTATGTGGGCGCCACTCCTGTTTTTGCAGAAGTAAATCCTGTTACTTACAACATTGATCCGATAGATACGGAGAAAAGAATCACACCGAAAACAAAAGCCATATTGATTGTTCATCAGATTGGTCTTCCTGCTGATATTGATGCCTTCAAAGATATTTGCAAAAGGCATAATCTTATTCTGATAGAAGATGCTGCTTGCGCCGCAGGCTCATCCTATAAAGGTGGCAAAATTGGTTCGCACAGCGATTTGGTTTGTTTTTCTTTTCATCCAAGAAAAGTAATTACTACAGGTGATGGTGGTATGATCACCACAGGAAATCAGGAATATTACAACCGCCTGAAATTACTCCGCCAGCATGGTATGAGTGTCAACGACCGTGTGAGACACGAAAGTACCAAAGTAATTATCGAAGACCACATCGAAGTGGGATTCAATTACCGAATGACAGACATTCAGGCCGCAGTTGGAATTCGTCAGCTCGAAAGACTCGATTGGATTGTAGAAGAAAGAAGAAAAATTGCGAAGCAATATTTAGACGCATTTGCTGACATTCCTTTCATTCGTTTGCCCGTTGAACCGGATGGATATTTCACCAATTGGCAAAGCTTTAGTATTTACCTCAAAGACAATTGTCCGGTAAAAAGAAACGATCTGATGCAGGCCTTACTCGATGTGGGCGTAGCTTCCAGAAGAGGAGTAATGAATACACACAAGGAAAGTGCTTACCTCAATCTGATGCCGGGTATTTCGCTTCCGGTTTCTGAAAATGCTGCAGACAACAGCATTGTTATTCCACTCTTCGTGCCCATGACACAGGAAGAAATTGATTACGTAATTCACCAGATCAAAACATGTCTCGGTGTGAAATAATATTTGTATGACAAATACAGACACTTCTTTTTTGACAAGGATATTTATCCGCAAATGGTTACTCATCATTCTTGCCATCAAGCTGGTTTTATTTGGGTATTTCGCCATCAACTTTCAGAACCATTGGGATGCAGATAGAATTTACAACGGCATAGCCATTGGCGCCGGAGACACCGGTACTTACTATGAACCTGCGGAAGACATTCTGCGTGGTCAGGGTTATTCCAGTATTTGCAGAATGCCGGGCATTGTACCCGTCTATGTGCCGCTCAGTGCCATTTTTGGAGTACATACTGCTTATGTTATTGTGGTGATACTTCAGTTCTTGTGTTCTGTATTGTCCGTATTGTTACTGGCCATTATTGCGGCGAGATTGTTCGGTTCAAAAAGAGCCTTTGTGTTTACTGCAATTGCATTTTCATTCAGCACATTTGTTTCTATCTGGGATCATTATCTGATGTCTGATAGTTTTTCTACTTCGTTTATTATTTTCTCACTTTATTATATCACGCAATTCAGCATCAGTCAGAAATTAAAGCATTTGATGATTGCGGGATTGTTTATGGCGTGGTCCGTATTCTTCAGGCAAATAGTGTTGGTAGCTTATCCGATCGCAGCGCTGATTATATTCACTTCACTTAAGATCAATTGGCGTCGGGCTATTATGGGGTGTTTTTCATTTGGATTGCCTTTGGTATTGAGTATCGGTATCTGGACGGCCTACAACTATAAAAAAGAACAGCGCTTTATTCCATTGGTTGCCCCATTTACTGAGTGTTTCAAGGTGAGCAACACCTCTGTGATGGCATTGGCCAAATTGGTTATTTCATGGGGAGGCGATAGTCAGCCCTGGGTAAATGGAACACCATCCAATTGGTTTCTGGTGGACAGCACCAATGTAAAACCTCCCGTAAGCCCGGCGGTTTATACTTCGGTTTACAACGAAGATTCATTGCGTATTCTTAAAAAGAATTACCGCGATTTCGCTTTTTCCGGCGACCCTGAATTGAGCAAAGCCGCCAGTGAAAAAGTGATAGCTTCAGCAAACAAGTATTACGCTTCATATAAAAAAGAACACTTCTTCGACTTCCTCTTATTGAATCGAATGAAGCTCACCAGCAAATTTATTTTTCCCAAAAGAATAGATAACCTTCCCGGCCCACCTTTGGCTAAGATGAACATTCTTCAGAAAGCGGTGAAAGGAGTCAGCATGGTTGCATTGTTGGGTATTAATGTTCTTGGATTATTAGGTCTGTTGCTTGTACTCTGGCGCCGTCATTTCAAATTGTTGGCCTGGGCACTTGTGCCATGGACATTTATACTCGCACTTTCTTCGCTGCTTGGATTTATTGAGCAGCGCTATCTCACGCCGTCTTATCCTTTTATGCTTCTGTTTGCTGTTTACTTTGTCCTGTTTATTGGCAAATGGAAAACACGCCATACTGAAAGTGCCACTGTTTAAAAAATTGAACACATGAAAATTATCCTTTTTGAAGACGAAAAGTGGAGCGGATTTTTGCCGCTCGTCTATACCCGGCCGGTAGGTGATTTGCGTTTTGGAATTTTAAAGATGTCAGAGAAATGGGGGCATGTTTTCAATGCCACAGTCTCGCATATTACCCGACCATATCTTCAGGAGTGTTTTCCAATCGCCAGCGTTGAATCGGGCATTTACATCAATGCCAGATTGCACCCGGAACCCAACATCATCGAAGCCATCGAAGAATTGAAAGATGATGAAGCATTGATGATGGGCGACATTCTGTTGGCCGCTAAGTTTTATGATTCAAGTTCATTGGATGTTTCCAGGTTTTTTCAAAAGGAATATGAAGGCAGCCCATTTTTACTAGAAAAAATTACCGACCTTTTTTCCAGAAATGGCGAAGCAATCCAATATGATTTTGTGCTGATCAAAAAAGGAGAAATTTCATCTCCATTGCATGCGTCCAATACCATTATAGGTTCACCCGATCAGCTCTTTCTGTCGGAAGGAGCCAAAGTTTGGGCCTCCACTATCAACACTACCGATGGGCCTGTATATATCGGACCTGATGCAGAAGTAATGGAAGGCTCGCATATCAGAGGTCCTTTTGCTCTTTGCGACCATTCCACATTAAAAATGGGAGCAAAGGTTTATGGACCAACTACCATTGGCCCAAATTGCAAAGTAGGAGGGGAGGTTTCAAATTCCATTTTCCATGGATATTCCAATAAAGCACACGATGGCTTTTTGGGCAATTCCATTATTGGCGAGTGGTGCAATCTTGGTGCTGATACCAATAATTCCAATCTCAAGAACAACTATTCAAATGTAAAAATCTGGTCTTACGCGTTAAATCAATACATGGACACAGATCTGACATTCTGCGGTCTTATCATGGGCGACCATTCCAAATGTGGAATCAACACCATGCTCAACACCGGCACAATGGTAGGCATATCATCCAATATCTTTGGCGGCGACTTCCCCCCCAAACACATTCCGTCTTTTTCCTGGGGAGGCAGTGATGGCTTCGAGACCTATGACTTGCAAAAGTCCTTTGCCACAATGGAGAAGGTAATGTCAAGAAGAAACCTGACACTTTCGCCTGAAATAAAAAAAATGCTGACAGAAGTTTTCAGGTTATCAGAACCTCACAGGGCATTAACGACACAAAGTCAGGAATGAGCCCTTGGCATTATCGTTGTTCCGCCGCACAGACTTTTGGTGCGGGCAGAGGAGTTAATCATCTTTGACATCAATTAAGCGCGCCTCAATTTTCCCTAAAAATGATATTATGCTAGAAAAAGATATTTTACAATACCTCAGCGAAGAGGAAATCCCGGACCACGAGTTTATTCCAATGATTTCTCCGGAAGACGAAGAAAAAATGGACAATGAGCATACACCGGAAGTCCTGCCTATTCTTCCACTGAGGAATACGGTCCTTTTTCCAGGTGTAGTCATTCCTATTACTGTTGGGCGCGACAAGTCTATAAAACTTGTGCAGGATGCGAACAAAGGAATGAAAACCATTGGTGTAGTTACCCAAATCAATCCCGACATAGACGAACCGCAGTTTGTAGACCTTCACAGCATTGGCACACAGGCTACGATTATGCGAATGCTTCGCATGCCCGATGGAAGCACAACAGTAATACTTCAAGGTAAAAAAAGATTTGAAATCAAGAGCCTTGTGCAATCCGATCCATATTTTACGGCACAGGTAGTTGATTTCCCCGAAACCAATCGCGATTCGAAGAGCAAAGAACAACAAGCTCTTTTCGAATCGATCAAAGAAATTTCTCTCAAGATAACAGCACTTAATCCTGAAATACCTTCGGAAGCAGGATTAGCCATTAAAAATATCAATGGACTAAGTTTCCTTACCAACTTTATTTCCTCCAATATGAAGGCGCCAACTTCTGAGAAGCAGATGCTTCTCGCCGTGGCTGATCTTGCTGAGCGAGCCAGAAAAGTATTGGAACATCTCAACAAAGAGTTGCAGATGTTGGAAATGAAAAATGAAATTCAGAAGAAAGTTCACACCGACATTTCCAGGCAACAGCGCGAATATTTTTTGCAGCAGCAGATGAAGCAGATACAGGATGAGCTTGGTGCAAATCCTATTAAAGAAGAAGTAGAAGAGAAGAAGAAAAAAGCCAAACTGAAAAAGTGGCCTGAGAATGTGGCCAAGGCCTTTACAAAGGAAATTTCCAAGCTGGAAAGAATGAATCCTCAGTCGGCTGAGTTCAGTGTACAAGCCAACTATTGCGATACTTTGCTCGACTTGCCCTGGCAGGATTACAGTGAAGATAATTTTGATTTGAAACACGCGAAAGCCATTCTCGACCGCGACCATTTTGGTTTGGAGAAAGTTAAAGAGCGAATCATCGAGCATTTGGCTGTGCTCAAAATTAAAGGAGATATGAAAGCTCCTATCATTTGCCTCTATGGCCCACCCGGTGTAGGTAAAACTTCTTTGGGAAAATCAATTGCAGAAGCATTGGG
The DNA here is from genome assembly GCA_031378885.1 of Flavobacteriales bacterium. Lineage (GTDB taxonomy): Bacteria > Bacteroidota > Bacteroidia > Flavobacteriales_D > Sanyastnellaceae > JANNEQ01. Next base: position 83,014 of record JANNEQ010000066.1, read on the forward strand.
TAGAAAATATGTCCGAATGGCTTTGGGAGGATTGCATGACGAGGCAGAAATAAGAGGGCATCGCAAAACATACATTGGTGCAATGCCGGGAAGAATTCTCCAGAACCTCAAAAAGACCGGCACTTCCAATCCATTGTTTGTTCTCGACGAAATAGACAAAGTAGGGCAGGGCGTGCACGGCGATCCCAGCTCCGCGCTGCTGGAAGTTTTGGACCCCGAACAAAATCACGCTTTCTACGATAACTATGTGGAGCTTGATTATGATCTTTCACGCGTTATGTTCATTGCCACCAGCAACTCGTTGAGCACCATTCAACCTGCACTTCGCGATCGTCTCGAAATAATTGAAGTAAATGGTTACACAGTGGAAGAGAAGCTCGAGATTGCAAAACGCCATTTGGTATCCAAACAACTTCGCGAAAACGGATTAACCGAAAAGCAAATAACCTTCTCCGATGATATTCTTGTAAAATTTGTAGAAGAGTACACCAACGAATCTGGAGTGCGCTCGCTCGAAAAACGCATAGGTAAACTCGTGCGCAACCGGGCCAAACAAATTGCCATTGAAGAAAAATTCGATATTCAGGTCTCTGCCGAAGAAGTTTTGCGCGTCTTAGGTCCTTCTTATGAGAAGGATAAGTATATCGACAATGATGTGGCTGGTGTGGTAACCGGTTTAGCCTGGACACCAACAGGTGGAGACATCTTATTTATTGAAACATCACTCACCAAGGGCAAAGGAAAACTTACCCTGACGGGAAATCTTGGCGACGTGATGAAAGAAAGTGCCGTCATTGCCCTCGAATACCTCAAAGCACACGGTGAGTTGTTGGGAATTGAACAAGAAATTTTCGACAAGTGGAATGTACACATTCACGTACCACAAGGCGCTGTGCCCAAAGACGGACCTTCGGCAGGAATTACCATCCTCACTGCATTGGCCTCGGCCTTTACCCAAAGAAAGGTGAAGAAATTCCTGGCCATGACAGGCGAAATAACCTTGAGAGGAAAAGTATTGCCAGTGGGAGGAATCAAAGAAAAGATACTTGCAGCCAAACGTGCAGGAATCAAAGAAATTATTCTGTCAGAACGCAATCGCAAGGACATTGAAGAAATTAATGAACGTTATGTAAAAGGACTGAAATTCCATTATGTAAGTGAAATGTACGAAGTCGTGGAGAAAGCATTATTGAAGGAAAAGGTTGTCAATGCATTGAAGGTCGCTTAATTTCGCGCTGCGATAAAATAAACTCTGCTATGCTTGCGTTAGCTGCCATCCTTAACCCCTGGTGATTTGAAAATTACAGTTCTTACTTTAAGCATAATACTTTGTTCAGCCCTTGGGCTGCGCGCACAATCAGGAGGAACTTCTTCTTTTGGTCTTTTGAATGTACCTGCCGCCGCCAGAGTTGCAGCCATGGGAGGCAATTACATTTCTATGAAAGATGGCGATCTCCATCTGGCCTCTATGAATCCTGCTGCGATTGATAGCAACATGAGCGGCAAACTGGCATCTACTTTCGTAGATTATTTCGACAAGATCAGAATGGGAAGTGTGGTTTATGGCCGAAAGATTTCGGCTAAAGTTACTGCAGTAGGTACACTTCAATATGCCAATTATGGAAAGCAGACCGAACTCGATGCGCTTGGCTATGAACTGGGGGAGTTCAACGCTGCCGACTATTCCCTTACATTGGGTGCTGGTTATCAGTTGGATACTCTTTGGAGTTTAGGGGCAAATTTCAGAACCATTTATTCTGCGCTGGCCAATTATTCTTCATTGGCAGTAGCAGTAGATGCCGCTGCAACATATTACAATCCCAAAACAAACTTCACTGCCGCCCTCGTGCTGCGTAATGCTGGTTTTCAGATTAAAACCTATCTGCGCGACGAAAGGGAGAAACTTCCTTTCGAAATGCAGATTGGCATTACCAAGCGACTGGCCCATGCTCCTTTCCGATTCAGCATTATATATGAGAACTTGCAAAAGTGGGATCTCACATATGTCAATCCCAATCAAATCATTGTCACCGATCCCGTTACAGGAGAGATTATTGAAAAAAAGAAATTCGAATTGGGTGACCTCTTTATGCGTCATATTGTTCTTGGAACCGAATTTATACTCACACCAAATTTTAATCTTCGAATCGGATACAATTACCGCAGGAGGCAAGAACTAAAAGTTTCTGACAAGCCGGGAATGGCGGGCTTCAGTTTAGGTGCGGGATTTAAAATTTCGAGATTTTACTTTAGCTATGGCCGCTCCATCTTCCACCTTGCTGGCCCAAGCAATCATTTCTCCATTACTACCAATATCAACCAGTGGTAGTTTTCTGACCAAATTTTTATTTCGCACACAATTCTAATTCGGCTCCGAAGCCACAGCCATCTGCTGCACAAGCCCACACATCCCATTTTTTCTTTGTTTCCTCCATGTCCTCTGTGGTTAAATTAAACCAGCGCTCCCGACATTTCCACCACTTCCACACCACCCTCAAATACTCCACAACCCCAAAGCCCCACACATCCCATTTTTTCTTTGTTTCCTCCATGTCCTCTGTGGTTAAATTAAACCAGCGGTACCGACATTTCCACCACTTCCACACCACCCTCAAATACTCCACAACCCCAAAGCCACACACATCCCATTTTTTCTTTGTTTCCTCCATTTCCTCTGTGGTTAAATTAAACCCACCCACTCACACACCAACCGCAAAAACGTCACAACCCCAAAGCCTCCACATCCCAATTCTCTTTGTTTCCTCCATTTCCTCTGTGGTTAAATTAACCCACTCACTTCCACACGACCCTCAAATACTCCTCAAACCAAAAGCCCCCACATCCCATTTCTCTTTGTTTCCTCCATTTCCTCTGTGGTTAAATTAACGCCAACAACTCACGTACCATCCGCAAAAACTGCACACCCCCAAAGCCCCCACACAACTGATTTTTTCTTTGTTTCCTCCATTTCCTCTGTGGTTAAATT
>JANNEQ010000114.1:0-11830 GCA_031378885.1 Flavobacteriales bacterium
CGTTTACCCCATTGTTTACACGCATCTCCTGATCCAGAATGGATCAAACGTTTATAGCACATTCTGTTTGCAACGATCAAACGACCCGGATAGGGTCGAATGTTATTTTATAAAAAGACCTTAACTTAATGACATTGCCCAATGGGACGGTACTACAATATTCACCGTGCCTACGGCACTTGGATTATCCTCTACACTAGACTTTAGTTCGGCGCATATTGTGGCAAGAACCCGTTGAAATGAATTGGAGAATGGGAACAAAGAGCAGTAGGCTGAATCCATTGGTTTGGTTTTAACTAGTGCGACTATCAATCTTTATACTAATCTTAGTCGTTATCTTTCTCATTTAATTGGCGAAAACTTCAAAATGCTTTTTACAGAAATCGCGACTTTCTTCTTTGCAAAAAAAACAGCCCGGATTTCTCCGGGCCGTTTTGCTTGCTTTTATACCGATTTTGAATCGTTCGCGATTCAATTTTTTATTCTTCCTCCGCATCAAAGAATTCTTTGATTCTGCTTAAGAATCCCGCCGGTCCGCGGCCTTCTTTTTGTTTTTCTTTGAGAGTCGACATTGGCTTTTTTTCCTGCTGCGCTTCGTTCACCGTTTCGGTGTGCATAGGAACAGAATATTTCTCAAGGCCATTGATCACAAGTCCGACGCCGGTGCTTAAAGCTGGCATCAACATATTTTCATTGGGCGCTTTGGCTACGTGCTCATTGGGGTATCCGATTCTGCAATCCATTCCGGTCACATATTCCACCAGTTGTTTCATGTGCTTCAACTGTGAGCCACCTCCTGTCAGTACAATACCACCAATGAGTTGTTTCTCATAACCACTGTTGCGGATTTCGTAATGTACGTGCTCCAGAATTTCTTCCATTCTGGCCTGAATGATACTGGCCAGGTTTTTCAAAGAAATTTCTTTTGGATCGCGCCCTTTTAATCCGGGAATACAAACAATTTCATTGTCCTTGTTTTCTGTGGCCAGTGCACTTCCGAATTTTACTTTCAACAATTCAGCCTGATTGCGCATAATGGTGCAACCTTGTTTGATGTCTTCGGTAATAACATTTCCGCCAAATGGAATTACAGCAGTATGTCTGATTATTCCATCCTGGAATATCGCAATGTCAGTAGTACCACCACCAATATCGATCAGGGCAATACCAGCTTCTTTTTCTTCGTCGCTGAGCACTGCTGCTGCGCTGCCAAGAGGCTCAAGTGTAAGCGCATCTACAGTAAGACCTGCTTTGGTTACGCACTTGTAAATATTTTTAATGGCAGTTATTTGTCCGGTGATGATGTGGAAGTTTGCTTCAAGGCGTATGCCGCACATACCAATGGGCTCTTTTACACCTGTCTCGCTATCCACCGTAAATTCCTGTGGCAATGCATGGATAATTTCTTCACCAGGTAGCATAACCAGCTTGTACATGTCTTCTACCAATGCGTCGATATCTGCGCGGGTAATTTCTTCATCCATGTTTTTTCTGGTGCGCATTCCGCGGTGCTGCAAACTCTTGATGTGTTGGCCCGCAATACCAACATTAACAAGCCTGATATTGACGCCGCTTTCTTTTTCGGCTTCTTCTACGGCCACTCTTATGCTGGCAACGGTTTTTTCAATATTGGAAACCACACCTCTGGTCACGCCAATACTCTCGCTGCGACCCACGCCGAGAATTTCGATTTTTCCGTTGTCCGTTTTTCTTCCAACCAGACAAGCAATTTTGGTGGTTCCGATGTCGAGTCCTACAATGATTTCCGAATTCATATTCTTATTGGTTTACCTTTGGGTAAGTTGTTTTCGCTATCGTTTTACGCATACTACCTGACCATCGTATTGTACATCAATGGTGGTGTACTGATTCAGGTCTTTCTTCTGTATGGTATTGGCATAAAAGGCCATGAGCTTTCTCATTTTCACTTCGAGATTTTCCACTTTCCCCAGGTTGATTTTGTGGTTGCCCACCCGTGGGATAATTTCAAATTCTCTGTTGCCATTCACATGGATATGTTCTACCTGAGCACTCCAGAATTCATTACCTGATATATAAGTGGTCAGGGCGTAGATGTCATCGAGTAGAGACGCATTGAGAAAATCCTGGTCGTCCTTTCTTTCCAGAATGCTGATGCTTTGCATTTGCTCGTTGATGGCACCTACAAATACAGGCACTTTGGGAGTATAAAGTGACGAAGTGGCCATGGTGAAGCCTTCTTTGTCCAGATAAAAACTGTCGCCATTTTCGTTGAAAATACGTGCAATAGGACTGCGCTGTTTGATATTTACAATACAACGGCCGTCGACAGAAGTGTAGACATGGGCGTCCTTGATGGCAGTGTTTTCCATCAACTTATTGTGTATGGCGGCAATGTCAATTTCTTGCATGGGTTTGCCCACAATACTATCGGTGGCAGCATTGGCAGCCTTGACAATCATCTTTTCATCGAGGTACAAATGACCGTCTTGTGCTTCGATTTGTACATCGAGTTTCCAGCAATGGGTGTGGTTTTGTTTGCGGTTGACGAACCCAAGCAGGGTGAAAAGCATGGCGGCACCCAATACGGCAAGCGAATTCACCACAATCAGCTTCCTGCGCTTTTTGCGTTGAATGTCTTTCAATAATATATTTTTGGTTTCTGCCAAAATCCCTGATAAAGCGAGGGAAAATGGGCCGTCCGGCTTATGCGCTGAGTGCTTCCGACACCGGATTGACGAGTGCGTCAATGTCTCCGGCTCCGAGCATCAGCAGTACCTGAGGCCTGCTTCGCCTTAATTCCGCTAATAACTCACCTTTTTGTACCAACTTTCGAGGCACTTTGGAAATTTTATCCAATAGCATTTGTGAATCAATTCCGGGAATGGGCTGTTCGCGGGCCGGATAAATGGGGAGAAGGATAATATGGTCCAAAAGCTCCAGGCTTCTGGCAAATTCATCAGCAAAATCGCGGGTTCTGGAAAAGAGGTGGGGCTGGAAGACCCCTGTAATTTCTTTGTCCGGATAAAGTTCTTTCACTGAGCTGATGCACGCGCGGAGTTCTTCAGGGTGATGGGCGTAATCGTCGATGAGGACAAAGTCTTCCGTTTTCTGGTGGTATTCAAACCTGCGTTTTACACCTTCAAAAGAGGCAAGGGCTTGTCTCAACTGATCTTCCGACAGGCCCAGTTCGAGGGCTACCACACAGGCTGCAATGGCATTTTCCACATTGTGCCGCCCGGGTAGGCCCATGGCCAGGTTGGTCCATTTGGCCGAGGGTGTCTGGAAAGTGAAATGATATTGGCCGTTATGGATATCAATGTCAATTCCTCTGAAGTCTGCGCTATTGTTGAGGGTATAAGAGTAAACTTTAATATCACTTCGCAAAGCCTCTCGTTGGAGTGGAAGTCCTGCCCTATAAATAAGTATGCCGTTCGGTTTGAGTTTTTGGGCAAATAGATTAAACGATTCCAGCATATAATCGTGCGATCCATAGATATCGAGGTGGTCGGCGTCCATGCTGGTAATGATGGATATAGAAGGACTCAGGGTTAGAAATGACCGGTCGTATTCGTCGGCCTCGACTACTGTCCATGAGGCATTTTTATCGAGAAGGAGATTGGATTTGTAGTTGGTGGTAATACCTCCTAAAAAAGCATTGCAGCCCAGTCCGGAATGTGTAAGAATATGGGCAATAAGCGAGCTGGTGGTGGTTTTGCCATGGGTACCGGCCACTGCAATGGTCTGTGTGTTTTCGGTAATTTTTCCCAATACCTGGGAACGTTTGGAGAGTGTGTAACCATTTTCCATGAACCAATTTAGTTCATTGCTGTCCTTGGGTACTGCCGGTGTATAGACCACGAGGACTTTGCTCTTATCAGTCAGCTTAATGACATTGGGAATCTCAAGCACGCTGTCGTCGAAATGTATAGAGATGCCTTCCATTTCCAGTTCTGTGGTCAATGCCGTTGAGGTTCGGTCGTAGCCAAGAACCATTTTTCCCTGCGAATGAAAATACCTGGCCAATGCAGACATTCCGATGCCGCCGATACCAAGGAAGTAGTAGATTTCTATTGGGTCTGAATACATGGGGCCAAGATAGTCAGAAGGATTGTGTTGGGTTAAAAAAATGGAATGACTTTGTTCATTATGAGATGTTGGTTTGGGCTTACAAAAAATGAGTTTGACTTTCCTGATATTGAAGCCGTGTTATAACAACCAGTTCTTACTTTCTAACTATGTGGTAAAAAAATAAACACATAAGAAACGAAGGATGTAAGAAAGTAAGAATAGCAGGATAAATGGTTCTGGTTTTCTCCTTGCTTGTTTTATGTGCTTATAATGAGTTTGGTTTTTGCTTAAATTTCATATTGATTATTGAAAATGATTTCTATTCTTTGCAAAAAATTCAGAAAATGGCTTTACCCAATATTTTTACAAGAGAAGTTACCGATCAGATCATTGGCAGAATCAACAAGCTCAATGCGGACACTCAGCCCAAATGGGGCAAGATGAGTGTGGGCCAGATGATGGCGCATTGCAATGTGACTTACGAAATGGTTTATGAAAACAAACATGCTAAGCCTGGAGCTTTCATGAGATTTATATTAAAAGCCATGGTAAAAAAGACCGTAGTGAATGAAGTGGAATACAAGCGCGATTCGCGAACGGCTCCTCAGTTTTTGATTACAGATCCCAGAGATTTTAATGTAGAAAAAACGAGGTTGGTGGATTACATCAGCAAGACCCAGCAATTGGGTGGCGGACATTTCGAAATGAAGGAGTCACATTCATTTGGCACATTGACGACCGTGGAGTGGAACAATATGTTTTACAAGCACCTTGATCATCATTTGAGGCAGTTTGGTGTTTGATGAATATCAAAGATCTTCTTCTTGAAATTTAATCATTTTCAACCTGTGCAGAATGTAATCTGTGAGGGGGAGTTTTGTGTTCTGATTAAAATCATAATAAACGATTACATCATGGCCCTCGGCCACTACTTCGTCATTGACATCCATCAAGGAATGATGCAAACCGAAGCTGGTATTTTTGATCCATTCGCAGCGCGTGGCAATATTGACATAGCCCGGAAAGTTGAGGGGCTTTTTAAATGTGCAGGAAGATTCTGCCACCATAAAGGCAATGCCCGTTTCTAAAAAACCTTCTGAAACGCCCACCAAATCGTTGTATCTGACGCGGGCGGCCTGAATATATTTGAAAAAGGCGACGTTATTTACATGGCGAAAAATATCGACTTCACTCCAGTCGATTCGGAGTTCGAGGGTAGTTTGGAATTCATTCATGTTTGCGAATGTAGTATAAGGAGGTAAAAGCTATTTAAGGCCTTGTATAAAAATGGAGAAAATTAATCCACAAATTTTTTCAGTGCGTTCAAAATTTCGATTATCATTGTGCATGAATTGCCAATGGGCAATCTAAAAGTATTTTATTGGACATGCCACTGTGTTTTTGGTGTATGACGTAGAACTTCGAAACTCTTACCATGCATAACAACCAAATCAATTATTCAGTCGCGCCCGATGGGGCGCGTTCCGTCTGTTGTTTTCTGGTTGTTATGGGTCTTCGAAGTACCTTCGTCATTCGGATTTCCGCAGTGCGGTTCACGCCCTTTTTTATTTTTTAGAATGGTTGATCCATCTAAAAGCCAAAAAAGGGGTCTTTACTCGATGAAATAACAACTAAACCCCATATTAATGAAACTTTCTATTTTACTCAAAAAGTATCGCTAACCAATCGGTCAGCCCACTTCGCTACCCGCAATTGTTTGTAGATTTTTTTATTATGATACCTTAATCTATAGGGCTAAAAATGCCGCATTCAGATTGGTGTATTTAACCTTAACTAATACAATCACTATGTCTATTCCAATGCTGTTTAACTTTCAGTTGCCCATGGCCCGCGCGCCCGATGTTTTGTGAAAAAACGAAAACAATTATGCGCTCAACAAAAAAATATCATTGACTAAAAATAATATTCAAAATGAATACAATTAAAATTTATGCGTCATTGCTGACGCTCTTATTTCTGTTTTGTACAAAAGCAGATGCCCAGTTGTACTATTATGCTTACGGGCAACAAATCAAATTAAACGAAGAAAGAAAAGAACTGATTATTTATTTCAATCCGGAGTAAACATTGATCTTGTTATACCTTCCCACTCTGCGTTTGAAAGCATCGAAAGGCATGCCGAAAAAAATATGGCCATTTGTCACTTTTCATCCAACTTGCCCACGAACCTACAGATGAGTTCTATTGGTCTTTCGGGTAGCCAGGTGCAAAGCTGGTCATTCGGTTATAGGTTAGACGATGGGTTTCTGGTTTACTTGACCAACGAAGTTTTCGTTCAGCAAAATCTAAATGCCTTGAATTTTGTCCCGGTATTGGAAGAAAAACTACGGGATTACGACGGAAGTTTTATCAGGACTTCACATGATTATTCGAAGTATAAGTTCAACAGCTCGTTGGAAGCATTGCTGTTTTCTATAGCCATGTCCGAAAGTGGAGCTGTAGAATACGCCGTGCCAGATATGTTTATGCAATTTCATTTTATGAACGACCCATTATACAGTCAGCAGTTTCAGCTCGATGGGGTAATTTCTACATTAGGGCCTGATGGTTATGTAGACATTGATATAAATGCACCAGAAGCCTGGGCTATTCAAACAGGTTCATCTAATATTACAGTGGCTGTTTTTGATGATGGAATTGAGCTGCATGAAGACTTGAACGAGGCCAACTTGATTCCTGGCTGGAATACTCAGAGCATCTTTCTTACCGAAGAGGAACAGCAAGGATTGGATGAGTTCTATATCAATGGAGAATGCTGGTTAAATTCTTATCACGGAATGTCTGTGGCTGGAATTATTGCCGCACAGCACAATAACATCGGCTGCAGGGGCGTAGCACCAAATGTGAAGTTGATGCCCATAAGAATATTATTCGAGCAAGGTGGATTTCTTGACGGGGATGGCGTTGTTGAATGCTTCTATAAGGCGGCAGATGAGGGCATTGATATAATCAATTGCAGTTGGGCTATCAACAGTTGTGGCTTTGAATTTCCTGCTTTGGATGCAGCAATTAATTACGCCACAGAATATGGTCGCAACGGCTTAGGCACAGTGGTAGTCTTCTCAAGTGGTAATGATGGCGGCTGTGTTAATTACCCCGCAGAACACCCTAATGTTATAGCTGTTGGGGCATTATTTATTTCCGGCGAATTATCTGCGTACAGTGCACATGGTGAAGGGCTTGATCTGGTAGCTCCTTCGTCGGGCACGCTTGATCCTGCATTGGCAAATGTGATAACCATTGATAGAATGGATGGCAATGGCCAGTACCCCGGCAATTACACCGAACACTTTGGCGGAACTTCTGCCGCTGCACCGCTTGTCTCCGGCGCAGCGGCTCTGATTCTGTCACAAGACCCAACATTAACTGAATCTGAGGTAAGGCAAATTCTCTATAATTCAGCATCAGATTTAGGAACACCTGGGTGGGACACTGAGTTCGGGCATGGTAACCTCAATATCTACAACGCCTTAGTTTCCATGCAGGAAGATGTTTGTGGTGGAGCATCTGATTACGATTTTGGAACCCATACTATAGTTGGTGATGGAAGTATGAATATTGTTGAAAATACTTCGTTTGAAACCGCCCTTATTATTGAGGCAGGTGGTACGCTTACCGTGGCTCCCGGGGTAATCCTTTCGTTCGGACCAGACGCTAAATTGGTCATCAAGGATGAGGCCACCCTCAACCTCAATGGTGTTACCCTTACCAGCTATTGCCCAGACAAAATGTGGTGGGGTATCGAGATATGGGATGATGTGCAGTTTAGTTTAGGAGAAATATCTGAAATTCAATGGGGCCCAGGCCTTTTGACGATAAACAATTGCACAATCACCAACGCCCATTTCGGTATAGCACTGGGCCATCAGCAGGAATTGGATCCTGATTTTTTTGCCTACGAGCCTGAAACAGTGGTGCTGGAAAATCAAGACGGCGAATACACCATACAACTGCCAAACCCCAATATAAAAAGGGCCCTGTACTTTGGCTGGCATGGAGGTGGCAAATTGTTTTGCGCCAACAACATATTTTCCAATTGTGCCGTGGGTATATACATGCCGGGCCACACTTATGGAATGCCCCGAAGAATAAGCCAGAATGAGGTAACTATTAAGAGTTGTTCGTTCAGTTCCGACAACGGAGGCCTTATAGACGAGGGCTACAACACCACCGACTTCGACACCTACCCCGATGCCGGGCATCCCTATTACTTTCAGGCCAACAACCTGGGCCGCGGATGTGTGGGAATTCTGCTGCATGGTATACGGAAGACCGGCGAAGAAAACGACCAGTTTACCATTAGTGAATGTGTATTTGCCAACCTCGAGTGGGGCATCAAAGGTGTAAATGCCTATTTCAATGCCACATTGAATAATTTTGACGAATTACAATATGGCATACAGATGGCTGGTGCCAATATGAATGGTATCTACATTATACAAACCGACCCATCAATTATCAGTGATAACACCTTTACCCATATTTACGACCCTAACCCTGGTGATCTGGAAAGCCAGACCACATTCCCTTATGTGCATTGGACAGGAGGATGGAATTATGGCATAGATGAGGTAGCCAGCAATACAGCCGCTTTCCGTGCCGACAATGCACCGAATATTCATTTGGAGCATAATATGTTTGGTTTACCTTCTAATCCTGATTTTGAACATCATACGAATGCTATCTTCATCAACAACTGTCGAAATTTCACGATGAATACCCTCAATAATATCAATTTATTTGAGCGTGGGGCTATTTTCATTGATACCGACGATTGGATTTGGGGTGAATGCACTGTGGGCTCTGATATTTATAATCCAGAAGGAAATAGTTTTTTCCGATGTAAAAATGCCATTGTGACCGGGCAAGATAATTTCAACCTCCAGTTGCGGTGCAATAATTTTAAACAAGATGAAATGGACAATTCCACCGACATCCAATTCTGGCAAAATGCCGGCGTATTGGGCAACCAGGGCTACGAACCCGCAGAGGTGGATGATGTGAACACGGGAGCAGGCAATACCTTTTTGCCAGAAGAAATGGCCTCGGCAAAAACCATTATCAGCGAGCAGGTGTACGAAGGGGGTATGTTCGACATGGATTATGCTGATACCGGTTTGAGCGAAGACAATATTTCTGAGGCAGAATATGTTGATGCCCAACAAGGATTTATCTACTACCATTATGGCGATGATGATGACCTGAACGAACACAAGCCGCTGCCCTACAGCACCTTGAGCGATGTACAAATAGCAGCCCTGTTGATAACATTCGACGAAAACAACAGTTGTACGCCCGAGTTCCACTCGCATGATGTGGCGGGCGACAGCCTCATGCACTATGTATCGTCGCGCGATATGGCTGCCCGGATAGAAGACCAACTGGAGGCATTGGACGAGCACCTGCAGGCCATCGACGATTACAATACCCAGACAGCCATCATGCTCAATGCCATATATGGGGGCATACAAAATGAGTATGAGCTGAAGGAATTCCTTACCAATAACTCTCCCTTGAGCAGGTCCGTACTGGCAGCCTACATGCAGCGCTACAATGTGCCTGCGCAATATTTTATGGAGGTATTCGAGTTGAATTCTGTGATAGATATGGAGCTGGCCCAATTGCTCGATCAGAAAATAGAAGATATGCCCGCAGCCATTGCGGCCTATTTGCAAAACATAGCCCTGGTAAACCCTGCGGTGGAGACTGCTACCAAAATAAGGCGTCGTATAACCGAATATGGCAAGGTGTACCGCGCAGCAGTAACCAACGAGGTAAGCCACCATTATAAGACGGGCAATAAAGTAGCGGCCATCGACCTGCTGGAAGAGCAAAGTGGCATACACCCCAAACAACTGATGTGCGGTATCTATATAGCCTCGGGTGAATTTACTGAGGCCCGCAATATATTGAATGCCATACCCGCCACTACGCCAGAAATAGCGCAATGGAAGGCCCTTAAAAACATACAGGTGGATATGCTGCAGGGGGATACCGAAGCCAGCCGCAACGATATAAGCAACCTTGTACAAGGTGACGACCACCACGAAAGCAGCGCCGTGGCACAGGGCCTTTTTGAGGGTCTGGGCATGGAGTTTTGTATGGTTTTCCCCAAGGTGGTGCAGGAAGGTACCCGGCAATGGGCACAACCCAAAGTAGAAGCTGTAAAGTCGGAGATAATAATATACCCCAATCCGGCAACAGATTATGTTCGGATTAAACTACCTTTATCTTCTGGCGAAGTATTTACTATTTCTATTTTTGATCCCAATGGCAAGTTGATCCAAACAAATCAATGTACCATGAGCGGTGAGGATGCTATGTTAGAGTTGCATGATTTGCACACAGGAGAGTATACCATAGAAATATTAAGTAAAGAAAACAAAATGCTGCTGCATGATAAATTGATCATAAAATGAAAAGGACAATAATTTTATTCTTCTTGTTGGTCTTAGCCCCCTTTGCGGGGCTAAGCCAGCAATGGAGTATTATTCCCGGGTATATTCCGGCAAATGCTGGTTATGGTCTAAAGAGAATGACTAATTACAACGATACTCTTTTTTTGGGAGGGGCTTTTCAAATAGAACAGTTTGGAAATTTTCGTCCATTGGCAACCTGGAATTCAGATACCCTTGAATATCACTTTCCGTTAAGTATGTACGGAGGTTTTTTTTGTGTAAATGATTTTCAAGGTGAACGTTATTACGGTGGTGATATTTATGATTATCAAGATCCTTTTGGCCCACTCAGCACATTATTGCGTTGGGATGGTTTGAATTTCTATCCGGTTGGTAATAGTTTTTGTTCACCTACCGAACACGTTAATGATATGGCCATTTATGATGGTCGTCTTATTATTGGTGGTAGTTTGCATAGTGTGGATTGCAATGAAGATATTGAGTGGGGCAATCTGGCTGCATGGGATGGCAACTCTTGGGAAGCCATCGGTGGAGTATATGGCGGCTGGGAAGTAGAGGAATTTATCGAATACAATGGAAGACTTTATGTAATGGGTGATTTCGATAAAATACTTCCAAATAATTACTACGATGCAGATGTAATAACCGTAAACAACATAGCCTCGTGGGATGGCACTACCTGGGCAGCCCTTGGCATTGGGGTAAATGGGAGAGTGCACGATGCGGTGGTAGATACGGTAAACAATATGCTGGTAGTATGCGGATCATTTTCCAGCGCCAGTGGCACCTTTGCGCGCAAAGTAGCTGCTTGGGATGGTAATCAATGGTTTGCTGTAGGCGATGAACCTACGGGTGGTGAGGCTTTTGCTATAGAGTGGTACCGAGGTCAGCTTTATATAGGTGGCTACAATGTATTTGGCGACCATGATCTTGCTTATTTCGATGGCTACCATTGGCAGGAAGTTCCTGGCGCCAATTTTTACAGCGGCCAGCTTAGTGATTTGCGCACGTATCACGATGAGTTGTATATAAGCGGCAGCATGACAGAGATAGCGGGTATACAAGTTCCTGGATTTGTAAAGTATTATCTTCATCCAGACAGCGTAGTTTGGGGCCAACCCGATGATATTGCCGAATTCAATTCAGAAAATAATTTATTCAATTTATTTCCCAATCCTACAGACGGAATGCTCCAACTTGTTTTTCAAAACCGTTATGAAGGCGAGATCATTCTCACCAATATAGAAGGTCGCGAATTGCTGCGCACAGTTGCCAAAGGAGAACGGGTGCAATTGGACATCTCACATTTCCCGAAGGGCAGTTATTTAATTCACGCATTG
>JANNEQ010000123.1:0-17309 GCA_031378885.1 Flavobacteriales bacterium
GAAGTTCAATCTTCGGCTCCGCCGCAGCGATTGTATTTCCGTACAACTCATTCCCCCCACGTCGAACTTCCCATCCATCCATTTTTTCTATCATCATTGCAGCCCGCTGGGCTTGGTGGATTGTGACATTGATGAATGGATTCCGGTTGGGGAAGTTCAATCTTCGGTTGCGCCGCCGCGAAGGTTTCTCATTAAATCAAATACATCCATGGCGCAATTCATCCGTCATCCATTTTTTCCATCATCATTGCAGCCCGCTGGGCTTGGTGGATTGGGATATTGATGAATGGATTCCGGATGGGGAAGTTCAATCTTCGGTTGCGCCGCCGCGAAGGTTTCTCATTACATCTAATACATCCACGGTGCAATTCATCCATCATCCATTTTTTCTATCATCATTGCAGCCCGCTGGGCTTGGTGGATTGGGATATTGATGAATGGATTCCGGATGGGGAAGTTCAATCTTCGGTTGCGCCACCGCGAAGGTTTCTATCATCATCGCAGGTTGGTGGATTGGGAAATGGAAACAAGGATACAATTCAACCATTTGTTTGCATCACCTGCGGTTTCTATACATTCTTTTGATTGGATGCAATGAATCCAATACCACCCACGACCTTCCCACAACCTCGTTAGAGGTATCATGATGATAGCAAGCAGATCAGGTGATTGAAAATAATATTGGAAACCCGATAGGGTTGATATGAAAATTACACCATGTGCCGCGCAAAACAAAACCCATCGACATCCCTTAAAACAACCTCTTCTGCAAAGCAATCATTTTAATTGCAGTAATCGCAGCTTCAGTTCCTTTGTTGCCCAAAGCACCGCCGCTTCTTGCGCGCGATTGTTCAATATTATCATCTGTAAGTACTCCGAAGATTACGGGCCTGTTGTACTTGAGCGCCACATCTTTTACGCCCTGAGCACAGGCGTGGCATACAAAATCAAAGTGAGGAGTTTCGCCGCGTATTACGCTGCCCAGACAGATTACAGCATCAGATATTCTTTTTTCTAATACCATCTGAGCACCCATAGGAAGCTCGTAACTTCCGGGCACATAAACGACTTCAATATTTTTTTCGGGAACGCCGCAATCGATAAGCGCTTCTCTACAGCCCGCAAGAAGACTTCCGGTTATCTCATCGTTCCATTCAGAAACAACAATCCCGATGCGCATTTGCGTTGCATCGGGAAGGTCAGTCTTGTTATAAGAAGATAAGTTTGTGGTAGCCATCGATCGATTAAGCCTTGGCTTTCACATAGGCCAGAAGTTTTTCGGCCTCACCGTATTCGGCTGATTTCTTATCGTAATTTTTTACAATTTCGTTCAACAATGTTTTTGCTCTGTCGTCTTTGTTCAGTTCGAGTTGAACCTTGGCCGCTTTCAATGCATAGAAAGGATAGAGGTAATCTTTCGCATCAGAAGAAGAAGCTTTCTTCGCAGCCTTTTCAAGCCACTCTGCACCCTCTTCGAGGTTGTTTTCCATCACATACATATCGCCCACATTGCCAATGGCTGTAATGCCGACTGCATTATCATCAAAATCTGCTTTCTTAAAGTGATTGATGGCCTCGCTGTATTGCGCCTTGTTGCGGTAATAAACACCGCACCAGTAGTTTGCTCGCATGCCAACTTTGGTTCCGCTGTATTGCTCAGCAATGGCCAGCATACCTTCGGTTTCGCCATTGCCATTGACGGCCCATTCAAGCGAATCCATTTCTGCCCACGACTCAGGGACAAACATTTTGTTTGAAGCTTCTACCTCTTTTGGTTTCTTGTACAGATACTGGTATCCGAAAAAGGTTGCAAAAGCAAGAGCAATAGCACCCAATCCAATGGTGAGTTGCTTTCTGTTTTTCTCAAAAAACAATTCCGTTTTTGAGTAAACCTCTTGAACATTAAGAATAGTTTCTTCCTTACCTTGAGTTTTCTTTGCCATGAAGATGGAAATTTTGGACGGCAAAAATACAAGAATTAATCCTTCGATGAATATCTTTTAAAGTGTTGATATTCAATGTAAAGTGCTGGGGTAGGTCCATTGAGGCATCGAATTGCCCCCCTGATTTACCCTTTTATCTCCTTAACTTCGCCCCTCGATGGAATCGGGTATCAGAAACATAGCGCTTCGGCATCTTTATCTCTATAATTTCAAGAATTACAAGGAACTGGATATCCATTTTAATTCGGGAGTGGTTTGTTTTACAGGCAACAATGGCTCCGGCAAAACCAATCTTCTGGACGCCATTCACTACCTTTCTTTTACCAAAAGTTTTTTCAACTCCCTCGATTCGCAGAACGTATACCGCGATGAAGAGCAGTGCAGTATCACCGGCGAATTTGAACGCGAACTCCATCCTGAACACATCGTTTGCGCCATCCGCAAGGGCCAGCGAAAAATAGTCAAGCGCAATAACAAGGATTACGACAGGCTTTCTGAACATATCGGACTGATTCCTTCTGTGATCGTGACGCCTTATGATATAGAGTTGATCTGGGAAGGCAGCGAGGAGCGACGCAAATTCATCGACTCCAGTATTTCGCAATATTCCAGAAGTTACCTCGAAAATCTGGTGGCCTACAACAATGCCATGGCTCAGCGCAATAACCTGCTCAAGACTTTTGGTCAGAAGGGTGGATACAATCCTGAGTTTCTGGAACCATGGGATTATCAGCTCGCCGCCAAAGGGACTTTGATTTTTGAAGAGAGAAAACAATTTATCGAAGAACTGAAGCCGGTCTTTTTCTCCATTTACAATACCATCAGCTCGGGCAAAGAAGCGCCCGAAATCAAATTCTACAGCGACTTAATTCATACAGATTTCGAATCGCTCTTGCTCAAGAGCAGAGACAAGGACAGAATGCTTGAGCGCACCACTGTGGGCGTGCACAAGGATGACCTCGATTTTTCGCTCAACGGACTTTCGCTGAAGAAATTTGCCTCGCAGGGACAGCAAAAGTCTTTTTTGATTGCCCTCAAGTTGGCGCAATTCGATTTTATCCGACGCCATCAGCAGGTCAATCCTATTCTGATGCTCGACGATTTGTTCGACAAAGTAGACGAGAGTCGGGTGCTGAAAATTCTTGAATGGCTTCGCGACAATGATTCGGGTCAGATTTTTATTACCGATACGCACCACAACAGGGTGGGTGAATTGCTTACCAAGTTAGAAATGCCACACGAAATCTGGAATGTGGTGGATGGGATGTTGGAGAAGCTCAGCGGATAATCGGGCAAGCATATCTATGGCCTGTGGTACTTGAAATTATGCCGCAATTCAAATTCTATAAATAGCAAAGTACTCATTTTCGATCATCAATTCATACCCGACCGCCATCTCAGTTCCAAAATCCTTTTTCATGATCACCACATACTTACATCCTCTTTGAATGACGTCGTTCATATAAGTGGTGTCTGCAATTTTATCATTAAAAGTAATCCATCCCTTGCGGTGGGCGAAGTACATGGGTGTAGGAAAGTTGCCGCAGTTGATTACAACCAAATCTTTCCGATCTGAAAATTGATCAAGGCAATTTTCTAATGTGCCCAATACAAGCTCGTTTTCTTTTAAGTGAAATTCGTGTTGCTGGTTGAGAATTCCTTCCAGTACAATTCCTGCAATGATTAATTGCATTGCGATAGTATTTTTTATTTGCACAATGGCATAACCTGCTACCAGGGCCATTACAGGAATGAACGGAATCATATAATAAGAGTGATTGGCGAAAGTATTGCCCGCTTTGCACATGATGACCAGAAAAGCCAGAAAGCTCAGTGTGAATATCCGGAGAAGTTTTTTATTTTTCCGGTAAGTAGCAATGCCAAGCCCGATAAGAAACATGGCAAACGCAATGTATTTCATGGAAGAGTGGTAGAAGTGGCTCATCACCTCTGGAATTCGGTGCGAAATTTCTTTCATTCCTTCTATCATTCCACTGCCCATAAAAAAATGCCACCATTCGAATTTATCGACCAGATACGGAACCCAATAGAAGTACCACAGCCCGGCGGGTATGACAATAAATATGCTGGCCAGAGAGAAAATAATTTTTGATTGAAGGCCGATTTCTTTTCGCAAAATCAGCAGGAGAAAGAGAACAAGAATAAAGCCTGAGGGTAGTTTGCACAATACGCCCAATAATGTCAAAACAAAGTAGAGCAGGAGGTGAAGTATTTTTCTTTTGTTCGTTTCAAGATATTGGGTGCCGAAATAAAATCCCATCATCACCAGCGACATGGAGAAAGTATCGGGCATAATCTTGCGGGAATAAGAAAACCACATGGAAGAAATCAATACGATAGTGGAATAAAACGCCACTTTGCGGTCGAAGTATTTTGCGCTGATTTTAAAAAAGTAGAAAATGCCAATGCTGGAAACAATCAGGTTGATTAGTCTGCCACTCCAATGAGAATATCCGAAAATAAGAGAATAGAGATAGATGAGGTAATTATAAAATGGAAATTCCATTCCGGTAATGCCTGTCTTAGCTCCGGTAAAGTCGATACGCGGATAGAAGATATTGGGATCAGTCTCGTAAAAATTCCGGGCTACCATGGTGACAGTAGTTTGTCGCCAGTTGTGCGCTACTTCGAGTGGAGGATTGGTAATGCCAAAGAGCCTGACCACAAAAAACACCACGATCCAAAATCGTATGTCGCTGAATAATTCTTTTTTAAAAAGATCTTTTAGAACTGTCATTCCGACTGTGGTCAAATGGGGGGTAAAAGTATCAAAGAAAGGTGAAGTTGGGTATTGTTGCTTTTTTTAGAGTTGAAGGTGGTTATTATCAATGGAAATCTGCCAGGATCTATTGCGAAGATTTTTTCTATAGACAGTTTCATTAACAGACGTACTTCCGGATATGTTGGTACGACCTAAACCAGCGGTGATTCCCAACAAATTGTTTTGCCCGTTTACTATGACTGTTGCAATTGTTAGAAGAGTGAGAAGAATTTTTTTCATGTTGTAAGTTGATTTATAGGTAATCTCAATTGATTAATAAAGTTAATGCTTCCCGCTACTCGCGTTTATAGGCATCAACAGTTATATTATCAACATCAAAAACACTTTTTCCCCTTTTCCAGATATCACAGTTTACAAAATCCTTAGTACTTCTTATTTGCGGAGTGATCCAGATAAATTCTATTCTTTTCCAATTATTGGGCAATGAGTCTGTGCTTATTTCCCGGGCAGAATATCCATAAAGACCATTTTTCCTGGACATCGAATTCACCAGGCTGGGTAGGATACCTTCGAAATTTTCGGGATAACGCACATCCATACTCATTTTAATCCACAAATGATCTGTAGATGTTATTTCCCTGTAAGATTTTTTCATAATTTGAAAAAAGTCCTGGTCTTCTTTAAAGCGATAAAAATGATTCGCCCCTTCTATCTGATTGCCCAGAGTGTCTGCCTCATCAAAATTTATGTTTACCAATGGTATTTTTTGGTATAAATGTTCTTCCGTAAATTCCATTTTACCCGAAAAATCACGGTAAACGGACAATAGTTTCTGATCCGATTCCGTCACACTTGTTTTAAGGAATGTAGCCCAGTAATACTCTTTGGTAGTGCGATAGGGATCTAGAATCCAGTTCTTGAGTTGCCACCACTGAAATTGATTGAGTAATAAAAAAAGCACTGCCACAGTTGCGAAAGTGGTCTTAATGACAAAACTTTTTTTGCTGAGATAAAGCAAGAAATAACCCAGACAAATGGCAAGAACGGGATAGGTAGAAATCAATGGCCGGATTGAAAATCCTGCGCCATACCACCATTCTGACCAACTTGAAATAATATAAAAAGAGACGAAAAAATAAACTGCACAGGAGTAAAATATTGGCCTGTTATTTTTATACAGAAAATAGAATCCTATCACGGAGAAGATCATAATAGGTGTGTAAATAAGCCAGCCTTTCCTGTAGCTGAACAATACATCCATTATATGTGGCGAAAAAACATCCAGTCCGACTCCGGGATTTTTGTAACTGTCGTAAATAAACTTTCCGGTTTTATTAAACCAGTATAGCATCTGGGGCATCACAATAAGCAGGCCTATTCCCATGGCAAGGAAGATGTACTTTTTATTGGCCACAAGCAAAGCAATTTTTTGTTTCATCGTCTCTTTTGAGCTCACATTCCAAAGCAATGGTATGATAAACACGAATACTTCAGTAGGCTTAACTAAGGCCAAAAGAGTAACACAGATGCCAGAGACCACGAGGTGTTTGCCCTTTAAATTCTCATGCCACTTTATGGTGTTCCAAATTACAATTGAGGTTAACATGAAGATAATATTTACCGTAGTAAGGTTATCGTTGGTGAAATGGTTGATATAATTTGTACCAAAAACAATTATGACCATTATCAATGCAGATATCCCCTCCGGGAAAAAGCGACGCAATATTTTTCTTAAAAATATTAGTCCGATTATGGTGTAAATAATACCACCGACTACAAGAGAATATTGGTAAGGGAGACTAAAGCCATCCACAGGAAATCCTGATAAGGAGGCGAAAGCACTTCCGGCCATAAAGAAGGGCAGATAAAAAAGGGCCATACCCATTAAGAAAAAGTACATGTGTTCTCCTTTTTCATTTTGAGAAACCATATACAATGTGCCGGTCAATTGTTGTTCTTCATTGATTTGTTTCAGCCAGGTAATGTCGTTGAGCATTGGATCGTGGTGAATGAACGTAGCCGGGAGATAGAGGTAATATCCAAGAACATCCCACCCAATCTCTTTTTTGTGCGTCACATTTATTCGATAAATGGATAGTATGCTGCAAGTAACAATAAGGATGATCTTACTGAAATTTTTCATGTTTTATAAATTAAACTGAAGTTGCCAGGTGGTTATTATGTGTTACTTCAATATGCTGTACCAGATTTGCTTTTTCCTCTGCAATGCCTATTGTGGCAATTGCTCCGGAGTTGAATTTTAAAAAATCAGTTTCAATTCCGTCTGAAAATATCAGCCCGTGGTTGGGCATTAATGATTGCACTACAAGTTTTGTTTGTCCTGCAATTATTCCCACGGTTGTCTTAATCTGTGTTTTTTTACTTTCAAATGGTTCTCTCACGGCAAACAAGAGTTGATTGTCCTTGAGTTTCACATCTTTTTTCATCCGTTGATCTCTTTCAACGAAATTATGAATTCCGAGACTCATATTAAAAACGGAACTCAACCATCCTGTTGATCCTGCTTTTGTGGAAACGATAATACCTGATGAGGATTGTTCTTCTGTATGGTTATTAAAAGTCAACTGGTAGCGCGCAGAAATGTGCGAAGAGGCGCCAATAAATAAATCATTAAATGCCAGGAGGCGCTGTCCGTCGTTGAGTTTTGCTTCGGCAAATGAGGTAAGTTTTGATTGGTAATTGTTATTGATTACAGCATCAACAGCGGGCAAAAAATTAGTTGAATTAAATGGCATCAAAATGCCGTCGAATCTTTCGGGGTCCGGATTAATCGCAATAATTGGGATTCGTTGGACGTACTTCGCAGTATTGGCTACCAATCCATCCTGTCCTACTGCTAACACAACCTGGTTGTTGTTAAAGATAAATGAGGGCAGGAAACTGCGGTCAACAATTTTATTTTTTAAAACGGAGGCTAAATTGCGCTGAACGACGGACAGGGATTGGTGAAAAATTTCGTTTTCTTTTTCGTAATCATTAAAATCTCCACCGGATCTTTCGATATAAAATTTGGCTTGCGCCTTGGTATTAAAACGTTCTATAAGTGTTTCAAGCCTTGTTTTGTTCTTTATAATGATGGCGTATTCAACACTCATTTTCTACCTTTCTTTTCGTTCAATAAGTTTTCGAGCAATTCCGGGCTGATATTTAAGGTGCCAATTTTTCCGGCATTTTCGGCAAGTTCGCGAAAAGCGAGAGAAATATTGAGTCTGGGATCTGTATTGTTATTCAATGCGGTCAGAATTTTCCAGTCCATTTCCTTGTAGGGCTTTAGTGTTGTTTCTAAAATATATCCCTGTGCTTCGGCTTCTTTCTTCTCATTGGCGGTTTTTTGCTCCAATAAAACTTTTCTTTGGTTTTCAATAGTGATATCGGCCTGTACCTGCATTTCGCGAAGTTTCAATTCATTTTCTGCTTTTTGAATTTCCGTTTCGGCCTGTTTTTCTGCAATTTGTTTGTTCTTTTCTTCGATGGCAATTTCGGTGTTCAACTCACTCTCTTTGATTTTTCTTTCTTGCTCAACGGCAAAATTCCTTCTTGTATAAATTGCCTGATCAGCTTCTTGTTGAAGGCTTTCTCTTGTTTCGGTTTCTAAAGCTCTTTCCATTTCCGGATTGGCTCTGATGGCCAGAATATTTATGCTCAGAATTTCTATTCCAAGCAATTTAATTGCATTTGAATTGGAAAGACCGCTTGTAATATTTGTTTCCACCGATTTTGCCGAACGAATGGCTTCTTTGAGTCCGAGCTGGTGTATGAAGGAAGAAGTTGCTGTCTGCGCTTCGTTCACTATGGTCTGGTTTAGTTTTTCTGTATCATCTTTTTTATAAACTCCATTGCCATTTACCGTAAAGTCCAATACATCGGCTAACTGCTTTGGATCACCTATTTTGTAAGTGATTTGCCCTTGTATGGTTACAGTCTGGTAGTCTTTGGTGGTCTCACTGAAAATGAAAGGAAGATTATTGCTTCCAATAGGTACAGCAGAAATGGAGGTGGTGGGTGCATAATAGAAAAACGAGAGTCCACGGCCTTCCTTCGATACTTTTCCGTTGTTGTACTTGATAACGTAGGTCATCGAATCAAACTTGATGAAATTTATTCCAAACATATCCTTTTTATTATATTGGTGGTCAAATATAATTATATATGAGATACTGGCGGGCTTTCTATATAGCTCGGGGCCAGAATGGCCCATTCAAACCCAGTTAAGATGAGAAATATTCCGAAAATATCTTCCGACCTAATCTATTGTTTCAAATGTGATATATGCCGCCAGCTTAAAAGGATTTTTGCCGGCAGGATCGATAGCTTCAAGATTCACTTTATAAGATTTTCCATTGTCAGAAAACTCAAGCGGTGAGTTGTACTTTACCCAGGCTTTGGTGCGTATTGGGGCCTGACAACTGGAATAGTCATTAGTCTTACAAATCTCCACCTGTATTCCAAGTTTTTTGTCCAGGTATTGAAGCAGCACCCGATATTCACCGAATTGCAAAAAATAACCTTCTTTAAACCAGGCGACTGAACTTTTGGTGCTGTTTTTTTCGAAGGAATTTTGTGGTATTGAAATTACACTATTCGCAGTTTCGATTTGTTTTACATTCTCCTCAATTTTTTCCGTCGATTGCACTGCAAGTTTTATTGAAGGCACACTGACGGTAACCTTATTGATGTTGTTGTTCAATTCTTGTATCTGCTGTGTAATCTTCGGTTGATCGGCGGCAGTGCCTGATTTTTGTTGTTGCGTAAGACTTTGTAGCTGCTTCTCGTAATTGTCTATTTTAGCCAGAGCTTCCTTTACCACTGTTGACGATGTGTCGGTGTTGGCAATAATTTGGGTTTCATTCTGAATATCTGATACAGATTTGCAAATGATTTTAAAATCTTTCAGCGCATTTTCAATCACCTTGTCATTGACCGAATTATCGAACTCAGCCAGGGCACATGCAAGTTCATTTTGTTTGTTTTTATCTTTCTCCGTCAGGTAGCTTTTTTTGAGGTCAATAAATTCTTTTTTGACATTTTCTTTGCTTGTGTTGTTCTGCCTGAAAGATTCTATTAAGTAAGAAGAACCCAAAGAAATTACTGCAGTTAAAATAGCGATAATAAAAAACCTCAGATTTTCAGTTCTGAATTTATTTTTCTCAAAGGCATATTTGTCTTCGGATTGATAAATTTCAAGGGCTGTTTTTATTTTATCCAGTTCGGCCTTGTCTTTTTTTAGTAAATCGTCGAAATCAAAGCGTGCCATTGGTAGTGTGTTGTGAGTCAGTATTTAGAAGGACTATCGGGTTTTCTTTTCAATTTATTCCCGACGGTCATTGCGTGTTTTATTCGAATAATAAAAACGAATATACTGCTTATTTTCAAATGGGCAACTTATACCAATGTTCATTTCAATTTAGTCCATGCCGCAGATGAAATCATACAGTGGTAAATACCGGGAGAGTAGCTGTTTAGTAGAATCAAGCGCAGCGCAGATTGGACTAAAACAGATACCAAATCGGTATTATTCAGTCCAATCTCCACGTTTTCATCGACCGGGCTGGTGAAAGGAGAGCAAAGGCCGATGGCCCTGGCAGTAATTCGGTTTGGGCTAACAATACCTGCTCAAAATCGCCTGGAATTCTGCTACTGAATAATTTGTTTCCAATCAGATTTCGTTTATTCCATCACCTCATTTATTGCTCACTACTTCAATTACCACATTTCCGGTTTTCTCACCTGTTTCTACATAACGCGTGGCTTCTACGATTTTTTCAAGTGGATAAGTCCTGTCGATCACAGCCTTATAATGACCGCCTTCTATCAGTTCTTTAAAATAGAGAATGTCCTTTTTACTGTCAGTGGGGATTGGGAATTTGACCCTTTTACCGCCATTTGCACCGGGCAGTTTACTTGTAATTGGCGTAATGATTGGCAAAAAAATGTTCTGCGACAAATAGCCCAATTCGGTCGAAAAGTATATACCACCGGGATTCAATATTTTTTTACACTTAAAAAATGAACTTTTTCCCACGGCATCGATAACCACATCGAACTTTTTTCCGCATTGCGTAAAATCTTCCATTGTATAATCAATGGTATAAGTTGCGCCAAGTGATTTGATCAGATCAAAACTTTTTGTCCTGCAAACCGCTGTTATTTCAGCCCCGTGATATCTGGCCAGTTGGACCGCCGCCGATCCGATAGATCCACTTGCGCCATTGATCAGTATTTTTTTTGCTTTTGTAAAATCGATTACCTGTACAAGGTTGTTGCCCAGCATCAAACCATCGCAAACTGCTGCAGCTTCCTGATGCGACATGTTCTGCGGCTTCAAGGCAATTGATTTGTTTTCGGCCACACAGATGTATTCTGCATGTGTGCCAAACTTATAAGTGCTCAAACCAAAAACAGCATCGCCAACCTTGAAAGACTTCACATCCTGACCAATGCTTTCAATTTCTCCCGAAAACTCCGTCCCCAAAACTTGCTTTCTGGGTTTCAACAAGCCGCTTATGACCCGCACAATGAAGTACTCAGGACTGCGGAATCCGCAATCAGTTCTGTTTACGGTGGTCGCATGTATTTTGACCAATACTTCATTCGGTTTGGGAATAGGTTTTTCAATCTCTTTTATATGGAGTACGTCTGCAGATCCGTAAATGGTATATACACTGGCCTTCATTTTTCTTTTGTAATAGAATTATCGGGCAACATTAATGGTTAATTATTGAACCTGAAGGCAATAAAGGACTGGAGGTAATTTAAGGTGATAGAAGTAAAATAGAAGGGATGATTTTTTCAATCAAAATAAATACTCCATTTATTCCGGCTGCATTTCCTAACTTTGCTTCGCTGGATGCTTTTTTTTAGAATTCATTTAGCCCAATGTCAGACAGAAAATATACCGACCAATCGCTGAAGACCATTATTCAGGAAATGCTGCGCAGAAGCGGCATGGAGAAAAAATTCAATGAAATTGAGGTTGGGAAAATCTACCATGAAGTTGTAGGAGATCTGATATCCAGGCGCACCCGCGACGTAAAAATGAGAGACAAAACATTGATCATTCGTGTTGACAGTGGGCCGCTCAAAGAAGAATTGCGGTACAGTAAGGGCAAAATCGCCGGTCTTATTAACGATAAGTTAGGAGTCCAGTATATCGATGAAGTTGAGGTGTGGTGATTTTGGTAAAGAAGTAGGTGTTTAACATTCTTCCTTGTACTTTCGGAACCTCAAAGAGATTTTAGGAAATAATCAACCCAACCAAACGATTATGACATTGTTTTTATTCTTCAGGAAGAGACCAAAACTTCTGGTATTGTCTTCATTATCGCTTGTTCTGGTGGCTTTTACTGCCGCCTACAGCAAAACCAGACCACTTTCTTACCATTCCGGCAAAGAACTCAATGAGTACAGGATGATGCAGGCAGGTGATCTCCCTACGGGTGTGGGCACTCTGTTTCTTGGTTCTGGTAAATGCGCTGGTTGCCATGGAATTGATCCTATCGGACTCGCCAATTTTACCAGTGAGGGCGAGCAAGTGAGCCCCGCCGAAAACTGGCGTGCGACCATGATGGCCAATAGCTCGAAAGATCCTTTTTGGAGAGCGAAAGTAGCACACGAGGTTTCCGTTAATCCTGCACACGAAGAAGAGCTGGTGAATAAATGCACCTCGTGTCACGCTCCGCTCGGTAAGTATGGCGCACTGCATGATGGCATTGACAATTTCACCATGGCCATGATCGATGAAGATTCTCTTGCGAACGATGGTGTGAGCTGCGTAGCATGCCATATGCAAAACATTCAAACTGTTGGACAGCAGTTTTCAGGAGAATTACATTTCTCAGAAGATACCATTTTCGGTCCGCAATTCAATATTCTGGACACTGACTTGCCGCTTTTTGTGCCGGCCATGACCAGCTTTGTGGGTGTCACTCCTGTGCCGGATAGCCGCTTCTCACAATCTGAGACTTGTGCTGGTTGTCATAGTTTGCTTACCAATACGGTTGATCTGGAGGGAAATCTCACCGGAACGCAATTTATAGAACAGGCTACTTACCACGAATGGCTCAACAGCGCATACAACATGGATGAGGCTTTGAATCAGGAATGTCAGGGTTGTCATATGCCAAGATTAAGTGAGCCTATTGTGATCGCTTCAGGTTATTTGTTTTTGGAAGATTACCCGCGAACACCCTTTGGCCAGCACTGGCTTGTGGGTGGAAATTCTTTTATGCTGAAGTTGATGAAAAATAGAATCGATCAGTTGGGCATAACCGCTACAGCAGATAATTTTGATACAGTGATCAGCAGAACAATTCAAAATCTGCAGCAGAATACAGCAACGTTGGAGCTAAGTCAAAATGCAGTGGATGGCGACACGGCGCGATACACCGTAAAGGTCACCAATAAAGTAGGTCACAAATTCCCCAGCGGCTATCCGGCACGAAGAGCTTTTATTGAATTTCTGGTAACCGACGATGAGGGCAACGAGGTGTTCCACTCCGGAAAGATGGACAATATCTGGGAAGTACAAGGTCAGAATCCGGATTGGGAACCACATTATGATTTGATTACCGATGATGTCAATGAAGTTCAGATTTATGAAATGGTAATGTCTGATGTCAATGGCGGAGTAACTACAGTGCTCGAACGGGCTGACCACATGATCAAAGACAATCGCCTGGTTCCACTGGGTTTCAAACTCGATCATCCGGCTTATGATTCTACCATGATTGTTGGCACGGCGCTCAATGACGCCAACTTCAATTATATAGCTGGTGTAGAAGGAAGCGGAACCGATGAAATTCGCTATCACGTTCCGGTAACCGGTCTGAATGGCAACCTTCATGTAAGTGTAAAACTCTGGTACCAATCCGATCCACCCAAGTGGAACAACGAATTGTTCAGTGTAGATAACCCTGTGATCAATGCTTATGAGCAAATGTATTGGGAAGAAGGTGGCGACGAACCCGTTCAGGTATCCATGGCAGAAACGAATACCACAGTGATTGGCATTTCGGAATTTGCGAATTTCTTTAGAGTTGGGCCAAATCCTACCTCATCAGGCATGGTCAATATTTATGCTGGAAAAGATCAGATTTTAGAAATCAATGTCTATTCGATGGATGGCAAGTTAATAGAGACTTTGAATCCCAGGTCTTCTAATTCTCAAATCACCTTACCCAAAGTTCAGGGAACTTATATTCTCGATGTAAGAACCAATAGAGGAAGAAGAATAGAGAAGGTTTTGAGGAGGTAGGAGTTGACCTTTGAGATCGGTGGATTCCAATTATTGATATGACCTTAACCCGGAATGCGCATACTTGTTTTCTTTCTGTTGTTCTTGTTGTCCGAAAATGTTTGGGCTGTAGGCAATTTTAGAAAACCACGTTTTCTTTACAACACGTGCAATCTTCGAACCTCACCTTTTTCGCTTCTAGATTTTTACAGCGGCTCGTGCTATAAAATTGGGTTGGAATGCAAAGTATTTCGGCAATATGCCATAACAGTTGAATATGGTGGATATCTGCCGGATTTTAATAAACTGGTCGACATTAAAGGAAGTCTTATTGAGGTTGGATTGAGGAGATATTTAGATAATAACTATGACCACAATGGCGCATATCTTTCTTTGAATTACCGATACAAAGAACAATCCTTCGGTTACCATGACGATTTCAGATCGGCCATTCCATATTCCAAAGATTATAAGGTAAAGAAATATGTCAATTGTGTCAACCTCAATGTAGGAGTTTGTTCAGTTTCAGAGCGAGGTTTTGTTTTTGATTTATACGCTGGTGTTGGCATAAGAATGAAAAGTGTCAGATCATCCCTTTCATTAGATGAGTTAAAAAACGGTGAGGCATTCAGTCGCTCTCCGGTTTTGCGTTTAATGGTAAAACCGGGTAGCTTTATACTGCCCAACTTAAGCGTTGGAATACGATTAGGAATTCTTCTGAGTTCATGGAACAAGTATGTTGATAGCAGACCCAAAACCCAGCCCAAATTTTGATAAAGAAATTCCCAACTCGAAAGGAGAATTGATCTTCAACTAATATAAAAAAAATCGCAATAACATCATCTCTTTCAGCAAATTTTATATTGTAATTCGCAAATAGAATTTTTTAGTTTAAAAATCAGGTTATTCCACGCGTGGAAGCAGATACCCAATTGAATTGGCAACAGTAGACAATTGCATGATTTGGCTCATTGCAGATAATACAAACGATACCAGGACTGCTTTAATTTCAGAAATATAAAAAAACAAGAGCCGTAAAATTCTATTTACATTTGACCATAGTAGAAAAATGAAGATGAAAAAACTTATACCCATCATATCCTTGTTATTTATTGGTGTGGCATTGATTACCTGCTGCCACGAGCCAGATCCTGATTCAGGGGCATGTGGAGAAGCCACTTCCATCGACGAGATGAAGGAATGGATTTTTTTCAAAACCGGCACCTATTGGATTTATCAGGAAGAAACAACAGGCGAATTAGACACTATGAGTGTTGTATCTCATGGCGAAGGTATTCATGAAGGAACGAATTACAGGTGGTTTAGCTATGATGTGATTAGTTCAAGAGATGGTTGGAAGTATTGGTGGTGGTTTAGTGAATCCTATTCTAGCAATTGCCCCAATAGAAAGTATTGCTATTGTAATAAGGTATATTGCAGTAAGTCTATGCCAGGTGATTTTTTCGGGGAAGATAAGATGTTCGTTTTCCCATTGCATGAAGGTAATTGGATAGGAATAGAGGGGGGAAATAGCGGGGGATTAACACAAGTAACTGGCGTTGATTCAATCATTGAAATTCTGCAACCCCCTAGTTCAATTTCAATTGTAGATTTTCATATTGACCACTCTGTATGTGACAATTGGCATCCCGCAGATTATTCTATTTCAAAAAACTACGGAATAGTTAAAAAACGAACCCCTGATATTGCTGAGAATTGGAGGCTCAAAGCTGCTTATATTATTCAATAAAAGTAAAGAACAAATGAAAAAAACTATTTTATTATTTCTATTTGGCATCGCTCTCACGCGATCCTATGGACAAACGACAGAAGACCAAGCTAATCTTGAGAAGTATTGGAAATACCGCCAGCAATTGCGAGAAAGATTCTTGAGAATTGGAACAGACGCAGGCGAAAGCATTCCTATGAGTTGTATTATTCCTGGATATAAATATGGACCAGGAGAAACGGGAAGTATTTTACACTGGCGAGATAGTAATATCAGTCTGGGATATTATTTTGTTGTATTAGCCACGGAGTATGAGTTGCTCAGTAATGCAGGAGAAGATACTGAAGCAACCCTAAATGAACTTTATTATGCTTTGAGCGCTATAAATAGGATGGATTTGAGGGCCGAAGCTTATTTATCACAAGGTTAAAATCAACCTAGCCCTGACGATCTAAACGGTCTATTCCTTCGCGATGATGCAAAGCATGACATAGTCACCAACTGGCTTGGTGACCCGCCCATTCCCAACGCCCCCATTGTTCCCGATGCGTCCTACATTGGCGATGTAGGCAACCCCAACAATATGCGCGGCGACTACAATGGCTGGAATGGCACCGGAACAAATGCCACTCCGACCACATTCAACGATGGCAATGTAATTAGCCTCGACCAGATGACTTCTTTCAGATAGAAAAAATCAAAATTGATACATTAAAAAAAAATCTGACCGAATAAAAATGAATAAAATACTTCTCCGAAAAAAAGAATGAGAGGAAAATTCGATGTACATTTGACCATAGTAGAAAAATGAAGATGAAAAAACTTATACCCATCATATCCCTGTTATTTGTCTGTATAGCATTTGTTACATGCCGCCACGAGCCAGATCAGGATTCAGCAGGATGTGGAGAAGCCACATCCATCGACGAAATGAAAGAATGGATATTTTTCAAAACGGGAACCTATTGGATTTACCAGGAGGAAACAACAGGCGAATTAGACACCATGACTGTTGTAACCAGTGCCGAAGGTATTCACGAAGGAACGAATTACAGGTGGTTTAGTTATGATGTGATTAGTTCCAGGGATGGTTGGAAGTATTATTGGTGGTTTAGTGAGTCTTATTCGAATGATTGTCCTAGTACTGAGCACTGTTACTGCAATAAAGTCTTATGCAGTAAGTCAAGGCCTGGAGATTTTTTTGGAGAAGATATAATGTTTACATTTCCTCTTTTCGAGGGTAACTGGATGGGCCTTTGGGGTGGAGGCGATGGTGGAGTTTCAACATTACTGGATTTAAATGATACACTACAAATATTGGTATCCCCATTATCAGTCAAAAATGCGATATTTCACATTGATCATTCTGTATGTGACGATTGGGCTCCTTCGGATTATTCAATTGCAAAAAACTATGGAATCGTAAAAAAATCAATTCCCTCATTGGCCGAAAATTGGAGTCTTAAGGCTGCTTATATTATTCAATAAAAATAAAGAACAAATGAAAAAAATTATTTTGTTATTCCTATTTGGGATATTGCTTGTCCTATGCAATGGACAAACAACAGAAGATCAAGCCAATCTTGAAAAATACTGGAAATACCGACAACAATTGCGAGAAAGATTCTTGAGAATTGGAAC
>JANNEQ010000192.1:0-6218 GCA_031378885.1 Flavobacteriales bacterium
CTTAACATTAATGGAAACTGTCCATTTTTCTTTTGTTTCGATCTGTTAATGTAAAATAACAGACTGAATGAATTTCTTGACGACATAATTGACATAATCTTAATTGCGCCCTCCAATGATTTTACAAAATTACTTTCCCCATGTCATTATCAAAAGCGACTTAGTACGTCCTAATGCGACTTACTAAATTTGGCTAAAATTGCCCCTAAAAAAATGGGGTCACGATTTTACACCTCATTAAAGTCGTATTCTGACGTAAACTGTCGTATCGGAATGGGTGAGAACAATGTTAAAGTCGCCTATTGTCGCTGAAAGTCGTACTGATGTCATATCAAGTTCGAGACTTTCAGAGTCGTGAATTGCTTTTTACTCATATCCAGACCCCCAACTGGGCCTATGGCCTTTCGATCCTTCGGATCTTTAGACCGTAGGCCCGCGTCGGAGGCTATTCAATGTTCGACTCCTTGCGGAGTCCAGTAAATTGATAATTTTGCCACATTAATTTTTTTCATTAAAAATGGATCAAAATTTAGTCGGGCAAACTCGCCAGAGGTAAAATAATGGTCGGCCTTTTACCCATGAGTTGAAGCTTCATGATTTTTTTCTATACCCCAATCCAATCAGTGACCAATCCTTTCTTACCATTTCCGGAAAAGACATAAAAGCAAGTCAGATAAAATTATTTGATTTTACCGGTAGAAATATTCCCATTCAAGGCATAGTGAGTGGCAATGGATTTCTTCTCCGCTCAGAAAACTTAGCCAGAGGATATTATGTTGTACTGGTACAAACATCCAATGGGCCAAGCTGTGCTGAGTTTGTTAAAGAGTGAGGAAAAACCCTCTTGTCATTAACATTTTAGCATAATCCCAAATTGGTCAAAATTCAGTTGAGTTGGCCGTTTTGGGATTGTTTATTTCCATGAATGTGCCGTTTATACTGGGGAAAATCAATTACACGCTTACAGGTACCTTCTCTTCAAAACTCAGGCAACTTTATCACCTCCAACGGTAGTCATACCACTCCCTGATTTTGTGATCAGGCCAGACTTTTTTTTGTAGCTTTACCCCGTTAACCAAATACAACTCAATGAAAAAATTCTACCATCTAACAGCACTTATCACTTGTCTTCTTTTTGAATTTACTTTTATTAAGAATGAAGCCCGCGCCGTGGCTATTATCGTAATCAATGAAATTCTTCCCGGATCTACTGTCGAACTAAAAAACATTGGCGATGCCGCTCTAAATGTGTCGAGCTACTATTTATGCGACTTTCCTGCCTACCAGCAAATAGGCACATCCAATATCGTATTTGGTAATGTAATGATGCAGCCCGGTGATATTCTTGTAATAGATAATGTTTTCTCAATGTCAGCCAATGATGGCGAACTTGGATTGTATGCTACTCCATCATACTCCAGCTCTATGGCCATACGGGATTATGTAGAATGGGGCTCAACCGGGCATACACGCTCTACAGTAGCCGTCGCAGCAGGCATCTGGACCACAGGAGATTTTGTTCCTGCCTTTACCGCTGGTTCTTCCATTGAGTACGATGGATCTGGAAACTCATCCGCAGATTGGGCTCCTCAAGCTTCGCCATCTATCGGTGCCGAAAATGGCGGAGGATGTCTTGCTGTCGGAGGAGCTATTGGAGGAGGTCCTTTCGAGTTTTGTACTTCTGGCAACGATATCACCTTCATTCAAAATGATGCTATTGCTCTTAATGGAAATATCGGAACCAATTCGCAATGGGTACTCACTGACGCTGATGGTATAATTCGCAGCATCACTTCTTCTTATGAGGATATCGATTTTTCGAACTTTCCTTCTGGCTCTTATTCAATCTGGCATATCAGTTATGAAAATGACCTTACCGGAGCCACCGTCAATTCAAATGTTTCAGGATTGGATGGTTGCTTTTCTCTTTCCAACTCCATCGGAATTGATGTATTATCTCCTGATGGCGGAGAGATAACCGGCGGACCACTTACCTTTTGTGTAGGAAATGGTGAGGCTGATGCTATAGGTGCTAATGAAATTGCACTTACCGGAAACTCTGGCGCCAACTCGCAATGGGTTGTGACTACTGAGTCCGGGGCAATTGTTTTCGTAGAAAACGACTATACGGATTTCGAATTTGACGGAGAAGAGCCAGCGACTTGTTTGTTGTGGCATATCAGCTACGAAGATGGTTTGATTAATTTGCTTCCTGGTGTAAATATGGCGAACGTGACAGGATGTTACGACCTTTCTAATTCTATCGAAATTAGCAAAAGCCAACCCGATGGCGGAACGCTTACAGGCGGACCGTTTACTTTTTGTGCCGATGGCAATCAGGACTTGCTTGCCGAAGGAGACATTGATTTATTGGGTAATTCCGGAACTTTTGCCCAATGGGTCGTAACAGATGAAAATGGTGTTATTCTGGCCCTGCCAAGTGATTACGGCAGTTATGATTTCGAACAAACAGAAGGATCTTCTGCATTGGTCTGGCATTTAAGTTTTGAATCGGGATTGACAGGTGCTGCTATAGGCAACAATGCTTCTGAGTTAACCGGTTGTTTCAATCTTTCTAACGCAGTTATTGTAACCATCAACCAACCAGATGGTGGAGAATTATCCGGCGGACCCTTCACTTTCTGTATCAACAATAATATTTCTGACTTTATTGCCGAAGGCGAAATTACTTTGACCAATAATCAAGGATCTTTTTCTCAATGGGTAATAACAGATCCGACCGGTATCATCATAGCCTTACCGGAAAACTACACTGATTTCGATTTCGAAAACCTCGCACTAACGCAATGCCTTGTGTGGCACCTCAGTTATGAGGCCGACTTAAACGGCGCAGATATCGGCTCTAATGCAAGCGGACTAACAGGTTGTTTCGATCTTTCAAATTCTATTCAGGTTGATCTGCCAAGTGGTGCGAATTGCCCATTTACCTGCGAGGTAGAAGCAGGAGTAATTACAGGCAGCAATTTATCCTTCTGTGTGGGCAACGGTGTAAATGACAATATTGCTGATGATGCAATCATCAGCAGCGGAAGTGTTGGCGAATCAGTTTTATGGGTATTAACAAATCCCGCAGGAATAATAATATTCGTTTCTGAAAATATCAGCTCATTGAATTTTGATGTGTTAGAAGCCGAAGTACACAATGTGTATGAAATTAGTTATAGTGGAGCACTGGAAGGCCTTAATGTAAATAATCCACTGGATGTTGTCACAGGTTGTTATGCACTTTCAAATGCTCTACCTGTTGCGCTGGAAAATACCGACGCCGGAATACTCACCGGAGGACCATTTACTTTTTGTGCCAATGATGACATCACAGATTTTATCGGCGAACTGGAAATTCAGATAGAAGGAAATTCTTCTGACAATGAATTGTGGCTTGTTACAGATATTGACGGTATCATTATTTCTTCAGGTTTAGATTTTGCCGAAATCGATTTCAACGCTTACGATGATGGCAATTTTTTACTTTGGCATTTAAGTTACATTGGAGAAATTTCGGGTACCGGGCCTGGTGATAATACAAACAACATTACAGGTTGCGCAGATCTTTCAAACTCAATTGAAATTAGTATTACAAGTGGCGATGGATGCGATGGATTGTGTCTTGCCTCCGGTGGTCAGATTTCAGGTGGTCCATTCAGTTATTGTCCGGGAGATGAAATCATGGACATGATTCCGGCTGAAAGTGTTACTCATACAGGAAACGCAGGTACTTTTTCTGCCTGGGTGATTACAAATAGTGAAGGCGATATTCTTGCAGTGAATGAAGATTATTTCGCTATTGACATTGCTCAACTGGAAGGCGATGGATTTTATCTTTGGAGCATTAGCTACGAAGATGGTTTACTCAATGCTCAACCCGGATTTAATGTATCTGATGTTGAAGGCTGTTTTGATCTCTCCAATTCCATTGCCATTGAAAATGCACAGCCAGATGCTGCAATCTGGACAGGCCCTGCACAAACATTCTGTGCCGGAGATGGTGAAACTGATACCATAGTACTCAACGAATCCAACTATACATCCGGATCAGGAGAAAATTCAATCTGGGTAATAACAGATGGTTTGGTAGTTACTGATTTCCATGATGAAATTTCAGATTTTGGATTTGATACATATGCTCCCGGCACATACGAAGCCTGGAACATCAGTTATAATGGTACCCTGGCCGGTTTGGAAATTGGTTCATTGCTTACGAGTATTTCAGGCTGTATGGCATTGTCCAATTCCATTCTTGTCAATATTCAGAGTGGAGAGGATTGTCTCAATACCTGCCCGGTGGAAAGCGGTCAGATTTCGGGCAATCCAATATCTTTCTGCACAGGTGATGGTCTGCCCAATAATATCCCCTCAGGATCGGTTACTTTAACCGGAAACAGCGGACTCAGCACAACCTGGATTCTGACCGATGATGCGGGCGTTATTGTTGCCGTCATCGCAACTCTTGGTGCATATAACTTCGACAATGCTACAACCGGAATTTACTCTTTGTGGAGCATTAGCTACGATGAAATAACCGGACTGGAAGTTTCGGAGAACGTAGCTGATCTTGTAGGCTGTTTCGAAATTTCCAACGCCATTGAAATTTCAATTGTACGCTCTGCGGGTGGACAAATCACCGGCAATCCGATCTCAATTTGTTTAAACGGTGATGGCCTCATTGCTCCCGGTTCTGTAGTACTCAATAACAACGCAGGCGAAAATTTTGTTTGGGTAATTACCACACCACTGGGAATGATTCAATACATCAACTCAAATTATGAAGACATTGATTTTTCTGATGCAACGCCCGGAAGTTCACTGTTGTGGCACCTCAGCTATTCTGGCCTGATTACCGGGCTTGAGGTTGATGCCAATGTATCTGATATTGAAGGATGTTTTGATTTTTCGAATTCAATTGCCATTAGCGTATACGAAAATTTCGGTGGTACCATTTACAACGATCCTTTTGTCTTCTGTGTGAGTGACGCCTTTCCCGATTATATCAATGAATTGATTATACTCAATGGGAATTCCGGCGAAAATGGCCAATGGGTTGTGACCAGTAATACTGGCATAATTAAGTACTTGCCTACTACACCTAACGAAATCGACTTTGATCAGGAAAGTGCCGGCACATTTCGTATTTATCACATCAACTATTCCGGAGAATTAACCAACGCCGATATTGAAATGAATATTGCCAATATTGAAGGTTGTTTCGCCATTTCAAATTTCATTACCGTCACGTGCTTCGCACAAGGAGGACCCTGTACGATCAATGTGGATGAAACTACGCTCATCGATGGCATATCATTCTTCCCTAATCCAATGAGTGATGTCATTACCATTTCGAATACATCTGCTTCGGATGTGCAGATTCGTTTGCTCAATCCTCTCGGACAGGTTGTGATTGCCAAAAGGAATATCGGGGCATTCAACCAACAAGTGTTGGATGTATCCGGATTCAACACGGGTGTGTATTTCCTTGAAGTAACGAATTCAACTTCTTCCACTACTTATACTGTTTTGAAGAATTAAAACGGAATTAGTAAAATAGTTGAATTGAAAAGAGAGGCGCTTGAGGCGCCTCTCTTTTTTGGTGGGATTCCTGGATCAACCGCAAAAGTTGGGGAGTAATGAAGCAAATTGTGCGGATTGACCATGCAGGCCGTAATTTTATTAGCCTCGGCCTACCCCAACCGAACTGGTTGTGGTGTGAAACCCATTAGTGTTCGAAACCTGTGGAATGAGGCGACAAATCTGAGTTAATGGCCGTCCTCCAATGTTAAAAGAATGAGATCACTAAGATTCGACTTACGATGTGAAAAAATTGCATCATTTCTAACATTACCAGATCTCTCACTCCACTTCGATTCGATGCCATTGACAAGATAGTGGATGCATCGTTGCGCATGCTACTTTCTTTTGACCTAACCAGATTCCTCACTCCACTCCGCTGCGTTTCGGAATGACGGGGCTGAGGGCGGATTAAGCCGTCCCCACCATTCGGTGGGGATACAATTCGCAAAGGCCAATTAACAGTTCGTTGGACGTTCTTTTCGGCACAAATATAAAACCGACCTTCGACCATTGTGAGCACTCTGAACCGTGTCCCCGCCGAAAGGTGTGGGAAGAGTGCTTTGCTAACCTCCTTGCGTTGTTGTCATCTCGAATGCAGCGAAGCGGAATGAGAGATCTGGTGATGATCAAAG
>JANNEQ010000193.1:0-53173 GCA_031378885.1 Flavobacteriales bacterium
ATACTACCAACCCGCTGGCTGGCCAAGTACTTATATTGATGACGCTAAAATTTCTTATGTATATACCAGAGCCGACACTTTGCCGGAAGATACATTACACCGGATAGATATGTCTTTTGAAAAAGGTAATAATTATGCGAAAATTTATCCCACACAAGAGTTGCCGCATTATACCAATTTTTATTTGGGTTATATGCCCAACGAAAAATCTGAGCGCACCGCTCATTATAGCAGCATAACTAAGTTGGGTGCTTATGCCAATACTGATATTATTTTCACCAACCATTCGCAAGGATATAGAATGTGGATTGTAGCGCGAACTGGCTCACCATCTGGTGATTTCACCATGCATTATGAAGGTCAGAACTCCTTGTCTGTCGATGGAAATGGTGATCTTGTATTTGGAACCATTTTCGGTGACATCGTACAGCCCAAGGCCAAAGTCTATACCATGAACAACACCACAGGTGTGTTGACCCTTTTGACATGGCAGCCAGATTATGTGGTGAATGGTGGTGACGTTTCTTTCTATTACACGGGGAGTTGGAGTGGAACATTGGTCATAGAAATGGAGAAGAAAATGATGCTGGGTGGTGGAGGATTAATAGATCCGGGGAATATTGAATGGAGTACTTATTATGGAGAAGGACAACTTGATAGAGGCTTTAGTATCGACCATGATGAAGTGGGAAATATTTATTCTTGTGGGTTAACCAAAGATCCGAATTTCCCTATTCAAACATTCGGAATGTTGACCTATAGTTGTCCAGATGGTGAATGTACAAATTATAACGCTTACCTTCAACGCTTCAAGCCAAACTGTTCACCAGTCTATAGTACTGTTTTTGGAGGCAGTAGTGACGAGCAGGCCACCAATTTAGTTTACGAGCCAAGCTCTGGGCTTTTTGTTTCAGGATCAGGCACAGGTGCCGAAACAGGTGGTTTTCCTTTGGTGTCTTACGGTACGGCCTATCAGCTAACCGACCCTCCATCTGGCGGAGCTTTCTTTTCTTATCTGTCAAGGTTTTCCCCAGTCTATGGGTCTTTAGAATGGAGTACTTTCATTACTTCAAGCAACTCATATAGCTATGTAGATGATCAGTTTCCATTAGCTGTGAATGCAGATGGTGACCTTTATATGTGTGGCGGACCAACGGGGTTTGATGGAGTTCAGCCAAGTGGCTCAGGTTATCTATATGATGGAACTGGTGGAAATGGATTTATTATTCGTTTTAACAATCAACAAGAAATAACCCGGAGTACGGAGTTTGGTGGGGCATGCCGTATAAAAGACGCTGAAGTAAATCCTCTTAAAGAACTTGTTATATGTGGTTCTATGCATACCAACTCTCAACCAGAGTTTCAGATGACCGGGCCAGAAGGCTATTGGCTGCAGAATGGCTTTGGTGGTAACTACTACGATGGCTTTTTTGCAGTATTCAAACCGGACAATACTATTAAATGGTCAACATTTTTTGGAGGCAACGCAAGCACCGAACATGTATCTGGTATTTCAACAACCTTGCACGACCTCTTTATTTGTGGCCGCACATCCAGCACTGGCAATTTCCCTTTACAAATGCCCTCAAATCCGAATCAGTTTTATGATGGTACAAGCGTTGGTGGAGATGGTTTTATTGCTCAGTTTCATGAAGGTGAATTGGTGTGGAGTACCTTTGTTGGTGGTACCGCGGACGACTGGGTAAAGGACATACTTGCCCGCACTCAGTATGAAGTATTCGCAACTGGGACCACCAATAGCAACAATATGGTAATCCAAGAGCTAACGGGTGCATTTAATCAAAGCGATTTGAATACAACCGGAACCTCGGGAAATCGCGATGCTTTTCTGCTCACATTCAACGATAAGAATTTGATTTGGGGAACTTACATGGGAGGCATACAAGGTGTTGGAGACTATGTAGAACGAGGCGGCGAATTGACACTGCACGACACCAAACTTTATATTGGTGGTACAGGTGGTTCTGATACCAATTTCCCTTGGTGGGATTTTGATGGTAGCGATCTCAACATTGCTTATTACGACGATTTCATGGATAACGTTTCATCAGGTAATACCGATGCCTGGATCTGCCGTTTGGAGATTGAAGACCTGTCAACCGTTGTGAATGAATTGAGCGGTTTTGAAAACAGTGGTTTCGTTGTTTTTCCCAATCCCACAGCAAATATTTTATACGTGAAATTCCACAATGCTTTACATGAAAAAGCCAATATTATTATTGTTGATGCAATAGGTAAAGTGGTGTTTGAAATCAATTCGCCTTCAGCACCATCAGGTTTAGTTAGTATTCCTTTGGAAAAGTTGAGTTCGGGCATGTATATACTTCAAGTGCAGAAAGATGACCAAGTATTTACTTCCAAATTTCAAAAACAATGAAAGCAGACGTAGCAACTATCATAATTTTTTGCTGCTTCAATGCAGGTGCCCAGTCATGGGTACCTGCTACGGGGCATTTTAGTTTTACAATTAATGACATGGTGGAAGATACAATGCATAATTTAATGTACGTATCGGGTCACTTTGGATATTATGAGGAAGAACACGTGGGGGGATTCGTCTCATTTGACGGACAAACGGTATCAGGATATGGTTGCGGATATGATTGTGACGAGCCTTTCAATGAAATAATAACTGGCCCAACAGACCTTGAGTTTTATCATGACACTTTGTACATGAAAGGACCTCATGACATTGATTATGATACGTTAGTTAACAATATCCCACAAACACATGGCCTTGTTCGTTTTTTCAACGGAACATGGTATCCTGTATCCTTGGCACATACGTCAAATACAATTTATTCCCTATTAAATGCCGATAATAAACTTTGGGTCGCGGGTTATGATTACACTTCTATAGCTGGATTAACTGGTTATGGAGGTGCTGCTTACAATGGAGCTTCCTGGACAAGTTGGCAATTACCACCCGACAATGGGAATGGTTATCAAGCAATTGAGTACTTTCAAAATGAAATTTATATTGCAGGAAACATATTTGATGACGATTGCTTGGCTGATATTCAAAAATGGAATGGAACAGAATGGTCGTGTGTTGGCAACGGTATTGCTGGCGCCTCAGGTTTCTGCATTATATATGATATGGCTGTTTACAATGGAGAACTATATGTTGCAGGTACATTTGATCGTGATGCAGGAAATTCAGGTGAGGGTATTATGAAATGGAATGGAGAAGAATGGAGCGATGTCGGTTATGGTCTTACCAATGGCGAAGTCCACGACATGGAAGTACATGAAGGTGAATTGTATGTATGCGGACATTTCGATGAAATCGGAAACATCCCTGCAGATAACTTCGCCAAATGGGACGGACACCGTTGGTGTGCTTTAGATGCACACTTCGGAAATAACTACAACCGAAAACTAGCATTTTACAATGATACTTTGTATGTCGTGGCAACAACAGATAGTTGTGCAAATTGTCTGTTTAAGTGGGATGAAACGGTAGATACTTGCAGTGTTGATTTTAATGCAGTCAACGAGTTTCAAACTAGCTCCAAGTTTTCATTGTACCCGAATCCGGTCAGAGAGTCAGTTACTTTTGAGTCCGACCTACGAATGTTATCAATCGAAATATTTGATATGACAGGTCGCAAAATTAACGGTGTACAAGGCAATTCAACTAAACAAGTCATTAATGCCGAAACACTGGAAAAAGGTTGTTACTACTCGTTGGTGAGATTTGAGAACGGCGCCAAATCCACTCGGAAATTTATGAAAGAATGACAATTACGGCCTCGTATAACATGGGTTTGAACGCAAGTCAGGCAGAAGTGGGAAATTCAACATTTATGCTTTCTATTGGCTTTCGTAATAAAGTTAGCATTGTGCTTTCTAATACTGCCCTGCGTCAAGCCCAGTCACGTCAGGTTGTGAAAAAACCAACTCCCCATCAAAAACCACCCATTTTCTGCCGATAAATATTATCCGTTTTTGATTAGAGCTCAATAGGCGAGACCAAATAGTTGAAGTACTTTTAAGATACAAAAAATCCGAGGCCTCAAAAACCTTTAAAACACAACGTTTCATCAGATTTGGAACTATCTTATCATAGTTCGGTGTCCAGTTTTCGATCGCTCTCTCCAGATTTTCTGAGCCAATCAAGTCATCCAGACGGTAGAATTCAATTTGAAATCGGCTATTCCGTGTATTCTTCCCATGCGGAATTATTTTACAATTTGTCAGAGCAAGTCAAGAGGTTTGGCGTATTTTTAGCGGATGAAATATGAACTTCGGATTGGGAGTTTTTTCACGGTCTGCCGTTGGTAGTTATTTCTCTCCTCGAGTCAAAAGAAGGCTGTTGGACTTCAATTAAGATTTTATTACCTTTGTCACTTGCAAAATAGTATTAAAAATGACTTACAAAATGTCTTTTCAGGAAAGAGCGAAGTTAGGTTTGGAACAATTATCCAATCAATTGCCAATTACCTTAAAATTAGCGCGCCAGCAAGCCAGGAAATTGCAGACACAAAGCATTTCAAAAAGCAAGAAACAGAGAAACTAGAATTATTCATTTCGGAAAATAATCTGTGGAGAGATGTTGATTTCAGCCATTATGTGAGCGAAGGTGCGGAACAGAAGGTCTATCTCAAAGATTCTGATCATGTTTTGAAACTTAATGATACGATCTACTACAAATCCTGGAGGGATTATTTCCTAAACTTATTACTGCATAATTACTTCTTCCCTGATACTGCCTACAGTTTACTTGGATTCACAAAGCAAGAAAAAATTCTATATGCAGTTGTAGAACAATCATTTGTCACCATTACCGAACCTACGGACCTTGATTTGGTGAAAGCATTTCTTCAACACAACGGTTTTGTGAACACCCGCAATAATGACTACTTTAATAAGGAGCTAGGGGT
Source organism: Flavobacteriales bacterium (assembly GCA_031378885.1). Taxonomy (GTDB): domain Bacteria; phylum Bacteroidota; class Bacteroidia; order Flavobacteriales_D; family Sanyastnellaceae; genus JANNEQ01. The sequence goes on from JANNEQ010000193.1 coordinate 4,908, forward strand.
AATTTTGGAAGATCTTCATGACGAGAATGTGCTTACAAGAAATGAAGTTCTGTATTTTATTGACACAGTTTTCTATATTACAGGCAACTTTGAAGACGATGGAAACAATAGCTAATAAACGAAGTTCTGACAGCTCCCCTTAAACCTTAGAGTTCGAAATTATACTTTTTGAGCTATGATTGATATGGTCAAGTTGGTACGGTGGAAACTCGTTTGGCCTTTCATCCATCAACAACTACCCTTTCCTCATTCTCTCCACAATCCCCGTCGTCGAAAATCCCTGCACCAGATCAATCGTAACAACCGCTCCGCCGTTTGCTTTTACCTCCGCCGATCCGGCGATGTATTTTTTAGAAGTCCGGTCTGTTTCGGATGCGTCGTAATCACCGCCTTTTACCAAAACATCCGGAAGAATTTCCTGAATGATTTCGAGTGGTGTGTCTTCATTGAATATAAAAGCGGCATCTACGCATTTGAGCGCGGAAATAATTTTCACTCTGGCAAATTCGGGATTGATCGGTCGTTCGGGAGCTTTGTTTAATCTCCTTACAGAATCATCGCTGTTTACCGCAACAACAAGTTTATCTCCTAATGATTTTGCTTTTTCGAGATAGTCGACATGCCCTACGTGAAGTATGTCGAAGACGCCATTGGTGAAAACAATTTTCTGGTGTTGCTTTTTCCATTCTTTGATGAGGGCAAGAATTTCTGGTTTGTTTTCTGATTGACTCATTGCGGAATTTTTTTCATTTTAAAAAAAGTAACCACAAAAAAGCCGACGGCGCCCATGATCAGTTCCAAAACAGTTTTACCTGTCCAGGAAATGGCGGCGAAGGTCAATCCAACCTCAGAAACAGATGGGTCATCTGCATTGGCATATCCAAGGGCCACAAAACCCAGCATGGTGGTATAATGATAAGCGCCGATTCCACCCTGAGTTGGAATGATCATTCCAAGGCTGGCCGCCACCATGAGAAACAAGGAGTCTGCTAATCCAAGGCCCTGGGTTTCGGGCAAAGAGAGCATCATGGTTTGTGTCATAAAAAGCCAGGTGAGCCAGATGGCAAAGGTGAGAAGTACAAACTGCAATTTTTTCTTAAGCAGTAAAATCGACTTGATGCCATTGAGTACACCACTAAAGAATTTGTTCACCTTGGCCACGAAAGGAATATTGCTGAATTTCCTGAGAAATATTATGGTAGCGATAAGACCAATGATGCCAATGGCCAAAATGATGAGCAATGTTTTCCCCTTGGATGCATCTGCATTGGCCATCATGATGGACAGGGCATCTGCATTGAAAAAAACTGCTGTCATCATGGCGATCAGCAACATGATAATATCCACAATACGTTCAAGGAGAACAGTTCCGAATAATTTATCGACAGGAATTTTTTCGGCGCGATTGAGCAAAGTACATCGAGCCAATTCTCCCGATCGGGGCACAAGATCATTCATGAGGTAGCCAAAGGCTACAGAGTGAACGCAGGTCCAGGGCTCGGCTCTATAGCCCAGCGGTTGTAGAAGCGTATTCCAGCGAAGGCCCCTGATTACAGTGGCCGAATAATTTAAAATCAGTGCGAGCACAATCAGCAGCCAATTGGCGTGTCTGAGGCTGTCCATGATTTTTTCGAGTTTTACATTTCTGTAAGCAAACCAAAGCAGGCCAACCCCGATGCCCAAAAACAGAGCGTATTTAGTAAGGTTTCTAAGTGCAGGTGAGATGGTCAAATTTGGTATGGGTTATAAAATTCAGGAAATCGTATTGTTGGCGGTATCGGGAAAAATAATTTTCGGGACAAATTTTTTGGCCTCTTCGAAGTCCATCCGGGCATAAGAAATAACAATTACAATATCTCCGGGCTGAACTTTTCGGGCAGCCGGACCATTGAGACAAACTACACCGGAACCCCGCTCGCCTGTAATGGCATAAGTCTCCAATCTTTCACCATTATTGCAATTGAGCACCTGCACTTTTTCTCCCTCAATGAGATCGACGGCTTCCATGAGAATAGGGTCGAGGGTAATGCTGCCGATGTAGTTCAGATCGGCCTCTGTCACCTTTACCCGGTGAATTTTCGATTTCAAAACTTCTATTTGCATGGCGCAAAAGTAAGGGGAGCCGACTTTAATTTTTGATGAATTCTATCGGGCCGTGATTGAAATGCCACTTGGCGAATACTCAGTTTGACCCCTTTTTTTTCTTGTTTAACGGTTTGATTTGCCAGTTTAGTCTAAAAGCAGGGCATTCCCATGGTCGAAATCAAAGACATACCGTACAAATTCTCCATGGGACGACTTTACAAGAAACTCAAAATCACCACCTTGGTATTTATCTTCGGACTTATCGGTCTGGGTGCCAATGCGCAATGCCCCGGTGTATATGATTTTTACGGGCAGGTGGTTGACAATCCATACTGGTACTCTTGCTCAGGCAATGATTACACGCTCAATCTTTCACCGGCAGGAAACTGGGGTGAATTTACCATTGATTGGGGTGACGGATCTGCTCCTTCGACAGGAATGTCGTGGAGCGCTCCCACTTTTCAGAGCCACTTTTATGCTGCCAGCGTTGACACATTTAACATCATTATTACTGAAGTAAATACCGGTTGCGTTGTTTCCGGAGTGCTTGTAACTGAGGAATCTACCAGCTCATCTATTCAGATTCCGGTGGGTGGTTTAACGCAAGCCTGCGCACCACAAATGATGGAGTTTATCAATTCCTCTACCAACGTTTCGAGCACTACAACTTTTGTATGGGATTTTGGTGATGGTTCTCCGTTGCTGACTTTTGATTATACCAATTGGCAACAAACCATTCAACATACCTATGAAATAGGTACCGTGACTTGTGAAACGGAAGTTTCACTTACTTCAAGCAATTATTGCAACGTGGTTCAGGGTGGAAGTTCAGAGGCTACTTTTAATCCTATTCGTATTTGGGATTTGGATGATCCATCTATAACAGCTTCGGTAATGGTACTTTGTTATCCTGATACAACGGTTACCTTTAATAATACAACGTATAGAAATTGTCTTTTTCAGGGAAATATTTACCAGCGTTATGAATACTGGAATTTCGGAGATTATTGGAATCTGGGTCACGACAGTATTATAGATTGGACGCCATGGCCTCCCACATTTCCGCATACCATGCATTACCCTGGCATCGGTTCTTATACTGTAGAATTACTCGACAGTAATTATTGCGGAATTGCTCCTACAAGTATTACCATTCAAATTGTTCCTCCACCTGTGGCGGACATTGCTGCATCTAAAGATACCATTTGTGTAGGAGAGTCGGTTACGTTTTACCAACTCGCCACAGGAGAAGCCAATTCATTTTCATGGAATATGGGCAATGGATTTGGATGGTTTCCTACCAGCGGTGGCGATATAAATTATGTATTCAATACGGCCGGAACTTTTACAGTGTCCAGCCGGGTAGCTGTCTCCGGAGCCAGCGGCGCGTGTAGTGATGTGGCCACGGTACAGATAGTAGTCTTGCCTGCGCCCGAAGTCGAAATAATGGCCGACTTAATAGAAGGCTGTGATTCACTTACGGTGGATTATTCGCAGGTGAGTCAGGATGTAGAAGAGTGGGAGTGGATTTTTGACGTTCCACCGGGTACCTATTCAGGACAAGATCCTGCACCCATTTATTATGGTTCTACAGGTTCTTACCAGACCATATTAAATGTAACTGGTTTCAACGGTTGTCTTTCCAGTGATTCGGAAACAATCAACGTTTATTCGACTCCTGTGGTAGATCTTTCTGTGATTAATTTATGTGAAGGAGATACGGCGCAATTTTTAGATTTGACGACAATTTCGAATAATGATTCCATCGTAGCATGGAATTGGAATTTCGGCGATGGCCAGACAGCTTTAGATCAGAATCCATTTCATTTGTACAATGGTGTGGGCACTTTTCTTGTAGATTTAACCGTGCAGGGACTTAATTGTACCGCTTCAGATTCGTTGACTGTATTGGTGCAGGCCGCTCCCATTGCATCCATTAATCAAGACCTTAGTATTGGTTGTTCACCCCTTCAGGTTCAATTTGGCAACACCTCTACCGATGCGGTAACCTACCAATGGGATTTTGGTGATGGTGCAACCAGTACGGATTTTGAAACGGGACATGAATTTACAAATTCAACCAGTTCCGATACAACTTTTAGGGTGCTCATGACAGCCACCAACGCCTTTGGCTGTGGCAGAAGTGACTCATTGTTTGTTACTGTTCATCCATCTGCTGTCGCTGCTTTTGATGACAGCAGCAATCCTCCCGGTTGCAGTCCTTTTGATGCTGTTTTTTACAATACATCCTTCAATGCAACAAGTTATTTCTGGGATTTGGGTGATGGAGCCACTTCAAATTTGGTTAATCCAAGTCACTTGTATGTAAATGATTCAGGTGTTTTAGATACTTATGATATTACCCTTTATGCAAATAATGTAAATGGCTGTAACGATCAGGTTACACATACCATAGTAGTATATCCATTGGCTCAATTTGATTTTGCAATAAGCGGATCAGATGGTTGTGCACCATTGACGGTTACCATGCCATTTATCACCGGAGCACAAGTATTTAACTGGGATTTTGGCGATGGCTCCACTTCAACATTCGCCCTTCCCACACATACTTTCGATAACAATACCAATGCTGATGTTACTTATGACGTCACTTTGATAGGATCTTCCGGATTTGGATGCTCGGATACTGCATCCACTCAGGTAATAGTGCATCCTGCTCCGTTGGCGCAGTTTTCTGCTTCAATTGTTTCCGGATGTAGTCCATTGGTTGTTGATTTTTCGAATTTGTCAATCAATGCAGATTCTTTTTTGTGGGATTACGATGATGGAAGTACGTCCACAACAAATGCATTAGATCACAATCGTACTTTTACCAATAACTCGAATGTTGTTCAGACTTACCATGTAATCTTATCCGCCCTTACCAACAATGGTTGCGGGTCACAGTTTTCATTGGATATAGAAGTGTTTCCAGGCATAGACGCAGCCTTTACAGCGCCAGGCGAACAATGTTCTCCGATTACTTTGAATTTCTCAAGTTCAAGTACAAATGCATCTTCATTTGAATGGGATTTCGGAAACGGACTTCAATCGGCCACTGCCAATGCATCTACTTTTTATTCGAATAATACCTCAAGCCCAATTGTTTTCGACGTGGGCTTACAGGTTACTTCGATCTATGGCTGCACCGATTCTGTTTTTCATTCGGTTACTGTTAATCCATCTCCCACGGTCATGTTTACGCCAGATGTTATAACAGGCTGTAGCCCTGTATTGGTGAGTATTAATAATACCACCACAAATGCAGATTCATATAACTGGTCATTTGGCGATGGTCAAACTTCTTCTGAGTCCGGTACAATGGTGCAACACGAATACATCAATGGCACATCGGCAACACAGAGCTATATTTTATTGCTCAATGCGTCAAACGAATATGGTTGCACGGGTCAATATTCATCTACTATACAAGTTCATCCCAATGTGGAGGCGAGCTTTGTAGCACCTGCTCCGCAGTGTTCTCCGGCAACTATGTTCTTCGATAACAATAGCACGGGCTCGATTGCATCGGCATGGGATTTTGGCAATGGCCAGCAATCCGCGCAGGTAGATCCGACGAATTACTTTGTGAATTTGTCTGATACTGCTGCGACTTACAATGTGAATCTTACGGTGACTTCATCTTTTGGCTGTACAGATTCGGAATCTCATCAGGTAATTATTTATCCATCTCCAGTTGTGTCGTTTACTCCTGGTTTGCTTACGAGCTGTAGTCCGGTGGTAATGAATTTCAATAATACCACCACCAATGCCGATTCTTTTAACTGGACATTTGGTGATGGTCAGACTTCGAATGATTCGGGATCAATGATTCAGCACGAGTATGTCAACAGCACATTGTCAACACAGACTTACAACATATTACTGAATGCATCTAACATTTATGGATGCACCGGTCAGTACACAACGGCCATTCAGGTTCACCCGCATGTTCAGGCACTTTTTGAAGCACCTGATCCACAATGTTCACCAGCCAATGTGTTCTTTAATAACATCAGCATTGGAGCAGTGAGTTCGGCCTGGGACTTTGGCAATGGACAACAATCTTCAGTTGTAGATCCAACGAATTATTTTGTAAACTTATCAGATTCAACAGCAATTTACAATGTTAATCTGACCGTTACATCTTCATTCGGTTGCACAGATAATATTTCGGCACAGCTTGTTGTACATGCTTCACCTGTGGCAGATTTTGGAATTAATCTATCTGCAGCCTGCACGCCTGAGCCACTTGAGATCACGAACAATTCTACATTGGCCGATTCCTATTCATGGAATTATGGCGATGGAAATACATCAACCAATTCGGATCCCGTTCATGTGCATGAATTTGGTAATCTTCAAAATGGTCAAAGCAGTTTTAATATCTTATTGGTAGCCTCTTCAATTGAAGGTTGTATCGATACAGCATCGGCAGTGTTTACCATCTTCCCGGATCTGGTAGCAGATTTTGAAGTAGATACCATTGGATGTTCTCCCTTCAATGCCGTCTTTATAAACCAAAGTCAGGATGCCATTTCTTACGAGTGGACATTTGGCGATGGGCAGTTCAGCGGCCAAACCAATCCATTGCACCAATACACCACTGACAACGAAAACGATCAGAATTTTACTGCCATGTTGGTGGCCACAAACGAGTTCGGTTGCACCGATACAAGTTACAGGTCTATTCAAATAATGCATACACCAGTAGCAGTAGCTTTGATGGATAGCGTTTATGGTTGTTATCCCACCAATGCAATTTTAGGCAATCAATCCCTGGGAGCAGACAATTACCAATGGGTGTATGGAACTGGCCAGACATCTCAAACCGATGCTGCATCGCACACCTATACCTACTTCAACTTCACGGACAATGTTATCACATACAACATTACTTTACACGCCACCACTGATTACGGTTGTACCAGTTCGGATAACCTGACTATTGATGTAGCACCAGAGATTACGGCTGATTTTTATATCGATGCAGAAGGTTGTACACCACTTCAAACTTACTTTGACAATACCAGTGATGGCGGAAATACTTATTTGTGGGATTTTGGTGACGGCGACATGTCGGGTGATTACGAACCATCGCATACATTTTTCAATTGGGGAAATAACGATACGACGTATACAATATCGCTGGTGTTAATGGACAATTTTGGATGTTCAGATACTGCTTATTCCTTTGTGGAAGTATATCCTGTTCCTCAAGCGGGCTTTACTGTTACCCCACAAACACAGACATGGCCGGCGGCAACATTTACTATAGACAATACGACAACAGGAGGTTCATTGACCTATCAATGGGATATGGATGACGGAACAGATCTTTATGTGGCTGAACCGGGATCATATACTTACAGCACCTGGGGCGAATACAATATCGAATTAATTGTTGGAAATGGAGCTTGCGGCGACACCATCATCCAGACGGTAGAAGTAATTCCGCCAGCACCAGTGGCCCTCTTTGAAGGACCTGCCGAAGGCTGTGCTCCGCTCACAGTTCAGTTTACCAACCTGAGTGAATATGCCGTATCATCCCTTTGGAATTTTGGAGATGGAGGTATAGCCAATGCCACCAATCCGGTATATACGTATTGGCAAGCCGGAACCTATTCGGTTACACTGACGGTAACCGGCCCCGATGGAAGCACACAACAAATAACACTGGAAAATATTATTCATGTGAATCCCGCGGCAATAGCCATTTTCACAGTTACACCCAACGAAGTAAATATTCCGGATCAACCTGTTTATTGTTTGAATCTTTCGCAAAATGCGAATCAGTATGAATGGTCATTCGGTGATGGCGAAACAAGTACTGAATCTAATCCTGTTCATTATTATCAGGAGGAAGGCGAGTATGACGTTCAGCTTATTGCCAATAATATGTACAATTGTCCGGATACGATAGTTTTACCCGGAATTGTAAAGGCGAAGAATTCGGGCATTATGAATTTTCCGAATGCCTTTACGCCAAACAATGTTTCGGCTAACGGTGGATATTATGATGCGATGTCTTATGACAATGATGTGTTTTTCCCTGAGCATGTGGGTGTAACAGAATATCATTTGCAGATATTCAATAAGTGGGGAGAGTTGTTATTTGAAAGTAAGGATGTGAATAGAGGCTGGGATGGATATTACAGAGGTCAGCTTGCCAAGCAGGATGTTTATGTGTGGAAAGTGCGGGCCCGTTTCGTCGATGGACAACAAATGGTAAAAGCCGGCGATGTGACCTTATTGGTAAAATAAAATTAGAAAATGCACAAAGAATTTTGAAATACCCAATTCAATAACCTGACTGAAAAGATGAAAAAAATATATACAATTTCGGTTTTAGTTTTACTGCATGTATTTGCATCATCGCAAGATCAGCAATACACCCAGTTCTATGCGAATCCGGCATACGTAAATCCTGCCTTTGCGGGAGCATCTGTGCAAAGCAGATTATCTGCCCAATATCGCAATCAATGGTCTTCGATTCCAGGTGGCTTCAATGCCTTTAATATTTCATTCGACCAGTTTATGCCCAATATCAATAGTGGTATGGGATTGTTGGTGAATTACGACAAAGCCGGAAGTGGCGGACTAAAAACCTCTCAGGTGAGTTTTCAATATGCCTATGAAGCCAAGATAAAAAGGAATTTGTTTTTCAGGCCGGCTTTACAATTTGGATATGGCCAGCGCAGCATTGATTTTGACAAACTTCTTTTCTATGATCAAATGATTCGCGATGGTAATCCGGTCTCTATCGAACAGGGAACAATACGTCCGGTTGGCTATTTTGATTTTGCAAGTGGCTTGTTGTTATATGGTCCAAAGTTTTGGCTCGGCGTTTCTGCATTCCATTCCAACAGGCCCAACGAGTCTTTTTACAACTCCAATCAGGTGCCTATGTTTCGCAAAATATCGGCACACGGCGGAGTGAGGTTGAGAGTAAGGGGAAACTCTCTTTCGCGTTTGGATCAACACATTGTTCTTGCGGCGAATTATCTTTCGCAACAGAACTTCGATCAACTTGATCTGGGTTTTTACTACGAGTTTTCGCCGGTGGTACTGGGTATATGGTACCGCGGATTGCCAATGAAGAGCAATACTTATGGTTACCCCAATCACGATGCAGTAGCGGTTCTGCTTGGATTTCAGGCATCGCGCTATAAGTTCGGTTACAGTTACGACATCACAGTTTCGAGTTTGGGTATAGGAAGCACAGCAGGTTCGCATGAACTTTCGCTGGTTTACCAATGGTCCAATAAACACAACCAGCGAAGTAAAAAAATAAGAATTATGCCTTGCGCGAAGTTTTGATGTCTGACCCAGATTAGATAATATTTACTTCTCTTTCAAGTTCAACTCCGAATTTAAAATTTACATCTTCAATTATGGATGTACTGAGGTCGTAAATTTCCTTTCCCGTGGCACTGCCGTAGTTCACCAGCACCAACGCCTGGTTTGCGTGTACACCATAATTACCCAGGTTCTTCCCCTTCCAGCCGGCCTGTTCAATAAGCCATCCTGCCGGAATTTTCACTTCATTTTCATTGATAGGATAACATGGAGCATTGGCAAATGCTTTTTTAATCTTCTCATACAATTGAATGGTAATGACAGGGTTTTTGAAAAAACTGCCTGCATTTCCAATGATTTTAGGATCAGGTAATTTGGCTGTTCTGATATTAATAACTGCCTGAGCGACATCCCTGATGGTTACCTTGTCAAGATTCATTTTGTCAAGTTCTGCATCTATAGCACCATAGCTGGTATTCAGAATGGCTCTTTTATTCAGCTTAAATGTCACCGAAAGAATGATCCATTTGTTCTTTTCCTCTTTTTTAAAAATACTCTCCCTATAGCCGAACTGACATTCGTCGAGCGAGAATGATTTGAGGTGACCATCTTCAATGTGAATGGCCTCAAGAGAATCAAACACATCCTTTAATTCTACACCATAGGCTCCTATATTTTGCATGGGGCTGGCACCGACGCAACCCGGAATTAATGATAGATTTTCGATTCCTGCAAATCCGCTTTTGATACAGTACACCACAAGAGAATGCCAGATTTCTCCTGCCTGTGATTTCACGAAATAGTGCGAATCGTCTTCGCGAATCAATTCAATTCCTTTTAGTTCATTCCTAAGTACAATGCCGTTGAAATTTCTGGTGAGCAGCATGTTGCTTCCACCTCCCAGAATAAGCCGGTTGCCATTTTTCACCTGTGGATGACCGAGCAATTCCCTGAGGTCGTCAATGCTGGTAAAGGGTGCAAAGTATCTTGCGGACACATCGATACCAAATGTGTTGTAAGGCTTCAGAGACGTATTTTCGTTGATTGTAATCATTTGTCGAAATTCCAGCATATTAACCCGGAAAGTATTTAAGATTCCGAATTTGTTTGAATAAGTTAATGTTTATAGATCGTTCTTTTCCAGGTGGTCTTGACAAAACGTCTTGAAATAATCAAAATCAGAAGCAGTGATAATCTGGTAATGTTCGTGGCTGCATTCCAACAGGTCTTTGATGAGCAGCCGCTCGGGAAGAATTCTCGCCACCAATTGATATTCAGACCATTTGCGCTCTGAGCGCTTTATTTCTGTCATACTATCCGCTGAATGAATGGCATAAAAGCTTCTGTCGTTGCTTAATTTTCTGAATTGTGGATAATTGTATGTGGAATTCATAGCTGCAAATTTGCACCATAAGCGTTTCTTTGCCATTGGTATTTTAATATGAATCAGACTTTTCTTCAACAGGTTGCGGCAGAAATTGTGAAAAAGCACGGAAGTGATTTTTCCAGAACTGTGGTGATTCTTCCCGGAAAAAAGGCAGGTCTGAAATTGAGACAGGAGTTGGCATTTCTGGTGGGCAACCAATTTTGGGCACCCGAATTTTATACTCTCCCCGAACTCGCAGAAAGCCTTTCTGATCAGACGCTGGCCTCCAAAGTGGAGCAATATCTCCTTTTGTACGAGGCCTTCAATCGCGTCATGAAACCTGCAGAAAGTTTCGATACATTTCTCAAGTGGTGCGCCTCAGTTCTTATAGATTTTGGCGATGTGGATCAGCACCTGGTGGCTTCGCAATCGCTTTTTGTTGATCTGCGTCGCATCAAGGAAGTTGAAAGCTGGAGTTTCAACAGCCATCATCTGAGCGAGGGGCAGGAGCGCTATCTCGAATTCTGGAACCACATGGGAAGTGCGTATGAGGTTTTCGGAAAGCTACAAAACGCAACCAATACCTGGACCTATGCTTCCCTGATACGAAAGTTGGGAGAAGATATTTCCGTGTTGAATACCAGGTATTCTGGCTTTACTTTTTGGTTTGCCGGAATGACCTCTTTTACACCTGCTGAGGACAAGCTGATCCAAAAACTAAAGCAAAATTCCAATGTGGTGGTTCTGTGGGACGGCGATCAGTATTATGCGCAGGACAAATTACATGAAGCAGGGCTCTTCATGAGAAAGGAATTGGCTCGCGCACCGATTGAAAGATGGATTGGCAATTATATGGCATCCGGGTCTAAAGTGTTGAATATTATCCAAAGCACGACTCCGATGGGGCAGGTTTTTGAGGTGGCAAGTCAGCTTCAGAAAGAAGGAGAACTTTCACCTTCAATGGCAATTGTATTGGCCGATCCTGCACTTGGAATTCCTTTAAAACGCACATTGGAGAGTTCGGGAATTATTGCCAATTACACCGTTCGTATTCCCCTTCTTCAACATCCATTCGCGCAATGGGTAGATCGGTTGATTTATGCGCATTCAAGATCATCGGGTGGCAGAGGAATTTATTATAAAGATTTTCAGGACCTCATTCGCACTTCTGTTTCAATTGCATTTAATGATAACCTTTGTAATGAGGTTATTTCTACCATTACAGAGCTGAAGTGGAATTATCTCGACCATAAAAGAGCGGCCAAACTGGCCATAAAATTTCCGGAAACAGAATCACTTTTAAAGTTGATCAGTGATTTTGAAAAGCCGGAATTGTGGTGGAAGAAATTGTACCAGTTCATTATGCGTTTTGCAAATGAGCAAATTGAAGTCATTCATATTCTTTCGGCCGTAGAGCGCGTTAGCGAACGGACAGCTCAGTCAAAGTTTGTACAATCAGTGGAATCTGCCAGATGGCTTCTGCATCAATGGCTCTCCGGTAATTATTATACAAACGAATCTGATCAGCAGGGAACAATGGATGTGCTTGATCTTGCAGAAACCAGGGCACTTGATTATGACCACATTATTTTGCTTGGAGCCAACGAAGCAAATCTTCCCGGAAATAATGTAGAAGCTTCTTTTATTCCCTGGGATTTACGCAGTATGTATAAAATGCCTTCAGGGGAGGAACGCGAGGCCGCTGTGGCTTATACCTTTTATAGGTTATTACAGAGGAGCATTCAGGTTGATATTTATTATTCCACCGTTTCAGCAGATTTTCAGGCATCCGAGCAAAGCAGGTACATTACCCAGCTTGAAAGTGAGTGGGTAATCCGAAATCCCAAATTGCAGATAGTAAGAAGAAATATTCATTCTGCGCTTAATTTGTTCGACGATGATAAATACTCTTCGGTACTCAATGACAAATTTGCCCATGGCAGACTTGATAAATTATTTGAAGGAGGAATATCTCCATCAGCCATCAATAAGTATGTAAATTGCCCGCTCGATTTTTACTACCGTTACATTTTAGGCCTGGGCGAAAAGGAAGAAATGGAGGAGCAAATTTCCACCGCTACTTTCGGAAGTATTGTACATGATGTGTTGGAGAATTTTTGGATTCAGTATAAGGCTTCATTTCCGGTAGAAAAGGACATTGATAATTTGCTTCAAAATATTGATCAGTGGGTTGGAGACGCATTCAAAAAGCAGCATATTCTGGATCAGAGCGAATTTGGTATATCCAGATTGGCACGGGGTGTGGTAAAAAATATGCTGGTGAGAATGATTGGTTATGAAAAAAATCTGATGAAGAAGAATGTGGCAGTTGAGCAGGAAATTATTGATGTGGAGTTTGCAATGTCAGCCGAAATCCCGTCAGTTCAATATGGATTTGATAAAAAGATCAAGCTCAAAGGAAAGGGAGATCGGATTCAAAGAACCGGGAAGGAGATAAGTATTCTGGATTATAAAACCGGTAAGATTGAAGCCAGGGATTTGGTTTTAAAGGATGATCTTTCGGTACTTTTTAGTAATAATCAATATGGCAAGACTTTGCAATTGCTGAGTTATATATACATGTATTCTTCGCAGAATAAGGATCAGTCGCAAGTCAAGGCTGGCTTTTATAGTTTTAGAGAGCATTCCAGAGGTTACGCATTTTTAACTACAAAAAACGGAGCACCGATTGATCAGACGTTATTGCTTCAATTCGAATCTGAGCTTATCCGATGGGCCGGTTCTGTCTATACTGCACCACAGTTCAGTCACAACCCCAAGAGTCATTACTGCCGCTATTGTAATTGATGCTTCGGTCAGGTTGTTGAATCTTAAATCTGGATTTTAAGTAGTTATCGCGTCAAAATTGTTTGCAGTTCCTTTACAATTCGTTGTGCGCTTTTTCCATCCCAAAAGGGTGGAATGGTTCCCTGTTTTATTTTTCCGTTCAATATCAATTCCAAAGCCTTAAAGGCGTTTTGGGCATTTAAGTCGGCAAGAAGAATATTCGTTCCCATCGAAACAGTAACTGGTCTTTCTGTTGAATTTCTGAAGGTCAGACAAGGAATGCCGAGGTAAGTGGTTTCTTCCTGTATGCCTCCGGAATCAGTAAGTAATGCAAGAGAATGTGTCATGAGCTGCAAAAATTCAATGTACCCCAAAGGCTCTGTAAGAACGAGGTTGGGAATCGCATTTAATCGCTGTGTAAGACCATATTTTTCAATGTGTACACGTGTTCTGGGATGAATGGGAAAGACCACCTTTATTCTTTGCGTGCAAAGTTCGAGGAGATCTAAAATGGAACTTAAACCTTGCTCAGTATCCACGTTGGCCGGTCTGTGCATGGTAACGGTGATGTAGTTTTTGGTTGTCAAATCCAAATCACCGAGTATAGTTGAGTGCGCTGATTTATCATGGTAGCGCACCAATGAATCGATCATGACATTGCCAGTAAAGAATATTTTGCTCTCGTCAACACCTTCACGTTTTAAATTTACAAGTCCACTTTCTTCTGTGACGAATAAAAAATCGCTCACGCTATCGGTTAGAATCCTATTCAATTCTTCCGGCATGGTCCTGTCGAAACTTCTCAGGCCAGCTTCTATGTGCGCCACTTTTATCCCTGCTTTAACCGCAACCAATGTACAGGCCAGTGTAGATGTTACATCGCCCACTACGATCACCAGGTCAGGTTTTTCATTGATCAGAACCTCCTCAAAGGCAAGCATTATATTGGCAGTAACCTGGGTATGGCTTCCAGGGCCTATTCCAAGAAAAAAATCCGGTTTGGGTAGTTCAAGTTGAGTGAAAAAAACATCACTCATTTTAGAGTCGAAGTGCTGTCCGGTGTGCACTATTTTGGAAGTCCAATTGGTTGTTTGCTGAATGGTTCGATGCAGTGGAGCGACCTTCATAAAATTTGGACGTGCCCCAACAACTTGAATTATTTTCATATTACATGTAACGTTCTTGCGCCAAAGTTAAACCCTTCTGTGCACATTTGAAGGGTGGTTCACCGATTAATTTCTCCATGAAGCATTTTGCCGATTTGAGTTGGTCTGCAGGCGATTGCTTTAACAAGTCTGTTTTCGAAAATAATTTCAGAAATTCTGATTAATTGGTACAATTGGACTTAATTTGCTTTGAATAAAATGCAATTACAGCGCTAATGAAGAGGTTACTTTTTTTCACCAAAATGAATCTGGCAGTTCCGGCCAATGGTGGAATAAGAAATAAGATTTTTGCCCAGGCCAGGGCTTTCGAAGAATTGGGGATTGAAACCGATGTTTTGTTTTTTGAAAATCATGAGGTGAAGATTGTAGGTAGTCATTTCAAAAGTTGCAGGAGTACCAGGAGTAAGTTGGAATTTTTAAAGTACCTGTATTTTGGTTTTTTATCCGATCTAAAAATAGCCGATTATGATTATGTCTATATCAGGCATTTCATTACAAATCCGTTATTTTTAATGATGTTGAGAAGGATGAAAAGGCAAAACAACAAAATTAAAATTTACATGGAGGTACCCAGTTATCCATATATTTTTGAATTTGCCAATGCGCCCTTTAAGAAAAGGATTGAGGTAAGAATGGATGCTTTTAATACCCGTTTTTTCAAGAATTATATTGAGAGGATAGTTACATTTTCCAAGCAAAAAAAGATATTTGATATCCCCACTATAGTTACGGATAATGGCATAGATGTGAAAAGTTATGGATTGGTTGATCCGGTAAAATTTGATGGCAAAAATCTTCACCTGCTTGGATTGGCTAATGTACAGATCTGGCATGGCTTCGATAGATTGATATTGGGTATTAAAGAATATTACAAACAGGAGCGGGATATAAAGGTCCATTTTCATATTGTTGGAGAAGGAGCAGAAATTCAAAATCTAAAAGACATTGTATCGAATAATGCGCTGCAAGAGCAAGTGCATTTTCACGGTTTTTTGGGTGGCGCTAAATTGATAGAAATGTTTTCTATATGCCATTTGGGAATTGGCAGCCTTGGTATGCATCGTATTAATGTGGCCAAAGGCGAGACTTCTACCCTGAAGTCACGCGAGTATGCTGCGCGTGGTATTCCATTTGTGGTTGCGTATAAAGACCGCGGATTTCCAGATAATTACCCCTATTTATTGTGTCTTGATGCAGACGATACACCAATAAACATAAGCACTTTAATTGAATTTTATTTGCGCGTAAGTTCCGATAGTAATTTTTCGAAATCATTAAACGCTTATGCAAGTGAAAACCTCACGTGGAAAGCCAAGCTGCAACCCGTCGTTCAATCTTATATTGAAAATCATTGAAAGCCGCTGTAATCATACCCGTTTATGCTGAGGCTTTCACCAATAATGAAGAAAAGTCCTTGCACCAGGTCAGGAAAATACTTGGTGGGTTCAACATTATTTTTATTTGCCCGAAGAGTTTTAGCATTGACAATTACCTGAAAATTATTCCCGAAGCTTCTGTTGAAAGGTTCGGTGATGGTTACTTTAAAAGCGTACAGGGTTACAGTCGATTAATGTATTCGCCGACATTTTATTTTCGTTTCAGACAGTATGAATATATTTTGATTTGTCAATTGGATGCCTATGTATTCGATAATCAACTGTTGCACTGGTGCGCAAAAGGATATGACTATATAGGAGCTCCATGGCTTACCCCACCGCCACTGAATGGAAAGAAGCCCCTGATTGATATGACCGGATGGTTTGTAAATAAAGTTGGTAACGGCGGGTTCTCATTGAGAAAGGTCAGGTCCCATTTGTTTAACTCAATACTCTTCCGGCCACTAACACTCTTCTTGAGTAAGAATGAAGACATCTTTTGGGGAGTATTGATTTCATGGATGAATCCGTTTTTTAAAAAGCCGGATTACAAAGAAGCCCTTTTATTCGCTTTCGAAATGAATGTATCCAAATCTCTGGAGATCACAGCGGGTAAATTGCCCTTCGGAGTGCACGCATGGGAAAAGTATGACAAGGAATTTTGGAAAAATTATATCCACTAATTTTTTCTTGCAAAGGAGAATGAAAAATCAGTGTCCAAAGTTTATCAATAACCCTAATAGCACAACCTTGTTGAAAGCAATATTTTTAATAAAAGCCCTGTTTTATCAAATGCATCATCCTGCACAACCGAAGGTTATACGTTTGATCGGCTTTGTAGCGTTAATTTTCGAAAAAAGTAAAGTTCAGGTTTTTATCGCAAAGAATGCTATTCAGGCCACAACTTATTTAGAAATACCAAAATTCTCGCAGCATGACTGAATCTGTTGTATCCATAATTACCATTTCTTATAATGAGGAAAAGTCGATCCGATTAACTATAGAGAGTGTATTGCAACAGACATACCCGAAAATTGAATACATCATTGTGGACGGTGGCAGTAAGGACGGAACCGCTGACGTTATCCGGGAATATTCGGGTAGAATTGATCAATTTATTTCAGAGAAAGACAATGGAATCTACGATGCGATGAACAAGGGCTTGCGATTGGCTAAGGGCGATTATGTATATTTTCTCAACGCAGGTGATTTGCTTTTTGATCAACACACGATTGAAAGAATCATGCATACAGCGTCTAATGCAGACGTCTATTATGGCGATACCAGAGTTGTTGATGTGACTGGAAAAATCCTGGGTCGACGGCATTTATCACCTCCGGATAAGCTCGATTGGCGCAGTTTCAGATGGGGCATGAGCGTATCACATCAGTCCATTCTCATCAAAAGATCTTTGTGCAAAGAATATGACTTGAATTTTGAAGTCAGCGCAGATATTGATTGGGTGATCAATGCGTTAAAGCAATCCAAGTCAATTGTAAATGTCAACTTTCCAATTTCAAAATTTCTGGAAGGAGGCGTTTCTTTAAGTCGCGAAAAGAAAGCATGGAAAGAAAGATTTGATATTATGGTCAGGCACTATGGTTGGTTGACAACGATCTGCTGTCATTTTATTATTGGCTTTAGATTTCTGTTTCAAAAGCTATCTGGCAGAAGAAAGGAGCAGGCAGTTCCTGTTTGAAGTACCTTTATGAAACTCTCACCCAGTTTTGTGTTCTGTAAAGAAATCCCCAATATCCGCGAAGTTCTAATTTGTTGGGGTCATTTGCACTCAACCAGAATTCACATTTGTAGACTTTGCCGTTTTTCGGGTCGCAAATTGTACCTCCCTGATAATATCCGTCTTTAAGGGTCATATCACGAACGATAATCATTCCTGTAATCCTTTGTCCTTTTCTGTCGTCATCGCATTTGTCGCAATATGGGTCCTGATCTTCCGAAGGATCCCTGAACAACTGTATGATCTTGCCATAGACCTTGCCATTGGATTCGTAAATTTCAACAATAGATTTCTCCTTGCCGGTTTCGTCATCAATGGTTTTCCATTTTCCCAGAACAGTCTGAGAATGGATCACAGAGGCGGCCAGGACGAGTAATGAAAGAAGTAGCGTTTTCATTCTTTAATTGTATTTTTAATAATTGTCTTTGGTTTTGGAATACTTCTGCGGGCTTTCGAAATACTCATGTTCAACTCAAATCCTCCCAATACGATCATACAGTTGGTATTGAGCCAGATCAAAAGTACCATAAGCGATCCAAGAGAGCCGTACAACTTATTATAGGAGGCAAAGTTATTGACGAAATAAGCAAAAGCAAGCGACGAAATGACAAATACAAATGTGGCCAGAGTCGCACCCACATTCAGAAATCTCCACTTTCTTCTTTTTCTTCCGGCACCTACATTATAAAGTGTAGTAATCATTGAATAAACTAGAAGTACAGAAATAATCCACTTTACAGTATTCAAAATAGGAATATATCCTTTGTCACCAATAACATGCACCTTGTGCAGATACTCGAAAAGTGATCCACTGAAAATAATCAGGGCAACCGCTACCGTCATAATAAAGCCAAGTACAAAAATCAGTATCAGGCTGGCCAGGCGAATCATCAATGGATGACCCCTTTCTTCAATGTGGTAGCTTGAATTAAATCCAGCCAGAATGGCGTTAATACTATTGGACGAATAGTAGAAAACCAATATAAAACCGAGAGAGAGAAGAGTGTTTCTTTTTATGTTGATTAAGTCGTTGAGTGTTGACTCAAAAAGAGAGAAAGTGTCTCCCGGAAAAAATCCGCGAATACTATCAAACAGGCTTTGCTGAAAATTATCTATGGGAATATAGGGAATCAACGACAGCATCATAATTATTCCAGGGAAAAAGGCAAGAAATAATTTAAAAGAAATGGCTGCAGAGCGAGTCATAATCTGACCCTTCATAATGGCTTCCCAAAAAAAGGTCATTACATACAGCAGAGACAACCCTTGAAATCCCGGAGGCTTAATTCCAGCAAGAAAGGTACTGAGACCATTGTTCAACCTGGAATTGCGGAAATTATTCAGCCAACTTTTAACCATAACAACAAATTATTGGACTGCCTTTAGACTTAAATCCAGACTTTGAATCTGATGTGTAAGTGCCCCCATCGATATAAAGTCCACACCACATTGCGCATATTCGAGCACGTTACTCTCATTAATCCCACCAGAAGCCTCTGTAAGCACCCGGCCATTGATATATTCAATAGCTTTTTTTAAATCCTCAGGCTTAAAATTATCAAGCAAAATTCTGAAGGCTAGATTTTCTTCCAGAATCTGTTCGACCTCCTTAAGATTCCGTGCTTCAACCTCCACCTTTAGATTTCGGCCTGTGTCTTTGAGGTATTGCCTTACATGTTGCAAGGCCGGTTTAATTCCACCGCAATAATCCACATGGTTGTCTTTAACCAGAATCATATCGTAAAGCCCGATTCTATGATTTACACCACCGCCAATTTTCACGGCCAGTTTTTCGAAATACCTGAAGCCGGGAGTTGTTTTGCGGGTATCCAGTAATTTACATTTCGTAGAGTTGATCAGGCTTTGGATGCGGTGAGTTTTGGTTGCAATTCCACTCATACGCTGCATAATGTTGAGGGCAAGCCTTTCACCGATTGTGATGCTTCTCGAAGGCCCACTTACATAAAAGGCGATATCACCTTTTCGCATCGGCGAACCATCGTCCATAAGTTTTTCAATGGCCAGAGAAGGATCCACAAGTTGAAGAACCCTTATGGCAATATCCACTCCTGCAAGAATTCCGTCTTCTTTTACCAGAAGTTTGGCCTTGCCCATGGCATCTGCGGGAATGGTCGAAAGGCTTGTGTGGTCGCCATCGCCAATATCTTCGGCTAATGCGCGATTCAAAAAATCATCGAGATCAAAAGTATTTTCCATCGGCGGCCAAGGTAATTTAAAGAGTTAAAAGTGGAGTAAACTCGTCAGAAAACAATCAGCCCCTCCTTGTGCGAAAAGGAAGGGCTGTATATTAATGTTGTTGGAATTACTTAATCCTCATCTCCGGGACCTTCTATCTTGAGTTGTTTGATCAGGATGGCATTCCCGGATTTTTTCATAAAGAAGGTCACCCTATAAATGCCTTTGGCCGTGGTAAGTTCGCCAATTCTATACTGATCATCGAGCTTAGAAGTACCCTGATGTTTGATTACAAACTGAGTGGCTCCGACCTGCTGGAAGAATGAGGCAAGAATCTTTTGAGCCTCTTCTTTGGAATAGTTGCTTTCTTGTCCCATAAGAGCCAAATCGATCTGGGGCATAAAAAACTGGGCTAAAGTTGCTGCATCACCTTTCTTAAGGGCGTCCGTTACTTTTGGTGTAATATCACTCTGGGTAAATGCATTAAGACTGAAAAGAGCTAAAACAAAAGCAATATAAATCTTCATTTTTTTGCGGTTAAAATCGCACGCGCTTTACGGCAATGATCGAGCCATTTACACGTCGCAGATTTGGTTTCAATAATGCTCAACGAATGTAAGGATAAAAATTGTATGCTCACAAGGCTTGTGTATTAAGAAAATAGTATTACTTTTGCCGTCCTCTTTTAAAAAACCCTCATGGTGAAACCCTCAAAGGAATATAGAATTCCATTTCTGGGGCTGAAATTGGGAAAGCACCAGTTCCAGTTCACATTGAAGGATGAGTTCTTTGATAGTTTTGAGTTTTCAGAAATAGAGCGCGCCGGCATTAACGTCGATTTAGAGCTTGAAAAGCAATCCACTATGATGATTTTGGACTTCAAAATCAGTGGATTTGTAATAATGCCCTGTGACAGATGTGGCGATGATGTAAATCAACCCGTTGAAGCAATTCAGAAATTGGTTGTCAAGTATGGTGAAGAAACCATTGACAATGAAGATGAATTGCTGATGCTGGGACCTTCAGAATATGAAATTGATTTATACCATTATCTCTATGAGTACGCTCACCTTGCTTTGCCCATCAGACATGTTCATAACCAACTTTCTGAGTGTAATCAGCAAGTAATTAGCGAATTAGAAAAGTATCGGATAGATACCACGGCTAATACGCAATGGGCAGAACTGAAAAATCTCAACTACGAAGACCCGGAAGATGACGAATTTTTTGATGACGAAGAAGAATAATCAGGTAAAAACCGACATAAATGGCACATCCCAAACACAAAATTTCGCAAACCCGTCAGGCAAAGCGCAGAACACACTACAAAATTGTAGCGCCTAACGTTGCGACTTGTCCAACTACCGGTCAGCCACACATGTTCCATCATGCTCATTGGTATGAAGGAAAACTTTACTACAAGGGTAAAGTAGTGATGGAAAAAGCGTCTTCTACTGAAGAGTAATATTCAGTAAGATTAAAGTATAGGCCAGTTCTTCAGTTTGGATAGAGCTGGCTTTTGCGTTTCTTATGCTTTGATATGATAAACTGGTTTTTGGGTGAATAAAGGCGTCTCGTTTCTGCTTCTTTCCATGGCTTCCTTAAAATTCTCCATATGCCATAGAAGAGTATGAGATTATCCATGCTCCCCGGCTCATTCTTGAATCTGTGCCCTGATCTGAGCCTCAGATTATCTTCCCGGATTCTGGCATCTTTTTGTCCGTCCTCATTTTTTGGCAGAAAATCAGTCTATGAGACAGGCGATGCAAAAAACTAACCTGTATTAAGGAGAAAAATTTCTATAACCACAGCAAACCAGAGACCCTCTGGCGGGTTTTTTTTATGAATGCCGTTCCTGATGAATAAAGATCGTTTCAGAAGTGCCCTCTATCTTTTATTACCCGGAATGGCAGCAATTTAATGTAGTTGCTTATGCCCTTGATTTCCATCAAGATGTATTCATGTATCTGATTTAAAACATTCCCTACTTTAGCGCCCGTTTTCCAGAAGTATAACAAGGAGAATTTATAAATATGATGAAAGCAGCCATTACTGCCGTTCACGGCTATGTGCCACCAGATCTGTTAACCAATGCAGACCTGGAAAAAATGGTGGATACTACTGATGAATGGATAAAAAGTAGAACTGGAATAGAGCAAAGGCATATTCTCAAAGGTGAAGGTCTGGGCACAAGCGACATGGCAGTAGAAGCGGTTAAAGGTCTTTTGGCCAAACGTGGAATTGGCCCTGAAGAAATAGACCTCCTTATTTGTGCCACCGTTACACCAGACCATCCATTTCCAGCCACGGCCAATATCATCACAGATAAGTTAGGTGCAAAAAACGCCTGGGGCTTTGATTTGGGCGCAGCTTGTTCGGGGTTCATATATGCACTTTCAACCGGCTCTCAGTTTATAGAAACCGGTAAATACAAAAAGGTTGTAATTGTTGGTGCCGACAAAATGTCATCAATAATTGATTATACAGACCGCAGCACCTGTGTCATTTTTGGCGACGGTGCAGGCGCAGTTCTTCTCGAGCCTACTGAAGATGATTTTCATATCAAAGATTTTATCCTTCGGTCCGACGGGCATGGTAAAGTGTATCTTCATCAGAAAGCCGGAGGGTCTGTTTCACCAGCATCACATGACACAGTTGATCGCAAGGATCACTTTGTATTTCAGGATGGACAACCCGTTTTCAAGGCAGCAGTTACCGGGATGGCAGATGTTTCGGCAGAAATTATGGAAAGAAACCATCTCACCTCTGATGATATAGCCTGGCTTGTTCCACATCAGGCAAATTTGCGCATCATTGATGCTACCGCCCGACGCATGGGAGTGGGTAGTGAAAAAGTAATGATCAATATCCAGCGCTATGGTAATACCACTGCGGGCACCCTGCCACTTTGCCTTTGGGATTGGGAAAAGCAATTGAAAAAAGGGGATAATATTATTCTTGCGGCATTCGGAGGCGGCTTTACATGGGGTGCAGTGTACCTCAAATGGGCTTACGATACCAAATAATCCAATAGCTAACTTTCACTATTTGAACGTTTTTATTCAAAATCAAGCAAGAATTTTGGTATTTATGTTTAAAAATGACCAAAACCTGTACATTTGACCAAATCATCAATAACCGATTAAAGCATTAATACGATGAACCTAACCCAAATTCAGGAACTCATCAAGTTCGTATCAAAGAGTGGTGTGAGTGAAGTTGAGATAGAGCAGAAGGACTTTAAGATAGTAATCAAAACTCACGAGCAGGATAAAAGAAGTAAAGCACCCGAAATGGTTCAGGTTGCTTTACCACAGGCTCCTTCGGCCATTTCGATTCCGCAAACAGTAGCCGCTCCTGCGCAACAGGCACCAGCAGCTCCCGCTGCAAAACCCGAAGCTCCTGCAGGAAATTTGATCGAGATTAAATCACCCATGATTGGAACATTCTATCGTTCTCCTTCGCCCGACAAACCAGTCTTTATAGAGGTTGGAAGTGTGGTAAAGCCCGGAGAAACAGTGTGCGTGATTGAGGCGATGAAACTTTTCAATGAAATTGAATGTGAGGTTTCTGGTAAAGTTGTAAAAATTCTAGTCAACGACAGCACTCCTGTTGAGTACGATCAGCCACTTTTCCTTATTGAGCCTGCATAGGTCAATTTCTAAACGCACGTTATTATTTGGTCTTGCTCCTCTACAGGAACGTTCAACATAATAAGTGCTATACAATAATTCTACAAGGCAACGAATATGTTCAATAAGATTCTTATAGCCAATAGAGGCGAAATTGCCCTTAGAGTAATTCGCACATGTAAAGAAATGGGTATTGCTACAGTAGCAGTTTACTCCACAGCAGACCGTGAAAGCCTTCACGTGAGATTTGCAGATGAGGCAGTTTGTATAGGGCCTCCTCCGAGCAAAGACTCCTATTTGAAAATTCCCAACATTATTGCAGCCGCAGAAATTACAAATGCAGACGCCATTCATCCCGGCTATGGTTTCCTTTCGGAGAATGCAACATTCTCTAAGGTTTGTAAAGAAAACGGAATCAAATTCATTGGTGCATCACCAGAAATGATCGATGCGATGGGCGACAAATCGTCGGCCAAACAAACCATGAGAGATGCAGGAGTGCCTACTATTCCCGGTAGTGATGGACTTCTTGAGAGTTATGAAGAGGCACGCGATATTGCGCATGGAATAAAATACCCTATCATGCTCAAAGCTACGGCCGGCGGCGGTGGAAAGGGTATGAGGGTTTGTCACAACGACGAAGACCTGGCTGATGCCTGGGAGAAAACCCGCAGAGAAGCCGCGGCTGCTTTTGGTAACGACGCCATGTATATGGAGAAATTCGTTGAAGAACCCAGGCACATAGAAATACAGATTGCAGGCGACCAATATGGCAAAGCCTGTCACCTTTCAGAAAGGGATTGCTCCATTCAACGCAGACACCAGAAGTTGGTCGAAGAGACTCCTTCACCATACATGACCGATGAGCTCCGCGAGAAAATGGGGCAGGCCGCTATTAAGGCCGCCGAGGCCGTGAAGTACGAAGGTGTGGGCACCGTAGAATTTTTGGTAGATAAAAATCGCGATTTTTATTTCATGGAAATGAATACCCGTATTCAGGTAGAGCATACCATTACCGAAGAAGTAATCAATTATGATCTGGTGAAAGAGCAAATCAAGCTGGCCGCAGGCGATCCGATTTCGGGAAGAAATTATTACCCGAAGATGCATGCAATTCAATGCAGGATCAATGCCGAAGACCCATACAAAAACTTCGCGCCTTCACCAGGAAGAATTACGGCATATCACTCACCCGGTGGACACGGTGTTCGTCTGGACACACACGCCTACGCGGGTTATATGATACCTCCGCATTACGATTCAATGATTTCGAAGTTAATCGTAGTGGCCCAAACGAGAGAAGAGGCTATCACCAAAATGCAGCGTGCCCTCGACGAGTACATCATTGAAGGAATCAAAACAACTATCCCTTTTCATCAAAAACTCATGAAGGACCCTAAGTTCAGAGAAGGCGATTTCACCACCAAGTTTATGGAAACTTTCGAAATGTAATTTTTCATTCAGGTAAAAATAAAATCTTTTAGAGGGATCTTGCAGAGGGCAACCAAAGCAGGATCTTTTTTTTTGAGGTGAATTGCCTGAAACGAAGAAGCCCGATGCTTTCACACCGGGCTTTCTAATTATTGTTTTGGGTTACGGGGAAACTTCTGATATTATTTTATCACTACTTTTTCCGAATAACTGTTGCCATTTGAATTGGTAATTTTTACATGATAAACTCCCGCAGGAATTTCATTCACATTCATTTCCGCTCTTTCAGAAGCCACGGTAGAGAGTTGTTTCACTTGTCTGCCGGTGGCATCAAGGAGTTCAATATTCATTTTTCCTGAAAAGGCAGACAAATTGAATTGAATTCTGTCGTCTGCAGGATTGGGATAGACACTAAATGAAGCAAGGTCTTCGTCAATACCAAAATACAGATCGCTGATGGTATTGAAAACTGTATTGGTAATGACCGGCTGATTTAAGTCGAAATAAATAGCAGCACTTTCTGAAATCACAGTTCCTTCTTCAAGATAGTTTAAAGGCATTACTTTGAAACGAAGAAAACCGTGGCTTTCTGGTTCATTGTTTACGCTGTCAGCCAGATAGATGTTGTGGAAAACAAACTCAAGCATTCCGGTTTCTGCATTGAAGTTGAGCTGTCCTGCATGAGAAGTACTTACTATTTCGAGGGTTGAAAAATCCAGATGACTATCAAGAGCGCATTCGATTATAACATCTGTCGCGGGATAATTTCCGGTATTTTGAAAACGAATAAGGTATTCAAGCTCTGTTCCGTTTTGAATATAATGTTGGTCAGTAGCTCCTTCTGGTTTCACCGAAATATCATTGGGGTCGAAACTACAGTAAAACTCACCGGCGAAGGTTTGTGTTTCAGAATCTACTTCGTTCATATTCATGTCAGTCACAACCATTGAGACCATTCCGGTAATTGGCGTACCAATGTATTCTTCACCAGGTGTCATCACGTAAAGTTGAATATAAGTGATACTGCCGGGTGCAAGATTGGTAAGTTCCCATACGCTGGTATTATTGTCTAAAGTGGTAAAGGCTGGTTCGGAGTAAACAACCACCAGAGCAGGATCAACAAGAGCAGAGAGCGTTACGTTGACAGGCTGGTTGCTATTATTCGAAACGGCTATAAAGATTGGCGAGGTAGTGTTACAGATATACGGTATATCTCCGCCTGCAAAAAGCGTAACATCATAAAATGGAACACCATCATTGAGTCCAAAGAAGAATGAAGTCGCATCTGTCAAAGAAAGATCATAGCTTGTTGGAGTAGTGTTAACGGGCCAAGCCACGGCATCATAAGAAACGGAGATGCTCATATTGTCTTCTGTAACATCGTTGAATGCGAAGCCACCATTTTCATTGGTCAAGGTAATAAGTCCATCGAGAGAAACCTCAACTTGTCCAAGTCCCGGTTCGTTGAATTCCATAATTCCATTTCCATTCAGATCATTGAAAACAAAACCTGTGATGGCAAAAGGAACTTCTTCAATTACAATAAAGGGAACATGGATTTCGCCGTATTCATAGGTGCCGTCATAGTTGAAGAAAGCACCATTGCCCCAGTCATCAATACTCGCGAGGATAATCAATTCTTCTGTATCGATACCATTGTTGCTGTTGTCGAAAAGATTGAAACTATAACAACCTACACCTGGCAGGAAAATATCATCCTGAATATTGGTGAAAGCGTCATAGTAAGGACCTCCGGAGGCCACAATATTGCCCATTGCATCAGTAATATTCCAGGTTACGTCAGATGGAAATTCATCTGTGGTAAAATCAAGATGCAGGTGCGAAGTAGATTCGATAGGTTCTACATAATTGTAAATGACAGAAATGGAGTTATTGCCCATATAATCATCCGTTAAAGCGATCTCAGCCAAAACCAACTGGCCATCTGTTATATCGTTGAGAGGAAAGTCCATTCCGCCCGTGGCATAAGGATCAAGTGTGTATGGATAAGTAATGGTTGATTGAACGTCTCCGACTGTTATCGTAATGTCAAAGGGTCCCTCCATTTCATTGCCCATATTTTGAAAGTCGAGATGAAGATTGGGACTTCCTTCGCAGCCACCGGTTATTGTGGCGTTGTATATGGCCATATCTGAATAGGGCATAAAGCTGCTGCAACTCCAGGCGATCTGCATAATTTCAGATAGAGAAGCCCACGGATTGAATGAATTGTACACATATCCATTCGGGCATATAACCATCACCGAAGGAAAGGCACTGATTTGATAAATTTCGCCCAGACTCGCATCGTCGATTATAGGGTGGTCAATGATTGAAGTAAAGTCACCTTGCGTGTCGTTGCCTATTCCATAAATGGCTTCATAAGGGGTGAAATCATCACCTTCAATAGAAAAGACCTGAATTTCTCCTGTGCCGGGAGGTCCATAAATTTCATAGGTTGCCTGCAACTCGCCTGTTTGAAGATAGTCCCAGCTTGGACCGGCCCAGGTGGCAAAGAAGTGAAGCACTACTGGCTGGCCTTGATTCAAGTAATCATAAAGATGGTGGGTTTGGCCATTGATGTCGGTTGTAGTAAAATCAGGCGCAATACTTCCATCGGGTAATTGCGCAAAAAGCGATTTTGAAAAGCATAGAAGAGCTAAAACAAAGTGTAATTTAATTTTCATGGTAAAAGGTATTTTTAAGGTAAGATCACGCTCTGCCGCAATCCGAATGAAAGACTAAAAAGTAGTTCAGATGGTTGTTTCGGCAGTGAGTATTTTCATTTTCAATATGGTGCTTTTTGTGTGAATGAGCCGAAATCTGCGTTCTTTGCGGTAATGAAATTAAAGGCATATGATTTTTTCTCCAATTTCAGGATTGCGGGTACCGCATATCTGTTGATTGCATTGGGCTGTACACTGCAGGCCTTCGTTCAGCCCGTCAGTTCTTCAGGAATGCTCCCATACAACAACTACATTATTTTTAAGCAATCGTTTGTCCATCTGTGGAATCACCAGAATTTATATGGTGTATACAGTGCTGAGTACTGGGACTTATATAAATACACACCGACTTTTGCCTTGTTGATGGCACCATTTACTCATTTGCCGGATTGGCTCGGGCTGTCCATATGGAACCTTTCGAATGTATTGCTGGTCATTCTGGGATTGAAGTGGCTTAAATATTTAAAAGAGCATCAGAAGAGTTTTATTCTGTGGTTCTCTATAGTTGAGATGATGACGCAATTGCAAAACGAACAGAGCAATGCCTTTGTTGCAGGGCTCGTTTTAATGGCATTTGCATTGGCTCAGCAAAAGAAATTCTTCTGGGCAGTATTCTGCATTGCTCTATGCACCTACGTCAAGGTGCTTGGATTGGTTGGATTTGCGATGTTCATTTTTTACCCTGAAAGATGGCGCGTTGCACTTTATGGCCTTTTCTGGATGATTGCTTTATTTTTCATGCCATTGCTCCTTGTGGGCTGGCAGGAATTGATAGAGATCTATAGCTCATGGAAAAACATGTTGGCCAACGATCACCTCGATGAAAACGGGCTTTCGGTGATGAAAATTTTAAGAAAGTTCTTCCAATGGGAGCCTTCTAAATTGTCGGTTCAATTGACGGGAGCCATTCTGTTTTGTATTCCGCTTATTCGTTTTTCGCAATATTCAAAAATGAATTTCCGGACAGCTATTCTGAGTAGTATTCTTATCTGGGTAGTCATATTTAATCACAAGGCTGAATCACCCACTTTTATCATCGCAACTTTAGGTGCAGCTATTTGGTTTTTCTCTGTTAAACTAACCAAATGGGATTATATTCTTATGGCAGCAGTCGTCTTTTCTGAACTTTCTGTTACAGACATTTTCCCAAAGGAATTGAGAAGGGTGTTTTTTGATTATGGATTGAAGTGTGTTCCCTATGTGCTTCTCTGGTTAACCCTTTCTGCGAGGATTATGCTTGACAAATTACCGGAATTTCGTCATAAAGAGCAATTTGTTTAGCGCATAAGATTTTACAGAGAATTATCAGGATCATCAAATGGTTTAAGAATAAATCCTCCCAAAGGTGGCAGGTTCATTTCTGAAGAGTAAGGCATGCCTTGCCAGGGAATTTCTCCGGTCCGTATCTCTCCCTGAATATCGCCACTTCCCCAGAACAGAATGTCGTCAGAATTGACAAGTTCTTTCCACAAACCCTGAATAGGCAATCCAACTCTGTAGCCTTTTCGCGGCACAGGAGTGAGATTCAAAACCACCACCAGCAAGTCTTCAGGGCTATTTCCTTTTCGTATAAACGAAAGCACTCCGCCCTGGTGATCTGTATTGTCAATCCATTGAAAACCATTGGACGAGAAGTTCAACTCATACAGGGCAGTTTCTGACTTTAATGTGTTATTGAGTGTTTGAATGAATTTCTGAATGCCTTGATGAGGATCGTATTGCAGGAGATGCCAATCCAGACTTTGTTCATGGTTCCACTCAGATGTTTGTCCGAATTCGCATCCCTGAAACAACAGTTTAGTGCCCGGATGGGTGAACATCCATAAGTACAACAAACGCAGGTTGGCAAATTTTTGCCATTCGTCGCCTGGCATTTTATACACCAGCGATTTTTTGCCATGTACCACTTCATCGTGCGATAGAGGCAGCATGAAATTTTCGGTAAAAGCGTAAACCAGACTAAAGGTTATTTCATTCTGATGGTATTGACGATAATAAGGATCTCTTTCGAAATAGCGCAAACTGTCGTTCATCCAGCCCATCATCCATTTCATTCCAAAGCCCAATCCGCCGCTATATACAGGGCGCGATACACCGGGCCATGAAGTAGATTCTTCAGCAATAGTTTGAATACCCGGAAAGTTACTATAGACTGTTTCATTGAGTTCTTTGAGGAACGATACATTCTCAAGATTCTCCCTGCCACCAAATTCATTCGGAATCCATTCTCCTGCTTCGCGCGAATAATCGAGGTACAACATGCTGGCTACTGCATCTACGCGCAATCCATCGATATGAAAAATGTCGAGCCAGAACATGGCATTGCTGATCATAAAGGCGCGTACTTCATTTCTTCCAAGGTTGAAGATATAACTTTTCCAGTCGGGGTGAAATCCCTTTCTGGGATCGGCATGTTCATACAAATGTGTTCCGTCAAACTCGTAGAGTCCATGTGCATCGCCCGGAAAATGCGCGGGCACCCAGTCTACAATTACACCTATTCCTTCCTGGTGAAATCGATCGACCAGATGCATAAATTGCTGGGGATTGCCGAACCTGGAAGTTGGCGCGAAGTAGCCGGTAAGTTGATAGCCCCACGATCCATCGAAAGGGAATTCCATCACAGGCATAAACTCTACATGAGTGAAGCCCATTTTTTTCACATAATTCACCAGCTCAGTCGAGTAATGATCGTACGAAAGAAATTCTTCAGGATTTTCCGGACTTCTCATCCACGAGCCCAGGTGAACTTCATATACCGAATAGGGTGCATCCAGTGCATTCTGTTTGGGTCTGAATTTCATCCATACGCTGTCATTCCATTTGTATTCGTGGTTCCATGTAATACTGGCAGTGCGTGGTCTTAATTCGCAGAAGAAAGCAAAAGGATCGCTCTTTTCAATGCGATTATCTTCAAGCGTCAGAATAGAATATTTATATATTTCTCCTTTCGTGCAATCCGGAACAAAACCTTCCCAGATGCCGCTGCCGTCCCATCTTGGCAGCAAAATGGCATCCTGATCATTCCAGAAGTTGAAGTTGCCAATCACCGAAACACTTTTCGCATTCGGCGCCCAAACCGCGAAGTACATTCCATCTGTGCCTTTAACTTTTTCTTCATGTGCACCGAAATGATTGTAGAGCCTGAAGTGTTTTCCTGACTGAAAAAGCGCAATATCAAATTCAGAAAATCTGGAGAAAGGAATAACACGCGAAGCAGATGTATGATGCAGTGGTTCGTCGGACACCAATTTTACGTCCTTAGTTGAAGCAGCTTTTTTAGCAGCATTCTTCACGGGAGAGCCCGTGCTTTTCTTTGGAGCGGTAGCTTTGGCCGGAGACTTCTTTGCAGCGCTTGAAGTGGGCTTTGAAGCAGCTTTTTTTCTGGCGACTGGTTTCGTGGTTTCAGTTTCCGATTCGGGCGTTTTTTTCTTTGCCATGATATTTCTGATGTGAAATTTTAAATTAATCTTCGAATTTTTCTAATTCATTAATTACCTGCTCAATTCCTTTCAATGGAATTTTGAGCCAGTCGGGTCTTCCATTTAATTCATATCCTACTTCATAAATGGCCTTTTCCAAAAGGTGTAGCAGAAAAAGGAAATTAATTTCGGCCTTGTTGGAGAATAACTTCTGGTCCTTTCCCAGTGCTTCCAGATAAGTTTCCGTAAATGTTTCGCGGATAAGATAGAACCACCTGTCGGCAGCTTTTTGCAGGCTTAGCCTGTCGCTGTCTTTTGTTTCGTTGCTGTAGAAAAGTTTTGCACTCACGGCGTAATGAAATGAGCGAATCATTCCGGCCACATCTTTCAAGGGTGAATGCTTTATTTTTCTATCGGCAATAGAACTTTCGGGCTCTCCTTCAAAATCGATAATGATAAAGTCATTTCCTGTATACAACACTTGTCCGAGGTGAAAATCTCCATGTATCCGGGAGCGCAGACTTTTCAGATTCTTTTTTCTTATTTTTTCAAAAAAGCGCAGCACTACATCTTGTTTGTCCGTCAGCAATTGCGCCATCCTCAATGCTTCCTTGTCCAGGAGATGTTTGTGGTTGTTGAGCATTTCGATGCGGCCTTTGAGCAATTGTGCGAGGTGATCGAAAAGCCAGTTTCTATATTGTGGGTTGAATTTTTCAACCTTGAAATTTTTGTCAGTTGTATCCTGAGAAAGTGCAATGTGCATTTCTGCAGTGCGTTTGGCCAATAATTCTACGTGTTCGAATACAAATTCGTGTATCGAAAATGCACCATTTACAAAGGCGTGCATAAAGTCATTTAATTCATCTCCTGTGGTAGACCAATTGTCTTTGCGCGCATCCACTTTGTACATCATCAACGCAAAGGTAACAGGGGCGGTCTTTTTTCGCTCCCAGATCAGACTTCCTCTATAGGCCGGCACATGCGTGAAATTTCCTTTTTCAGTGAGAAATTTTAGCATATCTACTTCAGGATTGGTTTCCAGAAATAACTTTCTGTAAATCTTCATGAAGTACTTATCATTGAGAAAAATGCTGCTGTTGCTTTGGTCCACGCCAGGATTTTTTGAGCTGATAAATTCCTGAGTTGTATTGAGGCCCGAACCTCTGTCAAAATTTAATTCACCGTTGTTGGTCTTTACGATCTGATTGGTAATAATGTTGGTGAACATTGCGCGGTGGAAGGAAGGATCATCTACGGCATCCACAATCGAATATTCATTCCATTCTGCCAATGCCTTGCCTTCTGGTACGGTAGCTTTTGGCACAATGGACAAGGGCAACATATAAAATTCAGCGTCATGGTTGCTGAATTGCGTTTCGACAATCAGAAAATAGAACCGGCAATTTTCGAAATCGAAAGTAAGGCAGTGGTCGCTTTTCAAATGGGTCAGCTCGTAGGCCTTTCCTCCAAACCATCGCGCATTCCGGAAGTGCGAATGCAATGAATCAAGAAAGGATTGCTGTACGTTTTGGGCCGAACCGAAGTCAGACCATGATGACAATGAATCAATAATGTGCATAGCGGGTAGAAAGTGTCAAAAGTACACTAATTAGCCTTAGGCCCTGCTGTTCATGTAAGTAAAGATGAATAAAATTCGCACTCAACTCATGAGAGTGAGATTGGAACTATTCCGCGCTATGTGTCTGATCATCAAAGTCATTCAATTCTGAATAAATGGAAGGGCATCTTGTAGGGATCGAGTTCCACATAGTTATGGCCATTTTTCCACTGATATTGTTCTCCTGTCACCAGATCGATCACATTAAAATGCGATGAGTCGTTTCTTCCGGATACTTCGCCGGAAATAAACACAGATCCCGATTGCCTGTGGTAGGCATCCATATTCACTATACAAATAACCCGGTTGGAATCAAGTACTTTCGACCAAGCCATCAAGTTGTCATTGTCCACATGGCAACTCAAATAATTATTCGTAAACTGTAAGGCTTCATTTTCATTTCGGGCTTTATTGATGAGGGAAATTACCATCATCAATTTGTTGCGCTTGTTCCAGTCCCAATGCCTTACTTCATATTTTTCCGAATCGAGATATTCTTCTTTTCCGGGAAGTGCTGCGTGATCCATCAGCTCGTAACAGGGCCCGAATATGCCGTAATTGCTGCTCAATGTGGCGGCCAGAAAAGCACGTATTATGTATTGCGGTTCATGTCCGCTTTGCAGGATATAGGGATTGATATCATGTGTATTGGGCCAGAAATTGGGTCTGAAGTATTCGCGCAGGTTGGTTTGTGTGAGCTCGTGCATGTATTGCATTAGTTCTGCTTTATTATTTCTCCAGGTGAAATAAGTGTAGGATTGGTGATAACCTTTTTTGGCAAGGTTTTCCATTATTCTTGGACGCGTAAATGCTTCACTGAGGAAGATTACATCCGGATATTCTTTTTCAATCTCGTTCAGACACCACTGCCAGAAGACAAAACTTTTGGTGTGCGGGTTATCCACCCTGAAAATCTGAACACCTTGTTCAATCCAATATTCAAGAATACCCTTGAGTTCAACCCACATGTTTTGCCAATCTTCATTTTCATAATCAAGTGGCAAAACATCCTGGTATTTTTTTGGTGGATTTTCAGCGTATTGAACTGTTCCATCTGGACGCCATTTGAACCATTGCGGATTGTCTTTTACGTAGGGATGATCGGGCGAACATTGAATGGCGAAATCCATGGCTACTTCCATTCCCATACTGCGGGTTTCCTTCACTAACTTTTTAAAGTCGGCCAATGTTCCCAGTTCTGGAAGTATAGCTTTGTGTCCGCCAAGTTCGCTACCGGTGGCATACGGACATCCGGGCTCATCCGGCCCTGCGTTGAGACTGTTGTTTTTTCCTTTTCTGAAAGCGAGCCCAATGGGGTGAATAGGAGGTAAGTACACCACGTCAAAGCCCATTTCTTTGATTCTGGGCAACAACAATTCGCAATCTTTAAATGTCCCGTTCTTTCCTGCAGCCTGGGTAGCACTTCTGGGAAAGAATGAGTACCATGCGCTGAATCCGGCTCTTTTCCGGTGGGCAACTACTTCAAGGTTTTTTTCATATTGAATGGGGAATTCTTCCAGCGGATATTGAATAAAAAATTCTTCCAGCTCTTTGCCTGAAGCAAAGTGATAAGCGTCTTCGGACTGAAGATTTTCAATCCATTTTTTACAAAGAGATTTTATTTTAGAATATTTTTTAGAAATCTTTTCAAGAAACTGAATTCCAATTTGCAATTGAATATTCAATTCGAGGGTATCATTTTCAGCGAGTCTTTTTACGAAGGCGTGCTGCCAGGTAAGACGATGGTCAATGTAAGCGCGAATGGTAAATTCAAAATAACCTTTTTCGGCACATTGAAAAGCCCCGCTCCATCGGTCATTTGACGTCGGCTGCATGCGTGCATCAGTCCAGTTTTTGGTTCCTTTTTTTCTGAACATCAATACAGGAGTGCACATGTCATGACCATCTGTAAATACATCGGCTTCTACCACAACCCATTCTTGTTCTACTCTTTTTGCGGGGTAAATTCCACCCTCAACAATTGGGGTTACATTTTCAATAATAACACGACTTCTTGCTGTTTTATCAAAAGGCTTAGAAATGATGTTTGCGCTTTTTTTGCTCATAATTTTCTTAAGATTACTCATTACCTGAGTATAATTTCATTAAAATCTTTATCCACAGAAAACTTAATTTTTCCAATGGCGCGGTTTCTTTCGCTAATGTGATGGATTTTCCCATCTACATTATATTCGCTGGCTTTGAAGGGAAGTCCGGTAACAATCAACTTGAATTTTTCAAGTTGATTTTCATATTGCCCTAAAGTGTGCTGGTGTATTTTCAAAGACGTTTTGTTTCCTTTAACTTCAAAACGAATAATCCTGTAATGGCTGTTTTTGTATCCCATGTTTTCGCCATCATCAAGATAGAGAAAACTGTCTTCTTTGCCATCTTTAAAGAATACATGCAAAGTGATTTCTTTTACTTTTTTCTCGCCCACAAATTGCATTTGCGGCCAGGTAGGAATGATTGCGCCTTCTTTGATAAACAAAGGAATTTGTTTGATGGGCGCATCCACCGTTACCAACTGACTTCCTTTAAAATATTGATTGTCCCAGTTGTGGTACCAGCCGCCTGAAGGCAGATAAACATCCTTGGTTTTCGCTCCCTGCGTGCTTACGGGGCAAATCAGCAAGTGATCGCCCAGCATAAACTCTTCATTTCTCTGATAGGTATGGCTGTCGTGCTGATCGACAAAAGCAAGCGGCCTCAGCATAGGAGTGCCATAGCGGTAATTCTGCCAGAAAGAAGTGTATAAATAGGGCAGAAGGCGATACCGCATCTGAATAAAATTTCTGCAGATATTTTCGTATTGGGTACCGAAACTCCATGGCTCCTGATCAAAGCCTGTATCGTTGCTGGCGCTGTGCGTCCTCATAAAAGGATGGAATGCTGCCATCTGAATCCAGCGTGTATAAAGCTCGCCGTCCGGTTCGCCGATAAAACCTCCGATATCGCTTCCTGCGAAAGAAATTCCGGAGACGCTCAATCGCTGGCATTGTTGTGATGCAATCCAGAGATGTTCCCAGGTAGCTGCATTGTCACCTGTCCAGACACTACTCCATTTCTGGATACCTGAATATGCGCTTCTTGTAATGACAAACGGGCGTTTGGGCATGAGGAATTTTTTGAGTCCTTCGAATGTTGCTTTTGCCATTAAATGTCCGTAAACATTGTGTGCTTTGCGATGGCTGCAAGGTTCTCCATCAAAATCATGACGCACATCTTCGGGGAAAGTTCCTATTTCAAATACTGCCGGTTCATTCATGTCATTCCATACACCGGCTACTCCATTCTCTGTGAGTATGCCAAAAAGATTGCTCCACCATTCGCGAACTTTGGGGTTCGTATAATCCGGAAATACACATTTGCCCGGCCATACATCGCCTTCCATAAATGCGCCGTCTTGCCTTCTGCAGAAAACATCGTTCTTCAAACCATCCAGGTAAATCGAATATTCGGGATCGACTTTAATTCCGGGGTCGATAATAACAACAGTTTTGAAACCATCGTCGGCGAGAGATTTTGTGAGTCCTTTTGGATCTGGAAAATGTTCTTTGTGAAAAGTAAAACACCTGAATCCATCCATGTAGTCTATGTCGAGGTACATTACATCGCAGGGTATATTTCTTTTCCTGAATTCTGCTGCGACTTCTTTGACTTTTGAATCCGGAAAATAACTCCACCGGCACTGGTGATAGCCCAGGGCCCACATGGGTGGAAGTTCGGGCTTTCCAGTGAGATTGGCGTATTCCTGTGCTACTTCCATCAGCTCCGGACCATAGATGAAGTAATAATTCATTTCGCCACCGCGGGCCCAAAAGCTACTTACATCATTTCTTTCGTGTCCAAAATCGAATATCGTTCTGAATGTGTTGTCGAAGAAAATACCATAAGCTTTTTCGTGGTGAATGCCGTAATAGAAAGGAATATTTTTATAAAGCGGATCCGAGTCTGCGCCATAGGCGTAAGCATCCGTTCCGAAATTTTCAAACTTCTTGCCCTTTACCTGAAGTGCTCCGGGCTTGTCGCCAAGTCCATAAAACATTTCCCCCTCCTGAATTTTTTTCGAGCAATACACAATTTTGCCTCCTTTAAAAAGGTAGTGCTGCCAGTGGAATCCTGCTTCATCCTCGCAGATCACAAGGCCATTGTGGTCGGTTATTTTTATTTTGAGATTTGTTTTATGAATAAAACACTTTACCTTTTTTGTAATGATCGCTACGTTTTCTCCGTCGTCAAATACACTGAGTGCGATAAGGCTCTCCTGAAGATCGTCCACTACGGCGTATGAAAAGTCGCGGTGGAATTGCCCGTCTGCCGCATATCGAAAACGAATGACTTTATCATTGATTGCCCGAACTTCGAGCAATGTGGATGAGGTGTGAAAGATGAAAAGGTTACCTCTTTGTTCCCAATGAGTAATTGCTTCGGGGAAATATTTCGCGGAGTACTTTTCGTTCTTGGTTGCTACTTGCATGTGCTGAAATTAACCTTGTGAAAGACCAAATGTATTTAGAATTTTGAAATACTAAGTGTACTATATACACGAAGTTGACCTGTCGGGTTTTATTTCGGGTCAAATTAACTGCTATTAGTTGGAAAATCAACTAATTGTGAAATGAGGCAGAAGGATGAAACACAGCCTTGACCGCGACAATAATTCTCGCTCAGGAAAAGTAATTCACCTCGAACCCAGTATTTTTTTGATTTCGCTCAACTTGAGCAAGGCTTCTACCGGTGTAAGGGTATTGACATCCAGGTTGAGAATCTGTTCCCGGATTTCGCTTAGTGTGGGATCGTCGAGTTGGAAGAAACTCAATTGCATTCCGGATTGGGCAGCGACCTCTTTGATGTTGCCGGTCATGTTTTCTTTGGAGTGAGATTTTTCCAGTTGAACCAGAATTTCTTTGGCGCGTTCAACCACACGAACGGGCATGCCGGCCATTTTGGCCACGTGTATTCCAAAGCTGTGGTTGCTTCCGCCTTGTTGCAGTTTGCGCAGAAAGATTACTTTGTTGCCCACTTCTTTTACACTTACATTGAAATTTTTGATCCGCGGGAAAATGGACTCCATTTCATTGATTTCGTGGTAATGCGTGGCAAACAATGTCTTCGCTTTTGCCTTTGCGTTTTCATGAATGAATTCTGATATGGCCCAGGCGATAGAAATTCCATCGTAGGTAGAAGTGCCGCGGCCTATTTCATCGAGTAAAATCAACGAACGATCACTAAGGTTATTCAGAATACTCGCCGTTTCATTCATTTCCACCATAAAGGTAGACTCGCCGCTGGTGATGTTGTCGCTGGCACCAACGCGGGTAAATATCTTGTCAACGATACCTAGATCAGCGGCTTTTGCGGGCACAAAACTTCCTACCTGAGCGAGCAAAACAATGAGCGCTGTTTGCCGCAGCACGGCAGATTTACCGGACATATTGGGTCCGGTGATCATCATAATTTGTTGTGTCTCGTTGTCCAGATAAATATCGTTGCTTACATAGTCTTCTCCGGGAGGAAGCGTCTGTTCGATTACAGGATGCCGGCCATCGAGTATCTTGATTGTCTTTCCGTCGTTGATGGATGGTTTTACATAGTGATTTCTTACAGCCACTTTGGCGAACGACATAATACAATCCAGTTGTGCAAGAAGTTGGGCATTGAGTTGTATGGCCGAGGTATAATCTGAAATAGCCGCTACAAGATCGTTGAATATTCGGAATTCAATACTGGCTATTTTTTCTTCTGCACCCAGAATTTTTGTTTCATAAATTTTGAGTTCTTCTGTGATGTAGCGTTCGGCAGAAACAAGTGTTTGTTTTCTGATCCAATCAACCGGTACTTTATCTTTATGCGTATTTCGAACTTCCAGAAAGTAACCGAAGACATTGTTGAAAGAAATTTTCAATGAGGGAATTCCTGTTCTTTCAGATTCGCGTTCCTGGATTTGTTGCAGGTAATCCTTGCCATTCAGGGCCAGGGCGCGCAATTCATCCAATTCTGGGTCTACACCATCCGCTATTACATTTCCTTTGTTCAGGGCAATGGGTGCATCGGGGTGAAGTTCCTTTTCAATTCTATCGCGAATGGGTTGGCAGAAATTTAATTGTGTGCCCAGGGCTTTGAGTTCGGCATTGGCCGAATTTTCGCAAAACAATTTGATGGGCTCAATTGCTTCCAGTGCTTTTCTGATTTGAAAAACTTCTCTGGGGTTGACGCGCGCTGTGGCTACTTTGGAGATCAGGCGTTCCAGGTCGCCCACATGCTTTAATTCCAGATTGAGTTTCTCCAGATCATCCAGATGACGGGTAAAAAAATCAACCATGGAAAGTCGCTTCTCTATGGGCGCAATATCTTTTAGCGGCAATAGAATCCATCTGCGCAGCAAGCGGCCTCCCATAGGAGAAACAGTGTGGTCTATTACCCGGAGAAGAGTGGTAGCATTTTCATTGGTACTGCTCACCAATTCCAGGTTCCGAATGGTGAATTTGTCCAGCCACACATATTTTTCTTCTTCTATTCTCGATATATTCGAAATGTGCGCGACCTTGTCATGTTGCGTTTCGGCCAGATAATGCAGAACGGCTCCGCTTGCTATTACGCCGAGCGGCATATCTTCAATACCAAATCCTTTCAGGTTTTTGGTACCGAAGTGTTTGATCAGTGTTTCCTGGCCGAATTCTGAAGTAAAAACCCAATCGTCTAAACGAAAAGAATACGCCTTATCACCAAAAATTTCTTTGTAGGTTTTATCTTGATTTTTAGCATAAAGAACTTCGCTGGGTTTGAAACTTTGAACTAATTTATCAATGTATTCAAGACTTCCCTGCGAGGTTAGAAACTCTCCTGTAGAAATATCAAGGAACGCCACACCGCAAAAATTTCCCTGAAAAATAATGGCTGCAAGGAAGTTGTTGTTCTTGTGTTCGAATGTTTTGTCGTTGTAAGAAACACCTGGGGTAACCAGTTCGGTGATTCCTCTTTTGACAATTTTTTTGGTGAGTTTTGGATCTTCTAATTGATCGCAGATGGCCACCCTGTTTCCCGCTTTGACTAACTTGGGCAAATAGGTGTCTAACGAGTGGTGTGGAAATCCGGCGAGTTCGACAAAAGCAGCGGAACCATTTTTTCTTTTGGTAAGAACAATACCCAGAATTTGCGAGGCCTTGATGGCGTCTTCTCCAAAAGTTTCGTAGAAGTCGCCTACACGAAACAAAAGCAATGCATCCGGGTATTTCGCTTTGATCGTATTGTATTGCTTCATGAGCGGTGTTTCTACCACACCGTTTACGCTGATTGATATTTCTTTATTGCTTGAAGCCATTAGGTGAAATTAATAAATTTCTGCCATTCAGATCAAAAACATTGAATCAAAACCGCCTAAAAATGCAAAACTGCCGACTCTGGTTAAAGAAGACGGCAGTTCCGCAAATCATGTAAAAATCGTTTCGGGGACAAACTTAGCAGATTCGGTTGTTGGAGGGGATTTTCTATAAGGTGGATTTATGAACAATTGAAATCGACTTTATAAACACGAACATTGAAAAGTCAGTCAGGGGATTGATTTTCAGTACCTGATTGTTTCATTTCCTTTTTCTGACATCCGTCAATAGCGAGGCGGATGATTTTAATATGGATGAATTGAACTCTCAAGCAATATATGGATAATAGGAATAAGGAAAATGCCGAATCAATAATAAATGACATATATAGAAAACTAGATAGGAACTACGCTTTGAAACTAGACATTTCCTTTGTTTTAGATCAAAATACTTAGCTCAAATATTTTGTTTAACCTGAAGCCATTTATCTATCATCTGAGAACGTTGATGTCCCTTTTGGTAAGCAACCAAGCAATTATAAGGAAAGAATAACTTTATTTATTTTCACACACTAAGCGGCAACAAGATTTCTTAAATTTGCTATTTGAAATTTTGTCTTACGAGTCATGGATCAAATATGTTTAATGGAATATGAAAGAGTACTATTCTCCACTTAGATATCCGGGCGGAAAAGGAAAAGTGATCCCCTCCATAAAAAGTATCATTGATAAAAATGGTCTAGTTGGATTGGATTATGCAGAACCTTTTGCAGGAGGGGCTTCCGTAGCTCTTGCATTGGTGATGGATGGCTATTGCGAGAATGCTTATATAAATGATAAGGATAGGGCTATTTATGCTTTTTGGAGTTGTGTTTTGAGAAGAACTTCTTCGTTTATTGATAAGATTGAAAATACACCATTAAATATGGATATTTGGCATCAACAAAAAGAGATATTTGAGAGCCGAAATCCAAATCTTTTTGACCTTGGTTTTGCCACCTTCTTTTTGAATAGAACAAATAGGTCTGGAATACTTAAAGCAGGAGTAATAGGTGGGAAAAATCAGGATGGTATTTATTCTCTATCCGAAAGATTTAATAAAACTAATTTAGTAAAAAGAATAGAAGCAATTGCTAGGCATAGACGTAATATTCATATCTATAATTTAGATGGTGTCGATTTTTTAGTTGAAATTGCTAATGCAATGAGACCGAGAAGTTTTATATATCTAGATCCACCTTACTACAATAAAGGCAAAGATTTATACCTTAATCATTTTAAACATCAAGATCATGAAAAAGTGCGTGATTATATCAATGGTGTCGATAAATTTAATTGGGTAATATCATATGATGACAATCCTGAAATAAAGAAGATTTATTCTGGATTCAGAAAAAAATATTACAACTTAAGTTATAGCTTAATGAATGCAACAGAAGGTAAGGAGATTTTAATTGTTAAAAGGAATCTGATTGTGCCATTGTCATCATTTAAATCGTAAAAAATGATTATTGAAAAAGTTAAAATTAAAAAATTTAGAGGCTTCCAAAATTTAGAGTTTATTCCAGGGGAGAGTATTACTGTGATTTGTGGTAAGAATGGAACCCAAAAAACAACTCTGCTTGGCCTGATTACCCAACCATTTTCTATTAATGCTAATGATACTATGGGTGGTCTAAGTCCGCTTTGTGGCGGTAGTTACAGATCAGCTTTTTCTGACAAAATTAGACTTTCACCTACTTTTGATAAGGCTGGTGAGCACGAGTGGGAGTTGGACATTAGAGAGTATCTTAAAAATCCACTTATTATTGAAAGCATTCATAGAGATAAGGGAAAAGGCACAATTCGATTTTGGAAAAAGGGCAAAAGAGAAGCAGGGGACGATTACCTTCCAATACCAGTGATCTTTTTGAGCTTAAAAAGGTTGTTTCCTATAGCTGAATCAGATAAGCTAGAAGAAAATAATTCGATTCAACTCGACAGTCAAGAACAAGATTTATTTAAAAAATGGCATGGAGATTTACTCAATATTAATTATGATTTAAAAGCTCCTAAAATTATTAAGGGCCCTCACAAGGATAGCGCGGGCATTGAAGCGGACCATTATGACTGGAATTTAAATAGTGCCGGACAAGACAATTTGTCTAAAATTTTACTTGCAATACTTTCTTTTAGAAGACTAAAGCATCAATTTGAAAAGGATTATGCCGGAGGTATATTGGCCATAGATGAAATTGACACAACTCTTCATGCCTCGACATTAATTAAACTTTTTCGTATCCTAAGAAAAGAATCTTCAGAATTTAATATTCAAGTTTTCTTTACAACTCACTCTTTATTTTTGCTGAACGAAGTCGTTCAAAAAATTGAAGAAAACAATAAAAAACCAACAACCAAAAATCAAATTAAATTAATTTATCTTGAAGCGGTTGATGAAAGTGTTGAGATTGTCCCAGATATAACAATTGAATCTATAGAGAATAGAATTAAAGAAGAATTGTCTCCAAAATCGAAAGGAGTAAAAATAAGAGTATTCACAGAGGATAATGAAGCTATAATTTTTACAAAAGCTCTTTTGAAAGGCCGTGCGAGCGGCTTAGATTTCGTTAAAGTTCCGATGCCTTGCTCAACAATTATAGAGTTAGTTTCTAAGAAGCTTCCATTATTTAAATTTGGAGATTCTATCTCTGTTTTGGATGGAGATGTGTCTAGAGAGCCTAAAGCAATTGAAAAAATAAGAACTAGGAAGCTGAGAAATATTTTACTTCTGCCCGGTGAATTATCGCCGGATCGAATCCTATCGAATTACCTATGGTACTTATCTGATACCCATCAGTTATGGAAATCAATTAATACGGATTATAGTAAAAGTATTTGCTTTAAGGATTTTAAAAATTCAGATATTCAAAAATCCAGAGAAGTTGCAAAAAAATGGTTCAACGGGCAGTTATATAATTGGGGCTCGAATGGAACTAAAGTTATGAAACATTGGATTAAGCAAAACAAAACTGATGTGAATAAATTTATTGAGGATTTTGACCTGTTGGTTAAAAAAATGAAGCGATAAATTTCTACAATTTACTAACCTATAACGAAAATCCCTTTATGATCGGAAAAAGTGGCTCTTGAAAGAGTTAGAAAAGGAGTTTTTCTGGATTCTAAAAATAAGTAAAATGAAAAAGACCAATATCAAAAGCGCCAAAAACTTCGACGAATTACTCGATCTCAAGTATGGCAAAGTTGGGGTTGCAAAGAGAGATCAATTCGAAGAGAAAGCTCAATATTTCGTTATTAGTGAACTTTTGAAAGAAGCACGGAAAGAGGCAAAAATGACGCAAGAAGAACTTGCTGATAAACTTGGCACGAAGAAAAGTTATATTTCAAGACTTGAAAATGGGCACTGCGATATTCAACTGTCAACCTTGTACAGGATTTTCGAATTCGGCCTTGGAAGACGGATTAATCTGCTAATAGATTAGGCGCTAACTGAAGTGTACAGGAATTAAGCGAAATTCCAGTGTCAAGCCCGGATTTCATGCCGGAAGATTATAATCATTGCTCAATTACAATTAAGCCACCTTAAGCTGACTCAATTTAGAATGCGCAAATTTATCTTTCGCAT
This sequence comes from Flavobacteriales bacterium, assembly GCA_031378885.1. GTDB lineage: Bacteria > Bacteroidota > Bacteroidia > Flavobacteriales_D > Sanyastnellaceae > JANNEQ01. Next base: position 48,693 of record JANNEQ010000193.1, read on the forward strand.
ATTGCAATGTCACTTTGAATTCCTTTTCATTCTGAGAAGGAAGTTCGTACATCGCATCGGTCATGATGGCCTCGCAAATAGAACGAAGTCCGCGCGCACCTAACTTGTATTCGTCTGCTCTCTCCACGATGAAGTCGAGCACTTTTTTATCGAAGGTCAATTTTACACCATCGATTTCGAACAACTTCATATATTGTTTGATGAGTGCATTTTTAGGCTCTGTAAGAATTCGGCGCAAAGTGTTTTCATCCAGAGGATTCAGGTGAGTAATCACAGGGAATCTACCAATCAATTCGGGAATAAGACCAAATCTTTTTAAGTCCATTGGCGAGATATAGGACAACAAATTGTCCATCTTTATTCTGCCTGCTGTGCTGCTATAGCCCATAGATGCAGTATTCACGCGGCGTTCGATAATTCTTTCAATTCCATCGAATGCACCACCGCAGATAAAAAGAATATTTTTTGTGTTGATGGAAATCATCTTTTGCTCAGGATGTTTTCGTCCTCCTTGTGGCGGAACGTTTACCGCAGCGCCTTCAAGAAGCTTGAGCAGGGCCTGTTGTACACCTTCTCCGCTTACATCGCGGGTAATACTGGGGTTGTCGCTTTTTCTTGAAATCTTATCTATTTCGTCGATGAATACAATTCCTCGTTCTGCCTTAGAAACATCAAAATCGGCATCCTGCAATAACCTGGAGAGAATACTTTCCACGTCCTCGCCCACGTAGCCTGCTTCGGTGAGCACAGTAGCATCTGCAATGGCAAAAGGAACTTTGAGCATCTTGGCGATGGTTTTGGCCAGAAGTGTTTTGCCAGTTCCGGTTTCACCTACTAAAATAATATTGGATTTTTCAATCTCAACACCGTCGCTTTCTTTCTGAGATTTCTGTGTGATCCTCTTGTAGTGATTGTAAACAGCTACACTGAGGAATTTTTTTGCGTCATCCTGACCAATGACATATTCATCCAGAAACCTTTTAATATCGGTGGGTTTTTGTACCTGAAACTGAAGGTCGGCACCTGCTGCTGAGGGCGCTTTCACTTCTTCACTAACAATCTGATGGGCCTGTGTGGCGCACTCATCACAGATATGACCACTGATACCGGCGATCAGAATGTTGACTTCTATTTTTTTGCGACCGCAAAACGAACAAGTAATTTCTTTCATATAATATCGGTTTTCCGGCTGGTTCCAGAATGAAACAAAGGTAATGAATTTGAACCAAAAGCCTTAAACGCAGAAAACATGATCAGGGTTAACTGGTTCTATATCAGTTTGAATCTTATGAAAAATACCCAAATGTTATCATTGTGGATAATTTTAGAGGGGATCTACATCGATACTGATTCGGGCAGATTTGAAGTTGGGCTCGGCCAGTAGCTCACGGGCATGGGCCTGAATTCGTGCTTTAAGGAGCGCACTTTCTTTGGTTCGATCCAGTTTTATGAGCAATTGACGCAGGTAGAAAGTATTGATTCTGGGTACCAGAGGTGTTTCTGGTCCAAGTACTTTTTCGCGCAATTCAGGAAGAAGTTTTTTCTGAAGTGCAATGGCTGCGCTGTCGGCTACGTCATCTGATTTGTGTTTAACCGTTATTCGCATAAGCCGGATGAATGGAGGATAACTGAAGTGATAACGGTCGATAATTTCTTTGTCGTAAAATCCGGCGTAATCATTTTTCACAATCATGTCCAGCAGCCAATGATCGGGATTGTATGTCTGAACCAGTACCTTTCCTCTTTTGTTTTTTCTTCCGGCTCTTCCTGCTACCTGCATCATCAATTGAAATCCGCGTTCAATTGACCGGAAGTCCGGGTAGTTGAGCATTTTATCGGCACTGAGTATTCCAACCAGAGAAACATTATCGAAGTCCAAACCTTTTGTGACCATTTGGGTGCCGACCAATACTTGCACGTGCCCGCTTTCAAAATCAGAAATAATTTTCTGATAGCCGGATTTATTTCTTGTAGTGTCCAGATCCATGCGTTGCACTTTTACTCCCGGCAAAAAAGTTTCTAAATCCTCTTCGATTTTTTCTGTTCCAAATCCAAGCATTTTCATTTCCACAGAACCGCAGGCCTGACAAGCCTGAACGGGCTGAATGCTGTAGCCACAATAATGGCACTTGAGCTGGTGAATTTTTTTGTGGTAGGTGAGGCTCACATCGCATCTGGTGCAATTGGGTATCCATCCGCATGAGTGACATTCCCAGATGGGTGTATAACCTCTTCTGTTTTGAAACAGAATAATTTGCTCTCCTTTCTCTATAGCCAGTTGCATCTCAGTCAGCAATTCTGAACTGAAATGCGATTTCATTGTCTTGGCTTTTATTTCTTTTCTCAAATCACAGATGATTACCTCCGGTGTTTCGAGTCCGCCGAATCTTTCCGTGAGTTCTACTAATCCGTAGCGGTTCTGTTTTGCATTCCAGGTAGTTTCGAGCGCCGGTGTGGCTGAGCCAAGCAATACTTTTGCGTTAAACTGTTTGGCCAGCCATATCGCGGCATCTCTTGCGTGGTACCTTGGGGCAGGATCATGCTGTTTGAAACTCTGTTCGTGTTCCTCATCCACAATAATCAGATTCAACCTTGTGAAGGGAAGAAACAAAGCGCTTCGGGCGCCCAGAATCACATCACATTCACCGGGTGTTCCGGTGAGTACCTTATTCCAGACTTCCGTGCGTTCGTTGTCGCTATAACCACTATGAAAAACACCTACCCTTTTGCCAAAATATTTTCTGAGTCGATGGATAATTTGTGTGGTAAGGGCTATTTCCGGAAGAAGAAAAAGAACCTGTTCGCCACGTTTAAGGCATTCTTCTATCAGTCGTGCATACACTTCGGTCTTTCCGCTGGATGTTATTCCATGAAGTAAGGTCACATCTTTTGATTTCCAGCAGTCAAGAATTTCGTTGTAGGCATTGTTCTGGGCCTCCGACAATAATTTTGGGGCTTCTGAAGCCAGAAGGTGAGAAGGCAGCCTGCCGATTTCTTTGGTTCGGATGGAGAAAATATTTTTCTCAGCCAAAGCGGCAACTACAGAGGCAGTAACATTGGCTTTTTGTTGAAGAAGAAGTCTGGGCACTTCATTTGCCTTTCCTTCATCCCAACCTGAAATTTGAAGGTGAATAAGGAGTGCATCAATTTGTTTTTGCGACTTTCTTTTTTCTAATTCGGAAAAAACATCCTTGAGTTTTTTTTCTGAGTCGGCCATGGGACCTAACTCAACAATATCAATTATTTTTGGCTTAAACTTTTCTTTGAGTTCTTCTACGCTGCTGATGATACCTTTTTCGATGAGTGATTTTACGATTGACTGAACTTTTTGGGTTTGCAACACATCAGTAATATCTGCGAGGGACAAACTGCCGGAGTTTTGCAATGCTATTATCAGTCTTTTCTCTTTCTCATTCAATTCATCCATGAACTCGTCAGGGAGCATGTTGAGTTCGAATTTAGTTTCGCTGGAAAGTTTTAAGGCACTGGGAAGTGCTGCGCCCATTACTTCCCCGACAGTGCAGCAATAATAAGCAGCCATCCAATCCCAGAATTCCAATTGAGATTCGTTGATGAGCGGTCTTTCATCGAGGATACTTTCAATATACTTAGCGGAGTAGTTTGATGGCGCTCTGTCGTGAATTTTTTTGATGATGGCAGTGTACAACTTGGTTTTTCCCAGTTGAACAATTATACGCTGGCCGATGCGGATGGTGGAGTTCAACTCCCTGGGAACCCTATAGGTAAGCAGCCTTGGCAGTGCCAGGGGTAAAATTACATCCACGAAGTATGTCTCATTTTCCATATTGCTGTGCAAAGTAATTACAACCTTTTCCAAAAAACCGGTTAAATGTGGGTGGGATTTGAAAATTGAGTTAAAAAGGTATCAACTGCAAAAGTTGGGGAGTAATGAAGCAAATTGTGTGGATTGACCATGCAGGCCTTAATTTTATTAGCCGCGGCCTGCCCCAACCGAACTGGTCGTGGGGTGAAACCTATTAGTGTTCGAAACCTGTAGAATGAGGCGACAAATCTGAGTTAATGGCCGTCCTCCATGTTAAAGAATGAGATCACTCAGATTCGACTTACAATGGGAGAAAATGGCTGCATTTCTAACATTACCACATCTCTCACTCCACTTCGTTTCATGCGATATGACAAATTGTTGGATGTATTGTTGCGCCTTCCACTTTCTTTTGACTTGACCAGATTCCTCACTCCGCTCCGCTGCGTTTCGGAATGACAGGGCTGTCCTCACCATTCGGTGAGGACCATTCGGTGGGGATACAATGCGCAAAGGCCAATCAACAGTACATTGGACTTATTCTTCGGCACAAATGTAAAACCGACCTTCGACCATTGTGAGCACTCTGAACCGTGTCCCCGCCGAAAGGTGTGGGAAGAGTGCTTTGCTAACCTCCTTGCGTTGTTGTCATCTCGAATGCAGCGAAGCGGAATGAGAGATCTGGTGATGATCAAAG
>JANNEQ010000203.1:0-18742 GCA_031378885.1 Flavobacteriales bacterium
GGGCAGTGGCAAAAACTCTATTTGAACTTCATCCTCTGAAGTGCATCCATTCCAATCAATCACCACCGAATATATTCCACTTTGAGCAACCACAATACTTTGTGAGCTTTGGCCAGTGCTCCATGAATAGGAGGCTCCTTCGTATTCAGTAGTTGTAAGGTTGATGTTTGTTCCTTCGCATTCGGTAATCTCATCACCAAGATTTACAACAGGCAATGGCAAAATTTCTATCTCTATTTCATCTTCAGCATTGCATCCATTCCAATCAATCTCTACTGAATATGTTCCACTTTCATTTGCGATAATGCTCTGACTGGTTTGACCATTGCTCCATGAATAGGAGGCACCTTCGTAGTTAGTAGTTGTCAGGTTGATTCCTGCTCCTTCACATTGGGTAATGTCATCACCAAGATTTACAATGGGCAGTGGCAAAAACTCTATTTGAACTTCATCCTCTGCAGTGCATCCATTCCAATTTATTTCTACAGAATAAATTCCGTTATTGGATGCTTCGATGGTTTGTGTGGTTTGGCCCGTACTCCACAAATAAGTGGCGCCCGTATATGATGGAGCCATTAGCGATGCGATAGTTCCTTCGCATTCTGCGAAATCGTTTCCAAGATTTGCTACAGGCAATTCCTGAAAATTCACCTGCAATTCATCTTCATTGGTGCATCCATTCATAGTGACTTCAACAGAGTATATTCCACTATCAGTTACTTCGATGGTTTGTGTGGTTTGGCCGGTGCTCCACAAGTAATTGGCTCCTGCATTACCGGCATCCAAAGCCATTGTAGCACCTTGACACAACTGCAGATTGGGACCAAGAGCGGGTACAGGATAGTTCATACCGCCATCGTCCACAACGGCATTCAGAACAGTTTCACAACCGACAGCGTTGGTAATAGTAATAGCATATTCACCCGGACTCAATCCTGTAAATACATTTTCAGTTTGGTTGCCGTTGCCAATATTGTATTGATAAGGCGCCTGTCCTCCTGTAACGATAATCTCCACAGAGCCAGCCGTCTCACAGCTATAGGCAGATGATGCAATTTGCGAAACCACACTACAAGCCTCTGGTACAAGGCTTGGGTCCAATTGTACAAAGCCATCATAGAGTTCAGGCCCAATAGAAGTTTCATTAGGTAAATTTAACCAGATACTTCCACCATTTGAAAATCCTGCAGCCCAAAGAGTTCCGTCTGATTTTACAATGTATGAAAATGTCTCGCCGGCCATAATATCAATGACGTCAGTTGCAACTATAGTTGGATCAATTCCGGAACCAATGGGTAATCCAGTGGCCGGCGGATAATATGTTCCACCCCATACATAGCAATTTTTCGCTTCGTCCAATGCGAAAATATGGTAGCCGTCCGCACAGGCAGATATTGCTACAATATTGGCTAATGAAGCAATCTGGACAGGAATATTATTGACTGTATAATCAGGGAATAATCCCCACGCATATACTTCACCGTTTGCACTAAGAGCTAAGGTCAGGTATGTATTTGCTTTGATGTCTATAATATTATTTAAACCCGGTACAACCACAGGTGTCGTCGAATTATACTCATTCGACCCGATACCCAATAAGCCAGATGAATTTGAACCTGTCGATCTGACAGTACCATCTTCGAGCAAAACATAAGTTGTACTTATTCCACAGGCCACTCTTACTGCATTACTTATGCCTTGCATTTGAACAGGTACAGTAATTGATTGGTATGCTTGTCCATTGCCAAACTCACCTGAATAGCTCGATCCAATGCTCCAAACCGTGCCATCGTTTTTGACAAAAGAGCAATAACCAATTCCGCCATCGGTAAACTTAACATCATTAATTACTTGAGCCGGTGTAACCGATGGCATATAAGTTCCCCAAGCCCAACCAGTATTGTCATTTTTTATTGCCGCCATACTATATCCGCAACTGTAGTACTTTACATCCGTCATGTTTGGAATAGCAGTAGGAACATTGAAACCAATTGTAGTGTTTGGAAAACCTAAATTTCCAAAAGAATTACCTCCCCAGCCATATAATTGATTGGTACCTGAACAATCTTCAGAGCTGCATATACTATAAGCAGAATAAGAACCCACGGTATAGTTGGTAGGGTTGTACCAGAGTCGACCGCCAAAGCCATCGCCTACCATGCTGTTTTGAGCGGAGCACGACAACGCAGCAACAAGTATAAAAATACAAAGCACAGCAACAGCATGTAAATAAGCCCTGGCAGCGTATTTAATACCACTGTTTTTAGACTTGTCTGTTACGAGAAGCGTGAGCGATTCCGAAATGTTAATTCGTGTCACGCTAAGGCTTATAAATTTCCATTTTATTAATTGCATTAGTATCCGTGTCTATCTGTATGATGACAACAGGATAAAAATTCCATAAAAAAATACTGAATACCACTCAATCTATACAAAACAGTAGTGTTTACCTGGAATTTTACAAGTAGTGCCAATGCTAATTTTAATTTAGTCCAAAGACCAATTAAAATGTTTCAGTGGTATATACCGGGAGAGTAGTTGCGGGTACAAAGCGATCAAAAAAAGAATTGGTCGCTCATAAAAACACCCTCGAAAAATTCTCCAAAATCCGCATTGCCAAGCATCCGCGACATCCGCGCGCCAACAATACAAGTGCACAACTACTCATGAAGTTGAACACGGATAATACCCCCTTTTCATTCATCACTGAAAGATCAATGTTTTCCAGATAAACGTGAACGTTGTAATCTCTTACAGCCTTTATGGATGTTAAAGAATTGAGACCGGTGATTATTCTAGTATAGTACCAGATAAACATAATCATGAACGATACACAAACTATTATTGATACCAACCTTATTGGTTATTGATGGCTCCAATTATTAATTTATTCCCGCAACTGATACAACCTTTTATATCCAGTGAATAATAAAAAACCCCTGGCACAAGCACCAGGGGTCCCTCTTTGACAAAACGAACCGCTCAATCACTCCCTTATCAATTGATTGATATAAATCCCATCGTCACTCTCCATTTTAATGACATAACTTCCTCTGGCCAATAGAGTGGGCAGTTCCAGATTAGACTTCATGTTATCCGAAAAATTCAACATTGATTTGAACATCATACGACCGGAGAGATCTAATATTTCCAGATGATAAATCCCAGGCTTATCCACTTCAATTGTCACAAGGTCTTTTGTAGGATTGGGATATAATATCATTGAATTAGTTGATGCTGTAGCTGATTTATATACAGGATGATCACCACAATTCACAAAGGTGACTGAGTTAGGCGAGTCAATCCACAATCCAAAATAATAATCACTCGAAGTATAAGACTCCGGTATAGCATAACCTGTGGTGTCTACCTCATAAGACAAACTATCCGGCGAAATATCCTGAATGACATATTGCTCAAATAATGACAATTCAAGGTCCACAGCAGCCCGCCAATTGTTCAAAACACTCTGCTCAATTGAATCCAATTGGCAATCGTCCAGATGCATATAAATATGTTTTGCCATCAAAGGATTTCCAATCGTTCTAAACAATTGCCCTTTGTCAAGCTCAAGATAAAACTGTGATTTGTAAGTAGAGTCAGTCAGAACTGTATCGGTCATGGCATTCAATACATCCACATAAAGAGCCACAGGAGCTTCAAAAAAATCGTCATTGCCGGTAGGTGACAATTCATTGGTCAGAAAGAGATTTTCCATGGCACTCTTCATATTGTATCTACCCCACTCCATTCTCCATCTGATCTCCGAATTTGATCTATCCAAAGGACTCATCAGAATTTCGTGAAAGAATTGTATCGCATTATTGTCGTCACCAAGCGCATTATATATCTCCATTTGAGAAGCCGCACAAACAAGTGCACTATCCAAATCTATTCCGTCAAAAGTGCCCCCTGAAAGATTGGGATTGTCAGAATTTACTGTACCATTTTTTAGCTGCATCGGTACTGGTGCTGCCTGCAATTCCTTTTGATGGAAAATGGAATGCTGTGTAGATTCATCCACAGACAAGCTCCTTACTCTTCTTGGGAAAAGAATTCCGGTTCCGCATCCGGTAGGAATAGACATGTGGGTATCGATGAAGTGTACCCTGCATCCTGAAGAAACTCCATTTTCATTGTATATATTACAGTAAGGCGGGCCATCGGTAGTATAAACATTAATTTCAACTTCCTGCATCGAAGGAGAATAGGCTCCATTAATTTGTATAGTAGGTGGATAAGAATATTGTGGCGAACCCCAATAGTTGTATTCGGCATATTGGGTTAAATCACATCCTACTATACATTTAAATGCCACAGTACCACAAATACAACATTCATTATAACCCGATAAATTATTGTACCCATCACATAGATCCAGGTGATTAGCATTCCATAATTGAATGCAGGTATTCACATCATGGAAAATATTATAACCGGCTCCATTGCTGCCCGACATATTCAACACTGCGGAATTTAGCCAAACTGCATAGCTGTTCAGGTGCTCGAAAAGGCAACATTTCAAAGACAATTGTCCACCGGTTTTAAAAATTCCTTCACGGCCATTATGAAATTCACATCTGTCTAATCGGAGTTCAACAAGACTTTCATCTGTTAGGCAGGTTCGTTGAGTAGCACCATAATTGGAAGCCCAATCGGGATTAGTAAAATAACACAAGGTTAGCGTGCTCAACTGATCCAATGAACTACTTTCCATGTGGCAAAACTCAAAATAGCAACTATGCATAAGAAACGATCCTGAATTGCAAATGAATCCAGACTGTTCGAATCTAAAATCGCAGGTATTCAGAGCAACATTACAATTGACTGTTCGAAGTCTGACGTGGTTAAAATCACAATCATAAAAACTACAATAATGGGTATGGTCTATTTGGAGAATTCCACCATCGTGAGTATCGTCCGGAAGCCCGTCTTCAAAGACTGTGTTGGCCGCACTAAATCTCAGATCAGTCCAAATTCTTCCATGATCAGATAAATCGACCTTACAATCGCTCAAAAACAATGTTGCCGCTCCATTTGTTGAACTCCAGAGATCAGCATATTGATTTATCTTCAGAATAACATCATTTGGCCCTGTGCCCGTAAGTTTAAACGCTGAATTCAGGCCTGTGTATAAATCGCGATTATTTACTCCTTTAAATTCGACGTAACCACTGACGAATTCACCATGTACAATTTCAAAAGTGGTATTATCTGCAATATGTAATTCGCCACCATCGAAAACAATTGCAGAGTTTTCGTTAATTAATGCGGCATAAACTATTGCCCCAGGCACCACTCCTTCATGAATTGTAACTTTACCTCCAGCCTTAACAATTATACTTCCATTCTCTAGTCTCAAGTTGGAGTTCGGATAAATAATCAATTCAGCTCCATCCTCCACAATTAATTTGCTGTTGGGATAAATTATAAGCGTTCCATTTTCTCCAATAGTCATTGTAGCCATAGACCTAAGGGTGAGATTGGCCGTATGGGATCCGGTAGGGTCACCGATTTCTATTGTGCCGGAATTGTCGGCTGTAATTAGAGAGCCACATTCACTTGTACTCATATCAAGATGAAATTTATGTGGAAATCCATCTTGACTCATTTGAAAATGGGTGTATTCATCTCTATTCACTTTTAGCAAACCTCCATTTAAGACATGAATAGGATAAAATAAATAATCTCCCCTCTTTCCATAATTGAAAATATCATTATTCAATTCCGGGCCAATTTGATTTTGACCATTTATCACCTGATCTAAAATAAATTGAATATTACCATCAGATCCATACTTAACTTCCGCATGTCTAAGGTTATTCTCTAAAAGGGCCATCCATAAATCATCGAAAGGAAAAGCTTCAGGGTTCGAATTCCACAATTCCTCATAATTTGTCCAATATCCAAAATCGGCCATACCTAATGCGCTGGCAGTTGGAACAAAACAATGATTATGGATGTAATCCGAAGTGTCTATTCCTGTACATGTATAATTCAAGTCACCAAAAAAAGGGTATTGCTCTTCAACTGCATTACTAATTGTGAGATTAATGCTATTGAGTGCATTATTAATCGCATCTGCCATATCAATCATACTTGATCTGGTGCCACCGGGCATATGATCATAACGTGGTTTTGTACTCAAATTGCGTTTAATACAATGTTTCAAGCTGACTTCTAAAACTATTTTAAACGGATTAAAACTCAAATGAATATTATCCGCACTCGGAATTACAAGACATGCCGTAACCTTTTCAGTTGATGTATTGTCGGGATGATTGATGTACCCGGGAATACCAGCCCCCTGAATTGCCAGGGGCAAATCAGTAGCAAAAATTGGATTGATGCAAGTCCAATTCAATAGCGACGCACCATCCCCATAATTTAAGCCTATACCCGAACCATTCCCATCAGTAATTGCAATGTTCCTTGTCAACTTTGGATAACCCATTGCATCTATTTCTGCATAGTATTGATCGAACAGCGAAGGTCCGAATGTCTGCTCGTACAACATTTGGCGCGCGGCAGGACGTTTGAGATAATTGTCTCTAAACTCTACAACATCCGTAGTATCCGGGCTATAATCTATCAAAAGTTTGATCATATCCTGAAGACCAATTGGAATATAAGCTCCATTATGGGGTGAATCCAAAGAAATCCATTCGCGACAACAATGTTTCATATTGTTATGCTCCATATAAGTAAGCGCGTACCTCGAAATTTGCCCTCCCATACTGGCACCGGCCAGGACATTGGGTTCAGCTCCATCTACTTTGGCAACATTTATCCGATTGATCAATTCAACCAACACGGCTGCATTTGCCTGTATAAAAGTTGCTCCGTCGTAAAAATCAACCAAAACCAAATCATAGCCTTCCTCACGCAATGCATTCAACAGAATCGGCATGTCCTTTACGAAAGCATATTCCGGGTCAAGTCCACTGGAAAACTGAAACCACCCAAATCCACCATTTTTCAGAAGCGAATGTTCCTGCAGGAAATCAATACCTTCAACAAAAATAAAAGGCTTATCTAAAATTCCATCCTCACTCCAAAGCGTATATGCGTTCGCACAATACAGCTCACCATTATACTCCGCACAAATTTCCCAGGGCCAGGCCGGGCTTGATCCACCCAGCAACAGATCTGATGCATCTTGTAAAGAAGGTTCAGGCAATGGATTCGGATTAATGTCATTCTGTCCTATAGACTGGTAACTTAAAAGTATAGACAAAGCCATACTAAGCCCAAATTGGGCGAGAGATAAAGAAATTTTCATATGTGAATAAATTAAATAATTTTCCTGATCCTATTTGCCCAATTCAATCAACCTAATAATAAATTCAAGAATAAATTACCATAAAATATCTTGAGCAAATTTCAAAGGCAATAAGTAATATAATAAGACGAATTTTCGTGATTATTTCAGTTTGGCACTGGTAAGAGAACCCAATAAGATCTTCATCAAAGTTTAGAATAAATTCTATTTTTAATATTCAAAGAATACGTGTATAGTATCCTTCCCTAATACACTTATGTTCTGCGTTTGTTCTAAATCTAACAGCTGGCCATTGCTATTCGATATTTGAATACGTGCGAACAATTCCGTATGGTTCAAATAAGGGCCAAATGTCTGGCCAATTATGGGGTCAAAGTCAATATTTGGATAAGCCGAAATTCCTTCAGAATAAAAAGAACTATTGATCGAAACGAAAACCCCCGTGTAATTGTTATTTAAAGGCAAAACATCAACAGCGTGTAATGTCACATACCCCATCGTCTTAACCTTAGAGTATATCCTCTTTGTACTTGCCGGATCGAAATAAGTCAGGTTGCAATTGTCATCATAAAAATCAGCACCTTCAGGCGTATCAGGGCCGTCAGCACATGTAAAAAGACGACATCCGCATTCACTCTTTATGTCTTTGTACAGTCCTCGTTCTAATCTAAAGTATCCGTTGGCATCGGCTCTTAAAGTATCTATTACCTGATAGCTGGATTGGGAAAAATTGACAGAAGTTTCACCACCTATAGTAATGTATGCGTAAGGAATTTTTTCTCCTGTTGCTTCTTCAACAGCATATCCATCTATATAGGCAGAGAGTCCTTCATCTTCATCGCGATGACAACCAATAAGTACAGCCAGTGCGATAAACAAGGTCAGAAATTGCAGAGAATATTTCATGTGTTTCATTGAACTTTGAGCTAAAGTATATTGATTTATTTCTTGTGTCAAATTTATTTTATTCATTATGTTAAAATGAATCATTTCAACTGTAGAAATAAGCAACTCTTGCATACAAGACAAAAACAGCAAAAGCGTTACGGGACAATAAAAACAGAGCCAAAAACCAAGACCAAAACCGGATCAATATCCACAATAAAATAAGAGAGCAAAAACTTATTCTATATTAGAATAAGGCAGAAAAAACTCCAGAAAAAGAAGTTTACATCCCAAACTTCGCGAGCAATTCACTCATTTCTTTTGCCATAATTCCGGCCTCAACCGCGGCCGCCTCTGCGAAATCTGCTCCGCCTGATGCATACAATATGGATCGCGAAGCATTCACCAATAATCCACAATCCTTGTTCATCCCATAGTGAGCCACTTCACTCAGGCTTCCTCCTTGCGCGCCAACACCTGGAACCAGTAAGAAGTGGTTCGGAACAATTTTGCGCACTTCCGCCAGCTTCTCCGGTCTGGTTGCGCCCACCACGTACATCATATTTTCGATACTTCCCCATGAGGAGGAAATTCTTAGCACGCGTTCGTACAACTTTTCATCAGAAAGATTTTGTAGCTCAAAATCTTCAGCGCCGGCGTTAGAAGTAAGTGCAAGTACAATTGCCCATTTGTCTTTGAACTGTAGAAAAGGCTCCACAGAATCTCTACCCATATAAGGAGCAACTGTAATAGAATCGAATGGATAAGTTTGGAAAAAAGTTTTGGCATAGTATGAAGATGTATTGCCAATATCACCACGTTTGGCATCGGCAATAGTGAAATGATCCTGACCAATATATTTCACCGTCTCATCAAGTATTTTCCAACCTTCCAGCCCCATACATTCATAAAAGGCCAGATTAGGTTTGTACGCCACACAATATTCGCGTGTCGCATCGATAATGGCTTTATTAAAATCAAGAACAGAAATTCCTGCCGGAATTTTCCCGGGATCTGTATCAAGGCCTACACAAAGAAAACTTCGTCTTTGTTTGATTTTATTGATGAGTTCCAATCTGTTCATAACGACGAAGTATAATATTGAAAAATTTTAAACAGCAGTTCCTTCTTTGAGTTTTTCGGTATTCTCTGCTAACTTAAGTGCCTCGATAATTTCACCGATGTCGCCATTCATCACTGCATCAAGATTGTACAGCGTCAGCCCGATTCTGTGATCTGTCATTCTTCCCTGTGGAAAATTATAGGTTCTGATTTTTGCCGAACGGTCACCGGTACTTACCAGAGATTTTCTCATTCTTGCGCGTTCTTCCTGGCGTCTGTTTACTTCGGCCTCAAAAATTCTGCTTCGCAACATGGTCATTGCCTTTTCGGCATTTTCGTGCTGCGATCTTCCCTCCTGGCAGGCCACAATCACTCCGGTTGGAATGTGTGTAAGGCGCACCGCAGATTCTGTTTTATTTACGTGCTGCCCACCTGCACCGCTGGCACGATACGTATCGCGACGAATATCGGCAGGATTGATTACCACATCAAATTCTTCAGCTTCTGGCATCACAGCTACAGTTGCAGCAGAAGTATGCACGCGGCCCTGTGCTTCTGTCTCTGGCACCCGTTGTACACGATGCACGCCTGATTCGAATTTCATCGTTCCATACACTTCATCACCGGCAATTTCTATACTGACTTCCTTATACCCACCCAACGAACCTTCGCTCACCGTAAGTACTTCATACTTCCAGCCTTTGTCCATAATGTACCGGGTGTACATTCTGTATAAATCGCCGGCAAAAATACTTGCCTCATCACCACCAGTTCCTGCGCGGATTTCCAGAATACAATTCTTCACATCTTCCGGATCTTTTGGAATGAGCATGAACTTTACTTCTTCATCCATTTGCTCCTTAACAGGCACAAGCTGATCCAGCTCTTCCTGAGCCAAAGCCTTCAGATCCGGATCATCGCCACCGGCGTATAATATATCTTTCGCAGCCTGAATGTCATCCACAACTTTCTTATACTCCTTGTATTTATTGTGAATGACCTCAAGATCCTTATACTCTTTCATGATTTGCGGATACCTTTTCATATCAGATATAATATCCGGATCCGTAATCATTTTTCCCAACTCATTAAAATGGTCGGCAATGGATTCAAGTTTTTGTAATAAATCTTGCATAATGTTTTTCGCTCACAAATCTTGTGATCATAATAAATATTCCCACCTTCCTTTCTGGGTGGAAATCGTTAATTTTTTTGTGCCTTCATCTACTCTTCCCACAATTTTTGCTTCAATATCAAATGACCGGGCAATATCAATCATTTGACCGGCTGAAATTTCATCAGTATAAATTTCAAGACGGTGTCCCATATTAAATACCCTGTACATTTCCTGCCAGTCAGTCTGGCTTTCCTGTTGAATCATTCTGAACAGCGGAGGAATGTCAAAGAGATTATCTTTTACAATATGTACATCATTTACAAAATGGAGTACTTTGGTTTGTCCGCCGCCACTACAGTGAACCATTCCATCAATTTTATTTTTGCATTGGTCGAAAATTTTCTTTACCAGTGGAAGATAAGTTCTTGTGGGTGATAACACCAATTTACCTGCATTAAGTGGCGCCTCGTCAACTTTGTCTGTGAGCGATAATGATCCGCCGTAGACAAGGGAAGCCGGAATGGAATTGTCAAAAGATTCCGGGTATTTTGTGGCCAGATTATTCGCAAAAACATCATGTCTTGCACTGGTTAGCCCATTGCTGCCCATACCACCATTGTATTCATTTTCGTAGGTAGCTTTTCCAAACGAAGCAAAGCCCACAATTACATTACCCGGTTTTATTCGGGCATTGTCTATTACTTCATCGCGGCGAAGTCTGCTTACTACTGTCGAGTCGACTATTATAGTCCGCACCAAATCTCCCACATCTGCTGTTTCACCTCCGGTAGAAATAATATTAATGCCGTGGGTTCTTAGTTCCGTCAGAAGTTCCTCAGTGCCCTCTATAATTGCGGCTATTACTTCGCCCGGAATCAAATTCTTATTTCTTCCAATGGTTGAACTTACCATTATCTGATCAATGGCTCCCACGCAAAGAAGATCGTCCAGATTCATTACCAGGGCATCCTGGGCAATTCCTTTCCATACAGAAAGGTCACCGGTTTCCTTCCAATACATATAGGCTAAAGAAGATTTGGTTCCGGCACCATCTGCGTGCATCACGATGCAGTGCTCATCGCTACCCGTAAGATAATCAGGCACAATCTTACAAAATGCCAACGGGAAAAGTCCCTTATCGACATTTCGGATCGCCGCATGAACATCTTCTTTTTGCGATGAAACGCCACGTGCAGCGTACCTGGAATTGTTTCTCATATCTGTTTAGGGTTAACCGGCCTTGATTTTATATCTGCCAGAAAAAAAAAGGGCGTCATTTCTGACGCCCCAAATTTATAGACTAAACTATTATTTTTTCGGGACAAAATTGTTTCCAATTACTTTAAAAATAACCCTTCTGTTGAGTGTGTGTGCAGCATCCTGCTGATCGGCAGGTAGTGCATTAATGAATGCTTCAGTAAGCACGGTGCCGGCAGGGAATCCAACAGTTGCAGCAGCTAAAGCTCTTGGTTCAGATTCTCCTTTACCAATAGACTTCATACGGGCCGGATCAATTCCTTTAGAAATAAGGTAGTCAGTACATGTCTTTGCACGTCGATTTGACAAGTCAAGATTCGATTTATCATCTCCACGAGCATCTGTATGCGCTTCAAGTTGAATAATGAGTTTTGGATTTTTCTGCAAAACATCCAATAGATAATTCAATGAATCCTGCGAATTCACTGTATTATCAATTAAAAGATCAGCCTTGGTATATATGAAAAGTACCAACGGCATCTCATAAGCCTTATCCACAACAATTGGATCCAGGAAATAATCCTTGGCAATATTCAAAGATGTCTTACTATTGGTTGAGAAAGAATCACCAGCGCCTAAGTAACCATCCTTATCAACTCTCACAGTGTAGTTCACATTTGGCTTCAGTTGTTTTTCGTCCAAAGTAAATCCGCCATTACCGTCAGAAGTCAATTTGAAATCAGAGCCATCAGAACCTTTCACACTTACGTTGGCATCGCTCAAAGTTCCGCCAGTGCTCTTGTTGTAAGCAGTACCGATAAATTTAAACACCAGAGGAGGTTCTTTCACAGAATACAAATCGTCCTTCCCTTTTCCACCAGGGCGGTTTGAAGTGAAGTAACCCATATAACCTGACTCCTTGTTTTTTTCAAGAATAAAGGAGAAATCATCTGAAGATGAATTGATAGGGTAATCCATCGATACAATGTTACCAAAGTCAATATCACCTTTCTTTTCTGCTTTATAAATGTCAAGGCCGCCAATTCCACCTCTGCCATTGCTGGCGAAGTACAAAGTTCCGTCTTCAGCGATATAAGGGAATTCATCATCACCTGCAGTATTAAGAGAAGTCAAGTTGATTGGCTTCGACCAGGAATCTCCTTTCTTATCATAAGTTGCATACCAGAGATCCTTGCCTCCTTTTCCACCTTCCATATCAGATGCAAAAATCAAATACTTTTCATCCGCAGTGAGCGCCGGATGACCGATAACAGTCAATTGGTCTGTTGATCTGTCTACTAATTTAATGGTATCAGGCATTCCATAAGATGAGCCACCGCGCTTGGAACGCAAAATGTCGCAGTACCCATTGTACTCTTTTGCGTCAGTGTACTCACACAAGGTGTAGTAAATATCGCCATAGTCTTTACTAAAAACCGCTGCACCTTCGTTGCTTTTGCTGTTGACATTTCCAACTATAATGGCAGGAACACTCCATTTACCTTTCTTGTCTCTTTCAGAGAAGAACAAATCTGTAAAGCTTTCTCCTGTAATTGGATCTTCGCCAGTTCCGGTAGAAGCCTGACGTGTAGAGGAAAACACTATCTCTTCACCTTTTTTACTTGAAAACGCCATAGAGAAGTCGAAGAAAGGCGAATTTAACTCAGCCATATTTTCGACAATCAGCTTGGGCTTTTCATTCTTTTTATCTGCTGCCAGCTTACAGTTTTTAATTCTTTCCTTGGCCTCGGTAGCCAGAGATCCACCTTTTTCAACGTACTTGTTAAATTGTGTGGTTGCATCTTCCCACTTACCCAGATTCTGAAGTGCTATTCCATAATTGAGATAAACGTCAGGATTGGTATTGTAATACTGAGCAGTCAGCGCCTTTGTATACCACTCCAAAGACTGAGTGTAATCTGTGCTAAGTCTATAGCTTTCAGCAATTTTATACAAAATTTCGCCCTTCAATTTAATGTCTTTGACATTTGGTTCTACGGACTTATACATTTTCGCCGCTTCAAAATAAGCTTGATTTTCGAAGGCAAGATCAGCCTTCTTCATAGCCTTTTGTGCAAAAGCGGTAACTGATAAAAGCAAAGCAGCTGCGGTTAGTAGAAATAGATGCTTAATTCTCATAAGGTTGGTTTTAAAATTCCTTTTTTAGGAGGTCACGAAAATAAACAATTCTCCTTTTCATGCAAGCATTGAATTTTTTTTGATTGCCATATCTTTCAAATTCAATGGTTAATATTGGAACCCTGAATACCAACCAAAACGGTAATTTGCTGCCTGCATGATACGTTTTTTTTCTTATCTAACTGATAATATGTTAATTAAATATTATTAATTTTCAGCGACCCACAATTTTAATTTGGCTCAGATCCAGAATTTGTTGAAAAGTCAGAAGTTTACTTTGTAGTAACTTTTTTTCATTTCAACTGAAAAAGATCTCGATTCGGCATCATTTTCTTCCGATTTGACGAATCTTCTTATGGTAAAGACTTGAATTCTTTCCATTTTAAGCACTGATGTTCTTTTTGATATGGCCCCTTTTCTCAAACCGGCACTCAAATCGCCGGATTTTTTTTCTGAACACTTTCAATTATCCGGGCGGACTTTTTTTTGTGATAGGCAACGAAAGTTGACAACAACAAAAAAGCCGCATTAAAAATGATGCGGCCTTTTTTATCTTGTGATTCGAATTAATTATCGGGTAAATAGAATTTCTCTCATCTTCGGTATTGGCCAAAGTTCGTCATCAACCATCATTTCCATGGCATCGGCATGTTCACGGATCTGATCCATCATTGGCTTGATCTTGTGGCAATATACTTCAGCCTGTTTTTCAATATCCAGCTTTCCGATCTTAGAGCGCTCCGATTCCATTTTATCAATGAGTGCTTTTATCCCATTGACATGTTTGCTGATTTCTTTCACCAAAGAAATCTGGGTTTTAGTGGCCTCCCTGTACTCAATACCCGTAAAAATTTCCTTCAAACTCAAGACATTCTCCGCAAGCCTTGTCTGATAATTCAATGCCGCCGGAATAATATGATTCAAAGCCATATCAATACATACACGAGCCTCAATTTCACGACGGTGACTATAGTTATCTACTTCAATCTCGTATCTTGCTTCAATTTCCTCGTGTGTCAATACATTCAGAGAACCAAACATTTTGATCACCTCTTTGTCCTTCCATATTTTGAGAGCACTCGGGGTGTCGCGAAGATTAGATAATCCACGCTTCTCCGCTTCTTTCACCCATTCATCACCGTATCCATTTCCCTCAAAACGAATCGCTTTACTCTGCTTAATAAGGCGCTGGAGTTCTTTTAATATAGCCTCGTCTTTATCATCACCTTTATTGATTCTGGCATCTACATCTTTTTTGAATTGAATCAACCTGTTGGCTACAATAGTATTGAGGATGATCATGGCATTGGCGCAATTGGCGCTACTTCCCACTGCCCTGAATTCAAACTTATTTCCGGTAAATGCAAAAGGCGAAGTTCTGTTGCGGTCAGTATTATCCAAAAGTGCTTGCGGCAACTTTCCGATATTCAGTTTCAATTCTGTTTTATCTGACGGAGTCATTTTCCCTGCCTTTATATTTTTCTCCAGATCGTCTAGCATCGCTGAGAGTTGTTCTCCCAGAAAAACTGACATGATTGCCGGAGGAGCTTCATTTGCACCAAGTCTGTGGTCATTCCCTACACCAGCAATAGAGGCGCGCAGCACATCGGCATTTTCATGAATTGCAGCAACGGTATTTACAAGGAAAGTAAGAAACTGCAGATTGCTCTTGGGATTCTTGCCCGGGCGCAGAAGATTCACTCCTGTGTTGGTACTCAAAGCCCAGTTGTTGTGTTTGCCACTTCCGTTGATGCCTTCGAAAGGTTTTTCGTGCAGCAATACCCTGAAATTATGCTTGCGCGCATTTTTCTCCAATACATCCATCACCAATTGGTTGTGGTCGTTGGCCAGATTGGCCTCTTCGAACATTGGTGCCAGCTCATATTGATTGGGCGCAACTTCGTTATGTCTTGTGGTAACAGGAATGCCAAGCATGTGAGATTCATGTTCGAAATCCTGCATAAAAGCCATTACACGTTCCGGAATTGATCCAAAATAATGATCTTCAAGCTGCTGACCTTTGGCCGGGCGATGTCCGAACAAAGCGCGACCTGTCATGGCAATATCCTGACGTGCATTATATAAAGCAGAATCGATAAGGAAATACTCCTGTTCCCAACCTAGTGTTGTATTTACTTTAACCACATCCTTGTCGAAGTATTGACAAACGGCGGTAGCAGCCTGATCAATTACGTGCAAAGCCTTAAGCAATGGCATTTTAAAATCCAGAGCATGGCCTGTATAAGATATAAAGATTGTAGGGATACATAAGGTATTGCCCACTAAAAAAGCCGGTGAAGACGGATCCCAAAGAGTATAACCACGGGCTTCGAACGTATTTCTTATTCCACCGCTTGGGAATGATGATGCGTCAGGCTCTTGCTGAACCAACATAGAACCTTCAAATCGTTCTAAAGCACGACCATCACCAATGGGCTTAAAAAAACTATCGTGCTTCTCTGCTGTTGTTCCTGTGAGAGGTTGGAACCAATGGGTGTAGTGTGTAGCGCCTTTTGATATAGCCCATTCCTTCATTGCCGCTGCGACATGATCTGCAGTCAGACGGTCTATTCTTGTACCATTATTAATACAATCCATTAAAGTAGCAAAAGCATCATCCGTGAGGTATTCCCTCATTTTAAAATAGGCGAAAACACTTTCTCCGAAATACTCTGAAACTTTTTTACCTGAGTTGACAAAGTGCTCCGGCTGACGGTAATTTAGTTCGGCCAGGGCTTGAAATCGATTGTTGCTCATCTCTGAAATGGGGTATCGTTTATATTATTATTATGAATTTCCCGGCAAATGTATCATTATTTAGGGGGGCAATCAAAAAAAGAAGCATTTTTTTTCACATACCCCCTCCATTTTTTCACTCATTCTACAATTTTTATATAAAATAATCCAACTAACCCCTCTGGAAAATTCCTTTCGTCTTATGGTCAGGTTTTTGTAAGTTCGCGGTTCTTCAAAAAAAATATGATTCAGAATGAAAAAGATTAGTCAATTGTTCCTCTCGGGACTTTTAATACTCAACAGCCACGTACTTATGTCACAAATTACATTGATTTCGTCAGAGAATGGAGCTTACGGATCATCCATTCCATTGGAGGATTTTTTCAAAAATCCACAAAAAAGTAGTTTTCAACTTTCACCTGATGGCACTAAATTATCTTATCTCGCTCCATATGAAAACCGAATGAATCTATTCGTTCAGCCAGTTTCAGGAGGTGAAGCATTAAGGGTTACAAGTGTAAAAGACAGGGATATTTCTGGCTATTTATGGGGAAATAACGATGTGCTTATTTACCTTAAAGATGTCGGAGGCGATGAAAATTACGCGCTTTTCGCAGTAAGTCCCGATGGAAGCAAAAGCAGGGACTTGACTAATTTTAAAGGGGTTCGCACAGAGTTGGTTGATGAGTTAGAGAACGATGAAGATCATATTTTGATTAGCATGAACAAACGCGATGCTACTGTTTTTGATGTATATAAACTCAACGTTAATTCTGGCCAGTTTGAAATGGTTGCCAAAAATCCTGGTAATATATCAGGATGGGTTGCAGATCATAATGGAGTGGTAAGGGTGGCAACGACTACAGATGGTGTAAACACCAGTTTGTTGTATAGAAAAGACGAGAAAGCCAAATGGCAAACCATTGTTACTACCAATTTTCGCGAAGGAATTTCGCCGCTGTTTTTCGACTTCGAAAACAAAGGACTGTATTGCAGCAGTAACATTGAACGCGACAAGAGCGCGATTGTAAAATTTGATTTGGAGAAGAAAAAAGAATCTGAAATATTATTCGAGCACCCAATGGTGGATGTCGAAAATCTCAATTTCTCTCACAAAAGGAAGGTTCTGACCAGTATTACTTATATAGTCGATAAGCGTGAACGCCATTTTTTGGATGCAGAAACCCGTCAACTTTTTGAATATTTAAAAAACGAATTACCTGGAAAAGAGATTACAATTGCTTCGACTGATAAAGAAGAAAAGACTTACATAGTTCGGACTTACAATGACCGGACGATGGGAGCTTATTATATCTATCATTTGGAATCGAAGCAGCTCACTTTGATTGAAGAAATTTCACCATGGCTAAATGAAAATTCCATGCCCGGCATGCAGCCAATTCAGTATAAAACCCGTGATGGCTTGCTGATACATGGGTATCTGACACTTCCATCTAATGGTCAAACTACCAATTTACCGCTTATTGTGAATCCTCATGGTGGGCCATGGGCGCGTGATACATGGGGGTTCAATCCTGAAGTTCAGTTTTTAGCCAGTCGTGGATATGCCGTACTCCAAATGAATTTCAGGGGTTCTACAGGGTATGGCCGCAAGTTTTGGGAACAAAGTTTTAAAGAGTGGGGTAAAAAAATGCAGGATGACATAACAGATGGCGTCAACTTCATGATCAATAATGGAGTGGCTGACAAAGATAGAGTCGCTATTTACGGAGGCTCATATGGAGGTTATGCGACACTTGCGGGATTAGCATTTACTCCCAAGCTGTACAGGTGTGGAATTGATTACGTCGGAGTGTCAAACTTATTTACTTTTATGAAAACCATTCCGCCTTATTGGAAGCCCTATCTCGAAATGATGTATACCATGGTAGGAAATCCAGAAGAAGACAAAGCACTATTGGAGGCTGCTTCGCCGGTAATGCATGCCAGTAATATTGTAGCTCCGTTATTTATAGCTCAGGGTGCGAAGGATCCGAGAGTCAATAAAGCCGAAAGTGATCAGATGGTAGAAGCATTGCGCGCCAGAGGAATTGAGGTGGAATATATGGTTGAAAACGAAGAAGGACATGGTTTTCATAATGAAGAAAACAGATTCAAATTCTATAGAGCCATGGAAACCTTTTTAGCCAGTCACATGTTACAGCACTAGAAAATAAGTCAAACTAAAATCGAGTAGGAAGTAAAGATAGCTTTATTACGGAACAAAGTTATCTCTACTGTCCTCTCACACCACCGTGCGTACCGGTCTGGTACACGGCGGTTTGTTAGAATAATTTGAGTTGGGCTACAACATTGTTGTGATA
>JANNEQ010000204.1:0-16892 GCA_031378885.1 Flavobacteriales bacterium
TATCACAACAATGTTGTAGCCCAACTCAAATTATTCTAACAAACCGCCGTGTACCAGACCGGTACGCACGGTGGTGTGAGAGGACAGTAGAGATAACTTTGTTCCGTAATAAAGCTATCTTTACTTCCTACTCGATTTTAGGATAATCAGAGTAAATGTCGAAACTTTGAACTCTACTACCAGTATACATTAGTTTTTTAAACCAACCTGCAACGATGTCCCTGTAATTAAGTCTTACTTATAGGGTGTTTACAATTATAACCTTTTATCTTATGAACAGAAAATTTACCAAACCAAAATTATTCCTCACGGCATTGATTGTCTTTTCAGGAATATTCATTCAAAGAACATTTGCACAAGTCACTTTCAGCACTGTTTCCACAGGGCTCCAGACAATCTCAGGTTTTAGCTATGGAGACTGCGGAGTGGATATGAATGGAGATGGATTAGATGACATTGTCAGAGTCACCGACGCTGGAATTTACATCGACTACCAGCAACCGAATGGAAGCTTTGTAGGCGCATATTTTAGTATGAGCCTTGATCACGTTCCATCCTGGAGTATTACTGCGGCAGATATTGATGACAATGGATATTGCGATCTGCTGTTAGGCGATGGTAACGGTCTGTCGTTCGTTTATGCCAACGATAATGGAACTGACTACACCGAAGATACGCAGCCAGAATATATTTTCACGCAGCGCGCGACCTTTATTGATATTGACAATGATGGTAATCTGGATGCCTTTGCCTGTCATGATGTGGCCCAATGCCGTCCATATCGAAATGTAGACGGAGTATTGTCTTTCGATGCGTCCTTGATTTCAACTTTGGCGGTTGGTGGCAATTATGCAGCGATTTGGGTAGATTACGACAACGACTGGGATTCTGATCTATACATTACCAAATGTCGGGGAGGAGCAATTGTAGGAGATCCACAGCGGATAAACCTCCTCTATCGCAATGATGGAGATGGCGTATTTACCAGTGTTGGGCCTGAGGCCAATATGGACGATGGAGATCAAAGCTGGGCTACCGTTTTCGAAGATTTCGACAATGATGGAGATTTTGATTCTTTTACTGTAAACCACGAGACCGCCAATCGTTTAATGAGAAACAATGGCAACGGCACATTTACCAATATAATAGCCGGCTCAGGAATTAATGCATCAGACCTGGGAGCCTGGAATTGCGACGCTGGCGATTTTGACAATGACGGATTCGTGGATATTTTTTCAGAAATGGGTAATGAAATATATTGGAACAACGGTGACGGAACCTTTAGCCCAGGTGAGCTCGGTTTTGACAGTGGTGGAATTGGAGATTACGACAACGATGGATTTCTGGATGTGGTGGCAGGTAATAATATCTACATGAACAATGGAAATGCAAACAACTGGTTCAAAGTGGATCTGGAAGGAATAGCATCCAATAAAGATGCAATCGGCGCAAGAATTGAAATTTATGGAGATTGGGGAATTCAAATAAGAGAAGTAAGAGCTGGCGAAAGCTTTGATCCCGCCTCTTCACTGATCGCCCACTTTGGATTGGGAACAGCAAATTCTATTGATCAGGTGGTAGTTAAGTGGCCATCCGGCGTGGTTACCACAATCAACAATCCGCAAATCAATCAAACCATTGAAATTCCTGAAGTAGGCTGTATGCTTGATCCTATAGCAATTATTCCCGATGGTCCAACTTCAATATGCCCTGATGGCGAGGTTACAATTTCCGCCCCGGCCGGAACTTCATATTTATGGAGCAATGGTGCCACAACGCAGTCAATTACTGTTTCTGATGGAGGCTCTTATTCGGCCCTGGTGTATTACCCTGGTGATTGCGCAGCAATATCCAATGTGGTAGTGGTGGATATTATTTCCAGTGATGCTCCTGTAGTTACTTTGGTTGGAGAAGATACCTTTTGTCAAGGTTCTCCGCCAGTACTCACATCAAGTCCGGCCAGCAGCTATCTCTGGAGTAACGGACAAACAACCCAGACAATCGTTGCTGATGCCTCAGGCGAATATTCTGTTGCTGTAACTGGTGCATGCAGTGGTGTTGAATACGAAAGCGAATCAATAACCTTAAACATGCTGGCCGCCCCGATACCAATTGCCAATGATGTAACCATCGGAGTACCCGGTGTTACTCAGTTGACAGCAACTGGATCAAATCTGGAGTGGTTTGCTACAGAGAATTCTACAGAAGTTTTGGGAACAGGCTCTCCATTTACCACGGATAATATAACCAATCAGACCTCATATTGGGTACAATCTACTTATGTATTCGGTGGTGAAGAACAAAGTGGTGGAAAGTTAGATAATTCAGGAACAGGAGGCTTGCCTTCAACCGGTGGTAAGCTTATTTTCGATGTATCAGAAGCGTTCACATTGCAGCAGGCTACTATTTACCTCGATGAGGCCAATATGCTTTCTGTAGAAGGAGAGAGAACCATTCAGTTGTTTGACAATGGCGCAAATCTATTGATGGAAACTACGGTAGATATAGTTTTTGGAACCAATGTGGTGGATATCAATTTCTTTATTGAGCCTGCTAATGGATACCAGATTGGTATTGCCGAAAACAATGTATTCAGAAATTCAGGTGGAGTAGCTTATCCATACGCGGTTGGTGATGCCGCCAATATTACAGGTTCAACCTTCGGTGCAACTTATTACTACTATTTGTACAACTGGCAAATCAAAAAGGAAGAAACAATCTGCACCAGCGAACGGACTGAAGTGGTGGTGAGTATTGTAGGAGTAGAAGAAGTTTCCAATCCATTTGGAATGGCAATTTATCCCAATCCAACTTCAGACATACTCAATCTAACTTTCGCCAGAGGCTTTAAAAATGCTGTGCTGGAAGTCTCTGACATCTGTGGCCAAAAAGTAATCCGCAACCAATTCAGCAGCAACTTAGGCCAATTCTCACTTGCCGTGGGAAGTCTTGCTCCCGGCATTTATCACGTTTCGGTTTCTGATGGATCGAAAATAAGCAGCTTGGAATTTGTGAAGCAATAAAAAATATTTCCTCCCCAAGGTGAGGAATTTGAAAAATAAAAAACTCCTGAAGGAATTTCTTCAGGAGTTTTTTTATTGTGTGATTGAATGAATCAGAATATGTCGAAAACGTAATCGCCAAGCATCATAAATGCGCACGCACCGACTGATTGTGCGGAAGGTGCGGCCAGCAGATGACCACCAATGGTTTCGGCTGCAATTTCTGGTTTTGTGCCCATGGGTACATCATTTATATTTTGAACAGTTAGATATACCGTCCATCTTCCCTCTGGTTCGGAAGGTGGTATTCTGAAAGATCCATGAAAGCAGCATCGCGTGGATTTTATTTTCTTGTTGTCTTTCCCTTTGTACTTGACATGTGCAGTTTCCAATCTTTGAATTACCTGATGACTCAATTCGCTGAATTGTTCATTTTTCATTTCAGTGTCTACACAATATTGCATAACCACACCTTCACCTTCTCCGCCTGTTACAATGGTAGATGCGATGCCATCTGCAGATATTTCTATTACCTGAACATCGCCGGAAACGCCGTTGCTAATTTTGTGTCCAAGCAAATTGCCATGATGGTCATAAGCCTGAACAGAAATCTCAGCTTTTGTAAAAGCAGCTACTTTAATTTGAACTCCGGAGCAGGGATTGTGCACAAATCTTAACCCTTTTTTTCCAATAGCAAGTTCGCCCTTTCCTGCGCCGCCACCAGAAGATTGCCAGTCTACAATGATAAGGTCATTCTTGCCAAGGTCATAGCAGGTAAGCCAATCAAAGTGATACTTATAAGGGAATTTTTTTCCTGGCTTTAGTTGTCCGAAATCATAACAGATTTTTTTTGTGTCTTTTTCTGATGGTGGATACCACGGCATTTTTCTGGGACAAAGAGAAGAATGTAAGATTACAGGATGGGCAATTGAAGGGTTTTTATCCGAGATCATATGAGCCACCACGTGATAGGAATCGCAAGGTCTCGGCTGATAATCCCAGATGGCAGCATAAATCTGAGCCTCTTCTCCCGGCTTGTATTTCTTTTGATCGGTGGTCACATATTTCCCTAAAAGGAATTGAGCATTAATTTGCCCTTCACTTACTGAATGATAATGAATTTTGGAATCAGTGTGCCTCTCATAGCTCCATTTGACATCCGTTTTGAAAGGTGTTCCGGGAATAGGTAAGTCAAGATAAGAAGTATCAACTACAATTTTTTCTCTTATGGTTTTCTCCCCGGGAAGCGGCATAGTCGCATCCTGACCTCTTCTGCTGGGATCGCGATAATCGCTCAATGATGCCGCGATAGCCGCGGCTGCCGCCCCACCATACAATCCAAGCGCTAAAGGATCCGGCGACTCCCATTCGAGCAATGAAGTGAGGATTGGGCCGCAAGCAAGAACCTTAGTTGTTCCTTCTACCACATCGCCTGCTCGGGGGATGCCTGGTTGAATGATTGTATTGCCTTCTTCACCACCGTCAGCCCAAACATGCCAATTGGAAAGTGCCATCAGATCTCCATTTGTGTTATCTGTGCAGAGCAGGGCAATAGTTCCCCAGCCATTAAACCAGATTATATGATTGTCGGCATTGCTGGTAGACCAACCACCATTGATTGGATCTGCGATTTCATTACCGCGACCCCCCACGGCGCTGGCTCTTTTCTCCAATTTAATTTCATTCACATCGGTCGGAACACCTTCTATAACATCGGGAATTGCTCTTGTTCCAAGTGAAGACCGGAGTTTTTCGCTATTCGTTTTTTGATCGACTGTAAAAATAATGCAGATTCCTTTGTTTGATTCTTTTTTCGATTTACCCAAACCCCAGCTAATGTGTTTCACATTGGGATCGTTCGCATATTCATACCTTAATTTTTTAATTAAAGTATTGAGGAATTCAGGCGTATTTTTTTTTGATTCTTTTTTCATTTTTCTGTTTTTATTAAATGGTTATATTCAGAATATTCTGTACATCTTCCAGAAATGAAGCTGCTGCAAAGTCAGCACCTGATATTTCACCTGAGTGGTTAAGCCCTACAGGACGCAATGTGGCATGATGAACCCAGCAAGATCCGGAATCGCCGCTGTTGGAAATTTCCATTGAGTTACCAAAGGCAGGATCAGTGTCTGTAGTGATTCCAATTTGCCCAAGTCCCCAGGTTACTTCAGTATGTCCAATGGTAGTTGTACTGTTGATTATACCAAATGTTAATCCTGTGCGCGCACCTGATTTAAATACACGCAGATTATCAATATTTCCGGCTGCAAGAAAGCCTTCTATTTCGGCTCTTGTCATAACCGGTCCGTTCAATGCAATGAGGCCATTCAATGAACTGATAAAAACAGTATTCGGCTCGTCCGAACGCGCATCAATCATTTCACGCAGGTGAATTGTTCTGTCTGTTTTCAGTTTGCACAGTGCAGCATCAATGTCGTTACCCTGAAAACGGGCAAGTGTGCCAATAACCAAATCCTCGTCGTGATAAGCTACATCAGCTCCTTCGCTCAATGCTCCTGCTATCAGCAGTATTACAGCAAGGATCAGAAGAGCTACTTTCCACCATGGATCGTCGAACGGAATCGGGCCATATTGTCCTTCAAAAGGTGGATTCGGTTCAATAACCAATTCATATTTTATAGGGAACATAAAGAAAGGCTTGATACAGAATTTCCCAGCCTTTACCTCTGTTGGATCACAGCATTTATCCCAGTCGATACCAAGAGTAGCTTCCAATGTTTTTTGTAGGTCGCAAATATCCAGATTCTTTTCTTTGAGCATTTCCAGCAATTGTTTCCTGAGCTCGTCAATGGATTGGCCTTTTTTACTGGGTTTGCATTCGCACTTTTTTCTAGCCCTTCTTGCGCCCTTCTGATCGAAGCCTACTTCTTTCAGCTTCATTCGAATTGTTCCCTCTTTAAGATTACACACCAGTTCTCCTGTTGTACTATCCACATGTGATGAACTGACAAAGAATTGTTTTTTCGCAATTCTTTTTGGATTATGCGGGTCTGGTGTACCGGCAATATCGAGATGTACAAATTCAATATCGTATTTTCTCGGCGCAGCAGCTGCCACATTTACTTTGAAGTATATTGTTTTCGATTGTCCCGGCTGCAATCCATGCAAGCTTATTCCTCGGCCAGTCTGAACCTGACCTAATCGACTTAGCTCTTGTGCGGTCCAACTATCTATTATGGAAATTCCTTGCGCGGCCAAACCAGATCTCGATGAATTGCTTATATCAAGTGTATGGGTGGCCGTAAACTCTTCAGCCCAGACATTTTTTACTCTTACACCCATGTAATAAGTTCCCAGAATTGTATCGAAGATTCCATCGGGCATTTGAAACACATCTGTAGTGCGCACTGCATAAGGTCTGTAAGGCACTTCAATCATTCTTCCTTCAAAGTTCGCATCCCACTGTATGTCTTCGAAGTCTTCTTTTGGAAGAGGATCTTCGGCTCCAATTACATACTTGAGTTCTGCTCCATTCTGAATTCTGCTGAGCAACTTCATTTTGGAAAGATTCCACGAAGTTTCACCTGAATTCTGATATTCGGCAATTAAATCCCAGCCATTGATATCGGTTACATGATTAACATTGCCATCGACCGGGTCGAATGTTCCATTTCCAGATTCGGCTCCTGTAATCCTGAATCGGTTCTTGAGGGTGTGAATTGTTTTGGTGGTTAACAGCCGCCAGTTTCCATAAAGTTTCATTGCTTAGTTAATTTAATAAGTAATAAATGCACATTTGTTTTTTGAATGGGAAAAATGAAGCTGCATTCTAATGAGCAGTTCAGTTTTCGCGACAAATGTATTTTTTAACAGACTTAATCCAAATGTGAAAATGACATAATCCACTCACAATTAGATTTTTAAATAAGCAATTTATAGTTGCAGAAGGATGAGGTTTCCAGTTACGGTTCGAATCACACCACTTACAGAAATAATTCAACCACTTAATTCTGTTGATAAAAATATGGCCTTTGAATCTTAAGAAGTGAATTTTTTTTTCGAAATGATTGAATGGAAGATTATCAGCAAACCGGCAATGCCGAATTAACTCAAATTGTACTTCCCCTGCAGTTGATTTGAAGTGAATGAATTTAAGTTAACTAAAATACCCTCACTGCCCTCACTCCAAGAAAACTATCTTTCAGTTGACTATCGATAGTGCCATTCGAAAAATCTACGGTAAAAGCTTGAATATAATTGTATTGATTGGATGACCAATATAGTCCTTCGGTAAATCCACCAATCATGGATTTGTATTGATACATCAAAGCCAATTCGTCGGCATTCGGCAAGTACCAATCGCCATAACCAGCTTCTGACAAATCAAAACAAACCTGTGCGGCAATGCCCAACTGAGAACAAGTACCAGCTATGAGTTCTGTGTTAGAATATCCTCCTCCGACTCCTGCGGCAAAGGCCGGAATATCAAGTGTTATACAGCCCCACTCTAAAAGATTCAGGTCTGCCAGAGACACAATCAATCCGTGGTTTTCGTTTATGTCGTAACCAGGATCGCCAATCTGTTTGATGTAAATTACTATTCCACCTTGGTATAAATCGCCTACACTCAGCGGGCATGCGCCCCACATTGGCGTGCCATTACAATTATTCAATCGCTCACCGGTAGTGCCTGCTGCTATTGTAGTCCATGCCGTTCCATTCCAGTACAACATTTCTCCAACATTATTTCCGGATTGAAAAGTGCCCTGTGGTCCGGCAGGTCCCTGTGGCCCTTCATTGCCTTGCATGCCTTGTAAACCCTGCGGTCCGGCTGGTCCTTGTGCTCCCTCATTGCCTTGAGGTCCTTGTATGCCCTGAGGTCCAGCAGGACCTTGCGGACCGGGTGCGCTATTCGCAGCGAACAAAGCATAAGGCACACTCAGCAATTCACTTGTACCAGTTATTGTGTAATTCGAACCTCCATTGGGATCCGTTTCTGTTTTAATAAAGTAAGGCCCTTGCGACCAATTGACCAGGCCAAATTGTCCAAGTTCAATTGTGCCTGTGCCTATTTCTACACTCACCAATCCATTGATATTGGTGGTTGGGTTTTGTGTTTCAATGTACACAGCAGGTCCATTGGCGGAGCCTTGCAGCAAGCTTATTTGCATTCCTACCTGGGTTGAAACCAAAAGTTGGTTGGCCGAATTGCGCAATAAGGCTTGATAACTCATCTTCTGTGGAGCTTGTGCTATGGCGAAGTTCATGGACAAAGCAGCCCAAAGCAGTACAATGACTTTTTTCATGTTCTTTAGAAATAAGGGTGTGGCGAAAGTAATGCAGGACATGCCAATTTATATTGGCTCTTGTCAACCAGCAAAGGTTGACAATGAGGATAGATTAAAGCAATCCGTTTGAACAAGAGTCAATTCACTTTCCGCATCAGCTATCCATGCTTAATCCAATACTTCTTGCCATATCCGCAAAAAATTTCGTCGCCCTCTTTAATTTTTCTCAAGGCCACCAGACAAACCATGTCCTCTTCATTGAGCGTTATCATTGCGTTATTACGAAACCTCGATTTCGATTTGCCTTCCGCATCATTGGCATATTTGGCAAAACAAGGAGTGTTTTTGCTGTCCATAATTTCTCCGCTCAACAGATTGACGAAATACTGATCAACATTTTTTTTGATCCGAATGTCTATTTGCTTTTGGGTTAAAATTATCCCCTTAAAAAATGTGATTACTTCATCCTGATGTATGTCGATAGCCGTAAAGAGCCCCAATCCCGCATTTTCTAAGGCGGAATCTGCCACATACAGATAATCTGATTCACTGGCTTCTATGGATGAAGCAGTGAAGGTGGATTTCATCAAAACGCGTTATTTGAATTTGCTTCTACAGAAACCTTTTTCAACTTGAAAATCTTGATTCTGTGGCGAATGGCCATCACAGTTCCAATTACCATGACCAGACATCCGAGCCATAAAATATTGATCTGTGGAAATACCTTGGCCGACATAATCAACATGTCTTTCTCCATTGAAGAATGTTTCTGAATGGTCAGTTCCACGCCTCCGGGGGTATCCTTCAGCGCAAGTAGCATCTTAAACATTTTACTCTCTGAAGGATATACAAATGGAACAGAATCTTTGGACATCACCATCGACAGAACCAGATTCTCTTTGTCATGACCATCAGTGAGAGTGACGAATGCCCTTTTGGCTATCATTCCCTGTGGAAGAGAATCCGGAATTCCTGTTACCTCTTGAATTTCATCAATTCTAAAATCCACAGTTGGTGACAGTTTCACAAGTTGATTCACGCCAATGATCCCCGAAATTGGTTCGAGATAACCAGACTCTTCATCTTTTTTAATTTCAACTTCGGTATGTTTGATAAAGGTATAAATATCATGACCGGCAAAATGTGCAATGCTTGGTTCGCGGCTATTTCCTTTCGGAGCGATAAGTATGCTTGGCTCTAATATGAAGACCGATTTCCCCGGAGTTCCCGGCATCCAGTCCGTCATGCTGTGTTCCGCTTCTTCCGATTCAGCTTCAGCCGGAGTAATTTGTGTCCAGTATTTGTTTTCGGTGGCATCTTTTAAGAAGCTCTTGTCGGCCATGTGATCTTGTGTGGCCCTGAAAGGAGTGCCCATTACTTCAACATAATCGTCCTTTTTATAAGTTTTGGGCAGCATTTCGAAATATTCAACAGTACATTTCACGTGTTCGCCTTCGCGGTATTTGTCTTTGTATGTGACAAAATAATCGCCCATGGGCAAAGTATCGCCCATCAGAATGAGCATGTCCTCATTGTTTTTAAACTCAGCATTCAATTGGGTGATATCACCTTTTTCGTTTTTCGAAATAAAATAACTCTGCCAGGTGCTTACTACAGCTCCAATAATCAACATGGCGAATCCTAAGTGTGCAACGCTCGCACCCATCAGGTCGAATTTTCCTTTTAAAACCCTGAAGGCATAATCCAGATTGGCCGCAACAGCAAAGAAGCATGCCCAAACAAGGAGAAGCAAAGAAATATCGCGGCCTTCGAAATCAATAACGAAGGCAAGAGCTACTGCAGCGGCAAGTGAAACCACAAAAGCTATGACAATTTTCCGGAAGAAAACCTTCATATCGGTTTGTTTGTACTTGAGAAATTGTCCTGATGCTACAATGATAAATAGCAGGAAGGCCAGAGGTACCTGCACTTTATGGTAAACCTGAAAAGTTTCCGTTCCGCCCGGTGACGAGTAGCTGTGCTCCGCTAATTTCTTAAAACTTTCCCAACCTGTTTTTTCGTGCAGGCTCTGAAAGATTCCTTCAAAAGGTGAAAGAAGAATATTACCCACATTAAGTGAAGTAACGAATGTGATGTGCAATGCAGAAAGGCAAAGTATCAATGTGCCAATGAACATCCAGAACTCGCGGCTCCACAATGCTTCTTCAGTACTTTCAGGTTGACGGAAATTTTTGCGGTAGCCTATAATGAGCATAAAGGCCGAGACCAGAATAAATATCACCACCAAACCGGGAACGTAAGTGTCTTCGCCGGGAAGTAATTTTTCAAGCTGTTCCGGTGTAAGAGTGCTGTGGTAGGTGAGGAGGTTACCCAATGCGATCAGGAACAATACACCACAAATGGCAGAGTAGGCGATCCTCCATTTTTTGTCGCCAATCATCAGATAGGTGGACAAGGTGACAAAGAACAACAGATACACAAGAAGCTGCGCAAGTATGCCGCTTTCCACAAAAGAGTGGACAGAGCTATCACCCAGCACACCACTTCTGGTGAGGAAGGTAGAATAGAGAATAAGAATAAACGATGAAAGACTCAGCAGAAGCGCAGCGAAAAGGCTGGTCGGTTTCCCCTGGTTGATCACCAGCAGGTGAGCAGCTCCTACAAGAATAAGCCAGGGCACGAGTGAGGCATTCTCTACGGGATCCCATGCCCAGAAGCCACCAAAGCCAAGCGCTTCATAAGCCCAGGCGCCACCCATAAGAATTCCGGTTCCCAAAATCATTACGCCGAAAAACGCATAAGGAATGGCCGGTCTCATCCAGCCCTTCAAATCTTTTTTCCAAAGCCCTGCAATGGCATACGTAAATGGAATAACAGTGCTGGCAAATCCTAAAAATAGAGTAGGAGGGTGAATGGTCATCCAATAGTTTTGGAGCAGAGCATTCAATCCTTGTCCGTCTTTAAATCGTGCCAGTGAGAGATAGTCAGCATTCAATGTCCATGGCAATCCATAGAACTTAGGATGTTCGCGCATCAGTAGAAATGGATTGCTTCCGAATTGGAAATCTCCAAAGAAAACACCCAATAACATGGAGGCCAGAAATACCTGAACCACCGACAATACTGTCATTACCCATGGCTCCCATTCTTTCGACCAGCGCATCAGGCAAAAGCCCAGTATCACATGCCAGAAGGTCCAGAGCAGAAAACTTCCTTCCTGTCCTTCCCATAGGCAGGAGAAAACATATTTCATCGGCATGGCATTGTTGAGGTGATCCCATGCGTAATAATATTCGTAATAGTGGCCAAAGAGAATCACGAACAACATTCCGAAAATTCCGAATATGGAGATACCGTGTAGAATAAATGCTTTGCGCGCAATACCTTTCCAGTCTATACTTTTGGAAGTGCCATTCAAATCATTGCTTTTGGTGGATTGGTAAAAAGCATAGGTGGCAAAAAGCGATGCAATAAAACTGAGTACAACGAAAAAATTACCCAACTGGCCGGGTAAAAGATGTTCATTGAGGTATTCTATTTTCTGAGACATAAATTATGATCCTTTCAATTCTGAGCGGTTTGTGCTCAAGAAAGATATTTGATTTTGAAATAATAGTGAAGCACCACTTTTTTTTATTGGTGCAGATAAATTAGAAAAAGAAATACAAAAGCAGAAATTATTCACTGGCCAGCGAATGTTTCTGGTCGTTGTATTTACTCGGGCATTTCATCAACAGGTGGTTGGCTTGAAATGTTCCGTCTGCCGCAAATTGCCCTTCAATAGTAACAGACTCCGATTGTTCGAGGCCCATGGGCTTGCCATTTTTATCAGTCAGACAAATCCTTTCTGATTGACCATTCTTGTCTATCATGTTGAATACAGTGAGATTCGGATTTTTTACCGCATCGTACTCTATTCCCTTCGTTTTATCGAAGTTTCCTACAATTTTAACCTGTTTGCCCGCTTCAACTTTTGCCTCGTTGAAGGTAGTGTTGCTTACCGCACTGGTGTATGTGGAAACCAGAATAGCCGAAATAATGGCTATGGTAATGATGATGGTGATGTGAATTTTTTTCATGGGTTCAATCTTTCTTTTCAATTTTGCGAAGCCTGCGGTCGATTAGAATCAGATAGACCAACAAACCGAACATAACAAGAGAAGCCAGGGCGATAACAATTTTTATTTTGCCACTGGCATAAAACGATTCTTCCAAACCAGAGCTTTGAGCAAATGCCGGCACAGCCAGCACAATCATCAAAACTGCTACAATCCATTTATTCATTTTCTTCATTTTTTATCTGAAGTTTTCTGATGCGTAAGTTAATATTAAAAATCCAGTATCCAAGTAAGATAAATCCTAATACAGCAGGATAAAAAACAGTTCTGAGAGAGCTGTCCAGATCGTAAGAAGAAAAAGCAGGATTACCGCTTTTTCCAGGATGCAAACCTTCTCCAACAAAACGGGGCATTACCATGAGCAGCACAAACATCATCACACAGGAGAAAATATTGAAGATGGCTGCCAACCGGGCCTTCTTTTCTCCATCGGCTGTGGACGATCTTAAAATAAAATAGGCAATGTACATGAGGAAAACAGCCATTGCACCATTCAACTGTGGGTCGTTTGTCCACCAGTCACCCCAGGTAAAACGCGCCCAGAGTGAACCAGTCACCAAACCCATTACACAAAAGAACATTCCGGTAGAAGCACTCATAGCAGCTTTGACATCAAATTCGTGCATTGT
The DNA here is from genome assembly GCA_031378885.1 of Flavobacteriales bacterium. Lineage (GTDB taxonomy): Bacteria > Bacteroidota > Bacteroidia > Flavobacteriales_D > Sanyastnellaceae > JANNEQ01. The sequence goes on from JANNEQ010000204.1 coordinate 12,963, forward strand.
TTTGGCTGAGGCCGCGGCTCCGGCATTTCTTCCCGAACTGTTCAGCACCCTGATACTCCAGTAAAACGAAGTAAACATGAGTGCAAACATGGTAAACCAAAGCGGGACGTGGAACATCAGGTTGCGAATGGTTTCAATAATTCTGGGTTGAAAAGGGAATGCGAATCCTTTGTAATCCTCATTTTTTACCTCCACCTTACAAGAGCCGCCATTATAACCTGCCATTAAAACAAATTGTTCGGACTTGATGGGCGGCTCGACAAGGAGAAAACCATCCTCATCATTGTTGGCGAAAAAATTGAAATTTCCGGAAGAAATAGTATCCGGAAGTGTAACTGAGAAACGCGCGCGAGCATCATCCAACACTTCAATCAGTTCTCCGCAATACTTTGCTGATGAGTCGCTTGTAATAAATGCTTTAAGGCTGGAGGTATTTCTTTTGAAATGTGATCTATATCCTGTAAAAACAAATTCATTCTTACCCGGATGCAGTTCGGTGCAACTGACCTCAAGACCACCCGGCGCCATTGGATGCCAGAATGAGAAAACCACTACATACATTATCAGCGCAACACAGAGGACTTTTAACCAGACGTTCATCTATTTTATATTACTATAACAAGACATTATGAAACACAAAAATGTTCCCGATTAATCGCGCCAAATGTACGGGAACAAAATGTACGCAAGCACAAGAGAAAGCACATTCAGCACCAATAATACCAGAAGATTTAAACCATTTTCGTCCCAGCCGGCACCTTCAATCGCAGCAGTTGAATGTCTTACAATGGTGATAAGCAATGGAATAATAATGGGGAAGCCCAGAATGGCCACCAATCCGATACCATTTCCAGACTTGTAAGCCAGGCCTGCAACAAAGGTTAGCCCCAACCCCAGGCCAGTGCTGCCCAGCGCAATGCCAAGAAAAAGCTGAACCAGATCAGCATCGCCAATAATTTCAGAACCAAAAAAGAGAAAGAAGAAGAAGAAACTCGTCAGGTTAAGCAAAGCCACCATCATGGCCTGATAAACTGCCTTCGACAGAATAATCCACCGGGGATGCACCAGACAATAGAGGTAAAGCTGCGTGCCCTGACTTTCGCTCACAAAAGCCCGCTGCATGGCATTAAAGGCTGTAAACAAACCTGTTAACCACAGCAAAGCGCCCCATGTCCGAGCCGATTCAATCCTTTCAAAACTCAGATAGCAGATAAAAACCGTTGCCACCACATACATCAATACCCCAGCAATGGCGTGTTTCTGGCGCAATTCGATGCGAATTTCTTTTTGCAGCAATGCAATGAAAGGAGACATGGCGCGAAGGTAAAACTGAAATCAGAATTATTGCGGCCTAAAATGAGAGGGGCTTTTTAATGATCAACGGCAAAAGTTGGGGAGAGATGGAGCAAGTTGAGTGGATTGACTAAGTCCGGAGGACTTACATGTTATTAGCCCCGGGTGAAACCCGGTGGTCCGATAATAAAAGATGACCCAACAACTCCAGCGGAGTTGAATGTTATGTTCTGATTCCTATTATTAACCCATCTTGATTTTTTCAAATCGAATTACAATAATGTTCGACAATTCAAACCCAAATAGACGTTAGATTTTCATTCTTACAGAGATTCAGTCGATATGAATTGATTTCATTCATTTTTCTCAGAAAAATTTCAATTAAGAAAAATTGATACAGCAGAACTATAGAAGCCTGGCTTTTTTTTCGGTAATTCAACTGTCCATTTATCGGTTCAAAATTCAACTCCTCTGGAGTTGTGGGCCGCGCATTTGGATCTGAGCCACCGGGTTGCACCCCACAACCAGTTCGGTTGGGGCAGGCCGGGGTTAATAACCTTAAAGCTTGCTTGGTCAATTTTGCAAATCAAAGTCTGTCACTGCCCAACTTTTGCGGTTGATCCCTTTTTAATCTTCCGGTAGAAAAAATTACTTAAACAAAGAAGGTGGCTTGATTGCCACCTTCCGTTAAACTCTTATTGGATGAATTTCTTATTTTTTGATCACCCTGCCCAATGTTTCACCATTGTCGAGCATCATCGTGTACACTCCCGTTGGAAGTGATGACATGTCGATGGCCAATCGTGCTTGTCTCATTACTGATGAGTAAACAACACGACCGGTTACATCTACCAGTTGGATTTGCTGACCGTTCTTCAATTGCTTGCTTTCCAGTATCAACTCCGATTCTACAGGATTCGGATACCACAACCAGCTAGCGTCTGAACTTTCTGTAACGCTGAGGTACGTCGCATTGATTTGTGCAGTGCCGGAACAATTGCCATTTAAAACAACAACATCATAAATACCCGATGAAGTAATTTCATAGGTATTGGATGTTGCTCCGCTAATGGGTTCATTGTTCAAATACCATTGGTAAGTCCATTCGATATTTTCTACAGTCGACAATGTGTTTTCAGATTGTGTGATGCTGGCCTCTGGCATTGGAGTTACTTCTATAAGAACTGAATTGCTCTGAACACATTCACCAATAGTAGTGGTTAATTCGTAAGTACCGGCTTCACTCACATCGATGGAAGAATCTGTGGAAAGTGTTGTTCCATTCAAACTCCATAGATAGGATGCACTGGTATTTGCAGCGGAAAGTTCAACCGATTCACCTGCACACATTACAGTGGCTGATGAAACTATAGATTGTGGTAATACTTCAACCAGATTTAGTGTCAGCTCTTGCTGGAACATACCACAAAGTGGATTATCGACCATTAACTCCACGAGGCTCTCACCTGGTTGTGTGATGTTCAGTGACTCTGATTCTGACGCCAACTGACCATTGACAGACCAGATGTATTCATCGGCCCATGGAGCTGAAGTAGAGATGTTAACTGTTTGTGTTTCGCACCACTGACTATCATCCAGGATCAAGTCGGAGGTGAACTCCTCACAATTGTAAATGGTGTGCAATGTGGTATTGGTCACCACAGCAGGATTGTTGTCAAAATAAATCGAAGCGGTGTTGTGGATTTCTGTGCCTGTTGCAAGAGGTTCCAAAACAGATATGCGATAACTAATAAATCCATGACTTTCCTGCTCATTCGAATTGCTGTCGGGCAACATGATATTATTGAAGAAAAACTTTATCTCTCTAGTCACCTGATCGATGGCTACACTTACATCATGCGAATTGGCTGCCAACTGGAATGAGGATAGATCGAGATTTTCGCTGATCGAATTATCAATACGAACATTTAATGCAGGTGCATTTCCGGTATTCTGAAAACGAATGAGGTATTCAATCTCTGTTCCGTCTTCAATGTAATGAGCAGAAGTATATCCTTTAGGTGTGGCTGCGATGTCGTTGGGATCGTAAGAACATCCATGTTCCATTACATGGTCGATTGTTCCCCAGGCTGACAATGCATTTGCGGAGTATCCATAAACTGTAGCCGAAAAATCCATCATCTCACCCATAAAGGTGAAATCGGGTGTGTGCAAACTCACCTGACTCATTTGAATCTGACCGGGAGGTAGATTGCTAAAGCTAAAATACAATGTAGACGCCGTGGTCGAGTCAATCGTTGAAATTGCATCATAGCCCATAATAAGCGGATCATAGGTAAACTCTACTACTCCATTCAGAGGTGTATTGCCCTTGTTGCGATATGTTACATAAAAAGTAACACTGTCATGGCAAAGGTACCAATCGTGACAAATGTGAATTTCAAGCTCAGCCAATGGCTCATTGATGGACAAACCAAAATCAACGCTGAGGCCATTGCCCAGGTTGGTCTGATAATAACTTGGTGTAGTGTAATAACAGGGCTACCGCATGATTAACAACTGAATATCAGCAACATATTAACTGAGTTGATTAAACTATTGTTTAGTTTTTTTTTATTTGGCCATAAAAAAACGGTATGAATATCGAAGCTCATTTTTCAAAACTCACTGATCCAC
>JANNEQ010000232.1:0-20166 GCA_031378885.1 Flavobacteriales bacterium
GTGGATCAGTGAGTTTTGAAAAATGAGCTTCGATATTCATACCGTTTTTTTATGGCCAAATAAAAAAAAACTAAACAATAGTTTAATCAACTCAGTTAATATGTTGCTGATATTCAGTTGTTAATCATGCGGTAGCCCTGGCCTGGGTTGGCATTGCTGTTGTTCACAACAATGATGGTGGCAAATGCATTTGACTGCAATAAGAAAAGTGATGTAAGCAGTAAGGCTGAGGTAATGATGTGCTTCATTTCGGTAATTATTTGTATATGCAACAAAGCAAGGTCAATTCATTGATAAGCGCAATAACTAGATTTTGTTATGAAGTAATTTGAAGTTGTGCCTGATGATTTTATTCTGATGATAACCCTGTGCTACAATGTGAAACAAAAAAGCCCATTTCACTTTTACATGAAACAGGCTTCTCTTCAGAAAAAAAATCTACAATCTACTTTTTCAATAAGATCCTGGAATATTTACCCAGACCCAAGCTACAAATATGAAAATCGAACGTGCGTTTCATAACGCCGGCGTATGGTGCTACTATTATTTTAAAAAGAAGAATTAAACAAGTGCTCTGTGTGCGGGATTTGCGACAAAGTAAAGTAATCAGCAGAAGATTGTCTATCACTAGATATAGTGATTTGTGAGAGCTTTAACCCAAATTACGCGATAGAAATTTTAAACATTCGACCCATTCTGGGTCGGTTGGTTTCAGGCAGTACATTATTTCTATAAACATGTGATCCTCTGGATCGTTTGAGCAAATTTTCATGTTATACCAATGTTCATTTTAATTTAGTCCATGCCGTAGATGAAATCATACAGTGGTAAATACCGAGAGAGTAGCTGTTTAGTACAATCAAGCGTAGATTGGACTAAAACAGATTCCAAATCGGTATTATCATGATTATCCTATTTTATTACGACCAGGAGAATTGGCTACCGATCCAGAATGGATCACATGTTAAAAAGCTAATGGACCATAGAATCTCTATCGCGTAATCTGGGTTTAATTGATCTTTCTTCGAGAAAGACAATGGAATAATTCAGCTCATTGCTTCCAGAAAGGGTCAATTCATAAAATGAATGTAATCAGGCTATGCAGCGCTGTGAGATGATTTCAACTATTACTGTACTTATATACCCCCTGAAAGAACTGAATCGCCCCAAATAAAATAGCTCCCCAAAATACAAATCCGAAATTGGCCAATGTAGCCACCGTGCCACCAACGCACCAGAGCGCGCCGTATAACATATCTTTTTGAGCCTCTTTCTTTTTTGCAGATTCTATTTCTTCTTCGAGTCGGTCGATTATTAATGCCGCATTCACTTCATCTACTCCTCTTGCCATAAGGGCTTTTTTTGCCTCATACGAATCCTGGCCACGGTCAATCAATAAATGCGCGGCATATTGAAACATATCTTCAGTAGATTGTTGACCGGAGGTTGAGGGAGTGCTGTTTTCTTTTAGATCCATTTTGTAAGGCTTAGCAGGTTGATGTGTTATTAAAGACTTTAATTTATTTTTGACAATAATAATAAATAAGTCGTCAGATTCAAAATTAAGGAATATTTTTGATCAGCTTTGATTGATCTTTTGCATTTCGTCGCAATCATCGGGACAAAACCGATCATAGAATTTGGTTTAACGCCTTCCCTGAACAAAAAAATCGCCCACCACAAATGTGATGGGCGACTTTATGATTACTTTTTGGGTTTAGCAGCAACCACAAGGGCAGCCAACTATAGCCGCTACTGCAGCCAAAGCTGCAACAACGAATCCTATTGTTACTTTATTCATTTTTATTTGTATTAAAAGGTGAATTTAATTTGATTCGTAAGAACTCCCAATTGGGGAGGAAAATCAAATCCACTCCGGCGGCTGCCAGCAATCACCTGAAAAATTAGAATCAGGCTTTTCGTTTTTGAAGGGTGTTTTTTCTCTTAGAGAAATAAAATTCAGATGGGCTCTTAATTCAAGATTTTTTTCCGGAAAACAATGACAATTTTGCATGCCGCAACAGGGGTAGCATGATGGAACATTATTTTTATCTTCTGAACCGTTACATTTTTTTGGAGTGGATGAACAACAACTTTCCGATTGGTTCTTCAATGCTGATAAACCACAGGCGGAAGGCACAATAACAATTATTGCCAGATAAGTGAGTAATATGACCGCTATGAATTTCAACAGATGGCTAAAGTAATCCTTTTGATAAATATCCGAACAAGAAGAAGGAACCAATTTCAAAAAATTAACAGAATCATTTTTTGCATAAGGCCCAACACAAGTAAACAATAATCAATTCGGAAATTTAATTTTACCAAATTGAACTGCAATGGAAATTTCTCCTATATTCGTCATTCCCAACAACTAAATCATTTAATCCTTTTCTCAGATGAAACACATTGCCCTCGGAATTTCCTTCGTTCTTGTTTCTTCACTTGTTTATGCTCAACCCAATTACGCGCTGAATCAGTCGTCAGCACTGAGTTGGATGGCCACAATCGGTGGAGAAAGGCACGACAATTCGCATGACATGATCGCGTGTGCGGACGGCCGTATTTTGATAGTTGGAGAAACATGGTCGAAGTCGGCATTTCCTGAAGTCAAAGGACGCGGCGATGCTCTTTTGGTTATGATGAAAAGAACCGGTAAAATTGTTTGGCAGAAGACCTTTGGAACAAAGGACATTGATGTGGCTTATAGTGTTTGTCAATTGCCCAATGGGAATTTTGTCCTTGGTGGATCTTCTCAGGGTTCATTCATAAATGACGAACCGGGCCATTCGCATTATCCGTTTTTATGGACGTTTTGTATCGACCCTCAGGGCAACGAATTATCCACGAACATTTCTGAAATCAAAGGAGAAATAAGGCAAATTGTAAGTCATTCGGATGAGGGTTATTCTTATTCTGCAAGTGTTGATTCTTCACTTTTTATTACACGTGTTAATGCAAATGGAAACCAAGAATGGACCCATAAAATCGATAGCAGATATTATGTGCATTCCCATAGTATGGTCTCTGATGAAGATGATAATATTTATGTCTATGGCTCGACTTATCAACTTGTGAAATCTAATCCAGAGAAAGTTGTCAATAAAGTATGGATCAAAAAGCTGAATTCGAAAGGAGATGAAATTTGGACAGTTGATGCAGGAAATGCCGGATTCAATCTTTGTGGAGACCTGAAAATTGCTGCCGATGGTACTTTAATGCTTACAACAACCTTAGCCGAAAATGGCGATTTTGGTTGTGGCAATCAATTCGACTATGCTTTAATAAGATTCGACAAAGATGGCAATCATCTGGAAGGCGACCAATGTTACGGTGACGCGAGCGTTGAGCAGCCCACTTCACTTTCAATTGCCAATGACGGAACCATCTGGATGTTGAGTGATGACATTACCATGAAGTCCTCAGAATTTGGCGAGGAAGTACAGCGATCAATGGTGCTTCAGCAGGTAAATCAACAAGGCGAAATTTTGAATATGAAATACCATGACCTCGAAAATATTGAACTCACTAGTTCTGTTCTTGCCTTACCAGGACAGGTAATCGTGGTGAGCAATGAACAAATCAAAAATGAAAATGGCTACCAGGATGATATTCGCATCACTTCCTATTTCTTGGGAAGTCATTCCATTCCTCCTGTAAGTGATGTGTTGGAATTGCCATCGACACTACCACCTTCAGATTTAAATGAAGAAAAAAGTGTATTGGACACTCCAGAAGAAATTTCAATACCAGAAGAAGAAGAACTATCAATGCCAGAAGAAGAATTGAATGTCAATCTTTATCCGAATCCGGGCAATAAAGAGATTACTTTGGTTTCAGATCAGGCCATCAAAAGAGTGCGGATATTGGATCCAACTGGTCAGGTCGTATACGAACAGCGCAGAATCGAACAACAGACTTATTTAATCGACATCAGCCAATTGAGTGCAGGTGTTTATTATGCCGAAGTAAAATCAGGAAATGAAACCGTCTTGAAGAGGTTTATTAAGGAGTAAAATTTTCGTTAAGCACAGTTTAAATTGGCATGGATTGAATTCGACAGTCAGAAGCTTTTTATCATATTTATTCATTGTTGTCCGACTAAAAAAAGTTTCATATTTATGACACTCGGATAATCCACGCACTTTTTAAACCGGACTAAAGTTGGGCACTACAATATGTACCGTGCCTGCGGCACTCGGATCATCCCCACACTTTTTACACACCGTCCCAATGGGCAATGTCATTAAGTTAAGAAATTGACCGATCAACATTCGATCTTGGTCGTTTATTGCCGAAGTCAAGATCTTACCTATAAACATGCGATCCATCCTGGATCGTTTATCCCATTGTTTACGAGCATCTCCTGATCCAGAATGGATCAAACGTTTATAGCACATTCTGTTTGCAACGATCAAACGACCCGGATAGGGTCGAATGTTATTTTATAAAAAGACCTTAACTTAATGACATTGCCCAATGGGACGGCGCTACAATATGCACCGTGCCCATGGCACTGGGATTATCCACGCACTTTTACCCCAGACTTTAGTCAGTCGCTGCAATATGAACTGTGCATGTGGCATTTAGAAAAGTGTTGCCTGGATATAGCCAGAAGGTATTAACAGAGCCGTAGGCTCGGCCCATGTTGTAGCAACGGGTTTCAACCCGTTGAAATGAAATCGGGAATGAGAACAAAGAGCCGTAGGCTCGGTCCATATTATCTCTCCGTAAATATAAACTTCCGTTGAGATTTTTTTTAATCGGACAACAATGATGTTTATTGAATAATTGGTTCAGTTTAACATTGTTTTATTCTGTTCTGTGTTCACACCAACAGAAATTATGACGGCAGCTCAAACATCAATGTGATATTCAGGAGATAAATTATTTCCCGGGTGTTTCTTTTGCTTCGCTCTTATCAAATTCAAAATACTGTTCTAATGTCTTGCCATTAACCAGAAAAGCCAAAGGTTTCTTTTGTAGTTTTTCCAGAGTCAATTCTATTTCATAATAGCAATCGCAATCTGCCATTTCTCTAATTCTCGTATAACCACGAATAGGAACTAACGTTGTAAGCGAGTCTCTATTTGTTTTAAATGTAGAATCAATAGGCGGATAAATGATTTTATCAGGATGCCACACTTCTATTCTTAATGTGTCATCGTAATATTTAGCCTCTACAGAATCCTCCGGTGAAAGACTGCAATTGAAGTACGCACCAAACTTCAAATGAAATTCATTTTCATTTTCTTCCGAAGAAATAAGTCCACAGCGGATAGGGCAATTTTTAAGGCAGGGGGAAATCGTATAATGTTTAACAAATGGATCATTACTGGCTAAAGCAATTTCAGTAACAAATTTGAAAAAAAATAGATACGTTAAGATCATAAAAGCGAGATTAAATTTATTTGCGCCCCGGATAATCCAAAGGCGGTGGAGTGGGTGCTGGCTTTGGACGAGGCTTTGGCTTAATCGAAGGCATAGGCGGCTGCTTATAAGGTTTCGGGGCAGAAAAGTTTTTTGCTTCTGATAGCAACACGCTTTTCTGGAGTAGGTTCCAATAATGTTTTGCTTTTTGCTCCAGTTCGGCCTGAGTTTTATTTTGTCCGGTGTAATCGGCTATAACAATATTTTGAGCACCCAGCTTGAGCACAATAATTTCTTTGTCCAGAATAGCATGGAAATCTTTTTTCATCAAACTTTGAAATTCAAAGAGTTCACTATTTTCGGCCAGTGCATTGACAGCCTTATATTGTGTTCTGTGCATTGGATCTTTTCTATTTTCAAAATAAGGAAAAAGATGCTCAAAGGCTTTGTTCAGGTTACCTGACTGTGAATAGACATCAGCCAATTGAATGTGCTGGTCAAGTTGCTTTTTATTTACAATTGTTGTATCACTGTGATAATACGGAAAGGAGTCAGTCATCATTTCAAAGTATTCTATCGAAAGGTCGGTTTTATTTTCTTTCAGGTAAATAAACCCGAGCAATTCGCAACTTAAATTTTTATAATTTCCTTGCACTTCTCCATCGCCAAGCCAGTTGTCTAAAGCGCGATCGTTTATAAAAGGATCATAAATGATTTCAGTCAATCTTTTTTTTGCGAGTTCCACACTGTCCAGGCCATATAACCAAAGCGCGTAGCGTGTCCTAAAACTCGCGTAATCCGGAGCGTCAATTTTTTGGTGATCCACTATATAATCCAGAATCGGAATAGCCTCATCATATTTTTCTTCGGCCAAAAGAGCCTCAAGTTTTTGCTGCATATCCCCTTTTTCCGTTTGGGCGGTCAGAGCGGTATTAATTGAAATCAAAAGGAAGAATAGTAATATTCGCGTCATTTCTTGTTGCTCATCTGTCGTAATTCATTGCGAAAACGAGAAGGCCAAAATACTAAAGGATTGTTTAACCGATTAAAAAAATCTATTCGCTTACTTTTGCCAAAATATTTGATCCAATAATAAAATACTGCCATGTCTCAAAATCAGGCTGTGCTCATTGTAGATAAAATGTACGACAACGACCCCATGTCGCAATGGCTTGGAATAGAAAGATTAAAGGACGGCCCGGGAATTTCAGAATTGCGCATGGTGGTCAGGAGTGAAATGCTCAATGGATTTGGCATCGCTCATGGTGGCATCGCCTATTGCCTTGCAGATAGTGCACTTGCCTTTGCCAGCAACGCCCACGGCATTCAATCCGTTTCTATCGAAACTTCAATTTCGCATGTCTCACCAGTCAAAGAAGGCGACATCCTTACCACTGAAGTAACGGAAATGAATCTCACTACCCGAACAGGTCTTTACTATATCACTGTAAAAAATCAAGATGGAAAACCCGTGGCTCATTTTAAAGGAACTGTTTTCAGAACAGGAAAAAATTGGGAACTCTGACCACAGGTAATTTTTGGCGAACTTTATATAGGAAATTAAAATCATCGCCGACATACATGCCCGGCTTTCTTCATCAAATAAGATGAAGAATGTACGAATGGCATATACAATTATTCTTCGTTCTCTTACTTTCTCAGTGGTTAAAAATAAACACCTTAGACAGTAAGTAAAGTAAGAATGGTAGATACAATTATTCTTCGTGCTCTTACTTTCTCAGTGCTAAAAAATAAACACATTAGACAGTAAGTAAAGTAAGAATGGTAGATTACGCTTCTTGCATCAATCAAATTATACCAATGTTTATTTTAACCGGGAATGTGCGGTAGAGTTCGTCATGAGACGCCAAAGCGCAATAAAATCAAGCGTTCCCGCAAGATTTTTGGAGGAAGAAATAGTTACTCCTATTTAGACGAGAAAAATCGAGGAAATGCTTGATTTTGCAGCGATTTGGTTTCGTAATAGAATCTCTATTGCACATTCCCGGTTTAACTTAGTCCATGCCGTAGATGAAATCATACAGTGGTAAATACCGGGAGAGCAGCTGTTTAGTGCAATCAAGCGCAACGCAGATTGGACTAAAACAGATACCAAATCGGTATTAAAGCCATTTTGATCAGTTCGAAATTTCATCAGTCATTGAAAATGGGAGTTTACACCAGCAACCTTATTTTTCCGGCGCATTCAATTCTCACCGGCAACATCAATCCCAATTCACCATCTTTTTCCATTTCATTGGGGCCGTTAATTTCTATCACCCTGGCCTTTCTATATATGACTTCAGGATGGTCGATCCGCTGACATTTCCTGAGCAGCGATATTTTTTTCAGATAAGTCAATATGGATACATTACCAATAATCACCACTTCCAGCAATCCATCGCTAAGGTCAGCATCTGGCGCAATACCCAATCCACTTCCAAAGTATTTTCCATTCGCTGCCACTATAGTCAACGCTTTTCCTGACCAGGTCTCACCATCCATTTTTACCTGATAGGTGGCTTTTTTATACGTAGGGAAAGTTTTCAGAATCGACAAACCAAATTTCAGTTTACCATTCCACGATGAAGGAAGCTTATTGACGTTCTTTACCACAACAGGCCCCATTCCCGCATCGGCTACATTGATAAAATACTCTATTTGACCCTGGTTGTTGCGAACAGCAAATACATCGCTCCAGTTAGCCTTTTCTCCTCTAATCCTTCCAAGAAGTGCGTCTGTCGAGCTATTCCATTCAAAATTTCGGGCAAAGTCGTTTCCGGATCCCAATGGCAGCAAGGCAATTGATAAGTTTTGTCGTTTATTTTCATCTACAGAAATAACTCCCTGAACCACTTCATTCAGTGTGCCATCACCACCCACGGCTACCAACACGTCGCACTCCGACGCCCAATCCGACGCCAGCACAATTCCATCCCCTTTTGCCCCGGTCTGAGCCACATTTATTTCGTAAGAATCTCCCAGCTTTTGGGTCAGAATGCGCACCTGCTCAATAGCCTTTTTCTTAGAACCATTGATGATGAACGTGATACGTTTTATTCCGGTCGTTTTTGCCATCGCTTTTTGTGTGAAAAAAACTCCTCAAAAAGCCCATCAAATTTGAATGCACAAATGATGACTTGAGTAAGTTTGCACCGCTTGCCGACAATGATACTGCAAGCAGATTTATTTCCAATGGAGAATACTTTAAAAAGCAAGACCGGTAAGGTTAGTCATTTACTAGAACAACTCACCGAGTCTGCAACCCTTGCAATGGCCAGAATGAGCCGCGAGTTGAGCCAGCAAGGCTTTGATGTGGTGAGCCTCTCGCTGGGCGAGCCCGATTTCGATACCCCTGAGTTCATCAAACAGGCCGCCATTAAGGCGCTTGAGAATAATATTACGCATTATCCTCCTGTAAATGGATTTCTGGATGTCCGACAGGCCATTGCCCGGAAATTCAAGCGCGACAACGACCTTGATTATACTGCAGATCAGATAGTGGTATCTACAGGAGCCAAACAATCTATTACCAATGCCATACTTGCCCTGGTCAATCCGGGCGATGAAGTGATTATGCCCAGTCCATATTGGGTGAGTTATGCTGAGTTGGTAAAAATTGCAGGAGGTACTCCGGTTGAAGTTCTGGCCACTGTGGAGAATAATTTCAAAATCAATCCGGCACAACTGGAAGCCGCCATCAATTCGAAAACCAAATTAATCATTTCAAGTTCGCCTTGTAACCCAACCGGTTCGGTGTATTCCAGAGAAGAACTGGAAGCATTTGCAGAAATTATTGAGCGCAAAGAAGAACTCTATTTCATCAGTGATGAGATTTATGAGTTGATCAATTTCGAAGGCAAAACAAGCAGCATGGCCGCTGTGGGTAATATGTACGACAGAACCGTAACTGTAAATGGAGTGTCGAAGGCATTTGCCATGACCGGATGGAGAATTGGTTATATCGGCGCCCCCAAATGGATAGCCGATGCCTGTACAAAAATGCAGGGACAAGTCACCAGCGGTCCTAATACAATAGCACAGATGGCCACCAAAGCCGCTGTGGAAGCAGATCCTTCTTCGGTGAAATTTATGATTGATATTTTCAAAAAAAGAAGAGATTTCGTCTATAGTTTGCTCAAAGAGATTCCTGGGTTAAAAGTGAATTTGCCGGAAGGAGCTTTCTATTTCTTCGTCGATGTGTCGGCTTATTTCGGAAAAAGCGATGGAGAAAACACCATTCGCAATGCCACAGATCTTTCTCTCTATATGTTGAGAAAAGAATTGGTTGCCGTTGTAACAGGCGAGGCATTTGGCGATGCCAATTGTATACGTATCTCCTATGCTGCCAATGAAGAGATCCTCAGGGAAGCCTTAACAAGAATCAAAAAATCGTTGCTCAGCTTAAGTTGAGAGAGTGTAGAATGAACAAAGAGAATTTAGTCGGTTTATTTGAAAAATTCAATTCGCTTACCGCATTGATAGTGGGCGATGTAATGATAGATGCATATTATTGGGGAAAAGTAGAACGCATTTCACCTGAGGCTCCGGTACCAATAGTTCAGGTTCAGAACAAAGAAAACAGATTGGGCGGTGCGGCCAATGTAGCGCTCAATGTCCGGAGTCTTGGTGCAAGAGCTATTATATGCTCAGTAGTTGGAGATGGAGCCAAAGGCGACATTTTCAGACGCACTTCCAAAGAAAGTGGTTTCAGTACAGAAGGAATTATTGACTCAACTGAAAGAATGACTACGGTCAAAACCAGGGTCATTGCAGCAGGCCACCATATTGTGCGCATCGACGAAGAAATCACTACGCCACTTTCAGCTACTGATGAAAGAAATCTGCTCGAATGTGTCCAGAGTATTTTGAACAAACAAAAGGTAGATGTCATAATTTTCGAAGACTACAACAAAGGAGTTCTTACTCCAAAAGTCATCACTACAGTCATCTCCATGGCCAGAGAGCGCGGTATTCCTACCACAGTAGATCCTAAAAAAGAAAACTTTTTTGCCTACAAGGGATGTACGCTTTTCAAACCCAATCTCAAAGAATTGAGAGAAGGTCTTAAAGTAGATTTCCCGAAAAGTGATACAGCAGCCTTAGAGAGCAACATGAACATCCTGCATGAGAAGATGGAAAATGAAATTACAATGGTTACCCTTTCCGAATTGGGGGTGGCGGTATTAGACCATGGCCGGTTCAGTCATGAGCTTGCCCATCAGAGAGAAATATTGGATGTGAGCGGAGCCGGCGATACTGTAATAAGCGTAGCTTCACTCGCGCTTGCGGCCAAAGTGAATTCTTCAGACTTTGCCGCATTGGCTAATCTGGCAGGTGGCCTTGTTTGCGAAAAAGTTGGTGTAGTGCCGGTCGACAAAGAACTCCTTCTTCAGGAAGCCATAAATCACATGGCCAAATGACCTGGAATGATTTCCGGGAGCGGGTAAATCTGCGGCTGTTCAAACACAAGGATCAGGCACTTGGAGTTTTCAAAGGTATTAATATAGCCTTCACCTTACTTGCATTGGGAACCCTCATATGGATGTATGGATTTGCTTTGTCTGCGGAAGATGAGCAATTTGCTTTTTTCATGATCAAGGCAAGTTTTGGATTCTATATATTTCATTATCTCATACGTATTATATACGATTTTCACCCTTTAGATCTGATTCGCAAAACGTGGTTCGAAGGATTGGTGATGTCCATACTTCTTGTTGAAGGTATATTCCACATGATCACCGGTAATTTGATATTGGCTACTCTTTTCGAAAAAATCGGAATCAGTGGGTTCTCTGAAATAAGCACTGTGCTCATTCAATTGTATTTCATGGTTGTAGTAATTACTGAATTTGTAAAAAATTCAGAGCTCCTTCCCATGATTCGCCTCAATCCGGCCATCATCTTCGTGCTGAGTTTTGTAATCATCATTGGCGGTGGTACGTTTCTATTGATGTTACCACAAATGACCATGAATGGAATTTCATTCCCCGACGCACTTTTCACAGCGACAAGTTCAACTTGTGTTACAGGATTAATGACCGTAGATCCGCAGGTTACTTTTACCTTCAAGGGTCAATTTGTAATACTCGCATTGATCAAGATAGGAGGAACCAACATCATTGCCTTTGGTGGTTTTCTCGCTTTGGTCAGCAAATTGGGTGTGGGTATAAAACACCACTCCGTAATTGAAGGATTTGTCAATCGGGATAATATTCTAAGTGCAAAAGGAATGTTGGGAAAAGTAATTTTATGGACCACTTCAATAGAGCTGATTGGTGCAACAGCCATGTATTTTCTTTGGTCGCCGGACGTTCCATGGTACGACAACGGGCAGCGCATTTTTTATTCAATATTTCATGCCATGTCGGCCTTCAATAATGCTGGAATTGCTTTGTTCACAGATGGTTTCTATAATGAAACCCTGCGCACCAATTACCTGGTGCATTGGGTAATTATTCTCGAAATATTTTTTGGAGCTTTGGGCATATTAGCCATTTTTGATCTTTTCGAACCAAAAAGTTTGCGTGATAGAATAAAGCATCCCTGGAAACAGATTAATTTTTCAACCAAAATTGCACTCTACTTTTCATTGTGGTTGGTAGGAATTGGAGCCGCTGTGATCTTTTTGCTGGAAAAAGACAATACACTCGCCGGACAAAGCCTTTTCGGTCAGATTACCGGAGCTGTTTTCGCCTCAGTCACTCCCAGAACTGCCGGATACAATACAATTAATTATGCGGTGTTGAGTGTCCCAACTATTATGATCACCATGGCCCTTATGTATGTGGGGGCCAGTAGTTCTTCTACAGGCGGTGGTATTAAAACATCCAGCCTGGCCATTATCTGGGCCGATATGAAAGCCGCTATGACGGGCCGCGAACAGGCAGTCTTATACAAAAGGACCATTAACTCTACACTCAAAACAACCGCTTATTCTATAGCAATAATTTATATTGTAATGAACTTTCTCGGAGCCTTGTTGCTTAGTATAACAGAAAAACAAATTTTAGCGATGCCCGGGAGATCAGGAATAGATTTGGTTTTTGAGCAGGTAAGTGCATTTTCAACCGTTGGATTGTCATTGGGCATAACCAGTGCGCTTTCGGAAATGGGTAAATATATTCTTGTAGGTTCTATGTTTGTTGGAAGAGTGGGCACATTCACTATTGCATTTGCATTGGCCGGTAAGTTTGTTCAGAGAAAATACAAATATCCTGAGGCCGAAACCGTAGTCGGATAACATTGTTTAATACTATATACATTGGAAGAAGTAGTAAAACCATATTCACAAGAGGGCACTAAAAAGGAACAGGTAGCTACCATGTTCGATAACATTGCACATCGTTACGACTTCCTGAATCACTTCTTCTCACTTGGAATAGATATTCTCTGGAGAAAAAAGGCCATTCGTATTCTGAAAAAAGAAAATCCGCAATTGGTGTTGGATATCGCCACAGGTACGGGAGATTTTGCATTAGAAGCTGTGCGGATGAAACTCAATGCGAAAAAAATTATAGGTGTAGATATCAGCAACGGAATGCTTGAAATAGGCAGAAAGAAGATTGCCGAAAAAGGCCTGTCCGATCAGATTGAAATGGTGCTGGGAGATTCAGAAAACCTACCTTTTACCGACAATTATTTCGATGCATTTACCGTGGCATTCGGAGTGCGCAATTTCGAAAACCTGGAAAAGGGATTGAAAGAAATGCTCAGGGTACTTAAACCAGGTTCAACCGGAATTGTCCTTGAATTTTCCAAGCCAAAATCATTTCCGATGAAGCAATTGTTCGGTTTTTATTTCAAAAACATTATGCCGGCCATTGGAAAAATAATGAGCAAAGACCATCGCGCTTATACTTACCTGCCCGAATCTGTGCAAGCCTTTCCGGATGGTGAGAATTTTCTTGCTATTATGAAAAGTGCCGGTTACCGTGAAACCAGGTGTATCTCATTGACTGGAGGTATTGCCAGTATTTACATAGGTAAAAAATGAAGGCAGAAGTTTTTCCTTCGTTACTAAGCGGCATTGTCAAAGCACCCGGGAGCAAGAGCATTGCTCAGAGAATGGTGGCATGTGCCCTATTGTCCAAAGGCGTAACAACAATTTCGAATTATCCTGATTCGGCAGATTGCGCAGTGGCACTTACTGTTGCTCAGGCGCTTGGAGCAGTAGTTACTTCTTCGGGCTCTACTGTGAAAATAAGAGGGGGCTTTCCCCAAAATTTTATTTCAGGAATCAGAAATCCAAAAGCGGAAGTATTTTGTGGAGAGTCAGGTCTTGCATCCAGAATGTTCATGCCCATTGCTGCTCTGGCTGCCGAATCTTTCGAATTCAAAGGCTCAGGATCATTGCTCCAAAGACCCTTTGACTCCTTCGAAAAAATATTTCCACAATTGAAAGGTCAGTTTACTTCCAACGAAGGAAAATTGCCGGTAACAGTTAAAGGCCCCATTAAGTCCGCCGACTTTGGTCTTGATGCTTCCGGCTCCTCTCAATTCCTTACAGGCCTCTTATTGGCTTTGCCAAGAGTAAATGGAGATTCTAAAATTGAAGTCAGTACATTAAACAGCCGCCCCTATATAGACATGACCATAGAGGTGGCTAAGCTTTTCGGAGTAGAAATAAAACACCGCAAATACGAGCATTTCAATATAAAAGGAGGGCAAAATTTTCAGGCCGGAAAATTCGTTGTGCCTGGCGATTGGAGTGGCGCGGCCATGCTTCTTGTTGCGGGTGCACTGAGTGCGGAGAATGGACTGGAAGTGGAAAATATTTCAACTGAAATTTCGCAGGCTGATGACGCCATTTTGGAAGCGCTAAAATCTGCTGGAATCAATTTTGAAGTACACAAAAATTCCGTAAAGGTATTTCAGTCAGAAGTTCATGCATTCGATTTTGATGCCAGCCATTGTCCCGATCTTTTTCCTCCTTTGGCAGCATTGGCGGCATTTGCAGACGGTGTTAGTACCATTCAGGGTGCAAAACGCCTTATACACAAAGAAAGCAACAGGGCCAAAGTTTTGCAGGATGAGTTTGGAAAGGCAGGTGTTCGAATTGTAGTCCGCGAAGATGAAATGAAAATTTATCCCGGCTCCATTAGATCTGCGGTTTTAAATTCGCATAACGACCACAGAATTGCCATGGCAGCCTCAATTTTAGGATTAGCTGGTGCCAAAACTATGGTAAAAGGCGCTGAGTGTGTATCTAAGTCATTCCCGGATTTTTTTCAGGTGATAAAAGCCGCAAAAGGGAAGGTCAATCTTTCTTAGATCAAACAAGGCATGTGAATTAAAATTTGCAGAACGATCCGGAAATAGACGATGAAGTCTAACTTAGCCTTGAATAAAAAGGTGCAGCATACAGGAATAATAACCCAGTAAGAACGAAAAAAATGCAATTTACAGCAGAGCAAATAGCAGGAATGCTTGGAGGAAAAGTAGAAGGAAATCCCACAGCCAGTGTGAACAGTCTTTCCAAAATTGAAGAAGGAAAACCCGGAACACTTACTTTTTTGGCCAATCCAAAATACACCGATTATATCTACACCACCGGCGCCAGCATTGCCATTGTCTCTAATGAATTTGTACCTGAAAAATCATTGCCTGCTAGCCTTACCCTTATCAGAGTAGCGGATGCGTACGGCAGTTTTGCCAAACTTCTGGAGGCATACAACAACCTGCGCCAACCCAAGCCTGTGGTCGACGAAAAAGCTTCAATATCGGCTACCGCATCTGTAGGAAATGACTGCTACATTGGTGCATTCACCTACGTTGGTGAAGGTGCTAAAATTGGAAATAACGTAAGGATTTATCCCGGATCTTATGTCGGAGATGGAGCTTCTGTTGGAGACAATACAACAATATATGCCGGAGTGAAAATTTATTCGGATTGTATTGTCGGAGCGCACTGCACTTTGCACAGTGGTGTAATTATAGGAGGAGATGGATTTGGATTTGCGCCCAACAGCGAAAACAATTACAGCAAAGTTCCCCAGATAGGAAATGTTATTATAGAAGACCATGTAGAGGTTGGTGCGAATACCACTATCGATCGTGCAACACTTGGCTCGACCATTATCAGGAAAGGAGTGAAGCTCGACAACCTCATTCAGATAGCGCATAATGTAGAAATAGGAGAGAACACAGTAATTGCCGCTCAGACAGGAATTGCTGGCTCTACGCGCATCGGCAAAGATTGTATGATTGGCGGTCAGGTGGGAATTATCGGCCACCTGCATATTGCCGACGGAACTAAAATAGCTGCACAAAGTGGAGTAGGCCATGATGTAAAGGAGCCCAATACAATCATTCAAGGTTCACCTGCATTTGCCATAATGGATTACAAAAAGTCTTATGTCGGTTTCCGCAAATTACCCGAAATTCTTAGTAGTCTGGACGAACTCAAAAAGAAATTAAATTCGGAGCCCAACTGATATTCTTTTATGGCATTTTGCCATTGATTAAACCAAAGCCTGAAGGTGGAACCATTCTTTGAAGCAAAAGCATTTCTTCGTCACAAACTTCAGGCATCCGGCCCCCATGGAGTGCATTCCCCTTTTGTATTCGAACTCATCACACAGGTACTCAACCCCGGCAGAGAGTTTTATATTTTTGAAAAAATCGAGAATATTCGCAAAAAACTACTGGCAGACCAGCGTACCATTCAGGTAAATGACCTTGGCGCCGGATCAAGAGCCCTCAAGTCCGACCTCCGCAAGGTGAGCCGCATTGCCAAAAATTCTCTGCAACCCCCTTCCAGCGCGAGGGCACTGTTTAAAATGGCTGATCATTTTAAACCAGCCAGCATTCTCGAACTCGGGACAAGCCTGGGCATCACCACGGCTTATCTGGCCAGCACAGCCAACGTTCCGGTGTACACCATTGAAGGCTCCCCCGAAATAGTCTCCATATCAAAAGAAGTTTTTTCCGATTTAAAACTCGACAATATCTATTCTTACACAGGCGCATTCAAAGACAAATTGCCCGAAGTGCTTTCCCAATTGAAGCAACCCGATTTTGTACTAATGGACGGCGACCATACCTACTCATCTACCATCCAGTACTTTGACATTATTTTTCCTTTCCTTCATGAAAATTCCATTGTAGTGCTCGACGATATCCATTGGTCTTCCGGAATGGAGAAAGCGTGGGATGAAATACGGTCGCTTGCGGAAATCACCCTCTCACTGGATTTTTTTCACTTTGGTGTTCTATTTTTCAGAAAAGGCAGAATTAAGGAGCATTTCAAGCTGCATCTGCCGTAGAATCAGGCTATTGTTCACAAAGCCTCAGGAAATTAACTTTTCATTTTGGCATGGTTCTTATAACTTTGGCATCCGTTCAAAAAAACAAATAATACAAGATGAAGAAACTCATTATTCTCGCTCTGGCTGCTATGCCTTTTCTGGCTTCAGCTCAAGACAAACCTGCTACAACTGCAGCAGCAAAACCTCAGGAAAGTAAATTTGCCGTAGCAAACCCCGAGACCATTTTTTTAGAATTGGTAATTGAAAACAACGCGATGGGCGGAACCGTGATCAGAGTAGACTTCGGTCGCGACCTGCTCGCCAGCATTCAGGACAAAGAACTTGCTAAACAATTGTCTGAACTGCGCACCGCCAGTTTCACCAATGTACCTGATGCAATGAATTACCTTGCAAGCATTGGTTTCAAATATTCTTCTACTTATCCAACTTTCGATAAAGACAACAAAGTCCAGACACATTTGGTTTTTGAAAAAAGGCTTCCACGCAAGCCCAATGGTGAAGGTCAACCTAAGCCTAACCGCCCTGAGGTGAAACCAGCCGACATAAAGCCGGGAGCCACAGAACAGAAGCCAGCTCCAAAGCCGGCAGAAAAGAAAGGAAAATAATACCAATGTTCATTTCAATTTAGTCCAGAGACTAATTAAAATGTTACAGTGGTATATGCCGATAGAGTAGTTGTTTAGTAAAATCAAGCGCAGCGCAGATTGTACTAATACAGATACCGGATCGGTATAATTTACCCAATTGATATTTCAAGAGCCTTCTCACTTTGAGAAGGCTTTTTTTGTGTGCACACTTTTGATCCATAACTTTGACCAATGACAGATTCCCGCAGGGCCGGTCGTCCGCTTTTATTGCTTTATATTCTGGCCATTTACATTCTTGCCCAGGTAGCCTGGTGGGGCTATCATCTGGTGGAGGTCAACGACGAGCTGGCCGAAACCAATGCCCGATTAACTGGCACACCTATCAGTGCCGATGAAATGTCCAAAAAAGCCTGGATGGTAATGGGCGAGGGCAGTGTATTCCTCATTCTGCTCTGTTTGGGATTCTGGTACATCAAACGCAGTATATCGCGCGAATTGCAATTGGCCCGGATGGAAAAGACATTTTTGTTGTCCGTAACCCACGAACTTAAAACTCCCATTGCTGCAGTGAAATTATTTCTGGAAACCATGAAATCCAGAGACCTTTCCAAAGACCAAAGCAAAGTAATTTTGTCAGACGCCCTGAGAGAAACGCGCAGACTGGAATCATTGTCGGATAATATTTTGCTCGCCGCGCGATTTGATAGCAAACAGCGCGATCCGCTATCAGAAACAGTAGACCTCAGCGAGGTAATTTCCAAAATAATTACATACTTCCCCGGATCGGGAATTGACGCAGCCGCAGTACAACCGACAATAGAAATTCATGGCGACAAAGCCTTGCTCAGGGCCATGTGTTACAACCTCATTGAAAATTCAATCAAGTATTCGCCGGAAGACAAAGTGGTTACATTAAAATTATCACGCACCCCGAAAAATATTGAGCTGGTAGTAGCCGATCAGGGAATTGGCATTCCGCAGGAAGAAAGAACTGCTGTATTTGAAAAATTCTATCGGCTTGGCAACGAGCAAACGCGCAAGACAAAAGGTACAGGCCTGGGATTGTATATTGTAAAAAATATAGTAGACATGCACAACGGCACCATTGAAATTCACAACAATACGCCTGCTGGTGTAGTGATTAAAGTTAATATTCCGGCATGACCGCTAGATTGGAATATTGTAACAATGATCAGGAAATGATTACATCAGATGGAGTAGTTTTGATAATAATTGACGAGAGTATAAAAAATGAACAATAAAAAAGTTTGCCTTGCCATTCTCGACGGATGGGGCCACGGAAGAAAGGATGGATCGAATGCTATTTACATGGCGAATACTCCTTTTACAGATTCGCTTTATTCCAAATATCCCAATGCCGAATTGCGCACCGATGGCGAAAATGTAGGGCTTCCTGAAGGTCAGATGGGCAACAGCGAAGTGGGCCACATGAATATTGGTGCAGGTAGAATTGTATTTCAGGATTTGGTAAAAATAAATGTAGACATTCGCGAAAAAGCTTTTCATAAAAATGTCGAAATACTCAAAGCCATTGAGCACGCCAAAGCCAATGGTGTAAAACTTCATTTAATGGGTCTGGTTAGCGATGGCGGAGTGCATTCGCACATCAATCACCTCAAGGCTTTGTGCGATATGGCTACCACAGCCAACGTACCAGCCTTTATTCATGCCTTCACTGACGGGCGCGATACCGATCCAAAAAGTGGATTGGCATTTATCCGCGATCTTGAAAATCACATCAGCAATACACCGCATCGCATTGCCAGTGTGATAGGCAGATACTTCGCCATGGACCGCGACAAAAGATGGGAGCGCGTAAAGAAAGCTTATGATCTTCTGGTATTTGGAACAGGCGCAAAATTTGACAGCGCAGAAGCCGCTATTCAGCAAGCTTATAAAAGTGAAATAACCGATGAATTTATAGAACCAGCTGTAATAGTTGATGATCAAGGCCTTCCACTGTCCACTATAGCGAAAGGCGATGTGGTATTGTGTTTTAATTTTAGAAGAGACAGATGCCGCGAAATTACCGAAGTGCTCACACAACAGGATTACCCGGAGTTTTCAATGAAAAAGCTGGATTTGTACTATGTGACCATGACCAATTACGACGACACCTACAAAATCGTGCACCTCATTTACAACAAAGACAATCTCCTTTTCACATTAGGCGAAGTGCTTGCGCGCGCAGGAAAATCCCAATTGCGAATAGCTGAAACCGAAAAATATCCGCACGTTACATTTTTCTTCAGCGGAGGCAGAGAAGAAAAATTCGAAAACGAAACCCGGATAGTAGTTCCCTCACAAAAGGTGGCCACATACGATTTGATGCCCCAAATGAGTGCAGCACAAATTGCGGATTCCGCATGCGAAGCCATGAAGAGTCACAGCCCCGATTTTATTTGTCTCAACTTTGCCAATCCCGATATGGTTGGCCATACGGGCGTTTTCAAAGCAGTGGTGAAAGCAGTAGAAACAACCGACCAATGTTTGAAGCAGTTAGTAGAAGCAGGTCTTGCTTTGGGTTATTCATTCATCATCATAGCCGACCATGGCAATGCAGATTTCGCCATCAACGACGATGGCTCACCCAATACCGCACACACCACCAATCCGGTTCCGGTTTGGATAATAGACAAAGATATTTCCATCATTCACTCCGGAATTCTGGCCGATGTGGCGCCAACAGTTCTGCATATTATGGATATTGAAAAACCAGCGGAGATGACCGGAAGGTCGATTGGGTAGGGGGGGAGGTTGAGGTAAGAAAAACAACGAAGACACTATCCCTCTAAGTGTGTAAATAGAAAATCGGAGGTTTAATTTATTTTTAATCTATCCCCAAATATAATGGTAAACTGGCTAAGTATAATTCCCCAGTCTCTTATTGCCATTGTCCATTTTTTGGTAGCTTCGTT
>JANNEQ010000001.1:0-77734 GCA_031378885.1 Flavobacteriales bacterium
TTATCAATACGTCAGTTGGAATTCCCAGAACGTCATGCAGTTTGCGAATCATTTCCAGAGTGAGTTTTCTCTTGCGATTTAAGATTTCGCTCACACGGCTTTTAAGCCCAATAACTTCAGCAAGATCCTTTTGCTTATAGCTAAGCTGTTCCATCCTGAATTTAATGGCTTCTATGGGGTCGGGCATTGAAATTTTGTATTTCTCTTTCTCATAGTTGTCTATAAGGATCGAAAGAACTTCTAATTCATCTCCATCCTTTGATCCCTTTTTGGCGTCAAAAACCAACTCCAAACGATTTAGAGCAACTTGATAGTCTTTCTGAGTTTTGATTACTTTAAGTGTCATGTCAGTCAAATTTTTGATGCATTGATTTTGTCATATTGTGCGTGAGTTCCAACAAATCGAATCCAAATGATGCCATAATCAAAATTGATTTTAACAACGAACCGGTCTTGTTTTATCGGATAAAACTACACAGAACTGTGTGACTTGCCATGCCAGATTGAAAATATTTCTGTGAGGAAAAAATAGACTCTTTTCGTTGCCGATACCCAAGGGTCGTTCAATTCCTAACAGAGGCAGTAGGGATTAAATAGAAGTAGAATTTCGTTTAGCACACTTATGTTAACCATAGTCCTGCTTGTCTCAACTTTCTTAGATCTTCCTGCACAACACCATTGCCAGAATTCAAATACCAAAAGCAAGCACATAACC
This sequence comes from Flavobacteriales bacterium, assembly GCA_031378885.1. Classification (GTDB taxonomy): domain Bacteria; phylum Bacteroidota; class Bacteroidia; order Flavobacteriales_D; family Sanyastnellaceae; genus JANNEQ01. The sequence continues at coordinate 716 of JANNEQ010000001.1, forward strand.
CAATCAAAATACCCACCCATCACATTTCAAAAGGACATTCTCAATTCACCCCCTGTACCTGACTCAATATATTGGATACACTCAACTCCATACATTGAATTTGCACACGGATCCAATGCTGTAATTGCGGATGGTTATTCGCTACTAATTTTTGTACGCTTCGAATCATCTCTTTGAGTTGATCGCCGTAGTAGCCTATCTTCTTAAATGTTTCGTATTCCTGCATGCACACTTTCAACTTATTCTCTGCTCTCTTATAAGTATTTTCCATGGCATTCAACCTCAATTGATAACTGGCAATTTTGATACGCAACTTTCCCACCTTGATCTGCATTTGCAATTGAACGCGATGTTGAATTCCATCGGTGCGTTTACCGAACTCGTGAGTGTGCGCAACGGGTTTGTTCTTCAATTCACGCTTGCTCTTGAGCAGCAATTCCACTTGCGCCCACAAGTCCTCTCTGAAACTTCTGAATCCACCTTCGGCCATGCTGATCAAAGAAGAATTAACGCCAGTCATTCTGGCAAGTGCGCGCTGGCTTACACCAATCTCCTTTCTCACTTCTCTTAATGTTCTCGTCCCCATAATTATTCCTCTTTTTTTCCGACGTGTGCTCACTCTTGCAAAAAATAATTAAAGTGCGCACATGAAAAAAGTTATTTAGAATAAAATATTGTGCATTTGCAGGCCAATTTTTTTTAAAATTCTTGTTGTCGTGCTGAAATTTGGGCGGGATTGACTCATGATCTTAAAATGGAAACCGAAATCCGGTTGAACTTTACCATTCTTTCCGTTCGCACAGTAACTGGTTCATTAGTGAATTCTAATTTGCAAATCGGGAATATTGTTATCAGATTTTTGCAAGAATAAATTCCCCATTATCATCAATGAATATGCTTGTCGGGAATCTTGAACCCCATTGAAAACAAATCTCTTTTCTATTTGCGATTTTGACAGAACAAAAAACCCTTCGAAAAATTCCGAAGGGTTTTTTACCTGAAATATTATCCGAAAGATTACATCATTCCACCCATTCCGCCACCTGGCATCTGAGGCATTGAAGATGATTCTTCTTTGACATCACTGATTACACATTCTGTAGTGAGCAACATACCAGCTATCGAAGCTGCATTTTCCAATGCAACACGAACAACTTTAGTTGGATCAATTACACCAGCAGCAATTAGATTCTCATATACATTCGTGCGGGCATTGTATCCGAAATCGTCTTTGCCTTCACGAACTTTCTGCACTACCACTGCACCTTCACCACCAGCATTGGCCACGATCTGACGAAGTGGTTCTTCGATAGCACGCTTGATGATCTGAATACCTGTAGCCTCATCTTCGTTGAGTGATTTTACTTTATCAAGACCAACCGCAGAACGAATAAGAGCCACACCACCACCAGGAACAATTCCTTCTTCCACAGCAGCACGTGTAGCATGCAATGCATCGTCTACTCTGTCTTTCTTCTCTTTCATTTCTACTTCAGTAGCTGCACCGATATACAATACAGCAACACCACCGGCCAACTTAGCCAAACGCTCCTGAAGTTTTTCACGATCGTAATCAGATGTTGTTTTGTCTATCTGAGCTTTGATTTCAGAAATACGTGATGTAATTCCTTCTTTCTCACCAGCACCATTTACAATGATTGTATTGTCTTTGTCAATGCTGATTTTCTCTGCACGACCTAAGTCTGTAAGTGTAGCGTTTTCTAACTTCAGACCTGTTTCTTCGCTGATCACAGTTCCACCGGTAAGAATGGCAATATCCTGAAGCATTGCTTTTCTTCTATCACCAAAACCTGGAGCTTTTACTGCAGCTACTTTCAGGGCGCCGCGAATTTTATTTACTACCAACGTAGCAAGGGCTTCGCCATCTACATCTTCTGCAATGATCAATAACGGACGACCAGTTTGAGCGGACTTCTCAAGAATAGGCAACAACTCTTTCATGTTGCTTACTTTCTTGTCGTAGATAAGAATATATGCGTTTTCCAATTCAACTTCCATGGCTTCTGCATTGGTCACGAAATAAGGCGACAAGTATCCACGGTCGAATTGCATTCCTTCCACAGTTTTTACTTCTGTTTCAGTTCCTTTTGCTTCTTCTACAGTAATTACACCTTCAGTACCAACCTTCTGCATTGCATCTGCAATAAGGGTTCCGATAGTTTCATCGTTGTTGGCTGAAATAGAAGCCACCTGCTTGATTTTAGCAGAATCGCTTCCAACTGCCTGAGAGAGTTTTTTCAACTCAATCACTACAGCTTCCACTGCGCGGTCAATACCTCTTTTCAGATCCATTGGATTTGCTCCGCTGGCCACGTTTTTCAAACCTGCTGTAACAATTGCCTGAGCAAGTACAGTGGCCGAAGTTGTTCCGTCACCTGCAATATCAGCAGTTTTAGAAGCAACTTCTTTCAACATCTGGGCACCCATGTTTTCGATAGGGTCCTTCAATTCAATTTCTTTGGCTACAGTAACTCCATCCTTAGTAATCTGTGGAGCACCAAATTTTTTGTCGATTACCACATTGCGACCTTTTGGTCCGAGGGTAACTTTTACTGCATTTGCCAATGCATCAACACCAGCCTTAAGCTTCTCACGCGCGCTGGTATCAAAGGTTATATCTTTTGCCATTTCTCTATTTTATTTATTTTGAATTCTTAATTTGATTAATTTTTTCAGACAATTGCAAAAATGTCAGACTCGCGCATAATCAGGTATTCCTTACCATCAATGGTAACTTCTGTTCCTGAATACTTGCCGTAAAGAATGCTATCGCCGGCTTTTACAGTCATTGGTTCATCTTTTTTTCCGGTTCCTACTGCTATCACTTTGCCTTTTTGTGGCTTCTCTTTAGCAGTGTCTGGAATAATAATTCCGCTTGCAGTGGTAGTTTCTGCAGCGCTTGGCTCTACGAGCACACGATCCGCAATTGGTTTTACATTTACTGACATGATTATTTGTAAATTATTTGGTTAAACAATATTTTAATTAGATTTTAACGAGACAGCCACGGTTGTCACTTTCTGTGCCAATGGATTTTTTGACTCAATTTGTCAGTTATAAGCAAAAAAAATGTCAGTGTATTTTGACACACTGACATTTCAATATTTTTAAAGCTGATTTTATTGAGCTGGCTGATCGCCCTGATTCTCTCCACCGTCTGTCGATCCACCGTCGGTTTGTTCTGTTGGAGCACCAGCAGCGCCTTCCTCCTCTCCTGCGCCAGTTAATGGAGATGTAGTAAACCAAATCGAAGACACGAGGCACAGAATAAATAAGGCCCCAACAAGATACCATGTGGCTTTCTCAAGAAAATCAGCAGTGCGCTGAACTCCTCCTATTTGAGATGATCCCTGAAATCCTGTAGCAAGTCCGCCACCTTTTGGATTTTGAACTAATACTACTAGCCCTAGAAGTAGAGCGATAATGACAATTACGATAATAATGAATGAAGCCATGGCTTATGGTTTTTTAAGTCGGTCCAAATTTTTTAATTGGGCGGCAAAGTAAACACTTTTTTCCGGATGTTGCTCAATCAATTTTCGATATGCCTTCCGGGCCTTGTCAAATTTACCCTGACGAGCCAATAATTGGGCTATGGTCTCTGTCATAAACTCATAGTCCTCTTCAAGACTATCTTTGAATAAATTGCCGGGGAGATAATCTACTGATTTGCCGGGTGTTATGCGGGGTTCCTTTTTGATAAAACGGTCAACCAGATCGCGCTGATGCGTTTTTTTGTCGGGTTTGTCAATTTTTGTAACTCCATGAGATAGAGTTGTTTGCTCTTTTTCTTCGGCGTCAGGAATTGGAGTGATTTCTGGCCCGGATGGGGTGATTTTTTCCTCAACTTTTTCTGAAAAAGTTTCTTCGCGAAGCCAATCTGCTGCCATATCGGGCACGGCATTCTCATTTTCCAAGGGCTTGTGCGAGTCATCAGAGAAATGAATTTGTTGCGATCTGCGATAAATCCAATCGGCATAAGTTTGAACTTTTTCCCCGGAAGTATTCGGGCTGTCTTCTGCCTTTTCGGGTTCTTGAGTAATTTCTTCTGTGATTTCTTCATAGAAGTCACTTGCAGTGGCTGGTTCTTCTCCTGAGAATTCTTCGGTCTCCGTTTCTGAAACCTCCAGTTCAATGCTGCTGCGAAGGGCCTCCAACAATATTTCCTTGTCCAATTCATCCACCTCTTGCGCAGTGGTTTGCTCCGAACTTTGAGGTTCTTTGTCTTCACCGGAAACAATTTCCGCATCCATTGACGGCGTATTTGCCTGAAATGAGCCTGGGCTTTGATCTAAAGTAGGTATTGTTCGTGATAACGACTCTTCAGCCATCTTTTCTGATAATTCGGCTGAGGATATTACCACAGGCTGCTCCGCAATCTCACCCTCAAGTATGGAATTCACCAGCTCATCGATTTCTTGCTCCGATGTCTTTTCCCCGGAAAGTATCTTTTCGGTTAATTCTTCCGGGGCATTAATGCCAATGTCAGAAATATCATCGGTTTTGGATTCTAATGCTTTTTCAAAAGAGGGCCTTATTATTTCCTCCGCGGCAGGAACAATATTTTCTGTTTCAATTTCTGCCGGTAAAGTGGCCACGCGAAGAGAAACGTCTTCTATTTTATCTTCCGCTGGAATAGACGTATGAAGGTAGCGGTGTAAAATTTTTCGGTCAATGGAGTACATCGCAGCCTGATTCAGTTGATCGATAAATCTGTGGTCGCCTGCTTTTTGATAAACCTTGCTCAATAGAACCTGTGCAGTGTTGAAGAAAGGATACTGAGCCGAGATTTTTTCAATTTCCCGCGCATCCACCGAAGGTATTGTTCCGGATTCAAGTATTGCCCTATGTATGGTTGATTTGTCCAATTTTACCAATTGCCAACGCTGGCGTTATAGATTTCTACCGTTAATTGATCGTTGATTTGTTGCCATAACTCTTCCTCAATAGTAAACAAATCCCTATCCGAATCATAGTCAGAGAACTTAGTGAAAACTTTGTCAAAAGAAAGACTTGGGTCAATTGTATTGTTGTATTTCACTTTAACCGAAATGGTCAACCTGCTCAGAGAAGCCGTTTCAGTGCCACTCTGAATGGCTGTTGGAGCGGTAGAATATCCTGTTACTGCTCCTTCAAATTGCAATTCTCCATCTTGTTCAGCCAACTTAAGGGGGCTTTGAGATAGCATAATATCTTTCAACGATTCTGTCAGCTTCTGAGAATAAACAGGAGAGGCGAGGGGCGTCTGGGATTTGAAAAAACCGACACTAAAAGTTTTTGCTCCACTGAATTGACCACCAGTGAAGGAGTAGATTCCACACCCGGAAAAAATCAGCGCCAGGAACAATATGTAGAAGATCTTTCTCATTCAGATTGCGAATGGTCGCTTATTTGTGAAGATTATATTCTTTAATTTTCCTGTAGAGCGTCCTTTCGGAAATGCCCAACTCCTGGGCAGCGTATTTTCTTTTATTCAAATGCTTTTTTAGTGCTCGAACAATCAATTCTTTTTCAGAATCGGTAAGCGACAACGATTCTTCTACTTCCAGATGCGGTTGTGAACTGCTTTGGTTACTGGATTGAGGCAAATGAATCACGCTCTGATTCTGAGAATTGACTGTGGTGTTTCCATGAACCGAGGCCATATCTGGATTGCCGTCGTTGGTGAATACTCTTTGAAACAAAGCCGAATTTTCGGGATTGGTTTCAAAATGCCCACCACTTTGTATCATACCCAAGACCAGTTTTTTTAAGTCGTTCAAATCGTTTTTCATATCGAAAAGAACTTTATATAGTATTTCGCGGTCAGTAAAAGTTTGTGCAGAATTATTTCCGCCACTCACAATCAAAGATTTCGAACCAAAGCCTTCAGCGGGCAAATAATTTCGGAGTGCATCAGAAGTAATCAGCCTCGTTTCTTCCAGAATATTCATTTGTTCTGTAATATTCTTTAGCTGACGAATATTGCCGGGCCAGGAATAATTCATGAGCATTTCCTTCGCATCATTCGAAAGTTCCAAAACAGGTATTTTATACTTTTCGGCAAAATCGGTAGTGAATTTTGAAAAGAGCATTGGAATATCTTCCTTTCGATCTCTTAACGGCGGAAGGGCAATGGGAACCTGATTCAACCTGTAATAAAGATCTTCCCGGAATTTCCCGGAACGAATGGCCTCACTGAAATTTACATTGGTTGCCGCTACCACCCGTACATTCGTTTTTTGCACTTTAGAAGATCCAACCCTGATAAACTCACCAGTTTCAAGTACACGCAATAACCTGGCTTGTGTGGGCAAGGGGAGTTCGGCCACTTCATCCAGAAAGATTGTTCCCCCATTGGCTTCTTCGAAATATCCCTTGCGCGCTTCATGCGCACCAGTGAACGAACCTTTTTCATGACCGAATAATTCGCTGTCAATAGTTCCTTCCGGAATTGCACCACAATTCACCGCGATATATGGTCCGTGTTTACGCTGACTAAACTGGTGAATTATTTTTGGTATATTCTCTTTTCCAACACCACTTTCCCCATTGATAAGAACTGATATATTGGTAGGAGCAACCTGAACAGCCACATCTATCGCACGATGAAGCATTGGCGATTTGCCAATGATTTCGAAACGTTGTTTTACGGTTTGTATATCCATTAAGAGATTAGAGATGAAGGGTTAGTTGTCTTGGATAAATATTCACGACTTCACCAATTAAAGTTACACTTGTGCAATCGTTTATTTTTACATCTACATAATCGCCGGGTTGAGTATTTCCTTTCGGAAAAACCACCACCACATTCTGCGAATTACGCCCCTGATAATAGTCTTCAGATTTTTTGCTCGCCCTTTCGATGAGTACTTTCTGGGTCTGTCCAAGATGTTGTTTTGTTCGAATGGCTACATTGCGCATGTGCTGTTCGATTATTTCCGATAAGCGACGCGACTTTACCTCTTCAGGGACATCATCATCAAACTTTCTCTCTGCCAGAGTCTTGGGTCGCTCAGAGTATTTAAACATATACACCATGTCATAGACCACACTTTCCATAAGGCTTATTGTATCCAGATGTTGAGCTTCGGTTTCGCCGCAAAATCCTGAAATTATATCTGTGGATATGCCGGCATCAGGCATGTGTTTTCTGATTGAATCGATTCTCTCCAGATACCATTCGCGCGTATATCCCCGGTTCATTCTTTTGAGCACGTCGCTATTGCCGCTCTGCACGGGAAGATGAATGTACTTGCAGATATTTTCGTATTTCGCCATAGTTGTCAGCACCTCATCTGTCATATCCTTAGGATGTGAAGTGGAGAACCGCACCCTGAGATCAGGATGAACCAATGCGACCTGTTCGAGCAATTGTGCAAAATTTACTGAAGGCTCAGCGCTATTCACAATCTCTCCTTTTGAGGTAATATTCCATTTATAAGAATCCACATTCTGTCCAAGTAATGTGACTTCCCTATATCCATCGTTAAATAATTCGCGCGCTTCTTTTACAATGCTTTTGGGATCGCGACTGCGTTCTCTGCCCCTTGTAAAAGGCACTACACAAAAGGAACACATGTTATCACATCCGCGCATAATGCTGATGAAAGAAGTGATGCCATTGCTATTGAGACGAACCGGCGAAATTTCCGCATAGGTTTCTTCACGACTAAGCAAAACGTTCACAGCTTTCTGCCCCTCATCCACATGATTGATGAGATTGGGTAAATCGCGATAAGCATCCGGTCCAACCACAAGGTCTACAAGTTTTTCTTCCTCAAGAAGTTTTTCCCGAAGTCTTTCGGCCATACACCCTAAAACGCCAACCATCAATTCTGGTTTGCGTTTTTTTACTGATTTGAAAAACCTTAGCCTTTCTCTAATCCTCTGTTCCGCATTGTCGCGAATAGCACAGGTATTGAGCAGAATCAAATCGGCTTCTTCCGCATCTCTTGTAGTTACAAAGCCATCTTCAGCTAAGATGCTAGCCACAATTTCGCTGTCAGAAAAATTCATCTGACAACCATAACTTTCAAGAAGTAATTTGCGTTTTTTTTTGTGATCCTGAACCGGGGCATCTAACATAAGGTATTCGCCCTGACGAGTATCGTCTATGATTTTTTCTTCCACAGTATTTGGCTGTTTTGAAAAGGTAATTATATAAAGTGATTTCCCATTTAAGGGGTGCGAAGATAAGGATTAGTTACTCTTGCTGGCAAGTTTTACATGGATTATTTCTGGCGAAATATTCGTCGAAATTCAACAAAAACAGGTCGTTCAGGAGTATTGTGCCCGTTTTTCCCTTTAAAATATGCTGGTCTGTGGTTTTGACCTTTGGAATGCGTTGTGTTTACTCAGTTTAACCAAGCTGATCAAATACAGCTATTTTTGCCCCCTTCCATCTCGGTCGTGACCAGTATGATGAGTGTTCTGTCAGAACTTCGGAATTCTTCACGGAACCGGATTGCCAATTAGTAGAATAATTATGTCAAAAAACTTAGTGATTGTTGAGTCTCCGGCCAAGGCCAAGACCATCGAAGGTTACCTCGGTAAGGATTATATCGTGAAGTCCAGTTATGGCCATGTCAGGGATTTGCCCAAAAATGATCTTGCCATTAATGTGGAGAAAGGTTTTGTTCCGGTGTACGAAATTTCGGCCGACAAACAGGACGTAGTGAGGGACCTTAGAAAGTTGGCCGACAAAGCGGAGATCGTTTGGCTCGCAACGGATGAGGACCGCGAAGGAGAGGCCATATCCTGGCACTTGATGGAAGCCCTGGATCTCAAAGCGGACAAAATCAAGAGAATTGTCTTTCACGAGATCACCAAGACTGCCATACAGAAAGCTATTCTCAATCCCAGAAAAGTAGATATTGATCTGGTAAATGCCCAGCAGGCAAGAAGGGTTCTTGACAGACTGGTGGGATTTGAGTTGTCCCCTGTACTTTGGAAAAAAATTAAACCATCGTTGAGTGCAGGTCGCGTTCAATCGGTGGCTGTTAGAATAATAGTAGAGAGAGAACGTGAAATTGACAATTTTGCTTCGTCATCATTTTATAACGTAAGAGGAAATTTTGATCTGGGTTCAGCAATTCTCAAAGCAGATCTTTCAAAAAAATTGAAAGAAAACAGTGAGGCAGAATTATTCCTCAACAAGTGCATTGGAGCCGAATTCGCTATTGGTGGTATAGAAACAAAACCAGCCAAACGTACACCGGCCGCGCCATTTACTACGTCAACACTTCAGCAGGAAGCCGGACGTAAACTGGGATTTGGTGTGAGCAGAACAATGGTGGTTGCCCAACGTTTGTATGAAAGTGGAAAGATCACCTACATGCGAACTGACAGTGTCAACCTTTCAGACTTTGCTCTGGATGCTGCAAAAAATGAAATCACCAATACTTTCGGTGAGAAGTACTCTAAGCCTCGTCAGTTTACCAACAAAAGTAAAGGCGCCCAGGAGGCCCACGAAGCCATACGTCCTACGGAAATGAGTGCCCGTGAGATCGATGGAGAGCGCGATGAACAAAGATTGTATGACCTGATCTGGAAAAGAACACTTGCCTCACAAATGGCCGATGCTGAATTGGAAAAAACCACGGCGACTGTTAACATCAGTACAATGGATGATGTACTTCAGGCAAAAGGCGAAGTGGTAAAATTCGACGGTTTTCTTAAGCTCTATATAGAAAGTACTGACGATGACGCTGAGGGCGAGAATGAAGATGGCGGAAGTGGAATGTTGCCTCCATTAAGTATTGGCCAGAAACTTAAATTGGCCGATATGGTTGCTGTGCAACGATTCTCCCAAAAACCATCTCGCTATTCTGAAGCATCTCTGGTAAAAAGGCTGGAAGAGCTGGGTATCGGAAGACCGTCAACCTATGCACCAACCATATCTACGATCCAGAATAGAGAATACATTGATAAACGCGATAAAGAAGGCGTGCTCAGAATATACCAGGTTTTGACCCTGAAGGACAACGTTGTTTTCAAGGAAGAAAAGAAAGAAAATACAGGTGCCGAAAAGTCCAAACTTTTCCCTACTGACATTGGCATTGTGGTGAATGATTTTCTGGTGGATCAGTTCCCCAAAATTCTCGATTACGGCTTTACAGCAAGTGTTGAGGGTGAATTCGATGACATTGCTGAAGGAAAACTTCAGTGGCAGGAAATGATGAAACGTTTCTACACTCCTTTTCACAGCAATGTAGAGAAAACACTTGAGCTGGCTCAAAGGGCTAACGGCGAAAGAGAACTGGGCATTGATCCGGCCTCCGGTAAACCCGTAATTTCCAGAATTGGCAGATTTGGCCCAATGATTCAAATTGGAGCCAGTGACGACGAAAACAAAAAATTTGCCTCACTTCGCAACGACCAAAGTATTGGTAACATTACATTAGAACAGGCACTTAAACTGTTTGATCTTCCAAGAACTTTAGGTGAATATGAAGAAAAGCCTGTAAGCACTGCCATTGGCCGTTTCGGGCCATATGTCAAGCATGGAAGTCTCTTTGTGAGCCTGAAAGTAAAGGACGGCGACGACCCCTATACAATTACACTCGAGCGTGCTATAGAATTGATCAAGGAAAAGCTATTGGCAGAAAGCCTGCGGCTGATCAAAGCATTTGAGACCCATCCTGACATTCAGGTGCTCAACGGGCGTTTTGGTCCTTATATAAAGAGCGGTACGGACAATGTCAAAATCCCCAAAGGAACTGATGCCGCAACCCTGAGCCTTGATGAAGTGCTCGCCCTCATTGCCCAGGCTGAGGCCAATCCAAGTCCCAAAAAAGGACGGTTTGGCAAAAAAGCAGCAGACAAAAAGGCCCCGGCTAAAAAAACTACGGCCAAAAAAGCGCCAGCCAAAAAAACATCTGCGAAAAAATCGCCGGCGAGCAAGGGCAGTACAAATAAAAAATCGGACGATTAATAGAGGATTGTGTTCTCCGCGCGCGGAAGGTTTTAGTTTCAACATTTGATTTTCAACAAGTCATTTGGCTTACGATATAACTATGGCTCAACCCATGTCATTTTCGCGACATGGATATATCTGTATTTCTTAAGCCCTCAAACTTCAGAAGCAAGCTTCCTGAAGTTCTTAATTCAGCCCAATTACTCAATAGAGTGAGCTTCTTTCAAGGCGAAATGGAAGAACTAGAAGGCAAACAAATTGCTATTATCGGGGTAAACGAAGACCGTAACTCTGTCAACAACCAAGGCTGCTCTGGTGGCCCTGATGTGATCCGTACTTTTTTTTATCAGCTTTTTCAGCCAGATATCGAACTTCAAATCATTGATCTGGGAAATATCGATGCGGGCAATGAAATTACAGATACGTACTTTGCTCTGAATCAGACCTGCCAGGTTTTATTGAAAAAATCTATTGTGCCTATTATTCTCGGCGGCTCTCAGGATCTAACCTATGCCAATTATCTGGCATATGAAAATATGGAACAAACGGTAAACCTTGTTTCAATTGATCATCGACTGGACTTTGGGAGCAATGAAGATGAATTAACTTCCAAAGGATATTTGAATAAGATTGTTCTGCATAAACCGAACTACTTATTTAACTTCAGTAATATTGGTCAGCAGAGGTATCTGACAGATCCTGCTCTGATAGACTTAATGTCCAAAATGTACTTCGACTCAACAAGACTCGGAGAGGTTCAGCAGTTTATATACAGAACCGAGCCCATCATTAGAAATGCAGACATTCTTTCCTTCGATATATCTTCAGTAAGAATGAGTGAGGCTCCTGGCTGTGCTTCGGCTGGTCCAAATGGTTTCTTCGGCGATCAGGCGGCACAGCTTTGCCGTTATGCCGGAATGAGCGATAAACTCAGCTCTTTCGGAATTTATGAGTTTAATCCCTTACTGGATAGGGATGGGCAAACCGCTCATCTGATAGCTCAATTAATGTGGTGCTTTATTGAAGGCTTTGCCCAGCGCAAACTCGATTACCCGGTAGGTACATACGATGATTATCTAAAATATATAGTACCATTGGTGAACGAAGGTCATGAATTGGTTTTTTATAAAAGCGACCGGAGCGACCGATGGTGGATGGATGTCCCATACCCTTCAGGGCTCGAAAACAAGTATGAAAGGCATCATTTGGTTCCATGTACCTATGAGGAGTACCAGCAGGCTACAAATGAGGAGATGCCCGACCGTTGGTGGAAAACGTATCAGAAATTGGTTTAACCCTTTGATTATGAGTTTTTTTGGTTAAGCCCGGTTTCTTGGGTTTCCTCGAATTTATCTATCAACATCAAAAACTTATCGAATTTTTTTTTGGTCTGTCGAAAAAGTCCATACTTTAGCGACTTTCCAAATTATACCGTTAACCTTATAGAAGGTTATAAACCTTTAGAAACCAAAGTATGAAGAAGAGTTTACTGCTCATTGCCCTGGCTACCGTTTCAATTAGCTCATTTGCCCAACAGGATCCTCAGTACACACAATGGATGTGGGATCGCGTTTCATTCAACCCGGCTGCTGCTGGTATGGATAAAATGCATTGTCTAACCATCTTCCATCGCGACCAATGGGATGGATTTAATCAAGATCCGAAAACCTATATGTTCAATTATCAGGGAGCCTTCGGTTATCAGAAGAATGTGGGTATAGGTTTTACTACATATTCAGAGGTTCTTGGACAAATGAGAAATACAGTTATGCGTCTCGCAGGTAATTATCATTACAATTATTCCGGAAATAACTTCGTTTCTGGTGGTATTTCTCTTGGCGTGATAAGTTCATTATTGGGCACCAACTGGGTGGCAATAGATCAAAATGACCCCACAATACAGAATCTTGGTTTGGGTGACCAGACTTTCGATCTGAACTTAGGTTTCATGGCATATCAGCCAGGTAAGTATTACGCAGGTCTTTCTTTTACACACTTAAACGGTGGCGATCTTACAGAATTGAGTATGAAAATTCCAAGACACCTATACTTAATGGGTGGATACGAACTAGGTCTTGGTTCCAATGATTTGGTGCTGCGTCCAAATGTTTTGTTGAAATCTGATTTCAACAGAATGCAGGTTGACGTGAACGCAAATGTTTTGTGGAAACAAATGCTTTGGGCTGGAATTGCCTTTCGCCCTGGTGATGCAGTTGCTCCTTATGTTGGCTTCCAAAAGATGTTCAACCCAATTACACAGAGAACCTCAGAAATCAATCACGGTATCAAACTGGGCTATTCCTATGATGCCACTCTCTCAGCTATAAAGGACTACTCAGCCGGATCACATGAAATTTTTCTGACCTATTGCTGGTCGAAAACAGAGATACCGGTGAAGAAGAAACACCGCAATCCAAGGTTCTTGTAAAATAATTTGTAACCTGTTGAGTTATTACTCCGTTAACAGGAGTTGATAACTGGGTTTAGCAGATATACATAAAAAGTTTTTAGTAATATACCCTCCTACAAAAAGTGAAGTTTATTTACTAAGAAAAGGAAATCATGAAAAAGTCGTTGTTCTATTTAGTCGTTGCAGTTGCCTTTGTCGGGTGTATGCCCAGTACTGGAGGTGAACTTGTCGGAGCTTACTCCGGAGATGATTGGGTGCAGGTCAACCCTTATGGGATGAACTACATTCATTTCGGATCATTTACTATGGGTCCTAGTGACCAGGATGTGCCGTATGCGCTCAATTCACGGTCAAAGACTGTGACGTTGCCGGCGTTCTATATGGATCAAACGGAGATAACAAATGCTGAGTATCGCCAGTTTGTCTATTATGTTCAGGATTCTTTGATGAGAGACTTTCTTGCTCAAAACGGTGTTGATCGCTTCCAGATTGCAGAAATGGAAAATGGTCGCGACATCTCGCGTTTTGTTACGAAAGGTTACTTGCTGAATTGGGAAGAAGAGATTGATATGGAAGACGATGAAGTCTTCGATAATATCTATGACAATTTCTATATTCAGGGTAGCGAAAAGTTCTATGATCGATCGGAAATTGATACACGCAAGTTGCAGTATCGCTACTGGTGGATAGATTTTCAAAGTGCAGCCGCAAAATCTGGTAAAGACGTTGAAACCGGTGAAGTGAATTCTTTACAACAGCTTCATTCGGTGAAAACGCACAGCGATCGTTCACAATACATCATAGAAGAGGTTATCAATGTTTATCCTGATACATTGTGTTGGATTAGCGATTTCACTCATTCATTCAATGAGCCGCTAACAGAAACTTATTTCTGGCATCCTGCCTATGATGATTACCCTGTTGTGGGTGTCACCTGGGGACAATGTCAGGCATTTTGTGTTTGGAGAACGAAACTCCTGAACGATTTCAAAGCTTCGAATGGCGAGGTCTTCGTTCAACGTTTCCGTCTGCCTTCTGAGGCAGAGTGGGAGTACGCTTCAAGAGGTGGTCTGGAGCTCGCTCCATATCCATGGGGAGGCCCATACATTCGTAACTTCCTTGGTTGCCCACTGGCCAACTTTAAGCCAATGCGCGGAGACTATGTCGAAGACAACGGGTGTTATACGGTTCCCGTCGAATCATATTCTGCAAACGATTACGGTTTGTGGTGTATGTCTGGAAACGTGGCAGAATGGACAAATACTGCCTATGATGAGTCAATTTATGAATTTACACATGATATGAGTCCTGAATATCAATATCGTGCTAAAGTAGATGATCCTCCCGCTATGAAGCGCAAGGTAATCCGCGGTGGTAGCTGGAAAGATATTGGGTACTTCATTCAGACCGGAACCAGGTCGTATGAAGAACAGGACACAGCAAAATCATACATCGGATTCCGTTGTGTGATGAGTTATCTCGGTCGCGGAAAAGCCGTTACCGCAGAAGACTTCAATAACGAATAAACCTCAAGTTCACCAAATCATAAACTTAACAAACGTTAGAAAATCATGAAACCTGGAAGTAAAGCCTGGAAAAAGTTCATGGCCAAGCTCTACGGTATTGGAGCGGCTGTAGTAATTATTGGAGCGATGTTCAAGATTCAACACTGGCCATTCGCCAGCTTGTTACTTGTCGTCGGCTTATCAACAGAAGCAGTAATCTTCTTCTTCTCTGCATTCGAGCCATTACACGAAGAGCCCGATTGGTCTCTTGTCTATCCGGAATTAGCACTTCCTGATGAAGACAAAAAGTCTTTGAAAGTTCAAAACAAAGGCTCCCGTTCGAGCCTTGGCGGCGGTGGTGGAAGTGGAATTAGCGGGCAACTGGATAATATGCTCGCTGAAGCCAAAATTGAACCCGAACTGATTGCCAGCCTCGGAGATGGAATGCGCTCATTTAGTTCTCAGGCAAAACAATTGTCTGATATTTCTGAATCTGCAACGGCTTCATCTGAATATAGCAGTTCGTTGCGTGGCGCTGCCCAAAAGGTATCTGTTCTCGCTGATTCTTACGCCACGGCTTCTGAATCACTGACAGGTCTTAATGAAGCTGCCAAACAAGGTAGCTCTATAGGTCAGAATATGTCTAAAATGTCTGGCAATCTTGAATCGCTCAACAACATGTACGAACTTCAGTTACAGGAGTTGGATAAAACCCGCGCCATGTATTCTGATATGTCTGCATTGATGACGCATTTGAAAGATTCTGTTGCCGATACAAAAGCATACAAAGACAATATTGCTGAGCTTTCAAGCAACCTGAAATCGCTCAACAATGTGTACAGTAACATGCTTAATGCAATGGGTGCTGCCCGCCAGTAAACAAGGTTTTATGCTACTCTGTGAGTAACAAATCAAACATTAACCTTTTTTAAACCCAAGGAAAAATGGCAGGCGGTAAAGAATCCCCCAGACAAAAGATGATCGGTATGATGTACCTGGTACTCACCGCTCTTCTTGCGATGAACATCTCCAAAGATGTATTGAATGCATTCTTACAAATCAATAAGGGCTTATTGCGTACTTCTGAGATTTTGGAAGATAAGGCGCAGGCAACTCTTGCGGGTTTGAATGCCCCTAAAGCAGAAGACAAAGAAAAAGCTGTCCCTTTTCAAGCAAAGGCAAAGGAAGTGGCAGAAAAGTCAGATGCGATGGTGGCTTATATGCAAGAAATAAAGGCCAGAGTAATGGCTTGTTCCATGAAGGGTAATCCTGATGGCTCTGGTTTTGAAGAATATATGGTTGGTAATAAAGCGCTTGATCCAGGTTCTCCTGAGGGAAAGTTGAAAATTACCAAACCTGACGAAAACCAGAACAATACTACTTTATTAATTGGCTCTAAACCTCAGGATCCAAGGAAAGATCCTTGGTCTGCAGTGGAGCTAAGGACTAAATTAGAGGAATACCGTGATTGGTTGAAGACTGTCAGCGTAACTAATATTGATGGAAAAAAGATCGATTTGACACCCGATTTGATTTCTTCTATCGATAGTTCTTTTTCGTTCAATTCTGAATTGGATCCTGATGGTCTTGAAGAGACATGGGAAGTAAGTAAATTTTATCACTCGCCACTGGTGGCAGTAATTGCAACGCTCACTAAAATTGAGACTGATGTAATGAATGCCAAAACCAGTGTCATTGGTGAAATTGCTTCTAAAATCAATATTACTGATATTAAGTTTACTGATGTTACTGTAGCAGCCGTTCCTCTTCAATCTTATGTGCTGAAGGGCGATGAATTTCAGGCTGAAATTTATCTGGCGGCTTATAACAAAAATAGTACGACCAAAATTTACCCTGGAGGTGAGTATTCTGGCCAAATGCCAACAGATGGAGGTACCCCTGGTTCTGGCGGTGGTGGTGCAGGAATTGCATCAGGTCCTGACGGTAAGTGCGTTTTTAAGGTAAATACTGGAGGTATGTCCCTTGGACAACACGGTTTCAGTGGACAAATCAGTTACCTCAAAGATGGTAAAGAAGAGTTCCTGAAATATTACATTCCGCCATTTACTGTAGGTGCGCCGGCTTTGGTTGTTTCACCAAAACAAATGAACGTTTTCTACCGCGGATTGGATAATCCGGTGGAGATCTCTGTTCCTGGTGTTTCACCCAATCAGATGCAGCCAAGTTGCGAAGGTTGTGAAGTTTTCACTAAAATTTCCGATGGAGAGTGGAATGTTAGACCTGCTGCAGGAACGATTGCTAAAATCAGCGTTACAGCAGAAATTAACGGAACGAAGACGAGCATGGGAACGAAGGAGTTTCGTGTAAAGAAAATTCCGGATCCTGTTCCATCTTTTAATGGTAAAAGACCTCAGGATAGTTCTATTCTTCAGGCAGATGCCGGTGTCGGTGCTGGTTTGAAGGCGAACATGGAGGGATTTGACTTTCCGGTTACGGCCAACGTTAAATCATTCAAGGTTTCTATTGCCGGCTCCGGTGGACTCAAAGAATATGGCTCGGACGGCCCAAGAATGAAACCTGAAGCTTCTGAGGCTATTAGAAAAGCTAAAAAGGGAGAGAAAATTTTCTTTGAAGAAATCATGTGCAGTATGCCAGATGGAACAGAAAGAAAATTATCTCCGATCACTTTAAAGATCATTTAATACCATAATATCATGAACGGTAAAAATCGATTTCTTTTGTTGTTACCTATGCTGCTTTGGTCTTCCTTAGGCTTCAGTCAGGGAGAGCAGACCGTTTTGGATGCACCTTATGTGAAAGAGTATATTGCTACCAAGCGCGTAGTTCCTTATCCATCCCTGCGGGAAGCAGATGTAATGTGGTCTAAACGCATTTGGGAGTTTATTGATCTTAAGCAGAAGATTAATCATACGCTTTACTTCCCGACAGAACTTATAGATGATCGTCTGAGCCTGTTTGAAGTAATCAGAAAGAATCTTGCCACAGGAACCATTACCGCTTATGGATTGGGACCTGCCCAGGATGATGATGAGTTTAAATATGCTATGACTGCGGCCGCGCTGGATTCGCTTATGGCTCCTGAAGTTACCCGTTATCGCGAGGTACTGGATGCAAGCAGTGGTGAGGACAAAGAAGCGGTTACCACAAAGGAGCCCATCAAATCTGCTGATGTGATCGGATATCAGATCAAAGAAGATTGGGTTTTTGATAAACAGCGTTCAGAAAGGTATGTTAGAATTATTGGTATTGCCCCGGTGGTTTTGAAGTATTCAGAATCAGGTGAGGTGAAGGGAAGTAAAATTCTTTTCTGGCTTTATTATCCTGAATGCCGCTATGTGTTTAATAACTTCAATGTTTTTAATACACACAATGGCGCACAGGAAATGACCTTCGATCAATTGTTCCAATTGAGGTTGTTTCAGGGATATGTGATCAAAGAAGATAACGTGTACGACAGAAAGATCGATGCTTACACAAAAGGTATTGATGGTTTGTTGGAAAGTGAAAGAATCAAGAATGATCTGTTCCTTATGGAGCATGACTTATGGCATTATTGATCGCTTTTGTTTTAAATAATATTAAACGCCTTCCATTTGGAAGGCGTTTTTCTTTGATAAGCACCCTACTTTTGCGCCCAATTTAGACTTAATGGTCACAGTAGGTAATCTCAGTATATATTTTGGATCAAGAGAATTGTTCTCTAAGATCGGTTTTTTTATTGGCACAAGAGAAAGGATCGGCCTGGTAGGGAAAAACGGGGCAGGCAAATCTACCTTGCTCAAAACTCTGGCCGGACTTCAAAAGCCAAATGAAGGTTCAATTTCTTTCGCGAAAGGAACCACTGTGGGCTATTTGCCTCAGGAAATGCACCACTCCGAAAACTCTACCGTGTACGAAGAGGCCAAAACGGCTTTCAAAGAAGTACAACGCCTCAAAGCGCTCGTTGATGAGTTGGGACACGCCATTTCAACCCACGAAGATTATACCTCAGATGATTATTCCAGAAAACTCGATCAGCTCGAAGAAGCTGCGCACAGATTGGAACTCCTTGGTAGCGGAAATCTGGAAGAGAAGATCGAGAAGGTTTTAAAGGGACTTGGATTTCGCTCAGAGGATATGAATCGCCAGATGAAGGAATTCAGTGGTGGGTGGAAAATGAGGGTTGAGCTGGGTAAAATCCTGCTCCAAAACCCCGATCTGTTGCTCTTGGATGAGCCAACCAATCACCTGGACATTGAAAGTATAGAATGGCTGGAGGCTTTTTTGGTTGATTATCCGGGAGCTATTGTCCTCATTTCGCACGATAAAACCTTCCTGGATAATGTCACCACAAGGACCATCGAGATAACGAAAGGAAAAGTATACGATTACAAATTTTCGTATTCCAAATACCTGGTACAACGTCAGGATGAAGTGGAACGCCAGGAACAGGCAGCTAAAAATCAGCAGAAGTATATAGAAGATACCCAAAAGCTCATCGACAAGTTCCGTGCGAAAAAGGATAAGGCAGCATTTGCTCAAACACTGATTCGAAAGCTCGAAAAACTAGAAAAAATTGAAGTGGATGACTTTGACGGCACGAAAGTGAAGATTAGTTTTCCTCCTGCTCCACATGCCGGTAAAGTTATTCTCGAAGGGAATAATCTGGGGAAGGCATACGGGCACTTGAGATTGTTTGCTGGTGTCGACATGATGATCAACCGGGGCGAAAAAATTGCATTGCTCGGAAAAAATGGTGTAGGAAAGAGTACTTTGATCAGAATGATTGTCAATAAAGAAGTACACGAAGGAGAGTTTAAACCAGGTTACAGCGTGAGCGTGGGTTATTATGCCCAGAATCAGGCCGATACTTTGGATGGTGATAAAACTGTCTTCGAAACGATTGATGATGAAGCCGTAGGCGATATCCGAAAGAATGTAAGGTCTTTGTTGGGATCTTTTTTATTCGGTGGTGATGACATCGATAAGAAAGTACGCGTCTTAAGCGGTGGTGAGAAAGGTCGTCTCGCTTTGTGCAAACTTCTTTTACAGCCTTACAATTTCCTGATTCTTGACGAGCCTACCAATCACCTTGATCTGGCTTCCAAAGAGGTGCTCAAACAAGCATTGATGCGATATGACGGAACTTTGCTTGTGGTTTCGCACGATAGAGATTTTCTTAAAGGTCTTACCAATATAGTTTACGAAATCAAACCAGATAGATTGAAAATATGGGCAGGCGACGTGCAGGATTTCCTCAATGAAAAGCGGGCTGAGAGTATTGCCGCATTTGAGTTGGTTAAGTCCAAAGATCGTCATGCCAAAGAACAAGCACAAATCAAAGCGGCCGAACCTGTTGCTGTTGCCACTCCGGTGGTATTAAATCAGTTGTCACGCGAAGAATTGAAGGAGCTGGAGAAACAAAAGAAAAAGCTTCAAACACAACTTCAAAAGTGCGAAAAGGATATCGAAACCACTGAAGCAGAAATTAAGAAGTTGGATGAAGTAATGGCCAATCTGGATTATTCGGATCAATCAAAGGCGAATGTTCAACTCGAAAATTATGCGAAAGCAAAGGCTCAATTGGATGGACTTTTCCAAAATTGGGAGCAACTTGGAGTTGAAATTGGCGCCGTGGAAGAAAGACTCAAATAAGAATTTTAAAGTACTATAGAATCCTGTTGCGGATTGAGGGCTCAATACATTTGGCTACTTCTTTACGTTAAACGAATATTTGTCTTGTGCAGACCCACTTGAATTATTAATGGCTGTAATTTTAATTACAGCGTACTTGTGCTCAGTTGTATCATATTCAGCGATCAGAATATCGCTATTCTGAATATTTGAAATCAATTGAAGTGGGGTGCTGCTTGTATAAGAGGCTTGTGCAGTAAGACTGGTTGCAGCAGAATAATTGAAGGAGTTGTTTCTGACAAACTTAATTCCCGATAACGAGGTAAGAGTAGATGATGTTTCGCCATCATCAGTTGGATCAAATTCGGTTAAATCTACTAAGGCAGAATCTGGATTGGTTTGCAATTGCAATGGAGTCAGATTGGCCAGATTAAAAGCATTTACCTGCCCCGTTGTATAGGGAGAGTACAATTCGTATCCTGTTGTTTCAGTAAGTAATGTGCCATTATTGATAACCACATTGCGGAGCAATGCATTGCTATTGCCCTCCTCATCAAAAACAGAGAAAATGAGCAACACTTCAGAAGGATTGGCAGGAACAGTATATACATAAAAGAACTGGCCTGATGATGTGATTGAGGTATCTTTAATAGTAGTTGTAAATCCTCCAAGAGGTTTTTGCATGATGGTCACATTTCTCACTGCATTGGTGCCTTTCTGAACGCTCACATTGAATTCGATCAGTGAACCTGGAGCAGCTGAAATTTCAAGAGAAACAGGACTCACTGATATAGATGGATAGTTGTCCTTCTTGCATGAAACAATGGAAAGTGTAACGGTAAGAAGAATAAAAAGAGAGAAGTGGAAGGGAAGTTTTGGTTTCATTTGATCAATGCTCATTCTGAATGGTTTTCTAAAGTATAAGGCAAGTTTTTGAGAAGTAATTTACACGGGGCAAAAATTTTCACTGACAAGGCCAAAATTCGTGACTAATGCTCATTGAAAAAAAGAAAAGCACCTGTATAACACAGGTGCTTTTCACAATTTATCAACTGAAAATTATTTCGATTTGATTCTGTAAGCTTTAAAGCGCACAGTAAGAACTTCTCTTCTTCCAAGGAATTGAAAGTACGTGGTAGTTTCGAATGAAACCGGTAGCACAACATCAGCATCAGGCTTTTGCTGCAATGCATCATAAATTGCATTGGCACTGCCTCTGCTTTGTGGCAACTGAATACCTAAGCCTCCCTGTGGAAGTAATATACCCTGACGGTACTTGCGACCGCCAACTGGAATTACTCTGAATATATAAGATTGTTCTGCTGTACCTGTTACATCTCCGATGTATTCCAGGTCATCCATGTCTATAATGATCTGGGCGTTGATGGGTGTAATGGGCACGGCCTTCTGGTACGTAGTACATGAAGAGGCCAAAATCACCATCAGCCCGGCCATGATGACTAAAATTCTATTATTTTTCATAAGCCGAAATTTTGATGGTTAATGATTAATCTTGTAATGACGAAAAGTAGATATGGATATTCAAACGAATGATGTTATTCGTGTCCATATTGAATTGACGACGTCCAAGACTGCTATATTTGTGCGCATCAGCATTACCATTAAAGTCTTCACTCTGTTCAACCCATTCCGCGGTGGCGATTTCGGTGCCAACTGTCTCTTCCCTGGAAACCTTAGTTTTTCCACCGAAAATCCATTTTCCGGTAAGACCATACTCAAGACCTATTGAAATAGGTAGTTCAGCCACGAAAATATTGAAACCTGTCATCAGACCAAATCCAAGAATATTGGTATTGGTTGAACGCGTTTCATAACTTCTACTGCCATCGCGGTAGTCGAAATTTGATACTGTCCGGTCTTTTCCAAGGCCAAAAAACAATTCACCACCAGCATACACATCAAATACGTTTTTGGCTGTAAAGTGTTTTTCCATACCACCGGCAAGATTAAACTCGCGGCTCACAGACTTTTGCATAAACTCAGACAAATTGTCGATTGGAATTGTAAGCGCTGATGAATCAGCTACCGTTCCGGAGTTTGAAAAGTTATCTGTCTTGATTCTCAGACCTGCACGAACTACATTGGCATCAGTAAGGTAGTACTTAAATGTCAGAAGATCTCCATTTGAAAGAATGTTTCCAGCATATGTACCAGCATCAGAACCGTTGTTTGCTGTAAGGTTTACAATTGGAATTACGAATTGCAATGCAGCGTCACCAGCTTTTGGCCGGGCTCCAAGTTTGTAATGTTGATCATAGTTTTCACGATCAGAAAGCTGACCGAAGCCTGTCACGAATACCATTAATGCAGGCAAAAGCACAAAGAGTTTTTTCATTGTTGTATAATTTGAGTTTGGTGTAGAATTGTCGGCAAGTTAGCACGTCGACAATAGTCACCATCTGCGGTATATACCTGAGTTTTCAACATTGGTATATGTGAAAATGAAATACGGAACCTGTAACAAGGCTATTTTGAATGGCTTACGCCCTTTGCGGATGAAATCAGCAGGAGCAGATAAAGCGCCATTGTAAAGAGTACAAGGCCAAAAAATAAATGAACGGGTTGCAGGAACGCAGGCATATTTAAATACGCAAGAGCCACTCCAGCCAGCACTTCCATTGATATTACAGCAATTATTCGTTTTACTGACAGGCTTAAAGCAGTGACGGAATGAAGTTTTTTCCAGATCATAAAAACGCATAACAGCAAGAGAATTGAAAAACTCCGATGGATTTTAAACAGAAAACTAAGTGCATCAATCCAGAACTCACGCGGCATGGACGCCTTATTCATCACATCGATCTCCTCGCGAACCTGGGTTCCCAGTATAATTTGAATAAAAGAAAGTATGAGCAGACCATAGATCCATAATTTGTGGGATTTGGAGGTCAGTCCAATATCCTTTTTGTCATTTGATCTTATTATAGACATTAGCAGAAAGCTAATTAAAGCAATACTTCCAACCATGTGGTAAGTAATGGAATTTTCTTTCAATTCACCATCCACAACCAATTTACCGAGCCAGGCCTCAAAACCCAGGGTAAGCATGGAAGCACCGGCCAGAAGGAATGTGATAAGGTCTTTGTTTTTTCGCCAGTTTAGAAAAGCCAGCACAAAAAATATTATACAGGGAATTCCGAGGAGTATGGTTGCCAAACGATTAATGAATTCTACCCATGTGTGAAATGGATTGAAAAGCGCATAATTATGCTTAGGGTATTTATGCCAATCAGAATGGTTAAAGGTTTTGCCGCAAATCAAATCGTTGTTTGCCACCCACAGGGTGTCATTCAGTATGACCATCTGATTTTTCTCAAAGGATTTTCCCTCCTTGAAAGTCAGGGTTTCTTGTTGGGTGGGTGGAATCAGGTATCCAAAACATTTGGGCCAATCCGGGCAGCCCATTCCACTTCCGGTTACCCGCACAAAGCTGCCAGCAATGATGACCAGAAAAATACAACCAAGGGATATTTTTGAAAATAACTTTAATAGAGGGGGATAATTCATGAGGCGAAAATAAGCCCCCACATTTCTCCACACTCCTAATAAATATCAGCGATTTGCCAGGAATGGGTTCCAACTATGACTCTGATTAAGACTAAATAATTGGTAATGTGTATTGAAGAACAGAAAGACAAGTAAAAAAACATGATGAAGAATTGCAACCGAAATGAACACAAACAAAGATGCAACAACACCAGATCAGGCTTACTTCACAAGATTAAACAGGCCCTGAAACAAACCCATGAGCTGCATAACTTTGCTAAAATCATAAAGTTTTATTCCCGATCCACCTGAACCGCCCTGACCTGCTGAGGCGATACCAAACTCAACTACCTCAACAGATGTAACCTTATAGTTTGATGCTTTAGCCTGAAGACATTCAATCATTTTAGCTTCGTTTGTTTGGGCAGGATCGTATTGTACACTCACAATGTTTTGCTCACGCTCTTTGGCAAAGTCTAAACCAGTAGTGATTACACCTGGCATTGCCCTCAATTCTTGTTGGATTTTACCACCACATCCTGCCGCACACGTCATTCCTTCGATACTGAGGTTGGCTACTGTTTTTGCCTCGCCCGAAACTTGCTGCTTGTGTGTTATGGGTATGCTCCCGATGCTTAGGGTGGAAGTATCTGTCTTTGTGTTGCATGAAAAAAGGATCAGAAACGAACTCACCAGAAGGAAATTAATAATTCTCATTGGGATAAATTTAATGCGTGTGCTGGTTAAGGCGTTCCAAAGATAAAAAAGTTACAACCGTGGATTAAAGTTAATTTTGGCAAAATTTCCAACCTTTGGCCAACTCAAGATTCAACCATTTTCTTGTCCTTATTTTTTTAGCGATTACCTGGGGAAGTTCTTTCATTCTAATGAAGAAAGGACTTTTTGACGCTGAGGGTAAGCCAATTTTCACGCCCAATCAGGTAGCTGCCTTGCGGCTGTCTTTTGCCGGCATTGCACTTTTGCCAATTTCCATCAGGGCAATTGGCAAAATTAAAAGAGGTGATTTGGGCTGGATTTTTCTCGTAGGTTGCTTTGGAAGCGGAATGCCCGCTTTTCTTTTTACAAATTCCCAAAAATTTCTGGATAGCAGCGTTGCGGGAATTTTAAATTCACTTACTCCACTTTTTACGCTTCTCATTGGCTTAATCATTTTTCTCAGAAAAGTTCACAGACTGCAGGTTGTTGGAGTCATATTGGGGTTAATTGGGGCTGCTGGTCTCATTTCTCATCATGGCTTTTCAGATAACAACCAATGGTCTTATGGATTGCTGATTGTGCTGGCCACTTCCTTCTATGGGCTTAGCGTCAATATCGTGCAAAGCAAGTTGCCACATATTAAGGCCTTGCAAATCACTGCCATTGCACAGCTCATTGTGGCTGTTCCGGCCATTAGCTATGTCTTCTATTCCGGAGCGCCTCAGGTTATTGAGCATAATCCGTCCGGACTTCAGGCTTTGGGTTATGTGGCCATTTTGGGACTTGCAGGTACAGCCGTTGCGAATGTGCTTTATTTCTGGCTTACCCTGAAAACCTCAGCCCTATTTGCGTCATCGGTCACCTATATTATGCCTATTGTTGCGGTATTTTGGGGGCTTATGGATCACGAAGAGCTCAGTTGGACTCAAGGTGTTTATGCCTCAGTAATCCTTGCCGGAGTGTGGCTTATGAATAGAAAAAAACTTTAACTGGCACTGATTACAGCACGAGGTGTAAGTTTTTGTCCAATTATATTGGTAGATAACAAAGTCTGGCTATATTTGCACCCCTCAAAAAAATGAGGTTAACCGCTAAAAATCATACAATATGTACGCAATTGTTGAAATAGCAGGGCATCAGTACAAAGTACAAAAAGACCAGCACATCTTTGTGAATCGTCTTCAAGATCAGGAAGGAGCGAAGATCCAATTCGATCAAGTTCTTCTGATAGAAGACAACGGCAAAGTTACTGTTGGCGCCCCAGCTATCGAAGGTGCAGCCATCACCGTGAATGTGATGAAGCACCTGAAAGGCGATAAAATTATCGTCTTCAAAAAGAAACGCAGAAAAGGATACGCGAAGAAAAATGGCCACCGCCAGTATCTTTCTGAGATAAAAATCGAAAATATCCTGACTAGCGGAGCAAAGAAATCTGCTCCAAAAAAGGAAGAGGCTCCACTGGCAGCAGCAGCGCCGGCACCAGCCAAAGCTTCTGCTCCGAAAGCTGCAAAGGCTGACGATCTTTCTATCGTAGAAGGTATCGGGCCAAAAATCGCTGAGCTTTTTGTGGCTAAGGGTATTGTTACCTTTAATGACCTCGCCAATGCTTCTGTAGAAAGTCTGAAAGACATTCTCAATGAAGCAGGTGGAGTGATCAAAACAAAAAATCCAGCTACCTGGCCAGCTCAAGCTAAAATGGCTGCCGAAGGTAAGTTCGATGAGCTTAAAAAATGGCAGGACGAACTTAAGGACGGCCAATAATTCAGAGTTAAATTACTTCGTAAAACCATACCACAATGGCACACAAGAAAGGTGAAGGTAAAGTAAAAAACGGAAGAGAATCAGAAAGCAAACGTCTTGGCGTGAAGCTTTATGGTGGGCAAAAATGTATTGCCGGTAATATCATCATCCGTCAACGTGGAACGAAACACAATCCAGGAGAAAATGTAGGCATGGGTAAAGACCATACTTTGTTTGCTCTGACCAATGGTGTGATCCAGTTCCGCAAGAAAAAAGACAACAAATCATTTGTTTCGGTTATTCCTGCATAAGGCTTAGTCGGGCGAATAGAATAAATTAAAACTCCCGGTCTGGCCTGATAAGGCTGGCCGGGTTTTTTTATTGGTATAAAACCGGGGGTATTTACCATTGTATCATTTCATCTGCGGCAAGGACTAAATTGAAATGAACATTGGTATAACTTGCCTCCCGTTGCACCCGGATCAAAAAACCATTGCTTTATCAGGCAATTGAGTTTTTCAATCCGCATAGTGCGGCTTACAGAATATTACAAACAGTATCAAAACATAGCAAATGCTTCAGGTTTCAACTATCAGAGAGAACAAAGCCAGAATTTTGACGGCTCTCGCTAAACGCAATAAGGATTTTTCTGCAGAAATAGATCAGATTCTTCATCTGGACGATCTTCGCAAGAAGACGCAAGGTCAGCTTGATTCAAATCTATCTGAAGCCAATAAACTATCAAAAGAAATTGGCGACCTTTTCAAATCGGGTAAAAAGGACGAGGCAGATGGCTTGAAATCGAAAGTTGCAGAGCTAAAAGAAACCAGCAAGGCCATGGAAATTACCCTGGACGAAACAGAAGAATCGCTGAAGCAATTGCTCTATCTAATTCCAAATGCTCCCCACGAAAGTGTTCCACCGGGCAAGACACCTGAGGAAAATGTGGAAGTTTATATCTGGGGTGATAAACCCAATCTTCAGGACCACAAAAAGCCACATTGGGAACTGATCTCAGATTACGACCTGATCGATTTTGAACTGGGAACCAAAATTACTGGTGCTGGTTTCCCTGTTTACAAAGGCAAAGGAGCCCGACTACAGAGAGCGCTGATCAACTTTTTTCTGGACGAGGCACAAAATGCCGGCTACAAAGAGTTCCAGCCACCCTTGCTGGTAAATGAAGCCAGCGGCATTGGCACCGGACAATTGCCAGACAAAGAGGGGCAGATGTACCATGCCGTGGCCGATGATCTTTATCTCATTCCAACCGCTGAAGTTCCACTTACGAACTTGTACCGCGATGTGATTGTAAAGGAAGAAGAACTGCCCATTTTGATGACAGGCTATACTCCTTGTTTCAGAAGAGAAGCGGGAAGCTGGGGAGCGCATGTACGCGGATTGAACCGACTACACCAATTTGATAAAGTTGAAATTGTTCAACTCTCTCATCCGGATCGCTCACACGAAATTCTGGAGCAAATGGTAGATCATGTCAAAGCACTTCTTCACAAACTTGGACTACATTTCAGGGTGACTCGCCTTTGCGGCGGAGACATGGGATTTGCCTCTGCACTTACTTATGATTTTGAAGCCTGGAGCGGCGCTCAGGAAAGATGGCTTGAGGTGAGTTCAACATCAAACTTCGAAACATTTCAAGCAAACCGGCTCAAGTGCAGGTTCAAAAACTCAGAGGGAAAAACGCAATTGGTGCATACCCTAAATGGCAGCGCCTTGGCCCTGCCAAGAATTGTGGCCGCTCTGCTGGAGAACAATCAGACAGCAGATGGAATAAAAATCCCTCCAGCTTTGGTGCCTTATACTGGTTTTGACATGATTACCCGTTAATATAAAATACGCTGGAGATTTCCTTATTTAGGAGCAATTCTGCTGCTTATCAGGTTTGATCGTGGGTGTAATTTTTGTGAAAAATAGGCAAGACACATTGTTGATGCGGCCAACTTCATAATAACTTCGCGAATACCAAATACTATTTCACAATATGAGTAACAAGTATAGATTTTCAGGATTGGTCTTTTTTTCATTCCTGATCATCCATTTTACTTCATGTCAACCGCATGGCGATTTTTCGAAAGAAGTGCGGTCACTTGATTCGCTGAGTATTTCTTTGGATAGCGCGGCCTCTGACCTTCGTTCGTTTGATGGAGCTTTTTGGAGTGGGATAGCCGATACAATTGAAAGACAAACAGATTATATCCACAAAAATTTTCGTGGTGTAATGACAAAGGATATGGCAGCGGTTATGAGTTTTTATCGGACCGATAAGAAACTTGCCGGCAAAATGATGTCTAAGCTCAAAGAACTTAATGGTGAAGTGGTAATTTCCAAAAAACAATTGTCGGATTTAGTGCAGGCCCTCAAAGATGGCTCTACACATGATGCACAAGGAAATAAAATGAATGATGAGTACGTTAACCAGGCTATCGGTTCTGAAAGAGAAACGGCCGGGAATTTGATCAGGGACGTGAAGCTTATGAGCGAAAATGCGCAACATTTGACTACATCATTCAATGAATATTATCCGCAGGTAAAGTTTTGGGTGGATAGTATTCCTGTTTATATACCAAAAAAATAAAATGAAAAAATACCTAGCTGCAATTTTACTATTCTTCGTCAGTGGCCTCATGATGGCTCAGGAGAATGACCTTGACCTGGCCGAGTACTATTACAACCAGGGAATGTATGAGCAAGCTAAACTTTACTACGAAAAAATCTACAAAAACAACAAAACGAATAAGGTCTATACGAACTACCTCAATACACTTATTGCTCTAAAAGATTTTGAAGAAGCCGAAAAACTTGCCAAACGAAAAGTGAAAGACGATTCGAGAGATGGAAGTGGCTATGTCAGTCTGGGAGATTTGTATAAAAAATTCGGTAAGGATGATTTAGCGAAACAACAGTTTGAATTGGCAATAGATAAGACAGAAGCCAGCAGGGCCAATATTCAGAAACTGGCCAACGAGTTTGCCAATATCAATGAATACCAGTATGCGTTAAAAGCATACGAAAAAGGCAAGGCAGAAGGAAAGGATGGTTACGATTTTACCTACGAAATTGCCGGAATGAAGGGCAATCTCGGGGATTATGAAGGAATGACCGATTCTTTTCTGGACCTTCTGGAGCAAGAGCCCAACTACTTGCAGACAGTACAGAATTCTTTCAACCGGTTGCTCAATCCTCAGGAGAATGCAGAAAACCTTGAAATGCTCAAGACCAAATTGCTTAAGCGGGTACAGAAAAACCCTGACCAGGAAACTTTCAGCGAATTGCTGATATGGCTCTTTATGCAAAAAAAGGATTTTGCGTCGGCGTTTGTGCAGGCATCAGCTATCGACCGAAGAAATGGAGAAAATGGAGCACGAATGATGAGCCTGGGTGAACTCGCACTGAACAACAAAGATTTTGAAACATCAAAAAGAGCCTATCAATATGTAATTGATAAAGGACCAACAGGGCCGTATTATGTCTCTGCCAAAATGGAAAAACTTCAGGTAATGAAGGATGAATTGGCTGCAAAGCCTGGAATTGATCGTGTAGCATATACTCAGTTAGAAAGTGAATACCTTACTGCCTTAAATGAAGTGGGCAAGAGCCCGGAATCTGCCATCATGATGAAAGAACTGGCGCATGTTCAGGCATTTTATTTGAGCAAAACTGACGATGCAATTGCAACTTTAAAGGAGGCAATTGATATGCCCGGATTGTACAACAAATCGCAGGCAATTTGCAAACTTGAATTGGGTGATGTGCTTGTTTTCAAAGGTGAAGTCTGGGATGCTTCATTGTTGTTTTCACAGGTGGAGCTGGATTTCAAAGAAGATATTCTGGGCTCTGAAGCGAAATTCAGAAATGCCCGGATTTCTTATTATACCGGAGATTTCGAATGGGCGCAAAGCCAGCTTGATGTGTTGAAGGCCTCAACTACAAAATTGATCTCCAATGATGCAATTGATTTGTCGCTATTGATTACCGACAACTTTAATATGGACACTACCAAAGTGCCAATGAAGATGTTTGCGAGAGCCGACTTATTGGCTTACCAGAATCGTTTTGATGAATCTATGGTTGGGATGGATTCGATCTTGTATTTGTTTCCGGGACATAGTCTTACAGACGAGATAAAAATGTTAAAAGGAGACATTTATTATAAAATGGGTAATTACACTGAAGCGCAGAAATACTATCAGGATATTGTTGATCTTCATTTTACAGACATTACCGCCGATGATGCATTGTTCAAGTTGGCAGAGATGAATCATTATCTGCTCAACAATACTGAGTTGGCAATGAAGCTATACGAGAGATTGATTACAGAACTTCCGGGAAGTTTGTATGTGGTCGAAGCCAGAAAGCGGTTTAGGGAGTTGCGCGGTGATGCATTGAATTAGTTAGCTAACGCTCAAAAAAAAGGGAATTCCCTGCATTTTGTTTTTTAACACATAATGACACTGAGGAAGTAAGGCATAAAGAATTACCGGGTCAACCATAAAAGTTGCGGAGTTGAAGATTATGCAAGTGATAACATAATGTCTCCAGTCTACAGGACTTCAATGTTATTGGCTCTGGTCAGTCCTATAGGGCATTGCCATTAAGTTAACGACTTGGTCTAGGTAATAACCGACCCTGGAATGGTCGGATGTTTTTTTTATCCTTCTCCCGGGCCAAATGCAAACGCCCGAATAGATCGGGCGCCTGTCAGAAATGGTGAACTACTTGCTTGCCTTAGTTAACATCCATATCTATTTCCACATCTCCGAATGAACATTTAATACTAAGTGTTGCGCTTCCGCCGGATCCAATCGTACCCTTTACTTTTTTGCTTGTATAGTCCTTTTCAACAGAAGTTTTTTTACTGTTATCAGGAAGATCAAGGTCTCCATAGTCGCAGTTGGCATCGAACGTAAAGCCTGCGTCTCTGGCCAGTGTTATTTCTGCATCTCCGTATTCCACATCTACATCCAGACGTTTCACCGCATTGGTTACGAGGTCAATCTCTAAGTCCCCGAAGGCGGCCTCAAAATCTGCGTTGCCATTTAGTTTTTTAAGGTCCATATCCCCGTATTCGATTCTGAAATCACCACCATTCGTATATTGAATGTTGCAACCACCGAACTGGACTTTCAGATCATTGTCTCTGGAGTTGAGGTTAGTGGCCTTGAATTCGCCATATTCCACCGTCATTTTGCAAGGGCCATTTAAACTACTTAAGGCGAAATCTCCAAAAGCGCAATGACCATCCAATGTTCCTCCGGGAGGCATTTTTATCTCCACATATATTTTCGTAGATTCATTGTTCTTGTTGCCACAAGAAGAATTGCCCAGGGCCACAGAAAGATTGACCATTGCTGATTCTCCCGAAAAGTTTACAATGATGCCATTGAATAATTCATTGGCTCTTTTTTCGGAAGAGGCCGAGACATCCACTTTAACTACTACATCTACCTGATTCTTCTCCCAGGTTTGAATGTTTACATCGGCAAAATTGAGGTCGAGTTTAAAGAGAAAGTCTGCATTAACTGTGGCGGTCTTTCTGATTTCCTGGTAGTAAACTCCACCGGCATGCAGCAAAGTTGAGCTGCAAATAAGCAGGGTGGCGAATATTTTATGAAGCATGCTGTGAATCATTTTTTTCGTTGTTAATTTGATTTTGAATTTCTATGTACTTCTGCAGGCGCTCCATTAGTTTGAGCCTGAATTTGTAGTTGTTTACCATGGCCCCGGCTACTTTTTCGTTGTTGAAGTTCGAAGCAAGGACCTGTTCGAGTTTGGCATATTCTTCTTCTAAAACTTTCATGTCTGAGACGAAGCGTTGCACATATGGATCGCTGGTATTTAATTTCGACATATCCATTGTGATGCGCGACTTGAAAAAGTCTTCCGCAGCAGCCAGCTCAGGAGGTCTGTTCTGTTTTTCGGTTTCTTCGGCCATGTGATTGGTTTTTTTCATCTCGGAAACCACAATGGTGAGTATTACTCCTATTATAAGCGCAGCCGCAAGTGTAAGCCAGGGCCAACGCGGAATGCGGTGAATTCTTTTTTTGTCCAGAACGTTCATCAGCCGCATCTCGAATCTTTCCTCATGACCCGGAATAGGTTCGGTGGTCGACAATTTTTCTTGCCAGGCATTCTTTAATTTATCTTCAAAACTGTCCTGCATATTGCTGTAATAATTCTTTTTTTAATCTTTGTATTGCTCTGGAGTATTGAGACCGCGAAGTGGAGGCTCCAATACCTGTGGCTATCGCTATTTCTTCATGTTTCATTCCTTCAATCAGATGAAGCTGAATGATGAGCCTGTAACCTTCAGGCAATTTGTCAATATGATTTTGTATCATCCGTTCATCTATCATACTCAGGTCAACATTGGGTTCCTCTGTTTCTTCTTCTGCAATGTCTTCTATCAGAGAAATGCTTCCCTTTCTGGAACGAAGTCTGGTCAATGCTTCACGAAGACAGATCTGTTTCTGCCAACCCATGTATTTATCAGGATCATTTAGATCTTCTAATCTGGAAAATCCTTTTATAATCGAATCCTGCATAATGTCCTCAGCCTCTTCACGATTTCTGATCAGACTATAGACAGAAGGGTAGATAATCTTCCAGACTG
Organism: Flavobacteriales bacterium; assembly: GCA_031378885.1. Taxonomy (GTDB): domain Bacteria; phylum Bacteroidota; class Bacteroidia; order Flavobacteriales_D; family Sanyastnellaceae; genus JANNEQ01. The sequence continues at coordinate 33,739 of JANNEQ010000001.1, forward strand.
TCTTATAGGCGTGCATCTGGGCGAATCGCTCGCCGCTTTTGCATCCTTGTATTATGTCTTTCCAGGAAGTCAGAAGTCAAAAAGGGGTTAAAGGTTTTTTGCCGAATTACACAAGTATGATGCTCTGGGTTCAAAAACGCTGCATCGAATACCTTTTTTTTTTTGAAAAAGTAAAGATCGGTGATTTCGCAACCGGGTCTTTACTTTTTATAGAATGAATCAGGATTTGGCGTGATTGATAGGGTCGAAAGGTATTGCGGCACAGGGAGCTTGATTTACTTAGGATGCAAGATCAAAACACGGTTTTATTGTAATCAATACAAAAGCACGTAGTGCACATTTTCGATTGTTTGGTGTAAAAAGCAACTGATGGAGGATTTGTAGATCTACGCGCATCGTGTTATCAAACTATTAAAATACCCATCCGAATTGTCAGCGAAAATGCGGACTCTATATTTGTGGTGTGATTTTAGCTTATTATGGCAAGTTAATTATTCAATTTACAATACGAAACGACCAATGAAAAGCGTCATAGTATTAATCATATTCATTACACTGCTGCATGTTTCGTTTGGACAGAATCAGGAAAATAGAGCGAATGTTTTCCCAAAATCGATCGGGCTTTTAAATGAAATACCCAATAAAGAAAATGTATGGGTTTTTATTCTTGCAGGACAGTCTAATATGGCAGGACGCGGAATTGTAGAACCGGAGGATACAATTACCAATAAACGAATTTTATCCATAAATAAAGATGGACAATTGGTTTATGCCAAAGAACCCTTGCACTTTGATGAGCCCTCAAGAAGAGGGCTTGACTGCGGACTTTCTTTTGCTAAAAAATTAATTGACAATATCCCGGACAGTATTACCATTCTGTTAATACCAACTGCGGTAGGTGGCAGTTCTGTTACACAATGGTTAGGCGACAGCACACAGCGAAGGGTAAAACTCTTGACAAATTTTTATTCTAAAGTGGACATTGCAAAAGGCTATGGAAGTATTAAAGGAATTTTATGGCATCAGGGAGAAAATGATGCAAATTCCAGGGGTATTTCTAAATATGAAATGAGACTTTCATCGCTATTTGAAGTATTCAGAACATTTATCGGCAACATGAACTTGCCAATTATGGTTGGGGAACTGGGTTCATATTCACCTAATAATGAAAATTGGAAATTAATCAATGAGAAAATAAATGAGGTTGCAAAAAAGGACAGTACCATTCATGTTGTTTCAACATCAGATTTAAAGGACAATGGTGACAAAGTTCATTTTAATTCTGAAGGTCAAAGGATGATGGGAGAACGTATTGCAGTTGCATTTATGACTACACTTGAATAGCCTGCCCATAATATATGGGTTAAACAAAGTTCTAATTCGATTTAAACCGGTGCATCCGATTAACGTCGCTCAGTACAATCATTCGCTATCCGGTTAAATGCTATATCAGCATGACCGGCCTTTCGACCCATAAAAAACCCCGTATTAAATGAATAATACGGGGCATTTTCTTATCAGATTCACAAATCAAACATCCTATCCTGAAGTTATTCGCCGTTTACGCTACACTCAGTTCGGATAATGGGGTTCTAGCCACTGCACATTTCACATGCATCCGGATTGTCCAGTGAGCATGCAAGAGCGGCTTGTTGTTGTGCTATTTCTTCTTCGGACATTGTAACGCTGGCTGCAATCGAACCAACTACTTCCATGGCTTGCGCCTCATGAGCGGCAGCGGTAACTTCCGAAAGAGCGCTGGCTTCTATCGGAGCATTCTGGTACTTTTTATCTACAGTGAACTTAATGGCATCTGTAGCAGCCTTGGTACGCAGGTAATACATACCTGTTTTCAAACCGCTTTCCCACGCAAAGAAGTGCATTGACGACAATTTACCGAAGTTGGGATTCTCCATGAATACATTGAGCGACTGACTTTGGCAAATAAACGCACCACGGTCGGCCGACATTTCAATGATGGTTTTTTGAGAAAGTTCCCATGCTGTCTTATACAAAGCTTTGAGGTTGTCTGGTATCTCTGCGATATTTTGCACAGAGCCATTACCGCCAATCAACTTGTTTTTGAGATCGTCGTTCCATATACCGAGACTAACCAGATCTTTCAATAAATGTTTGTTTACGATAATATACTCACCAGCCAGTACACGACGCGTGTAGATGTTGCTTGTATAAGGTTCGAAACATTCGTTATTACCTAAAATCTGAGCAGTGGAAGCAGTAGGCATAGGCGCAAGAAGTAATGAGTTGCGCATACCATATTCTTTAATCTCTTCTTTTAGTACATCCCATTCCCAACGATCACTTGGCTTTACATCCCACATGTCGTACTGAAGAATGCCCTGACTTGCCGGAGATCCGGGGAAAGTTTCGTAATATCCATCTTTTTTGGCCAGATCTTTTGATGCGGTGCAAGAAGCGTAATAGATTGTTTCGAAAATTTCCTTATTCAATCTTTTTGCGTCGGGGCCATCAAAAGGATAACGCATCAGAATAAATGCATCGGCCATACCCTGAACACCGATCCCTATAGGGCGGTGACGCATATTGCTCTTTTTGGTCTCAGGAACCGGATAGTAGTTACCATCAATAATCTTATTCAGATTAAGGGTAAGCTGGTAAGTGATTTCGAATAATTTTTCGTGATCGAATGCACCGTCTTTTATAAATTTAGGCAGTGCGATAGAACCAAGATTGCACACAGCTATTTCATCTGGTGCGGTATATTCCATAATCTCTGTGCACAGGTTCGAACTTTTGATTGTGCCGAGGTTTTTCTGATTGCTCTTTTTGTTGGCGGCGTCTTTATACAGCATATAAGGTGTGCCGGTCTCAATCTGCGACTCCAGAATTTTAAACCAAAGGTCCTGCGCCTTTATTGTCTGGCGGCCTTTGCCTTCTGATTCGTATTTCGTATACAATGCTTCGAACTCATCTCCATACGTATCATCGAGGCCTGGACATTCGTTCGGACACATGAGGGTCCATGTGCTGTCTTCTTTTACACGTTTCATGAAAAGATCCGGAATCCAGAGCGCGAAGAAAAGATCGCGTGCACGGGCTTCTTCTTTACCGTGATTTTTTTTCAGGTCAAGAAAATCATACACATCTGCATGCCATGGTTCGAGGTAAATGGCAAAGGAACCTTTGCGTTTTCCACCGCCCTGATCTACATAACGGGCTGTATCGTTGAACACTTTAAGCATGGGTACAATGCCATTGCTTGTTCCGTTGGTTCCTTTGATATAAGATCCTTTGGCTCTGATGTTGTGAATGCTCAGACCAATTCCACCGGCACTTTGTGAAATGAGTGCCGTTTGTTTGAGTGTATTGTAAATACCATCAATGGAGTCGCTCTGCATTTGAATCAAAAAGCAGGAACTCATTTGCGGCTTAGGTGTTCCGGCGTTGAAAAGGGTTGGTGTGGCATGTGTAAACCAGCCTTCGCTCATCATATTATAGGTGCGCACCACCTGCTCCATATCACCTTTGTGAATTCCTACCGCTACGCGCATGTACAAATGCTGAGGTCTTTCAGCTACTTTGCCATACAATTTGAGCAAGTAAGATCTTTCCAGCGTTTTAAATCCGAAATAGTCGAAATTAAAATCACGGTCATAGATAATGGTGCTGTCCAGAAGAGGAGCGTTATCTACAATCAACTTGTACACGTCCTCGGCCAAAAGTCCGGCATTGGCGCCTGTCTTGGGGTCAAGATAGTAGTACAGGTCGGTCATTGTCTGAGAGAATGACTTCTTTGTGTTTTTGTGAAGATTACTTACTGCAATGCGCGAAGCAAGCAAGGCATAGTCCGGATGGGTGGTTGCGTTGGATGCGGCGATCTCAGCGGCAAGATTGTCAAGCTCGCTTGTGGTAACTCCGTCATAAACCCCCTCAATTACCTTCATGGCAATTTTTACGGGATCTACAATTGGATTGAGCCCGTAGCAGAGTTTTACTATTCTGCCGGTGATCTTATCAAATTTGACACTCTCCTTGTGTCCGTCACGTTTGATAACGTACATATTGATGAGGTTTTATTTAGTGGTTTGTGGTTTGGGAAAAATTCCTATACTTTGTCGTTCCCTGGCAACAAAGCACCAGCCATGCCGGTTGTTTTGGTTAAAGTTGCTCAGCCAGTAAATGAAGTGTGATTCATATGCCACTGAGTATTAATCATTTCTTTCCAAAACATTATCTAAATGTGATGGGAGAAATGAGAGTGCAATAAAACTGTTTAGGTATGATTCTTCAAAAAAATTGTGGTGAATCTTTTGAAGATGGTTTTACTATTTATACACACCCGATTTTCATTTTTGTCGACGACGGTCTGAAATGAATTTAAATTTTAGACGCGCCGTTCAAAAACGAATTGGGTTTAAAAATCCTCGTTAAGCGAAAAAGTTTGTTTTTCCTTATCCGCCATTACACCTGCCTTTTGATACTCGCCCACTCTTTTTTCAAAGAAATTTGTTTTGCCCTGAAGCGAAATCATTTCCATAAAGTCAAATGGGTTGGTGTTGTTGTAAATTTTGTCGTTGCCCAACTCCATTAATAATCTATCGGCAACGAACTCAATATATTGCGACATCATGTCGGAGTTCATTCCAATTAGTTTTACGGGAAGTGCATCTGTAACAAATTCTTTCTCGATTTCCACAGCATTGGTGATAATCTCAAGAATTCTTTCTTTTGGAAGTTTGTTTACAATGTGTTGGGTGTAAAGAAGGCACGCAAAATCGCAATGCAAACCTTCGTCGCGGCTGATCAATTCGTTGCTGAACGTCAGACCGGGCATCAGACCTCTTTTTTTCAACCAGAAAATACTGCAAAATGAACCGCTGAAGAAAATACCCTCAACCGCGGCGAAAGCTACAAGACGTTCTGCAAAAGATCCATTCTTAATCCATCTCAGCGCCCACTCGGCCTTTTTCTTCACACAATCGAGTGTGTCGATTGCTGTGAAGAGCATATTCTTCTCTGCTGTATCCTTAATGTAGGTGTCGATAAGCAGAGAGTATGTTTCGCTGTGAATATTCTCCATCATGATCTGAAAACCATAGAAAAACTTGGCTTCAGTGTATTGAGCCTCTCTGACAAAGTTTTCAGCGAGATTTTCATTTACAATTCCATCACTGGCGGCGAAGAAAGCAAGCACATGTTTGATAAAATGACGCTCATCGTCATTTAGTTTGTTGTTCCAGTCTACAAGGTCGGCTTCAAGATCAATTTCTTCTGCTGTCCAGAAATTGGCTTCAGATTTCTTGTAATAATGCCAGATATCGTGGTGGATAATAGGGAATAAAACAAATCTGTCTGGATTTTCTTTTAATATAGGCTCTTCGTTGGTCATATTTTTTGGATGGTCTTTTTCTAAAATGTCGGCTTCTATGTCTGTAAAAAGGTTATTCATTCGGTCTGAGCTATTTCTGGGTAATCAACCCCAAAAACCAATAATGTCTTTTGGACATTTTTTGCGTCAATTTTTTTATAAAACCCAATAAATCAACGGTTTTGAAATCAATAATTCCTGCTCTCAAAGGTTCATAAAATGACTCCCCGAAGCAAATCAAATCGATTAACAAGAGGTTGTACTTTTTAACATGACAGAATAACGGAGATCAGAAATTCAAAGCTACTGTGGCTTTGGTGACATTACGTACCTTCTAAAAGGTATTGCAGGGGTCAATTTGGCGCAAATTAATGGCATGATTATTTTCGGCCATGGAAATATTGGTACTTACTTCCTTTGCCAGCCTTGGTTTTATTGCGCTTTGTGTGAAAATTGTTAGAAAGTGAGTGGTGGTTTTCTTGGATAAATTGCCGAAGTTGTATTTTCGCGTACGCGCGTTCCTTGTTATATGAAGCTATAGCTCCGGCGCGACTTCCGTTGGTTTTTGTGATTTGAACAGCACAATTTTAAACATCCTTGTGGGCATAATCTTTTTCGCGATTTTCTACAGTTTAACATCTGATCAGAATTCATCGAATCTATGGTGATCTTTTTCTGAAATGGAACGGGTTAAGCTGATTTCCTCATGTGTTTTTAGTTGTTCGAAGTGTTTTGCAGCCGTCACTCTGTCAGTTTTTGTCGATTGGCACTATTTTCACTGGTCTGCGGCCTCTCTCCTTGAATTACATTTGCAAGCCTTTTTAAGAATTAATACAATAATTGTATGCCTGTCCAATTTGGCGCAGATATACCCACAGAATCAATAGAATTATGATCGGAACTTTCAATAAAATACTCAAAAAAATCCTCGGAGATAAGTCTCAGAATGATATTACACAGGTAAAGCCCATCGTAGATAAAATTAACCTACTCGGACAAGGTTTGACCGGTATCTCTCATGATGAACTCCGCGGTAAAACGGATGCCCTGAAAAAGCAAATCAAAGACGCCATCCGTCATCTGGAAGAGGAAATCGAAAACCTGAAAGTACAGGCTGAGGCTTTGCCCGGCTCTGAGCTCGAGCGGAAAGAAACCATCTTTAATCAGGTAGATAAGCTGGAGAAGGAAATCAACCAGGAAATCGAAAAGGTGCTCGAACTGATACTGCCGGAGGCATTTGCTATCTGCAAGGAAACCGCCCGGAGATTAAAGGAAAATCCCATTATTACAATGAGAACTACCGATGCCGATCGCGCTCTGGCAGCGGCTGGCAGGGATTATGTCAAAATAGAGGGCGACACTACTTCATGGAGTAATACCTGGTTGGCGGCAGGAAACCAGATTGTCTGGGACATGGTGCATTACGATGTACAGTTAATAGGTGGTATTGCCTTGCACAGGGGTAAAGTGGCTGAAATGGGAACAGGTGAAGGAAAAACGCTGGTTGCCACATTGCCGGTTTTCTTAAATGGCATTGCCGGAAGAGGTGTTCATCTGGTTACGGTAAATGATTACCTGGCCAAAAGGGACTCACAATGGATGGGACCTTTGTATGAATTCCACGGTCTTACAGTTGATTGCATCGACAGACACCAACCCAATAGCCCGTCGAGAAGGGCTGCATACAAGGCGGATATAACTTTCGGAACGAATAACGAATTTGGTTTTGATTATCTCAGAGATAATATGGCCACAGAGGCAGGGCAGTTGGTGCAACGTCGCCACCATTTTGCCATTGTGGATGAGGTTGATTCTGTTCTTATCGATGAGGCGCGAACTCCGCTCATTATTGCCGGGCCTACAGCGAAGGGCGAAGATCAGGAATTTGACACGCTTAAACCCAAAGTACAATTGTTGTTTAGCGCGCAAAAGGCTGTAATCAATGATTTCTTGTCGCTTGCCAAAAAAAGACTTACTTCCGATAGTCCTTCCAAAGAAGAAATGCAGGAAGGTGGACTCGCTCTTTATCGTGCATACAGAGGATGGCCAAAGAACAAGGCACTTATCAAATTCCTAAGCGAAGAGGGCATTAAGGCAGTTTTGTTGAAAACTGAAGGCTCTTATCTCCAGGACAACCAGCGCGATATGCCAAAGGTGGATGCTGAACTGTATTTCGTAATCGATGAAAAGCACAACCAGGTTGAGTTGACCGAGAAGGGTATAGCCCTGATGTCGACGAACATGGAGGACGAAAGATTTTTTATTCTGCCGGACCTGGGAACCGAGTTGGCCGAAATAGAACATAAGGGAATTTCGAATGAGGAAAAGCTCAAGCTGAAAGACTCACTGATGCAGGATTATAGCATCAAGAGTGATAGAATTCACTCCATCAACCAATTGCTCAAAGCATATTCTGTATTCGAAAAGGATGTAGATTATGTGGTGATTGATAATAAGGTGATGATAGTAGATGAGCAGACGGGCAGAATCATGGATGGCCGCAGATATTCTGATGGACTGCACCAAGCCATAGAGGCCAAAGAGAATGTGAAAGTAGAGGCGGCCACACAGACTTATGCCACCATTACGCTTCAGAATTATTTCAGGATGTACCATAAACTGGCTGGTATGACGGGTACAGCAGAAACTGAAGCCGGTGAGCTATGGAACATTTATAAGTTAGATGTAATGGTAATACCTACCAACAGGCCTATTGCCAGAAAAGATCAGGAAGATAAAATCTACAAAACCAAACGCGAAAAGTACAATGCTGTAATTGATGAAATTGCAGAACTTAAAGCGGCCGGTCGTCCGGTTTTGGTTGGAACTACTACCGTGGAAGTTTCAGAACTTTTGTCCAGACTACTCAATGGCCGTGGTATTGAACACCAGGTATTGAATGCAAAATTGCACCAACGCGAAGCTGAAATTGTAGCCTTTGCGGGTAAGGCAGGTACAGTAACCATTGCCACGAATATGGCCGGTAGAGGAACAGATATCAAGTTGGGCGAAGGAGTAAAAGAAAGCGGTGGTCTGGCCATTATAGGTACAGAGCGCCACGACTCGCGACGTGTCGACCGCCAGTTGCGCGGCCGCGCCGGCCGCCAGGGAGATCCTGGTTCATCGCAGTTTTATGTGTCGCTCGAAGATGATCTGATGCGTTTGTTTGGCTCTGACAGAATTGCCAAAATGATGGACCGACTCGGACTAAAGGAAGGCGAAGTGATTCAGCACAGCATGATTACAAGCAGTATTGAACGAGCTCAGAAAAAAGTTGAAGAAAATAACTTCGGCATTAGAAAGAGATTGCTGGAGTACGACGATGTAATGAACGCGCAGCGCGAAGTGATATACAAGAGAAGGAAGCACGCATTATTCGGAGAACGGTTGAAACTGGATATTGACAATATGTTCTTTGATCTTTCTGCAACCATTGTGAATGGCACCCATCCTTTGAAAAATTATGAAGGATACAACCTCGATTTGCTGAAGCATTTTGGAATTGAAGGCGCTGTAAGTCAGGATGAATTTGTCAAACTGAAAGAGGATGAAGTAGGCCTTAATACTTACATGGCCGTTTCGCAGAAGTATAAGAACCGCATTCAATCCATGTCTTCACAGGCTTTCCCTGTAATTAAGAATGTGTTTGAAAACAATCAGGGCTTTACAAATATTGCTGTGCCGTTTAGCGATGGACGCAGGGGAGTTCAGGTGAGTGTGAATCTCGAAAAGGCCTACCAAAGCAATGGCCTTGAGATTGTAGACTCTCTTGAAAAAGGAATCACGCTGGCGTTAATTGACCAGAGCTGGAAGGAGCATTTGCGCAGTATGGATGATCTGAGAAGCAATGTTCAATTTGCTTCACACGAGCAAAAGGACCCATTGCTTATCTATAAGTTTGAGAGTTACGAGCTATTTAAAAATATGGTGGCCAAGGTAAATGGCGAAATCACCAATTTCTTAATGCATGCACAATTGCCGCAAGGTGAGCAAACTCAGGTAAGGCAGGCGCAAGCTCCCAAGTCTATTGATACATCTCGAATGCAGGTCAATAAGCCGGAAGCCATGAATCTCAATCAACGCATGGCGCCACCGGCACCCGGACAACAACCCATGCCGATGCCCAAAGGACCGGCTCCAAAGCCCGAACCGGCAAAGGCTGAAGTAAAGGTTGGAAGAAATGACCCTTGTCCGTGCGGAAGCGGTAAAAAATATAAGTCATGCCATGGAGTAGGTGAGAATTGATTTTTAATTCTGCTGCACGTTACCTGGATGTTTTTTATTTGAGTGAACTAATTTTATTTCACAGCTAAACCATCTTTGGTCAGGTTGTTGGTAAATTCGGAACTCGTTACATTAATATTTTTTTATTTAAACAAATCATACAATGAAATCAATTTTAGCTCTTTTGTTTTTTCTTCCCCTTTTTGCCATTGCGCAAAACGAATGGGATCCTACCTTATATAAAGTAGGCAAAAAGTATCCAGGTAGTATTACCAAGATGGATGGTGAAGTGGTTAATGGATACATTGAAGCTCTTCCGCGTGCAGTGCCCAATGAAATGGGTCAAAGCAATCAAACCCATTGTAAGTTTTTTGCAAATGAGGCCGATAAAAAACCGGTAGATACTTATTCTCCAAAGGAATTGAAAGGATATACTATCGGAGATAAGGTTTATTTGTCTATTCCTTATTCAGGTGGCCTTGTAAGCGCACTCAGGTTTTGCTACCAAACTCAAGCCGGGAAAATCAGCACTTATAATTTTTATATGTGCAAAGATGGATTTAATATGATGCCATCGCAGGGCGCGAGTGAAAGTATGGCCGATTATGATGCACGTCGTTTTGATGTCAATCAGGTTTATTATCGCGAAGGTGTGAAGCCAATGGATATGGCTGCACTGACTTTGGGCTTCGCTAAAAAGATGGGTGAACTTGTATCTGATTGTCCTGAACTTGCCAAGAAGGTGCAAGACAAAGAAGAAGGATATCGCTTGTTGAGCATTAATAAAATTGTAGACACTTACAATGCTGGTTGCAAATAACATGAAAGCAACAATTCTTTTTTTACTCGTCATTGTGCCTTTTTTTGTTTTAGGTCAATCGCAGGATGTAATCTGGGGCGGCACAACCAATAAGGATGACAAAAAAACCTACATCAAAGAACTGGTTCATCACGACGATAATATGTCGCTATTCCTTATCAAGAATGATGAAGCGGCCAGTCCTTTTAAAATTATCCGGTACGACAAAGATTTGAATCCTGTGGGAAACCCGATAGATCTGGATCCTCCGGGGGCAATAATGGGTAATATGTGGTTCCCTTTCAAAGTGTTTTTTCATGGAGATATGCTTTATGTTTTTTACTCTGGTTGGATAAAGGAACAGAAGAAAGTTTTTTTGTGTTATTCAATTTTCGACTTGAAAGGAACCCAATTGGTTGAACGCAAAGAAATTCATACCACAACTGCTGAAGGATATATGAACAGCGGGAATTATGAAGTGGCTATTTCACCATCGCATGGATTTTTGTCAATGGATTATCAATATCCATTTGATAAAGATGGCAATGAAAAATTTGAAATGGCCGCCTTCACTTTCCCTGATATGGATGTGATATCACAGGCCACCGTTACTACAACGCATGAGGCGGAACGGTCTACTGTGACTCAACTCATAGCCGATAACAGCGGCAATGCTTTCCTGATCAAACAGGTAAAGCGCGAGAAGGGAAACAGACATCCGGAATGTTATGTATTGGGAAAAGGTTCAAAGGAAATTGCTACGCAAACGCTTCCAATGACCGACAAACACATCATCGAATCGAGGATGATTACCGATCAGAAGTCAGGTCAGAATTTTTGGGTAGGAACATACAATACGCCAAGCGGATTTATGTCGGAAGATGTAGAGGGTGTTTTTATTGTGAAGCCTGATGCATCTTCAATGAAGTTGGAATGTAATTTCAAGCCATTGTCGAAAGATATTTTAAAAGAATATATCGGACAAAAGCAATTGGCCAAACCCAATCCGGCACTTGATGGTGTGAAGATTCTGAATGTGCTTCAGCGCGAAGATGGTAAGTTCTATTTTTTATTGGAACAAACTATTTTTTCAAGCACAATGCCCTCACCTTCCACGGGAAATGCAAGGATGACTTATAACTACAGACACAATAATGTGATTGCGTTTCTTACCGATCAGCAGGCCGAAACCAATTGGTTCAATATTCTGAAGAAGCGGCAGGCATATTCTACTGTTGAGCCACATGAGTATTTTTCTTCTTGTATTTCAACTACGTTTGGAAACAAATTGTATTTGGTTTGGAACTACCTTGATCGTTCAACACGCCTCAATGTGAAGCCCATCGGAATGGGATATTCGGATGATGCCGGAGTGGAACATAGTATTCCTGTACAATTTGGCGGCATGACTTATTTCGCTCCATTTCAATGGATCGTTGATAGTGATGGTCTGGTGCTGAGTAAAGGATTGCACCAATCTACTCCAATGGAGTCAGTTTTTAGAGCTGCACCTTACGAAATGGCCTTCCAGCCTTTGTACTACTACAATGTGGGGAATGGTCAGACCATTGTATTTTCGGCGACACCGGCAAACAATGGAGTAAAGTATGCTCTGGGAATGCTGCAGTGCAAATAGTTTAATTGTCGCTTTTTTAGAAAGGCGCACTTTATATAAAATGGCCCATTCACAATTATTTAATTTGTGAATGGGCCATTTTTCGTTTGTTGTTGTGTGGTGAGTTTAAGAGGGAATGTGCAATGGAGGTTTTATTGCGACATCAAATTGATGCAAAATCAAGGCTTTCGTCTTAAAAGGAGGGAGCGATTTTTCTTGTCCACTTTAAACTGTCCAAATTTTTGGGGAGGTTACATATTCCTCTGCCGATCGATTAACCGTTAGTAATTATCTGAATTAAAGCCACTTTTTTCAATTAAATAATTTCCTGCGTATCTGAATTTATCTTCCGGACTCCATCGATTCACAAACCAATATTTACTTTTCAAATGACCTTCGATTGTCCATTCTACACCGTCAATACCTCGGCTTTCATCAATAGGTTTTGCAGACCAAAACTCGCAGTCATTAAGCAGTCTTTCGAACTCATTCCATTCGTTTTCCGATAGTTGTTTCGTTTCATTGAACACGATTGAAGCTTTTCTGTCCGGCTTTGAAACTGAATCAATTTGTAATGGTGTCTCGAAGTTCACATGGACTAATTCCTGAAATTCTGGTTGTTTATCAAGTAGTTTCGTAGTAAGCCAAACGTTATTTTTGTCCTTGTGCAAAGAAATGATGATGGGCTTCAAAGAAGTAAGTAAGAGCAATCTGTACACATCATGTTCTATATATGAATTGTATAAAATGGGTTCGTTAGCAGAATACAATGCACTAGAAAACCAATTCAACATAAAAGTATCTATCTCTGTTTCTACAATTTGTGTATCACGTATAATTTTAGTTGGAAAATAAAAAGTAAGTGAGTCGAATGGTGCACCCTCACGTGTCGAAATTGTCTTGTCATTAGGATATGGGTCTTTTATCGTTGTATGACATGATGAAACAATCAGAAGTAATACAAAAATGGATATTGAGGCTTGGGTCATCAATGGTTTGTCGTTATTGGTTAATGCTTGCAGCTACCGTCAGACTCCCGCTTTTGGCCGGACAACTTGTGAAAAACTCCCCAGCCCATCATTAATATTTATCCGATAAAAATACTCAAAACCACTTGACATCAAACACCAAGAATCAAAATATTTCTCCATGAATCGGATACACGGAATAGCGCGAGACCAAATTGAGTTTTCATCTTTGAATGATTGGATCGGCATGGATAATCCTGTGAGGGTGATGGAAGAATTTGTGGATAAACTGAATTTTTCAAAACCCAATCTTCGACATGTATTCTATTAGGTTCAACCCAAAGTTATTCAACACCCATAAAATGAAATTCTTCCTTCGAGGCTGCTACAGAAGGGTCGTTCAATCCCTACTGATTCTAGTGTGGGACTTAGATCGAAGTGGAACTTCCTTTAAGCCTTTATTGTTTAGTACACGTTTTAATCAATGGTCAATAATTTAAGTCTACCTATGTTTTTAAAATGTTTGATGTTAAGAGTATCAAAAGTCATTTCGTGTATAATCGCCGTCGCAGCAATAAATAAATCAGGTTTGTCAATTGACTTTCGTTTGGATTTTAATTCCGAAACAATTCTTGCAGCTTCTCTTGCTGCCATACTATCGAAATCCAAAACTACAATATGTGTAAGCATCTTGTCCCAAAACTCTTTGTGAGCCTCAGTCGCGCCATTATAAATTTCGAATTCTGTAATACTTGAGATGTAAATCTTTTGATACTTACGAAAATGGTTAACTAGTCTTGATTTCTCTTTATCTATTCTACGAAAATAATCAATCAGAATAGACGTGTCGATTATTAATTTTCCGTCCTCCATTCAGATATACTTTTTCTATTCAACTCAATTAACCTGATCTCGTCTTTACTGTAAACAGGTCCTTTAAGCAAGAAATCTATAAACTGATCATTCTCTTCTTTAATTTGAGTTCCTTCATCTAACTCCTGTCTAAGTCTTTCTCTTTGCTTTGGAGTAAGCGCTTTAACAAGCCTCAGGAGCTCTTGAAACGGAATGTTAAACCTCATTTCCATGTTACAAATATAACTCTTTTTGTCTTCGAATATTAATAAAAAATAGCTACTAATCAATTCACGCAAGGGAATTTCACCCCGGCGTTCTCTCGGAACAGTGCTTGAAAGTCTCCCTTAACGTCAGACTCCCGCTTTTGACCGGACAACTTGTGAAAAACTCCCCAGCCCATCATTAATATTTATCCGATAAAAATACTCAAAACCACTTGACATCAAACACCAAGAATCAAAATATTTCTCCATGAATCGAATACATGGAATGGCGCGAGACAAAATGGAGTTTTCCTCTTTGAATGGTTGGATTGGAAAGGATAATCCGGAATGGGTGGTACACTTTCATCGGAATGTACAGTACGGCCATGGTTTTGCAAATACAATTGTTGTGTGCTGCCCTTCTTGGCAATCAATAAATGGATGCAGTTTAGAATTATACTTCGTCATCTTTTTCATAACCTTCGTAATAATAGGATTGCTCAATGCCCTTAAAAATAACTTCTCTATTGTCAATTTCTGCCGTCAGATTTGATTGAAGAAGTGTCCTCAGTTCCAGGTCATTTATTGGACTGCGTTCCATCGCTTGCATATAAAGTGTCTTGTCTACAAATTGCCAGTTAACTACTTTATTAATTCTTTTTTTTAGGATTAAATCTAGCCATATTCTCATTGTCCTGCCATTTCCTTCTAAAAATGGATGAGCTATATTCATCTCAACATATTTAGCTGTAATTTCATCAAAATTATTTTCAGACATTTGTTCAACCTTCATTAAAACTTCTGTTAAATATAAAGCCGTTACAAATCTGAATCCTCCTTTGGAAATATTCTGATTTCTTATCTTTCCGGCAAAATCATATAAATCTTCAAATAAATATTGGTGTATTTGCTGTAACCCATTTGTTGTGCCAATCTCAATGTTGTTTATAAAGCCCGTTTCAAACAACTGGTATGCTTTTTCTAAACTTTGCTTATCAATATTTTTCATTCTTCAAAAATAAACATTTTGGGGTTTAATTTGGGTTTGCAAACAACGTCAGACCTCGGAAGTTGCGGGACATTTTGTGAAAAAACTCCCAGCCCACCGTTCATAATTCATCCGATAAAAATACTCCAAATCACTTGACTTCTGCTGCTGATTTTTCAAATATATCATGGAACTTTCTTTCGGCATAATTCTTCAACAAACCACTGTACCGCCAGGTGCTGTTATATGCAGTTTTCATTTTTTATTCGTTAGCAAGTCACTAATCATATCGCTCTGCATGCTGCCATCTTCAAAGTTAAACCAGCAAGTTTTAAGGGTGTCGTATAAGGCTTTATTTCCCTTTTCGATTTCTTGTCTAAGAATAGAAATCTTGCTGTAGAATGTTTTAGGATTGTGTTCAAAGTACTTCTCCAACAAAATTGTAGCAATCGCATCCCGCAAATCAGAGTCCGTTGAAGAACCGTATTGCATAATTATTTTCCAAATTTGTTCTGGCTTATTGTGAAGATATTCTCCCACAATTATGACCGATTGCCACCGACAGTCACCGTCGCTATCAGTAATACACGAAGTTGCTAAATCAAAAAACACGCTTAAGCATCTTCCTTTTTCGATCCTCTGCCTGATGTGCATAAGGGCTCTGAGTCTGATACCGCTATCCCGAGAAGCTAATCGAGTCTTAATTTCTTTAAAAGAAAGACGTTTTTCTTTTTCGACTTCTGACCATATTTTTTTGATTCTTGTGGTCACTTTGGACTTGTATGAAATGGTATAAAACGGTTTTGGATCTGTCGAAGAAGCGGATACCCAACCACTAAACTGTCCGCCAGCACTGAACTTGATGCGAAGCACAAATGTTTATGCAAGCACTGAACGGCCAATTTCTTGTAGGTGCTGTTAGCAGATGTACTATATTGTCGGCAGAATAGATGTCTCATGTTTTATTTTATTGTAAAAATGTCTTTCAAAATTAAATTGGGAAATTGTCAGACTTGATATTATAACTTCTGTGTCGGCAGTTCTTATTTTCCATTTCATTATATAGCCCCAGGGTAACCTGTTAGCCGAATAATTTACAATTTCGTCAATGTCACTAAAACTTGTCGAATATGAATTGTCTGATTGAATAATCTTAAGAGTCTTGTTGGTAATTATTAATTGTGTTTGTCTTGCGTAAGGTAAATGGTTTAGAAATAAGTAAATAAAAAGACCTACAAAAAATATAAAAAAAAGAGTCCAAGTAATAAAGTCTGTCGAAGTAAACTCTCTGATACTTTCAAACTTTGAATAAATAAAAAAAAGAATTAGAAATGTATAAAAGATTGGCAAGAGCCATAAAGTAATAACTCTGCTTGCATTGAAAATGTATTTTTCTTGTGTCACTGACTATTTGTTATTTATTGGTTTCATTCAAAGTATTGCTCCTAACGGGCAAGTATAGCTACAGGTGGGATATTAGAATTCCGTCTGCCCGTACCGCTGCTGATTGATAATATTTTGTTGAAGGTAAGAACTAATGACCAGCGATGTTGTCCAGCCCGAACTGAAGGCCGGCTTTGCAATTTACTGATGTTTGTTTGACCAGCCCAACTTGCATAAAACCACATGTTGTAGGCTGTGCTGTTGTTTAGAAATAGTTATTAAGTACAAAGACACTTTCATACTCCAATGGAATAATTATTTGTCCACCGAAAGCTATTAATCCATATTTTCCATTCTTACCACCAGTAATTATTTTGAATTTGTCTTTAATGTCAACTAGTTTATCGTATTCTACAGGTATAATGATTGTGTTATTTTTCACATCGAATAAACCTACTTTTCCATTTTCTGAAATTTTCTTGAAGTCTGGATAATGAAAATCTCCCCCCATACCAATTGCGATGTCGTGGTCATCAAATGAATAGTTATTGTTGGAAGGATTGTAGGGGGTGGCAAGCCTCACTCCATTTGTGTCAACCATAAATATTTCTGTGCCCATTTTTACAGCTGCAATATTGTTTTTGAAATGACTGATGTCGTCATACAAGTGTGAAATTATTAACTTTCCTTGTTTGTTATAGAAGCCCCATTTACCCTTACGTTTAAGTCCAACCCGATTTAAGTTAAGATATGTCGATTGACTTTCTTCAATTGAGTCAATGCCCAATTCCTGACCATAATAATTGAATATAGTTTTTAATTTTGTTTTGGTGTCTGTAATAAATAGCCAACTCCAAGTATTGGAATACGCCCAATCGACACTATGTTGAATAATTTTTTGTCCAGATGAATTAAAAATGTCATACTGAGTATTACCATTTGTCTTTTTCTTACAACAATAAATAAGCCCGGGCGGTTGCTTTTGAGAGAGTCCAGCGAAAACTGTCAACAGAAATAATGTCGTGAATGTTTGTTTCATAATGAAATGTCGTTTAGCATAACCTACAACTCGCTAATACCCCCATGTTTTAATATTTCACTCCAAATATACGGCTTCAAAACTTTTGTGGAGAAGGCATTGGAGAAAATAGAATTAATTGACTGAAAGTGAGTAATGTGACCGGGTATTTTTAGCCTCAAACAGCAGGGTTTTTTGCCTTGGCAATACAAAAACACGCATCAGATATTCTATAAAATCCAAAGAGCTTTTGATGTTCCTCAAATTCTACTTACTCGCACGAAGACATATAACCGTACCCCAACAATTACCGAAATCTTATACAAGCTCTATAACCCCGGACTGATAAAGTTTTATTCTTTCTGCTTTGCCTGTTTGAAAATATCAAACTTCAATGAAAAAACATTGCTGTAAAGTACATCAGATACATTACCAATATCAGACAAGGCATAATCCAGGTGAATGTTTCTGATTTTTAAGCCCAAACCAAGATTGGGTTGGAAGGTGAGGTTGTTGGATCCGTCAAATTCTTTTACACGTTGCGCATTACCGGCGCCAAGACGAAGAAAAATTACATTTTTATATCCTAATTCCACTCCAAGGCTTGGATCAATACTAAAGGGTTTGGCAGACAACAGCACATTTCTTTGCCCATCCGTAGTTATTGTTGCATTCACTTCGGTGAGTAAAGAAACTTTGTTGAAATTAAAACTTTTGCCGAAACCAAGAATCAATCTGGGTAAAGTTATCTCAAGTTTATTCGTTGGAATTTCATTGCCGGTTTGGGTAAAAACTTCTTTCGTCTTGTCGTCGAGCTTGTAAGACCAGGCGTTGAAAGTAGAGGTAATGTCTTTGAACATTGCTCCGAAATGCCATTTGTTCAAATCATATTGTGCCCCGGCATCGAGTCCGAATCCCCAGGCATTGGCAAAACTTCCTACATGTCTGTATATTACTTTGGCATTTATGCCCCATCTGAATTCGCTTTGTTTTCCCTTGGCATTTACCACGTTCTGGCTATTGATGGTTCTGTTCTTTCCAAATGGAAATCCTTTGTGGCCGTAAGAGAAAATAAATGCATAATCTGCAGCACTGAAAGTGGTAATGCGATCATAGTCGATGTTACCTCCGGCATCAATCAACTCGGTGGTATTGGGTATATCATCCACTCCAAACCGAATAAAGGAAATAGAAACTGCCGACATGGAATCGATTGATTTGCCCACTGAGGCAAAATCGTATTTGGCAATACCCGCAAAATATTCTGAGTGCATTCCGGCAACCTGCAGGTCGCTCCTGATTCCGGTAAGCCCCGCCGGATTCCAAAATCCTGAGGTGACGTCATTTACACTGGCCACCTGAGACAATGACATACCTAAGGCGCGCGCACCCACCCCAATATTCAAAAATTCGTTGGAGTATTTGGGAGCTAAGCTACCTTGTCCATAAGCTAATACACTAAAAAACAGACACAATGTGCCGAGGGGAAGGCGAAACTTCATAGGGGTAAATTTATAACAGCGAGGCTATTAACCGCGAGAAGTATAAATTATTGTACGGAAAAGCGTCATATCATCAAGTGCAGTGGGTAAAATGATGTCATCTACCCTGTGCTGAATCAATGCGCGCGCGGTTGTTTTAGCGAAGGCGATGTATTTTTGGTAGCTGAGTTTTTTATTGACCTGAAAATAAGAATTTACATTGGATGGACTGCTGAAAACGAGAATATGACACTTCTCTATTTCCGAAGGAGTGTGGGTAGTGTTGTAGCACACTATTTCTACCACATTCGACTCTGGCAAAGCGCTTTGTATAACGCGCTGACTTATATTGGACTGTGGAAAAAGTACAGTGGAATCAGCGGCTATTTTAGCAAATTCTTCCGCTATTCTTGTGGTGTCTGTATCATCTCCAAAATAGCTTACCTCACCAAATTCGCGAAGGTCGCTTGCAGTTGCTTTGCCGATAGCGGCAAGCTTTTGGTTCGTGATATCGGGCAATTGCGAAAAAAAGTATTTTACTGAATTTCTGGATGAAAAAAAGATCCAGTCAGTTTTAGCCGGAGGAAGATCAAAAGGCACAGCGTCGGTTTGAATCATTGATTTTGCTACAACCTTGAGGCCCTCTTCTGCAAGAAGTTGACTGAGATTTGTTATTTCTTCCGCATCTCTGGATATGAATACGCTTGAGAACATCAATTTAGAATTTCGTCAGTTATTATTTGTGTGAGTGTTGCAGGATAATCGCCAATAAAAGTAAGCATTCTTACAGGCTCATCCCATTGATCGGCTATGGCTACATGAACAATTATTTCGTCATTTTCCTTGTATGCAAATACACCAAGTGGAAGATGACAGCCACCATTCATGTTCTTCAGTACGGTTCGTTCGATTTCGATTAATTCCTGTGTAGGTGCGTGATGAAGCACTTGTAAAATATTTCTTAAATCTACATCAGATTCGCGGCATTGAATGGCAAGTACAGCCTGCGCCGGAGCAGGAACGATTACATCCGTAGGTATGGTAAAGCTGGTTATATCAGATAAATCCAATTGCAACCGATCTGTTCCGGCTTTGGCCAGTAAAATGGCGTCGTAATGACCGTCGCGCAGTTTTTGAATTCTGGTTGGAACATTGCCTCTGATATCTTTTAGTGTGATATCGGGTCTGAGTCGGAGCAGTTGCGATTTGCGTCTTGAAGATGAGGTACCAATTACTGCATTGGTTTTGAAACCGAGCGCCTGAGTTGGGTCTTCACATCCTTTGCGGATCAGCAACAGCTCAGCGGGATCGGCTCTTTCACTTACTGCTGCAATAACCAAACCTTCCGGCGATGTTGTCTCAAGGTCTTTGTGTGAGTGTACTGCAATATCGATAGAAAGATTTAAAAGGGCTTCTTCAATTTCTTTGGTAAAGAAACCTTTGCCTTCGATTTTATCCAAACTAATATTTTGGATAAGGTCTCCTTTGGTGGAAATGATTTTCAGGTCACAGAACACACCGGCATTTTCCAGCAGTCCCTTTATATAATTGGCTTGCCATAATGCCAGGTCGCTGCCCCTGGTGCCTATAATGATTTTGTTATTATTCAATTCTTTCTTGTCTCGTTCAAAAGTACTTCACGCGCCATCTTCATCGGCACAGAAATGTATTTTTTTTCCATATAAGACACGATTTTGTTCAAAAGATCGCGGGCTTCTTCGTCGAGGTTTTCGAGGTCTTTAGCGAAGACTGAGCCAAGGGCGGTGGATTTGATCTCCTTGATGGCCTGTGGAATGCTCTGCATGGCTTGCTCAATTCTTCTTTCCTGAAGGGATTTTTCAAAATCAGCAACTCCATTAATGATATAAGGAAGGCATTCTGCCAAAGCCTGTTCTCTGAATAGAATATTCACTGATGCCATTTCCTGAATGGTTTTCATTCCAACATAAGACACATTGAAATTTTGCAAAATGTCGGCATCTATGTCTGCGGGCAACGAAAGATCAATAACCTGTTTGCGCGTTGTGTCACCTTGCAACAGCGGGGAATAAACCGCTGAAGTGACCACAGCGTGATCTGAAGCGGTACATGTGATCAGCGCGTCAAAACCTCCGCTGAATTCGCCAAGCTTGTCGAGTGGAAAGGTTTTTCCGCCAAAAGCATTTACCAGTGCTTGTGCATTGGCTTCCGTTCTGTTTACAATGGTAAAATTGTGGTATCCATTTTCTGAAAGAAATTTCAGAAAATTTCGAATAATCTGGCCCGCACCAATCAATAGAATACGCGCATCTTTGTTGTGCCCAAAGTTCCGAAACTCCTGCCAGGCAAGCGAAACTGCGCTTACGGGCTTGCGCGCTAAATCTGTATTGCTAAATATCTCTTTGGCTGTTTTGATGCATTGCGAAATTGCCATCCGGATTTTATCGCCACTGAGTTTGTGCTTTTGGGCCTCTTCAAATGCATTGCGCATTTGGGTTATAATTTCACGCTCTCCGATTACAATTGATTCTAACGATGAGCATACCTTAAGAATATGTTCAACGGCTTCTTCTCTATTAAATCGTTCGGCCTGAATTGAAATAGAGTTGAGTTCTTCTTCGCTGAGTCCGGTATTTAATTTTTTCAAAAAACTATTGGTGAAACCCGGGCAGACAAAGTGTGGAAGTGTAAAAATAAATTCGACCCTGTTGCAGGTAGACAGGTACATTATTTCGTCAATGCCTGTGGAAATTTTTATCTCTGACAAAATGCGCTCCCTTTGTTCGGGGGCGATATGGAATTTCCCAATGGTTTCAAGAGGGAAATTTTTGTGTGATATGGCTATTACTCTTATTTCGTTCACAAGCACCTTTCTTAGCTGAGCCACAAAATTCAATAAAACCGTGGTTAGAATGTCACGCGATTGTCAAAGGCCCGTACGGACTGACTTTGGTCAGCCTGTGCCGGATGCAATAAAAACATGTCGGAAAGCCTTATCAGCACTGATGGAGTGTACAAAATGGCCGGGGCTTAAACTGTGATTTATCAATCTTAATGATGCGAAAAGTCATAAAACCGGAATGGCCGGAAAACAAAAAAATGAGAGCCTGCTGGCAGAACCCTTGAGCAATGTAATTAAGTTAAGGACTTTGTATAAAACATCATTCGACCCTTACCCTGTCGTTTGGTCATTGCAAACCGATTATGCTATAAACATTTGATCCATTCTTCGGGATCATGAGATGCGTGTAAACAATGCGGTAAATGATCGGGAATGGATCCAATGTTTATGGACATGACCAATGCGATAAGCGATCATAAATAGATCGCGTATTTATAGGTGTGATCATGACTTTGGAGATAAACGACCAAGGTCGAATGTTGATCCGCCAATTCCTTAACTCAATGAGATTGCCTTTTGAGTGGTTATTTGTTGTGCTTAAACTTCTTTTTCTTCTTAAGATGGTTGTTCTTGAATTTTTTACCTGAACTGAAGGTGTCACTCTCAAATTCGTTGAACTTATTGCCCGGCACAACCTTGATATTACTCAATACTGAGGGATCTTCTAATTTGATTCTTCCCCCGGACAATTTAGCCAGGTCTTTCAGGATGATATCGTCCGGCACAGTCGTCCTGTTCCAGTTTAAGGCGTTTTGTTTCATCAGATTGGCAATGGAAATGGAAAATGACTGACGCTCAGGACCTTCTTCCAAAGCACAGCATTTATCGATGAAACTCTCCACATAATGCCCATAATGTCCGATTTTAATTTCGTTTTGCGGATAGGTCAGTGTATCGGGGCGGCTTTCAAGCTTCTCTGGATCTGGCGTGGGATACGGGCTGTCTACATCAAGCTTAAATTTGGCCATTATGTGCAAATGATCCCATAATTTATGGTTGTAATCCTCAATATCGCGAAGGTGAGGAAAGAGTTGGCCCATAACACTGAGAATGGCGCGCACACAGCGATTGCGCTCTTCGCGGTCTTCCAGTGTCAGCGCATATTCTACCATTTTCTGGATATTTCTGCCGTATTCCGGAATAACCAGATCAGGTCTTTTGCTATTGTATGGCTGAAAATCTAATTCAGCATTAATTTGCTCTTGCATGTTTCAAAATTCTGACGCAAATGTATTGATGCCAGAGCCAAAAACCATGTTTACCTTATTACCGGAAGATAAATATTGCTTTATAGGGTGAAGTTTTAGGTGGGTTTTCGCCAGTCCTAACGCATTTTTCCTGTCACCTTACTCTGGTACTTAGAATCTTTCATGTCAATTTATGGCCAAACATATGTGGTATTTCATTATTGACCGACTAAAATTCCTTTTGGATTGAATCCCGATCCTGAAAGGATCGAACATTGAATAGCCCCCGGTATCCGGTGCAGATTTATCTGCACCGGATACCGGGGGTTAATTGATCACGAGTTGTCATTCCCAACACTGATAAGGGTTGAACCAAAATATCGAGTAATGGATTGGATATAAAGTTTTATCGTAATGTTCGACTCAGAGTCCGGAATTATCTCTAATCACATACATACCCCGACTGTGGGCCTATGGCCTTTCGATCCTGCCGATCTATATCGGGGGCTATTCAATGTTTGACTCCTTCGGAGTCATGAATGAACTTATTGCGCAAATCAACCCCCAGTTTCAATCCTTCGGATCTCAAGTCCATAGGACCAGGCTCGGGGCTACTCAATGTTTGATCCCTTCAGGATCATGGGGCGCAGTGTAAAGTGTGACCTTTTTCAGAACTGGGCGGTATTTATTTGAAAAACGCAAAGCGATCAATTCTCTTGTCGTACCTGCTTTACTAACAAAGCGCAGTTCAATCTTTTGAAAACTACGTATCAGACATGGCGTGTAATACTGCTTTCTTAGTCGTGTTAAAATGTGGGTTTTGGAAAAGGCGTAAAGGCCCTGAAATCCAGCAATTAAACCATATCAACCAAAATGGAAAATTCATTGAGATTCGATCTTCCGGCTAACAATTCATCAATCATCAAGGTGATTGGCGTGGGTGGTGGTGGCAGCAATGCTGTCAACTACATGTACGAACAAGGTATTAAAGGTGTTGACTTCATCGTGTGTAATACCGATGCTCAGGCACTTGATAAAAGCCCTGTTCCGATTAAAGTTCAATTGGGCTCAACCCTTACTGAAGGCCGCGGCGCCGGATCTATTCCGGAAGTAGGTCGCAATGCGGCTATTGAAAGCCTCGACGAAGTAAATGAACTTCTTTCTACCAATACCAATATGGTGTTTATCACTGCCGGAATGGGTGGTGGTACCGGCACCGGTGCTGCTCCGGTAATTGCCAAAGCAGCCAAAGACCTTGGAATTCTTACTGTAGGTATCGTTACTATTCCTTTTATGTTTGAAGGAAAGAAAAGATCTACTCAGGGAGAATTGGGCTTGAAAGAAATGCGCGAATCAGTAGATACCCTTCTGGTTATTCGCAACGATAAATTGAGAGAGCTATATGGCAATCTTACTTTAAAGCAGGCATTCAGTCATGCAGACGAAGTGCTTTGCACTGCTGCTAAAGGAATTGCAGAAGTAATTACCCTTATTGGAACGGTCAATGTAGATATGAACGACGTGAAAACTGTAATGCGCGACAGTGGTGTTGCTATTATGGGATCAGGTCGTGCAAGCGGAGAAGGCCGTGCGAAGCGCGCCGTTCAATGCGCACTTGAGTCACCACTTCTGAACGACAACGATATTCATGGAGCAAACTTCATCCTTCTGAATGTTACTTTCGGAAACGATGAATTGTTGATGGACGAAATCAGCGAAATCACAGACCACATCCAGGAACAAGCCGGTATGTCGGCCGAAGTAATCTGGGGCTATGGCCAAGATGATTCTTTGGGTGATGATATTTGTGTTACTGTTATTGCCACTGGTTTTGCAGCGAAAGATGTAACCAGTGTTTTGCCATTGGCTGAACCGGAACAAAAGAAAATATGGTTGGAAACTGAAGCCCGCGAAGTGGTGAACAAGGTAGAAAAACCTACAGTTGAACCCAAAGAGGAAGTGAAGAATGAACTCAAGGCGGATGAGCCTTTTATAAAATTCGAGGCTCCTGCTGAAATAGAATTTGAAGTAAAAAACAATATTGTTCCTGAGAATAATTTCCCGGTGAGCCACAAGGAGCAGGAAGAATTGCCTACACTTTCTTCACTCAGACACAATGTAGAAGAAGTAATCAGCACAGATAAACCGATTTACCTTGAATTGGGAAGCGATCTGAATGACATCATCTCGGGTAAAAACGTAGAAGTTCCAACTGAAACGTTGAAGTTAAAAGAAGAGCCTCATATCAGCGACAGACCAGCAAGAACAGAGTTGATGCAGCGCAACAAGGAAAGAGAAATGCGCATCCGTGAGTTCACCATCAAATTAAAGACTCCAAGCGGAATCAGCGACCTGGAAAGTGAGCCTGCGTATCTGAGAAGAAAGATTGCTTTGGAAAATACACAGCACAGTTCTCAGAGCACCGTTTCAAGATTCTCTTTGAACGAAACAACTGACGAAAATGGACAGAAGAAAATCGAGCTTCGCGACAATCCATTTCTTCACGATAACGTAGATTGATTATTTCAATTTTGAATATAGAAAGCCACCGGGATTCTGGTGGCTTTTTTTTTTCTAGGAAGGTGTTTATTCGGATCAACCGCAAAAGTTGGGGAGAGATGGAGCAAATTGAGTGGATTGACTAAGTCCGGAGGACTTATATGTTATTAGCCCCGGGTGAAACCCGGTGGTCCGATAATAAAAGAGGACCCAACAACTCCAGCGGAGTTGAATGTTATGTTCTGATTCCTATTATTAACCCATCTTGATTTTTTCAAATCGAATTACAATAATGTTCGACACTTGAAACCCAAATAGACATTAGATTTTCATTCTTACAGAGATTCAGTCGATATGGATTGATTTCATTCATTTTTCTCAGGAAAATTTCAAGTAAGAAAAATTGAAACAGCGCTTTTGTTTCGGTAATTCAACTGTCCATTTATCGGTTCAAAATTCAACTCCGTTGGAGTTGTGGGCCGCGCATTTGGATCTGAGCCACCGGGTTGCACCCGGGGCTAATAACATTAAAGCCTTTCAGGCTTGGTCTATTTTGCAAATCAAAGTCAGTCACTCCCCAACTTTTGCGGTTGATCCGTTTTTTTTAGATTTCTGGTTCATCTTATACCAATGTTTATTTTAATTTAGTCCATGCCGTAGATGAAATCATACAGTGGTAAATACCGGGAGAGTAGCTGTTTAGTAAAATCAAGCGCAGCACAGATTGGACTAAAACAGATACCAAATCGGTATTAATAGCCCACAGGCTCTCTACTTGTATGTCTGATTCTCAAAATTCTTATTTCTGTTGTCTCTGATTTTAACCCAAATTACACGATAGAGATTCTAAACATTCGACCCATTCAGGGTCGGTGGGTTTCGGTCGGTACATTATTTCTATAAACATGCGATCCTCTGGATCGTTTGAGCAAATTTTCATGCTATCGTGATTATCCTATTTATTGCGAACAGGAGATTTGGCTACCGATCCAGAATGGATCGACCGTTTATAGAAAATGAATGTCAAAGGATGACCCGATCCGGAAAGGATCGCATGTTTATACCTATGACATACCCTATGCGCTGCACGATCCAGAATGGATCGTAGGTTTATAGAGAAATCGACAGTGTGCGTATTTTCCGATCCCGAGGGGATCGCATGTTCAAAAGCAAATGGACCGTAGAATCTCTATCGCATAATCCGATTTTAACTGATAAGTAACGCGATAACTGAAAACAACAAATGCCCTAAACTCATCGTTGAGTGAATCTTTTAATCTGTCTACTTCACAAATAAATGGATTTGTTTTTACGAGTTCGAGTTTTGCCAGCATTTCCTTTTCAGAAGTTTTGGTGCACTTTCACTTTGTTTTTCCAGATAATGAAGAATTTCCTTAAAATGATCAAGAGCATTTCTGTCCCAAATTATTTTAAAGGAAGCAGATTTTACCATTTAGATAATTCCTTAAGAGCATTTTTGTGAGAAACGGAATTTCCCTTTTCGATGCGGTTAACAGATTCTTTTATTTCTGAATTGTACTGCTTGCGACTAATCCGTTTTGTTTCGCCTTCAACATTTAGAAAACTCTTGATCATTTCAAGGATGAGGGCCTGTTGTTTATTTAATAGCAAGGGAAGACAATTGTCTACTTGTTTTTTTATTGCGGCGGCAGTCATGCTGATTTTTTATTAAATAAATTTACAAATAACAAGAACAAATAACAACACGGGTAAAAATACCAGAAATTGCCCGGCTTCATTATATTATTGTGCCTCGCCCAAAACTCTCTCGTGTACCTTTACTTCAATTTTTGTAGTAGCTTTTGAGGCAGCACTTACTATTGTGTAAAAGGCGCCGCCTTTTATTTTGTAAATACTGTCACCTACTTGAAGCAGATTGTTCATTGCTTCGGGCATGGGTAAATATTGCCCATCGGCCAAAGTCATGTCTTTGAAGTAGGGCTTGTGTGAGTCGAAAGTAATATTTGTAACTACCGTTTTAAGCTCTACATTTTTTATTATTGTAGCCTTTTCATCAGTGCCTTGGCGCTTTATAACGAAATAAATACCAGTAAAAATTGTCAAACATACTATTATAATAATTCTGCCAATATTCAGCTTTTTGTTGTATTTATCATTGTACCATTTCACAAAGAAGGCCGTAAAAACAATTAGGAGAAAGATAAAAAACATGCCAATAAAAATGAGGTTTTCACTTTGCATATATCCAGGACGAAGTGTTGCAAGCAAGATGAACATCAGCAGTGAGCTTAAAAAAATGCTTAAAACAAATATCCCTACTTTATCTTTTTTGGGCATTGGTAATTCAAACCATTTTTTTATACCAATAAAAGAAGCAATAAAAATGATGAAGGCTAAAAAATAATATAACGTTGTAATACCCATGAGTTAGATTTATTTATATTTCTATTTTTTAAAGCATATTCTGCTTTTTCTTTTTGAAAAAACCGGATACAGAGTTGTCATTTTTTTTTTGAGCAAGATCGGACCAAAATCAACAGTCCTGAAAAAAAATACTTGCCGCATTCATAATTTCTTTTAAGAATGGTTGTTTTTGCCTTCTTCCAACCGCAATGATGTTTTCGCATTGATGGATGTCACTACTTTTTTTCCGGTTCTGACTTCCAGTTCTTTTCAGGCCACTTTGGCAACATTGCCGCCTTGTTTTGCCACTTTGTTGCTTTCATCGAAATCTTTTGGATTGACGGCAGCAGAAGTGTCTTTGGTGGAAGCTTCGGCAAGCATGTTTAGAATGAGTTCCGTATTGGTCATATTGTCTCTCAGGTTTTCTTTTTTCAATCCTTTGAGTATTTTGTACTCTTTGGTTGTTTTATCGCTCCAGGCTTTGGTAATGATATCTGTTAATGTGGCAAACTGAACGCCTCCTTCAGTCTTCTTTTCTTCCATTCATCGGTGAGTTCTTTTCTTATCTCAATACTCTTGAGGCGTTGGTTAATCCAGCTTTCGGCGTAGCCCAGTTTGAGGTACTGTTCCAAGGCTCTGTCGATAGAAAGTTCAGGGTCCTGCATTTCATCCAATCGCTCGGCAGCTAGCTGAGCTAACCAGAGTTTAAAAGGCTCTGCTTTGGGAGAAGGTATGGATTGGATAAGGCGGAAGAGTTGTTCGGTGTCGGCAACGTCAGTGAGGTAGAATTTGCCGTCGGCCGATTGCATTTTCAGTTGACTACAATTTGTAGTCAACTGACTTCCTTCAGCTTTGAGCCTTGTTTTTAGTACACTCCAATACTTTCTTGGATTTGGACTATCCGTTAGAACGGCAATCACATCTACAATAGACAAATACCATTTTTCCTGATCAGCATCCCAAAGGGTTCTTACTTTTTTCTCTTCAAATATTTTTACCTGGTCTTGTTTGGTCATGGCTATGGGTGTTTGAGGTTAACAATTCGGTGTCAATATTTCAGACGGAAGGAGGAGCGAAATTTAAGAGTTTTTTGGTGGAGATGGAATGGTTTTTTGTAGGCGAGTTTTGAACTTGTGTGGGAGTTTGTGTTTGGATAAAAGTGTACCAGTTGTTTTGGTTAATTTTCTATTGGGTTGAAATAATTCAATCTTAGACCCTGTTTAAAATTTCTATCTACTGAAAATGTATTTTGTTTTCAACCAAGGGATATAGGCTTATCATTTTGTCTTCAAGAAAATACCATCAATGGCGGCATTGTGGCCAAATTGACCTTCACAAGATCCATTTGTATATTTTATATATGTAAATCCCTTGAAGAACTTCACCTGAAATTGGCAGTCTTTGGAATTATGCAAATTGTAAATAAATTGGGTGGAATTTAATGAGATGGTGTCCTTATCTATTTGGGCCATGTTTCTTGCTGGTTCAGATGTAACTGAAAAAATTTCAAAGGATGCTGCTGAGTTGGGCAGTTGAATTATTTCAAAATCTCCCTGATAACCTGCTTCGCTATATTGGTAATGATAATTTCCGAATACGTCATTTAATTGAGTGTCCGTTTTGGGCGCGATAATAACAGTGTCTTTTTTAACCAGATTTAAGGCAAGCTCTTTTCGGGTCAGTGGCGAAAACCAGCTTCCATCAAAGATTTTGTCTGTTGGAAGTCCGGTGATAATTCCAGTAATGTTTCCTGATTTTTCAAATTCCAGAAGCCGATAGCTTTTGTCATGCTCAATGGTTCCCAAAAGTGTAATGGGCACTTTGTCTTTTGTATTTAAATACGTTATTTCTCCAATGATAATGTTATCGTCTACTTGATAGTGGATAAACACAGGCGTCTTATTGTTCAATGTTCCTGTCCAACAGGTTTCGGTTTTGGAGTCAGTTGAACTGTGAGGTCTGGCAGAAACCAGCGGCTCAGGTCCGGCAGCTTTTTGTTGCTGGTTATTGCAAGAAGTAATTGCGAATAAAAATATGTAAATCCAGTGTTTCATTTAAATTGAGTGCTTGAGTTTTTTTCTGCCAATGGTATTAAATCATTCTTTGTGATGAAAAGCTCATGACCAATAGAGTCATTCATGTCTTTATAAAGTATTAGTTCACCTGAAATTTTTTCGTTTTGAAAGCTATCCGGTTTAATAACTGCGTAGGAATAATATGTACCTTCTCTGTAATTGACAACGTCCGTGAAGAATATAGTATCGTCTTTGACTTCATAATGTCCTTTTATATCAGTCACTCCAAAACAGATGCTTCGTTCACTAAATTTATTACTGTCTTTTAGCCTGAGTGTAGTAGTGCAATTGGCGGCACCTTCTCTAACCGCAATAAGTAGGTCATTTCCGGATAGTTTGTCTAAGTCAATAAATCCTCCTGGCTTAAAAAAGGCCAATGTCAATACAATGAGTAAGATGAGTGAGACGGAGAGCCTTTTTTTATCGTTGAATTTTTCTTTAAAGAGTATGAAAACTTGCACACCCAGCATTAATGCGAGTATTACATAAAAAATGAATAACAATGTAAGTGCTGGAAATGCAAGCAATCCCAATTTTCCTTCCCAAAAGTATTGAGTGTTTATAGATAAGAAAAAAATTATCGTCGCAATGATGAGCGCTTTTCGTTTCATATTGAATTTTGCTTCAATTTGATTTTTATGTGAAATGGTCGAATCTGAAAGCTCCTTTTTTATATGGATGTTTCAAAGATACTTCAGCGGCTCAGGCGATGAAATTATTTTTTCGTCATATTGATAGTTTTTGCCTTTGGATTATTTCATAAATAACAAGGTGAGAGTGCGTAAATTTTACTTTTCGGGTAGTTACTTTACTAATGGGTTGAATCGATCAATGCTCCAGCCCGGAACTGTGGTCTATTATTTTCATTCCAATTTTTTTGGTAAAATTATACAGCCGCTGATAACCTTTTAAACTAAGTCCATCTGAGCAATAATAGGGTCGTGTTCTGATCGCCTCGCAAAGAAAACAAACGTTGATTTGTGCAATCAACGAATCTCTATTGAAAAACCCGAAACCAAGATGCGGAATAAAGCAAGTGCCATGTACGCTACTCCAACTTCCGTCATAGGTTGTGGTGTCGCTGGTTATTTCTATCAAAGTATCAATTTGTCTTTTGCTAAGGATTTTCCCATTAGTAGCCGATGGGCATAGTTGTTGGGTCGTTACATCAAATAAATCCACAAATTCAACATTAGCCGCATTTCCGTTGTAGCCATTATAATTATAGGCAACTACGCTATCTGCTTTTGAAAGGAGTTCATTCAAAATACGAATGTCATTGATTTCAGGACGGACAGGTTCATAAAGATTAACTTCATGTTCTATTCCTGAGAGCGTATCAACGTTTGTTTTTGAATCCTGCGTGTTATCTGCCGTGTTTGTGCTGCAGGATTGTATCATCAATAGGGCTAAAAGAACTGTAAGTTGGTTTCTCATGGCTCTGTGTAATATCGGTTTATGTAATCATCAGTAATGATGTTACCAAGTCCAAGCGTGAGGCTGAAATAGTATTGGTACCGTATTGTTGGTGAATTTGTCAATGTGGTTTGGCTGTTGTCAACCTTCCATCGGACCACTTCCAGTGGCAGCAGATAGCCGAATCTGAGATTAATGATATAAAACCATTGATGAGAAATTCCAATCCCCAGGTCGAGATGTGCCCTGGAATTTGTCACCTCAGTGTATTTGTAATTTGTCTGCAGATAGTTGCCGAAGGATGTCGAATCAGGTACTTTTTCCTTATACAGGTAATTAAGTCCACTGCCTTTAAAACCTATGTATGGATAAACGGAAAACAATGGGCTTTTTGTAATCGAGTAGCCCACATTGAAGGATGTAGAGCGGTATTCAACTTCTGTCAGATTGAGGTCGTTTTCGTTCTTCTTTGTTCTTTTATTGAACGAAAATGTACCAATTAATCGGTTTGTATAAAATTGTAATCCGATACCCGGGGTTGTTTTCGGGTAATTTACATTTGGATAGCCGTTGGAAGTAAGTTGTTGAGTAAAGTCTTTGGTATCAATTACAGGGAATTCAGCCGGTATAATGATAAAAAAGCCGAAAACATCATTTTTTGTGGTGTCTGTTTGTGCATTGGCTTTGCCAAAAAGCGCTAAGAGGCCTATTGAAATTAAAAACAAAATATTTCTTCTTCGTGTCATTTGTTTTTGTCTTTAATAAAGGGATTACTTGGTAATGTGTTATATGTATTGCTCGGACCTGAATAATTACCCAATCCTACCCGCCATACTTTTTCTTTAAGTCATTTCTCAAGTTGTCAAATACATAATCGTGCTCCTGACTGATGCCCATTTTCTCCAATGGCTCCCAATAAAATCTTGGTGTCAATACAGAAGTGTAGGTTGTAATTCTTGTTATTTTGCTGCTGTCCTGACCAACTTGTTCGAAATAGTAGATGGCTTCTTTAAAGCCCAGCCATTTTCTGCCCTTGAGTTTGTAATCAATTACATCCATTCTTAAAACTTTTCCTTTTTCAAGTTCGGTAATTCTCTCGGTAATTGTTCCACCACTAAAGTAACAAGTGCGCAGCCCACCCACTTCTTCTTTTTCTAAAACACACTTATTCGGAATGGGCAAATCAAGTTTCATTAAAAAGGGTTTTTCCGCAATTAAAGTATCGACCGATTTGATGGTTTCATATACTTCCATTGCTGTAAAGGGAACGGTCATCTCCGTTTTTACTGAAATAATTTCTTTGTCGTTTTTTGTGAGTTCTTTTTCTAAAAATCCAACGCCTAAAAAGACAATCAATGGGAGGATGGAACTTTTAATTAAATTGTCGGGTTTGTCTTTTTTCTTTTCAAAGAGTATTTTAATCCAACCACCCAGAATGACCGCTATTATGGCCAATGGCAAAGCCATGATGATGCAGACCATTCCTTCCAGGGCACCGACATAGAGTAAAATAAAGAAGGTGACAATTGAAAAAATGAGTCCGAACAAGCTGAATTTCTTTACAATCGATTTGCCTAAAATGTAGCCAATGATAAAGGGCAGAAATACAAAAATGGATACGCCATAACTAATAAGGTCAAAATGAAGCAACAGAAACCCCAGGGTTAGAAAGGTGAAAGTAATAATGGCGGATAAGATAAATTCTTTTTTCATTGGTCTGCTGGTTGATGCGTGTTGTATTGTGTATAATGCGGTAAGCAACGTTTAGCGAATTTAAGAAGTCGGCAATAGGGGAGTGCAAAACTTTCAGTCGGCTCTGAGACTGACACCTGGCGCAGCGCTTCGCCACAGCGTCTTGCGGATAACCTCTTCCACACTTTATTAATGGCCGTTCTTCTTGTCATTCTATTTGTTTGAGTCTGCCATTTTTAATTTCATAAACTGCCAGTTTTCTCCAGTAGTCAGATACTATTTTATAACCTGGTTCGTAATCGTAAAACTCACTTAAAGTTTCTATGTTTATAATAAGCATTCGACTATCGATTTTATATCGGGTTCCTGAGTGCCCGTCGGCGGTGTCAAACGGAATATGAGAATAAATAATTTGCCCTGAAATTCTGTCAACGATAGCCATTTCCTGACATAAAGCTCCGCAACCCCATTCTATAATGGTGTAATGTCCGGCGAAATTAACGCCTTCTGCTTCACAGCCTTCTCTTATTCTGGTGATAAAATGTTTGGCCTTTGGATCTGTCGAAAAATCTGGTGGTGCAAGTTTTCCTTTATAAATTATGTCAGCCTTGAAATGGTCAAATTGCGACTTGAACGCAAATTTTTTGAAGATTCCCCAACTCACAATTTCATGAATGTCGCCAAGCAACACAATTTGGTCTTCCGAATAAAGTGTGTCGCCTTTAGTTGCTGATTTTGGTTTTTGTCCGTGGACTACAAACTCAAACCTTGCATTCTTTTTCGCCTCGAAAAGGAAGTCGCCAATTTTGTAAATACTGTCGCCAATTTCTTTCGGTTTTTCAGTAGTGGTTGAAGTGGTTAATGATACTGAATTATTGGCATGTTGATTTTTTGTCTTAAGGTCGCAGGAATAAAGTATTAAAGCCAAAGTCAATATGTAAATTAATTGTCTCATGGTTGTCTTTTAAAGGGCTCTAAAGCGAAAGGTACCGAAAATTTTATCGCACTCTTTGGCTGGGGTGCCCAATATTAACAATTCTGACGATAAATGGGGAAAATTTGTCATGCCATTTTTATGCAGACAGCAGAAATGCAATTGCAAAATCAACGCGTTTGAACTTTTTTGAAGAAGTAGGGATAAATGTGAGTTGGTCCATCGCATTGTGTTGGATTAAGACCGATATTGCTTAATTGTTTGAATTACAATGTATTTGTAAGCTGCTATTCGTTGTTCCCTGCACGATCCGGGATTGTGGAGTAACGGACATTTTCAGTGCTTTTTGGGAGCCGCAATTTACAAAACAGCCCAAAACTTCGTAAAATACGAGTTGAGGTAGTCAAACCTGGGAGAGATTCTATATTTCGCACCATGGAAACATTAGAACAACTCCTGGGTATGTTTTCGACAAAGAATATTGTTGACTTCAAAAAAACGCTATCGACGTCAAAGAAGCCTAATCATTCTGTCGAACTCTTCGAATTACTTCTTGCATCGTGCGGGGAATCGCATGAAGAATTTGCCATCGCTATTTTCGGTAAGGCAGATATGATTAAATATTATGCGCTGCGAAAACGACTTCTGGCCAAAGTGGAGGCTTTTCTGAAAGCTGCGGAAATGAAAGAAGATCCCCAAAGATTTGCTGAAATTACAGGTGAAATTTTCCTCGCACAGCGATCTATTCGCTTTCAGAAGAACGATATGGCGCTGCAATACCTGAAGTCGGCCGAAAAAATGGCGCGCGATGCAAAATTACCTGGTCTTCTTGATCAGATATTGTTTCTAGGTGTCAAACACAGTGAGGACTTCAACCAACCTACCGGCAAAGCCATTGAAAGTTGGGAAGAAAATTCAATATCGCTCGCTTCATTGAGAAAACTCGAGATGACTTTCAACCGCATCCGGGAAGAGATTGACAGAATCAAACGGGAAGGACAAACACCCAATGTGGAGCTTATCATAAACGAAGTATTTCACGAACTGAAGATAAAACGCAGCGAGGCCAGCAATCCGGAATTTATGCTCACACTGGTGGCAACAGGTAGATCTGTTTACGCTTCAGTTAAGGATTATGCGAAAATTCAGCCTTTCGTAGACAAAATATTCAATAGACTGAAAAGGGCCAATGCATTTGGGCCGACACATGTGGCTTGTGAGTTAGAATTTCTGTTCATCCTAGCACATTGTTCTTATCGGAACCGGAAATTTGCAGACGCCCAAAAAACTATCGATGAAATAGATCGAATCATGCGCAATAATAAAGGAGTGATCTTATGGCTGGTTCCAAAAATTGTAGCGCTCAAAGCCGCAATACTTTGCGCGCAAGGACAAAATAATCTTTCTATTCGCATAGTGGAGCGGTGGTTGGATAATAGCGAAGCAAGAGATTCTCCGAAAGAAAAACTTTGTATGCAGCTCAATCTGGCATCGTATTATTTCAATGCGCGCAAGTTCAGGGAGGCCAACCATATATTAATAGATATGCCCTCCGATGATGAATTGATAGAAATCAATGGAAGAGAATTTGCCCTGAAAAAAAATATGATCGCGATGATAGTGCAATTCGAATTGGGTAAAGATGATGTGGCTGAAACAATGAATAAACGCATTCTCAAACAATTTGAAAAAATGTGGGAGAATCCGCTCTATGCTCTCACTCAGTCTTATGTGAAATTTGTGGGCGAGATTATTAAAAATCCACAAATTGTGGATACAAAAAGGTTTCAGGAAGAAATCCGTCAAACCC
Organism: Flavobacteriales bacterium; assembly: GCA_031378885.1. Classification (GTDB taxonomy): domain Bacteria; phylum Bacteroidota; class Bacteroidia; order Flavobacteriales_D; family Sanyastnellaceae; genus JANNEQ01. Next base: position 69,502 of record JANNEQ010000001.1, read on the forward strand.
GTAAAAATTCAGAAATTGAAACCGAAGATCTGCACGCCATCGCATTTTATTGCCTGATAGTAAGCAAAATTACCCACCGCGATTATTACGAAGTTTTTGTTGAACGAATGAACCGATGAGTCCCGATGTATATTTTGTCAGAAAAACGGATGAAACTTTTCGTTTCCGTCAGAACGTCAGAAAATTTCACGTAAAAATTTAGAAAAAAATTATTCAGTAAAAAAAATGTATCATTTTCCGAAGTTGTAGACGCTTTCTGTAGACGATTATTCGTCTACAGAAAGCGTCTACAACTTCAAAAAAGCACAAAATAAAATGGAAGACTTATTTCAAATGCGAAAAAAACTGAACATCAGTTTAAGAGAGTTTTCGAAATTCCTCGATATTTCCTATCAACATGTCTCATTCATAGAATCGGGCCAACGAACTTTAAATGGAGCCGAACTTTTCTACGCCTCCAATATGCAAAATTTGTTGATGGCCAGAGAACTCGATCCGGAATCGAAAGATTACTCAGATGCGGATGAAATTTTAGCATTGCGCGCCTGGCTTCAATCAAAAATCGTAAACCTGGAGCATTTTCTGAACAAAAGAAATGACGATTTGAAAAAAATGCTTGTCAATTACAAAAATATTTGTTTTGCCATTCCTTATTACAGGCATATTGACGCCAATTTGCTTTTCATGGATAGAGAGCAACGCGAATGGTTTTGGAAGAATAAAAAGAACCAGGAAAAATTATTGATCAGCAATGGTCTACAGGCACAACTTCGTCTAAAATTCCGAATCAAATCTATTCAGGATGAAATGGAATTTTATCGCGAGGTGTTGGGTAATTCTATCTGACTTGAGTTGGCGTATTGCCAGATTTTTTGGTGCCTCTGTTTGTATTTGCGGCTTTATAAAAAGAGGAGGAGAATTTCTTAATTGTGTTTAAGGCAAATGCCGCAGAGAAGGAGAAAAGAACTATGGTAAATGGTGTCTTGGCCTCCGTATTCTTGGAGAAAATTCGCGCATCTTTAAGAGGTTCTGAATTTATAAAATCAAGGCTTTGAATAAGGATAAGCCGTAACGTCATGATAGAACATCAACTCAATATAATGTGGCTCGTCGTATATGACAGCGCCTTTTTCATATTGCGCATTTTTTATCTTGTCGCTCCACTCCCGGCTATATATTCTTTTTTTAAATAAAAACATCCTATCTAATGAATAGCCAAAAATTAAAATAACGGAACAAATGCCAAGAATTCGCATCGATTTGCTAATAAGATTGGAATTGGTGAACTCATGCGAACAAGCCCAACCAATGAGCATAAAAACGCCACTAGCGCTGATAAAAAGGTATGTTCCTCTTTTCACTTCAGCACAACTAAAAATCGCCAATGGTAAAATGATCCAAACTAAAAGGGTTATAAAAAGCTGATTTTTAGACTTAAGTAATTGAAACAAAACGATTGCCATAATTAAGTAGGTACTAAAGCCAAAAAAGTTACCAAAATCAGATAAATAACTGTACCATTTTCCATCCGGATTGATGGATTCATTGTAAAATGGACTAAACAAGGACATAAGAAAAGACTTTGCTTCTACCGGAAACGAATTCAGTATATGCAATATCCATGGAAGTACTACACACGCAGAAGAAAGTAAACACAGGAAACATCCAAAAAGATGAGGTAAAATCGATCTTTTATCAAAATGATAAAAAAACAGAACGACCAAAATTATAAGGGCGGGCTGCCATTTACACATAACAGCCAGCCCCATAATAAAACCAATAATTGCATAATTATACCATTTCAATTTATATTGCTCTACCCTGAAAACATGATATATACCGAATAATACGAAAAACAGGAAACATACTTCAACACCGTCGCTACTAAGTCTACCGGATACCAAATCAGTGATTAAACCATGCACTCCCCACAATGCAGCTGAAAGAAGACCGATTTTATTAGAAAATAATTTTCTTGCGGTAAGAAATATCAATAAGATTGAGAGAGAGGAAAAAACCAAAGCCGGAATTCTCACCGAGAACTCATGTAATCCAAAACATTTAATACTTAATGCCATAAACCACAATGGCAGTGGAGGCTTACTAAGCCAAATGTGATTGGATATCCAATTCGTATGATCATAGTCGTGAATTGGGGTTTCATATAAAGTTGGTTTAAGAGGATGATCTATCAAATGTTTTGCAACTAATGCGTGGTATCGTTCATCCCACTCATGCAAAAACAGATCACAACAAAAATTCACTCTAATGACCAAAGAAATAAGAATAATAGCCAGCAAATACTGATAAGTGCTATAATTCCCCAATAATGTCCTTCCCAATATCGTTTTCAAAAAAAGAAAATAAATTATTAATGTCTACACATTCTCCTGAACGCCTTAATTCACCACTACAATTTTCTGTCGATCAATAATTTGTAAATTAGAATCAAGGTATTCAAATATATACAATCCGGAACTCAATAAATTTTTCGTTTCAGTAATATTTCCCTCTCTGTAATTTTGATGGAGAATTAATTTGCCATCTGAAGATCGGATATTCAAATAGCAAGTAACATTTTGCTGGTTGATCGGCTGAGAAATTTTTTCTTGTGAATTAAACTGTCTAAAATTGCTACTTACGTGATCATTAAAAAAAAGATCGTTTTCCTCTTTAATGTGATGAACATTTTCTGAACCATTAGAAACTACCATTCCGCTGCCGCTGCATGAATTTTCTACTATATTAATATCGTAAGTTGCTCCTGATCCTATCTCAAATCCACTCTCCATGTTTACAGCCTCATTGGCTATAAAAACAACATGGGTATTATCCGGAATTCCACCACCATTAGCTAAGACTATTGTATTTCCTGTGACATATTGAAAAAGGTTCGGATAAGAAGTGTCTAAAAAATCTGAATTATTAATGACCTTATCCTCACAATCTAGCCTTCCAAAAAATCTAATATAATCAATTTTAAATGTGGATGCTTCTACATTACTCAAATTTGGGTCACCGTTTAATATTCCAAGGCTTGCGATAACTGTTGCGGGCAGAAATGGGAATGTCCAGTCCAATAAGTACTCTGCGTAAGTATTTACAGAACTGCAATCTAACTCTTGGCCAAGAATTGTTCTAAACCTGGGCTGAACGGCGTGTAAGACTCCGTCAATGTAAAACTCAAGTATGAATTTATCCCAAATACAAGTAAATACGTGCATATCATCAGAATAATCTGCATCACCACAATAGTCGTCGTTAGTGACAAAATGAGCTCCATTTCCTGGAGGGTAGCAAGTTTCCGAGAACCCTGAGATAGTATCATGACAGAACTCTCCGTTATACCAGAGATGCGTTGTCATTCTTGCTTTTTCAGGACAGTCTCCATTTATTTCGAAAAAATCAACTTCATTCGCTCCAATCATTTCTTGATAAATCAAATGATTATCATAGTCGTCCAAAATTTGAACATTTGGATTACCTCCGAATATCCAGAATGCAGGTAGGGCCTCATCAAAATTGGGAATTTGGCATCTAATTTCGTACGCTCCCCGCCAAAAATTAAAGTTTGAATTTATTTCTCCTGTCGTTAAGTAAAAGTCACAACTAACCAATTCATCCAATCCGGTTGCTGCATTGTACCAAGAAAATGTCTGGTCATCAAGAAATTCATTTTTTGCAATTAAGTTCAAAAAACCATCCTGGACTACACAATTCTCAGCCTTAGTATACATTCTGTGGGTAATACCCTCACAATCAGTCGGAGTAGGCTGACCTCGTGGGACTCCATTGACAGCCCGCCAAAATTGAGTATTCAAAGTCGTTCCATCAAAATTATCTTCAAATACCAATACCCATGGTCTTTCATCACAACCTTCACTACCCGTATAGAAAGTAGTCTCATACGGTACATCGTTTCCTTCAAATATTGCGTGATTTCCAAATACATTAACTCCTTCACCGGAGCATGAAGAATATGTGCATTGCCCTGATAAATTTACGCTAAAAATAAACAGCGGTATTAAAGAAAACAAGATTTTATACTTTCTCATGGCAACAATATTATTTTTTTAGTAATTCCATTTGTTTTTCTAATAACTCGATTTGTTGTGATTGTTGAAGAAGATATAAAGTTAACTCTTCCACCTTCATTAGTAGTAATCTATTCAATTCATATAAATCCACTCCGTTTTCTTCGACGTAAGACTCCGCCGGTATCTCAGGAAGGTGACCATTGGCCGCGATGTATTCACCGAGCGACTTTAGAGGCATTAATTGGTATGATTTGTCGAAAACGAAATCAGGCCAAAAAGAAGTATTCTTTACTGTAACCGCTCTTGAAAATATTCTTCCGTTATTATCAATGGCCATTAAGTCAAACTCTTCATCACCAGAAATAAACGTGCCTCGTGTAACCTTAAACGGAAAATAGTTAGTCCCGTTGGGCTCAATAAGCCTCAACTCCATTGAACCATTCGCATTCAGCTTAAAAATATTTTCGGTATACCACTCTGTCTGATTACTTATGGATAAGACTGGAATATTAGTGAATTCCATGCCTGTATTAAGATTTAAGGAGCCATTATTATCAATTTTAAAAGAATTATTATCATTAATTACCTTAAACGGCACACCTAAATTACCTGTAAAATTTATTGTTGTTCCACCGAACTTATTTACTCTGAAAATATTAGTCAGGCCATCTTCATTCAATATGTTAAATGGGCCATTGCCACTTGAGTTCGACTTAATTTTGAAACCATCAGATGCACTAAACATGGCCGAGGCAAGAGAATTACCCACGAAAAAATCTCCATTAATTTCGAGATTATGAATTGGATTCGAGGTTCCAATGCCGACGTATGTGGGGCAAATACTTCCTGTCCACATTTTTCCATTTTCACCGATTGACCCAGAGGAAGAAGCCCAGGATGGGGCGGTTATCGATGAGACTGTGCCATCAGAACTCATAAATGGAATACAATCGGACGAATATAAATCTTGAAGAAGTTCGTTGGCGTTCATTACGCGAAGTTGTCCATTCGCATCAGAGTATACATAACGTCTCGGAGGGAAAGTAATGTCGGAAAAACTACCAATTTATAGAGTCCCATCCAATTTAAAGCTACCTCCAATATGAAAAAAAGCATCTGGATTTGCAACTCCTATGCCTATCCAACCACCGTCAGTTATTCGCATTCGTTCGATATTGGCCGTTTCGAAGATCAAATCGAAGCCGTTGTTTGTTCCAAGCTTGGAATCACCACTCACATTATTTCCAGAAAGAGTCCATTCTGACAATTGAGCATTTTGCTGCGCATTCATTTGAATTGACAACACACAAAAGATAATTGAAATTGTTTTAAGCATGACAGGATATTATTTAAAGGTAATTTAGTTGTTTTTGAATGTCCGAAGAAATCCTACTAACAAATATAAACGGTTAATCGATTATTCTGCTAAAAGAATATGAAAATCAAAATTTAATAATTTCCGATTATTGAGGTGCATTTTTATAATTAAATTGCTGGATATGTGTTGTTTAGGATTGCTATAAATAGCTTCTTGCTTGCGGAACTATAAGCCTTGTTGAAAACTTCCGCTATTAGAAACTCCCGAACCTTTACTTTATGTTTTGTTCGGCATTAACCAAAAATTCCATTTTAATCACTTTCCCCGACCTCCAAACAAAAAAAGTCACACAAAATTCACAGCAAAAAATTAATTTAAAAAGTCTACGAACTTTCAGTTTCGCGCTCATTTATTCTCTCTAGATAGCTGACATTCAGATTTTTTCGGAAAATCGCGCCTTCATTTTAACAAAAAACCCAGGTCTACGAACACCAAAAATCGCTATCCGGCTTTTGGTGATTTGGTGAAAATATTTGTCACGTCAAAGGACAAGGAATGAATCGAAAGACAAATCCACTTCACGTTGTTATACAAAAATAAATAAGGGTAAAAAAAATGAAACACCCGAAAAAAAGCAATGAAGGCGCATTTGAATGAGATGAATAAATTGATCTGAGACAAGTAAATATTTATAGTAATACTTAATTTTTTTTAACAATGTTTAATTTATCAGAAGTTACCTCGGTGGCCGACGCTCAAGCCGCCATCGAAACAGCAAAAGGAAAACGTGCAGAATATCTGTACCGCAAGAGCCGCGAAGAGGCCAACATTAAAGAATCAGAAATGCCACTTTCTGATTTGTCCGGAAGACTCTATGAAATGGACATGGAAATTCTGGGATATGAAAGTCAGTTGCAATCTGTTCCTGAACTCCCCAATTCGAAGGCTATTGAGGGTTATCTAAAGATAACCCGAGTCAAAAGGGCTAAGATACTTTTGGAGATGGAAGACATGGGAATAGCAAAAACCCAACACAGAAGATTGCTGGTGGCATGTGAAGATATCTACATCAATGTGGCAGATACTTTCATTGCAGAACTGGAGGCGCGAATTGTTGAAATTAATAATGCAGCCTAAATTTTTTAATTCACTAAAAGTCAAAAAAAAAGTACCTCCACCGGCAGGTATTAATCAAAGCCGGAATTGTTTTATTTTAATTATTGACCGTTATGATAGAAACGAATAGTTTAACGAAAGTATCCGACCTGGATACAAACGCGGCTTACGCGAACAAAATGAAAGTGGATTTGGATTACAAACGCACCGTATTCCAACGCCGTCTTTCCAATGCCTCCATAAACGCCCAGGAGCTGGCGCAGGAAATCGAGCGACTTCGTGCCAAGCTGGCAAGTTTCAATACTGTACTGGCTACCTTACCGGAAGGCCCGGAGAAAGTAAATCTCTTCGATTTAATTGGCAGGACACAGCAAGAGCTTGATGCAGCTATTGCCGAACAGAGCGACTCCGGCATTGGAGGCAAACTCTCGCGCATGATGGATACCCAAGGCATGGGACAGGTGGTACAATTCATTGGCGAATATGAAGTAGTGCTCTCCGATTTGCGCACCACGCTGGTGAGTGCAGGATAGAGTGCATGGTATGAGTCTAAAAACCCCTTGGGAAACCGAGGGGTTTTTGTTTTTGTGTGGGGTGGTGGTGTTCAATCCCCGTAATATGAAGTTCTCTCTGCAAGGCCGCTACAGAAGGTGGCGTTCGACACATAGTGAAATCGAAGCGGAGCTATGTTTATAAAATATTGTGCGATTTTCTTTGCCTATTCACTTGTCATCCATTTTGTAATTAATCCTTTATTCTCGCTTAAATTTCCTATCATAAAACTCTTACTGCTTTTTAAGGCCAATGATTTTTCAATTTTTTCTTTGATTACACCTTCTTTATAAATGTAATTTGAGTGGAGAAAGAAAATTTCGGCTTTTGTTTTCAATATAAATCCTGTGTGAAAATCTAAACCGATAAGAAGTATGCTGTTGTCTGGCTGTTGTTGAATATATTTTATTAATTCGTCAAATTCCGATAACCTTTTAATATTTACGCAAAGATTATTTATCATTTCAGAAGATGGAGCTTGTGCTAATTTGGTTCGGTGAATTTCAAATCCAATGTCTGTTAGAATGTTGGTGATGAAATATCCACAGGCAATTGCTCCAATTTTGGGCTCTCTTGTTGTCCCATTGAAATCCCATTTTGTTCCTATCCAATACTCAGGTATATTGTTATCAAATATTTCAAACAAGTAGTTTTTTGCTTCATTTATTTCGGTAATAGTTTTGCGCTTAGTCTTTACATTCTCAAGGAACTTTTCATAAGGTATAAGTTCCGGTAAAGAATCATCAACAGAAGCATTTTCTTTATTGGGATTTTCGAAATCAGAACAAGGGCAATTTATATCCTTCAGACTTAGATATTCTCCCAACCCGGTTTTTTCGATTTTGTTAAAATTGCAACCTGATTCATCGTTACATTCACTGGTATATAGGGCAAATTTCCATCTGATTACAGGTGCGTCACAACAGTTTTTTTGAAAAGGAATCCGACAAAAATATAATAGGATAACAATTGAAATAAGTGCAACGGATATAAGAAATTTTTTTTTCAATTCTGGAAATTGTTTTTTGTCCTGGTTATTGAGGAAGATATCGCATTAGGTCAGCACCTTCCAGGGCTACCGCATGATTAACAACTGAATATCAGCAACATATTAACTGAGTTGATTAAACTATTGTTTAGTTTTTTTTTATTTGGCCATAAAAAAACGGTATGAATATCGAAGCTCATTTTTCAAAACTCACTGATCCAC